>JAZKJE010000038.1:0-2396 GCA_040384525.1 Pseudomonadota bacterium
CGGAAATCAGCTCGCTGACCGGCAGGCCATAGCCGCGATAGCCCATGGCGATCTTCGCCACGAGCCGCAGATGGCTCGTCACCAATTGCGCGGCAGCTTCGGGATCCTGATGTTCCTGATAGCGCTTGGCGAGCATGTATTCCTGCTCGGGCTTCAGCACCGGGTACTTGCGGATCTCCGAGAGATATCGGTTGAGGCTGGCCTCACCTCCAAGGGAGGGGACGGACAGCGCGGTCTTGCGTTCACTCACCTGAACTTATCCTTTCCTCGTATCGGTACCCATGAGACGGCCCCCTGATGGGCGACCGGCGGCGGGACCACACATTGCGGGAGTCTTTGCAACGAACGACTCCGGAGCACTACGTCTACACCATCGCCAGTACTCTTGCATCCTGCCCTTCAGCGCAGAGTTCGACGATAAGTTCCCGTATATCGACGGGCGTCGGGCTCGTGAAGTGCAGGGCGTCGCCACTGACGGGATGCACGAAGCCCAGCTCCGCGGCGTGAAGCGCCTGACGGGTAAATCCGAGCTTCGAAAGAATCGGCCTGAGCCGTGAAGGGGCGCGTCCATAGACAGGATCACCCAATAGCGCATGACCGATTGATGCAAGGTGAACGCGCACCTGGTGGGTCCTGCCGGTTTCAAGCCGGCACTCGACCAGTGCGGCGCCATCGAGCGGAGCCAGCGTGCGATAATGCGTAACCGCATGCTTGCCCCGCCCGTCCTCGACCAAGGCCATCTTCTTGCGGTCATGGCTCGACCGCGCGATCGCCCCGCGCACCGTTCCCGCAGGCGGCATGGGCACGCCCGCCGTCACGCACTTGTAGGCGCGCACGATCGAATGATCGGCGAATTGCCTGGCGAGCCCCTCATGCGCTACGTCGGTCTTGGCTACGACCAGCAGGCCGGAGGTGTCCTTGTCGATGCGGTGGACGATGCCCGGCCGCGCCACTCCGCCGATCCCCGACAATTGGCCCCGGCAGTGGTGCAGCAACGCGTTGACCAGCGTCCCGTCGAGATTCCCCGCCGCTGGATGCACGACCAGCCCCGCAGGCTTGTCGATCACGATCAGTGCGTCATCTTCGTAAATCACACTGAGCGGTATATCCTGCGCCACCGCATGCGCAGGCGTGGCTTCGGGAATGGCTATCGCAAAAGCCGTACCCTCGGCCGCCTTGATCGTCCCTTGCGAAACCGTCACCCCGTCCAGCGAAACACGCCCCTCGCCGAGCAGCGCCTTGACCCGCTCACGCGACAGCCCGCTGGCATCGGCCAGCGCCTTATCGAGCCGCTGTCCGCCAGTCTGGATCGTACCGGAAATGATGCTATCGGATGCCCCCATCGCTGCAGATATGGGGAGGCGCCAAGCATGCGGCAAGGGCAGCCTGCGACCGGAAACACGCAGTCACCTGCAACGTCGCCAGCACCACCACATCACTCGCCGCAAGATCGCCACCCCGGTGCGCAGCACCCTTGCCGTGAATCGTCTATCAGGACACACCTGTCAGCCATGCCTCGCCAACTGACGATCACTCCCGAAGCCCATGCCACGGTGATTGCGGCGGCGGCGGCTGCCTACCCGTACGAAGCCTGTGGCTTGTTGCTCGGGACCGGCGCACACATCGCCGCGGCGCAACCTGCCGCCAACGTCGCCGCAGATCCTGCGCGGCACTTCGAGATCGATCCTGTCGCGCTAATCGCGGCGCACCGCGCCATGCGTGACGGAGGGCCTGAACTCGTCGGCTATTTCCACTCGCATCCCAATGGTCTGGCGCGACCGTCTGCCACCGACGCCGGACAAGCCGCACACGACGGGCGGGTGTGGATGATCGTAGCAGGCGGTGCGGTTACGTGTTGGTCCGATGGGGTGGGCGGCTTCGAACCGCTTTCCTACTCCGTCGTGCAAGGCTAAGGCGTGTCGGCGCATGATCAGAAGCCAACGCCTCGCATTTGGACGGAAGCATCCTCTTTCAAGGGTTTGCCGATCGCCTGGCCGGGGCGTTACGGTTTCTCTGGACAGTGTAAACTGTGTAAACCCCATTCAGGCAGAGGGATAGATTCCTGAACATGACTGTTTCCCCGATCGATCTTGCCAGCCTGCTCTGCTCACGCCTGTGCCACGATCTCCTCAGCCCTGTCGGCGCGCTTTCCAACGGACTCGAACTTCTCGCCGACGAGAAGGACCCGGAGATGCGCCAGCGCTGCTTTGAACTGCTCGAACAAAGCGCCAAGGCCTCGGCCGACAAGCTGAAGTTCTTCCGCCTTGCCTTTGGTGCAGCGGGCGGCTTTGGCGAACAGATCGCGGTGGGCGAAGCGCGTACGCTGGTCGACGCCTTGGCCGGCAGCAATGGCCGCGTCTCGGTGAACTGGATGTTCGGCGTCGATGCGCTGGGCA
>JAZKJE010000038.1:2406-3790 GCA_040384525.1 Pseudomonadota bacterium
CGCGGTCAAGACACTGCTGAACCTTGCGCTGATCGGCCTCGACGCACTGGTGCGCGGCGGCACGCTCGATATCGGCGCAGAAGTGCTCGACGGCTCGACCGAGATCGTCGTTCGCGCCGCCGGACAGCGTATCGCCTTCGATCCGACGATCGGGCAGGCGCTGGAAGGCAAGCTCGCATCGGCGGACCTCTCCAGCCGCACCGCGCCAGCCGCAATGGTCCAGCAGCTCGTCGCCGAAACCGGCGGCAGCGTGCAGGTCCATGTCACGGCTGAAAGCCTGGTGCTCGGCGCGGTCCTCCCCTCCGCCTGAAGATGCGCCGCTGGCTCGTCCATCGCGAGATCCCCTCGCCCAACTGGAACGAGCGCAAGCTGCCGATCACCATGGTCGTGCTGCACTACACCGGCATGGAGAGCGCACAGGCCGCGCTCGACCGGCTGTGCGATCCGGCGGCGGAAGTATCGGCGCACTACATGATCGACGAGGACGGCACGGTCACCGGCCTCGTCGATGAAGACAAGCGCGCGTGGCATGCGGGGCGCGGAAGCTGGCGCGGGATCACCGACGTCAACTCGGCCAGCATCGGCATCGAACTGGTCAATCCGGGCCACGAGTTCGGTTACCGCCCCTTCCCCGACGCTCAGATCGAGGCGCTGCTTCCGCTGCTCGCCGACATCGTCAAGCGCCACAACATCCCGCGTGCCAATGTCGTCGGCCATTCGGATATCGCGCCCGCCCGCAAGGACGATCCGGGCGAACTGTTCCCGTGGGAAACGCTGGCCCGTCATCGCCTCTGCCTGCCCACCCCGAAACTCAAGATCCGGCTGCTGTTCGACAACGAGGGTGCGTTCTTCCTCGCGCTCGACCGCTTCGGATACGACATCACCGACCAGAAAGCCGCCGTGCGCGCGTTCCAGCGGCGCTGGCGTCCACACAAGATCGACGGCGAGGTCGATGGACAGATCGGGGCATTGCTGTTCGAACTGCTGTTGGAACGCGATCTGGGCCATGCTAGGTGACCGCCGTGCCAGGGGGCCGGGCAGCCGCGTGATCGCAAGATCCCGAGGAAAGTCCGGGCTCCACGAAACAAGGGTGGCGGGTAACGCCCGCCGGGCTTGGGATCAACGTCCCCGGTCAAGGGAAAGTGCCACAGAGAGCAGACCGCCTCCGCTCATCCTGAGCTTGTCGAAGGATCGGAGGTAAGGGTGAAAGGGTGCGGTAAGAGCGCACCGCGCGACCGGCAACGGAAGCGGCATGGCAAACCCCACCCGGAGCAAGACCGAATAGGGGCGGCGCGCTTTGGAGCAATCCAAAGCTGGCGTATTTCACGCCGATCGCCCGGGTTGGTCGCTGGAGCGGCATGGCAACATGTCGCCGAGAGGAATG
>JAZKJE010000039.1:0-1636 GCA_040384525.1 Pseudomonadota bacterium
CAGCGACGGCACCTTCGTCTACATCCCCGAGGGCGTGCGCTGCCCGATGGAGCTCTCCACCTATTTCCGCATCAACGCCGAGAACACCGGCCAGTTCGAGCGGACGCTGATCGTCGCCGACAAGGGCAGCTACGTCAGCTACCTCGAAGGCTGCACCGCGCCGATGCGCGACGAGAACCAGCTCCACGCCGCCGTGGTCGAACTGGTCGCGCTCGACGATGCCGAGATCAAGTATTCGACCGTGCAGAACTGGTACCCCGGCAACGCCGAGGGGCTGGGCGGGATCTACAACTTCGTCACCAAGCGCGCGCTGTGCCAGGGCAAGCGCAGCAAGGTGAGCTGGACCCAGGTCGAGACCGGCAGCGCGGTGACGTGGAAATACCCGTCGTGCGTGCTCAACGGCGAGGATTCGGTCGGCGAGTTCTATTCGGTCGCGGTCACCAACAACTACCAGCAGGCCGATACCGGCACCAAGATGATCCACAACGGCAAGCGCACCCGCTCGACCATCGTGTCCAAGGGCATCAGCGCGGGCAAGTCGAACAACACCTATCGCGGGCTGGTGCGCGTGGCTCCCGGTGCCGAAGGCGTGCGCAACTTCACCCAGTGCGACAGCCTGCTGCTGGGCTCGGACTGCGGGGCGCACACGGTACCCTATATCGAAGTGCGCAACCCCACCGCGACGATCGAGCATGAGGCTACGACCAGCAAGATCAGCGATGATCAGCTTTACTACGCGATGCAGCGCGGGCTGGATCAGGAAAGCGCGGTGGCGCTGATCGTCAACGGCTTTGCGCGCGAAGTGCTCAAGCAGTTGCCGATGGAATTCGCGGTCGAGGCACAGAAACTGCTCGGCATCAGCCTTGAAGGATCAGTCGGTTGAAAATTGCCATACAACGCGGTGATATTGTGGACGTTGACCTTCGTGGCGCGGAAGGCGGCGAAAAGCAGAATGACAAATCCGCAGGTAGCCGACCATGTGTTGTTATTCAGAACGATAAGGGCAACACCGCCTCACCGCTAACCATCGTGGTGCCGCTCACGGACCAGAAAAAACAAGCTAAGAATTTGCCCGTGCAAGTGAAAGTTTCTGCCAACGAACTTCAGATGGTTGGTGCGAAGGATTCAGTTGTCGAATGTGGGCATATCCGCACCGTGGATCGTGATTCAAGAATTTTGAAGGTCCGGGGGAAACTTGATGCGGCGGCACTGGCTCGTGTCGATACGGCATTGGCCATTAGTGTTGGACTTTGAAAAATGAAGAAGACGCTTACCCTCCGCCCGGTCGAAGATCGCGTCGAAGCGCCCAAGCTGCAGAAGAAGGGGCGTGGGTGGAACATTGCTGAATCGCGGCTGGATGCCATCCACGAACTGGCGCGCGAATTGCGCCGTAATCCCAGTCCTGCACAGGCCGCGCTGGCCGCCGAACTGGCGCTTGAAGATCTGGGCCAGTACAAGCCCAAGTCGCACGTGGTGATCGGCTCGGCCATCGCCAGCTTTGCCAGTTTGCCGTTGAAGCTGGTGGTGATGATCGACGAGGGCGACGCCCTGCCCGAGATCGAGACGCGCCGCGACAAGAGCCTGACCGAGGTCGGCATTCAGGTAATCCGCTATGGCGCTGACGAGGTGTTGGCCG
>JAZKJE010000039.1:1646-6122 GCA_040384525.1 Pseudomonadota bacterium
CGATCCTGCCGGCGTCGCACGCGAGACTGTGGCCGCGATGAAGGCGCGCTATGATGAGTTGCGCGCGCAACGCCCGTCGCGCCCTGCCAACCGCTCCTATGGCGCGCCGCGGCGCTGATCGAGAGACATCATGTTGAACATTCAGAACCTTTCCGCCACGGTTGCCGACAAGCCGATCCTCAAGGGCCTGTCGCTCACCATCAATGCGGGCGAAATCCACGCGATCATGGGGCCGAACGGCGCGGGCAAGTCGACGCTGGGCTACACGCTCGGCGGGCGGCCCGGCTACGAGGTGACCGGCGGTTCGGTGTCGTTCAATGGCGAAGACCTGTTCGCGCTCGAACCTTATGAACGTGCGGCGGCGGGGCTGTTCCTCGGCTTCCAGTATCCGGTCGAAATCCCCGGCGTGTCATTCGTACAGTTCCTTCGAGAATCGGCCAATGCGCAGCGCAAGGTGCGGGGCGAAGCGCCACTTTCGGGCGGGGAATTCCTCAAGCTCGCCAAGGAAAAGGCCGCGCTGCTGCGCATGGACATGGACATGCTCAAGCGCCCGGTGAACGTCGGCTTTTCGGGCGGCGAAAAGAAGCGCGCCGAGATGGTGCAGATGGGCATTCTCGATCCCAAGCTTGCGATCCTCGATGAGACCGATTCCGGCCTCGACATCGACGCGCTGCGCATCTGCGGTGAAGGCATCAATGCGATCATGCGCAAGCCCGACAAGGCCGTGCTGCTGATCACGCATTATCAGCGGTTGCTCGACTACGTGAAGCCCGACTTCGTGCACGTGCTGGCCGGTGGCCGCATCGTGCGCACCGGCGGGCCTGAACTGGCGCTGCAATTGGAAGAGCAAGGCTACGAGGCGGTGGCGGCGTGAGCGACACGCTGACCCTTCCAACGCGCAGGGACGAGGCGTTCCGGTACTCGGACATCGCCTCGCTCGAAACGCTGTGGCCAGTTGCGATTCAGGAGATCCTCGTAGCCGCTGGGCAGAGCGATTCGCTCGCGCTGGTGCTCGATGGCGCAGCGGCCGATGCGCGCGATTTGTCGATCGTGCTGGAAGACGGCGCGTCGTTTGACCTGCATCTTCTCAACGCCGGGTCCGCCTATGGCCGGGTCGCGGTGACGGTTTCGTTGGGCAAGGCGGCGCGGTTTCATCTGGGCGCGGCGCAGATCGCTGGCGGCGACCAGACCGCCGAGATCGTGACCGAAGTCCGCCATGCAGAACCAGATGCGATTTCGACGCAGGTCGTGCGCTCGGTGCTGGGCGGGCACGCTACCGGAACGTATCTTGGCCGTGTGGCCGTGGCGCGCGGGGCAATCGGGACCGATGGCTCGCAGTCGATCCGCGCCATGCTGCTCGACCGTACCGCGACGGCCAATGCCCGGCCGGAATTGGAAATCTATGCCGACGATGTGAAATGCGCGCACGGCTGCGCCGTGGGTGAACTGGATCCGCAGGGCTTGTTCTATCTCGCCCAGCGCGGGCTTCCGCCTGCGGTTGCCAAGAAGCTGATGCTGCAGGCGTTCATCGCCGAGGCGTTTGTTGGCGCTGCGGATGAAGAGGCACTGACGGAAGCTGCTCTGGCGGCGCTGGAGGCGGTGTTGTGAGCATTCAAGAGCCGTTCGTGTCGAGCAAAGTCGAGACACTTGCGCGCGGCGTCTCGACTTCGCTCGACGCGAACGGAATTGTGAGCGCCGCCCAATGGCCCGGCCTTCTCAACTCTGACGGCAGCCGTTGGCATTACCTCGATACCGCAGCCACGGCGCAAAAGCCGCAAGTCGTGATCGACGCGATGGCGCGCGCAATGGGGGCGGATTACGCGACCGTCCATCGCGGCGTCTATGCGCGTTCGGCCGACATGACGCTGGCCTACGAGGCGGCGCGGCGCAAGGTTGCCGGGCTGATCGGCGCGCAAGAGGGCGAGATCGTGTTCACGCGCGGCGCGACCGAGGCGATCAACCTGATTGCGCAGACCTGGGGCGTGCAGAATCTCAAGGCCGGTGACCGCATCCTGCTGTCGCAGCTTGAGCATCACGCCAATATCGTGCCGTGGCAGATGCTGCGCGACCGGACCGGCGTGGAAATCGACGTCTGCCCGTTGACGCTAGATGGCCGAATCGACCTTGATGCGGCCGAGCGAATGCTGACGTCTGCGCACAAGCTGGTGGCATTTGCGCATATCTCGAATGTGCTCGGATCGCTGCTCGATGCAGAACGCGCCGTAGCGCTGGCGCATGGCGTAGGTGCCCTGATCTTGCTCGATGGGTGTCAGGCCGTGCCTCGCGTGCCGGTCGATGTGAAGGCGGTCGACTGCGATTTCTACGTGTTTTCGGCGCACAAGCTCTATGGCCCGACCGGGATCGGCGCGCTGTGGGCGCGGGCGGAAATTCTCGACGCGATGCCGCCGTGGCAGGGCGGCGGGGCGATGATCGACCGCGTGACATTCGCGGCGACCACCTACGCGCCTGCACCACAGCGGTTCGAGGCGGGGACGCCTGCCATCGTCGAGGCAATCGCCTTTGGCGCGGCGGTGGATTTTGTCGAGGGCATCGGGCTCGACGCGATCCATGCGCATGAACGTGCGCTGGTTGCCAAGGCACGCGATGCTTTGCGCACGACCAATTCGGTGCGTCTGTTCGGGCCGGAGGACAGCGCCGGGATCGTCAGTTTCGCGATGGAGGGCGTGCATCCGCACGACCTCGGCACGATCCTCGACGAAGAGGGTGTGGCCATCCGCGCCGGGCACCATTGCGCGCAGCCGCTGATGGAGCATCTCGGCGTGCCTGCCACCGCGCGGGCGAGCTTCGGTATCTACAACGACGAGAGCGATATCGCTGCGCTGGTGCGTGGCATCGAGAGGACCAAGAGGATCTTCGGATGAGTGAAAACGATCCCCAATTCGCAGTCGAGGAGGTCGAAGCGGTCAATGCGCCGCGCCGTGCCCGCGTGGACGATATCCCCGAGCCTGCGGAAGAAACCGCCGCCGAGAAGCTCGAGCGCAAGCGCGATTATCTCGAAGGCTTCCTTGCCGAAAAGCCGCAAGGCATCGGCGCGGGTGAGCCCGGCGGCGATATCTACGAAGGCGTGGTCTCCGCGCTCAAGGAGATCTTCGATCCGGAAATCCCGGTCAACATCTATGATCTCGGGCTGATCTACGGCGTCGAAGTGGCGGATGAGGCGCATGTCGTGGTGACGATGACGCTGACCACGCCGCACTGCCCGGTTGCCGAATCGATGCCTGCCGAAGTGGAATTGCGCGTCAGCGCGGTGCCCGGCGTGCGCGATGCCGAGGTGAATCTGGTGTGGGACCCGCCGTGGGACCCGCAGAAGATGAGCGACGACGCCAAGCTTGAGCTGGGCATGTTGTAATACCCCTCTCCCGCACGAGGGAGGGGTTGGGGGTGGGCATGGGTCCGGCGCATCCCTATCTAGTAAAGGCCCACCCCCGTCCCCTCCCGCAAGCGGGAGGGGGGAGATTGCTTGATGACCGAAGCCGCTACCAAAGTCCGCCGTCCGCTCCCCGCCGCCGTCATCCTGACGGCAAGCGCTGAAGCGCGTATCGCCAAGCTTATGGGCGAGGCACCTGCCGACGCCATCGGGGTCAAGCTCTCGACGCCGCGCCGGGGCTGTTCGGGCCTTGCCTATTCGGTCGATTACGTGACGCAGGCCAACCCGATCGACGAGAAGATCGAGACGCCGGGCGGGCTGTTCTTCATCGACAGCGCATCGGTGCTCTACCTGATCGGCAGCACCATGGACTGGCAGGAAGACGATTTCACCGCCGGGTTCGTGTTCCAGAACCCCAACGCCAAGGGTAGCTGCGGCTGCGGCGAAAGCTTTACGGTTTAGGCCTCGTCGAGGAAGCGCAGCAGCGCTTCGTCGAGAGCATCAACCTTGTCGTTGGCGTCGATCCGCGCGTCGAGCCAGAGCTTTTCGACATCGGTAACGGCGTGCTCCTGCGCGGCTTCTGCTGACGGATCGCGCGAGGGTTGGCGCTTGCCGAAGCCGACATCGCGCGCTGCCTGTGCCAGGCCGTTGACGTTGGTCGTGGCCATGCGCCGGAAAAAGCGACCGAGGTTAGACGAGCGATCGTCCATGAATGCCTCGAGTTCAGCCGCACGATCGCGGGTGAGCCCTTTGGCGCCCTGCCAGCCCTGCAGGTAATTGCCCACGCCCTGTACGAACAGCCGTTCCCATTCGGGCGCGTTGTCGGCGTCGAGCGTGGTATCCTTGATCCGGAACAGCATTTCGGCCTCGCGCCGGCTGACAGCTGCGGGGCGGTCGCTTCCCGAGGCAAAGATGGTGCGGCGGATCAGCGCGCATTCGGCGGTCGTGATGGTGCCGGGAGCCAGAGCGCCGCCATCGCGGGTGGGGCCCTCGCCCGTCAGGACTGCGCGTTCGAGTTGGTCGAGCACGAATGTGCGCAAGGATTCGGGCGTGGATTGCACGGTCGCTCGCTCGGCGGTGCTAAGTAA
>JAZKJE010000040.1:0-1301 GCA_040384525.1 Pseudomonadota bacterium
CGCTACCCGCGCGATCATGGCCGATCTGCGGGCGGGCGGAGAGCAACTCGGCGGCCCCGCGCCCTTCGCCGCCACCGATCGCTCGCGCTTCCTGCAAGCACTCGATACGGCGCTGGTCAGCCTCAAGCGGCGATCCTCAACGCTATCTTAGGATTAATTCGGCACAGTTCTTCTCAACGGGAAGAGGGACGAATTTGCCGGAGATGCACACGCTGCCGCTGATAGCGACACAGCCACCGCGCCTTAGCGAGATGGCCGATGCCCTGCGCGCGGTCGAGAATGCGGGCACTTACAGCAATGGCGGGCCCGTCGTCCGCCGCTTCGAAGCCAATCTGGTGGAGCAGTGCTTCGGTGGCGAAGGCGCCTGCATTGCGGTTGCCAACGCAACCCTTGGCCTGATGCTCGCCATCCGTCAGGCCCGCACCGGGCGGAGTGGCCAATACGCCCTGATGCCCAGCTTCACCTTCGCCGCCGCCGCGCACGCTGCAATCTGGGCCGGCCTCACACCCTTGATCTGCGATGTCGACCCGAGCGATTGGACCGCCTGCGCCGCAACGGAAGCAGCATTGCTTGAGCGCTACGGCGAGCAGATCGCTGTTGTTGTGCCCTACGACACCTTTAACACCGGCCTCGATCTCGGCCGCTACGACACCTATGGCGTCGGTGTCGTGATCGACGCCGCCGCATCGCTCGGCGGACTAAACGCGCAAGGCCGCGGCTACGGCACCGGCAGCCGCTTCGCCTGCGTCTATTCGATGCACGCCACCAAGCCGTTCGCGGTCGCAGAAGGCGGCGTGATCTACAGCGCCGACGCCGCGCTGATCGATCAATTCCGCACGATGCACAATTTCGGCTTCGGCGCGCCACGCATGGCGACCGAGCTGGGCATGAACGCCAAGCTCCCCGAAGTGCTGGGCGTGCTCGCCGAAGCCAAACTCGCCGGGATCGAGCAGGTCGCCACGCACCGCGCCGCTCTCGCCGCCGCCTATCGCGCCGAACTTCCCGATTTCGCCTTCCAGACCATCCACGGCACGCGCCAGGTCTGCCAGTTCATGCCGCTGCTGCTCCCGGCCGAGACGGACCGCGAGGCTGTGATCGCCCAGCTCGCAGCCCAAGGCATCGGCTCAGGCAAATATTTCAGCCCGCACCTCGCCCAGCAGCCTTACTTCCAGCAGAGCTGCGTCATCGAGCCAACGCCGGTCTCGGATCGCATCGCCGCGCGCATCCTGTCGCTGCCGATCACCGACGTCATGAGCATTGACGACGTCACGACCATCGCCGGCGCACTCAAATATGCGAGC
>JAZKJE010000040.1:1311-25781 GCA_040384525.1 Pseudomonadota bacterium
CATGTCGTCGCCCGAGACCCCGAAATCCACGAAACCCTGCTCGTCGGCGGCGGACCCGCAGGCACCGCGATGCTGATCTCGGCAAGCAAGCAAAACCGCCTCGCCGAGCTCGCCCGCGGGCTCGTTATCGTCGAATCCAGCGCCCGTCTGGGTGGCGGCCAACTCGGCGGCTACGCGATTACATCGGATAGCACGGCTGAGACATTCCTCAGCGCGGTGAAGGACAACCCACACGCAGAAGTCGCTGCCCTCATCCAGCATCCCAGCGGTACCGAGATCGGTAAATATGTCGGCGCGCTAGGCGTCCCCCTTGCCCGCAGCGGTCCGTTCCTCGATGCGATGGGCGATCGCATCGGCGCAGTGGTCCGCGACAATAAAGGTACGATCCTCACCAGCCACCGCGTGGTCGAATCGCGCCGCACACCCTCGGGCCTGTGGCAATCGCGCGTCCAGGACACGATCAACGGCACCGAACGCAACATCCTCTCGCGCAATATCGTCCTCGCCACCGGCGGCTATCAGTCGGCCAGCGAAGTCGCTGCCGCCCGCGTCGCGGGCATGGCGCTGGGCGAGCGCGTCGGCGAGCGCCTCATTCTCTCCGACGATGCACTGCGCATCGGCGGTATGGACCAGCTTCGCGAGCGCCTAGCCGAAAGCCGCGCCCCGCGTATCGCAATCGTCGGCGCCTCCACCAGCGCGCTAGCCACCGCGACTCTCCTTCTCAAATCCGGCATCCCGCTCGGCGCAGCTGCGCTTACTTTGCTACACCGCGAAGCGCTCCGCCCATTCTACCACTCCACCGAAGCAGCCCATGCTGACGGTTTCACCGATTTCGGCGCCGACGATATTTGCCCGGTCTCGGGCTTCGTATATCGGCTCGCCGGCTTCCGGCTTGAGGCACGCGAACTGATCCTGCGCATTCTCGGCGTCGGCGGCCGCGTCGCCGATCCGCGCCTCGCCACGCACCGCATCACCGGCGACGATGACGCGTTCGCCGCGGCCACCCTCGACAATGCCGATGTGGTTATCGGCGCGCTCGGCTATCGCCCCCATGCTCTCCCCTTGTTCGACGCAGACGGCACCCGCATCGCCTTGGCCGCGCACGCGCCAGGCCGCCCCCGTCTGGTCGACCAGCAATGCCGCGTCGTGGATGTAGAAGGCCACCCGGTTCCCGGCGCTTACGGGATCGGCCTCGCCGCGGGTTTCGTCCCCTCAGGCGCACTCGGCGGGGAAAAAAGCTTCAAGGGCAAAGCGAACGGCCTTTGGCTCTGGCAAAATGATGTAGGCCAGCTGATCGTCGGCCAGATCCTGCCCAAACAAGCAAGGGCCGCCGCGTGAAGCCCGCAATCTCTGTCATCATGGCCGCCTATAATGGCGCGGCGCTGATCGGCGAGACAATCGCCACGCTCCGCGAGCAGACCCGCAGCGATTGGGAGCTGATCGTCGTTGATGATAAATCGACCGACGATACACTCGAAGTGCTGGCTCAAATCCGCGATGCCCGCATCCGCGTCATCGCCTCGGACAAGAACCAGGGGCCCGTCGTCGCCCGCAACATGGCGATCGCGCATGCCCGCGGGCACTATATCGCCGCGCTCGATCAGGACGATCTCTGCATGCCGGATCGCTTCGCGCGTCAGGCGGCATATCTCGATGCCCACCCCGAAGCAGCGCTGGTGGCATCCGCCGCATTGTTGATGGAAGACGGCGTCCCCGCCCGCTGGCCCAATGAGCGGCAACTCAGCTCGGCGATGATCGATTGGCTGCTGCTCACGCAAAACCCATTGGTCTGGTCCACGTCGATGTTCCGCGCCGAAGCCGCGCAAGCGCTCTCGCCCTTCACCCGTCCCGAATTGCGCTACGCCGAGGATTTCGATCTCTATCACCGCATCCGCGCATTCGGACTGCTGGCCCGGATCGACGAGCCTTTGCTCGCCTATCGCTGCCACCCCGGCGGCGCTTCGCAGAAATACAGCAAGATGATGCAGGCCAGCGCCGCCGCGGTGCTGACCGGTCGCTACGAACCCGTATTCGGCGCCGACGCGCAGGCTAAGGCCGTGTTGGTCGCCGAATATCTGATGGCGCGCGAGCCCGTGCCCGATCTCGATACGCTGGGCCGCCTGTCGCGTATCCTCAGCAAGCTCCACGCATATTTCGTTGAGCAAACCCCGCTCACCGCGCAGCAGCGCATCGAGGTGGATGGCGAATATGCCCGCCTTTGGTGGCTGCTCGCCCGCCCGGCTTTGCGCCAGGGTCATGTCGGGTTGATCGGCGCGCTTGGGGTTCGCCCCGATGTCGTCCGCCTCGACCCGACCGACCCGGATCTGATCGTCTCGCCGCTGATCGGCCAGGCCCGCGCGTTCGTGCGCAGCCTTGGCGGCCGTCGATAGACTCTAGCCAGATAAAAAGGAAAAGGCCCGCCGCGCTAATGCGCGACGGGCCTTTTCCTTTGTCAGCGTTCCGGGCCGCCTGAAAGCGCCCCGGTGTGCCGAATTTAGAACTTCGCTTCCACGCCCACCGTGAACGAACGGCCGCGCGGATCGGCAACGCGGGGTTCCCACGAGCTGCCGGCGCCGGTGTTGCCGTCATAGGTGACGGCGAAGGGCGGATCGGTGTTGAACAGGTTACGCACGCCCATCGTGAGCTTGTAGTTCGGGCCAAGGCCCAGATAGCTCGCCGAGAGGTTGTAGATCACATAGTCCTTCACCATCGGGTTGTAGTCCGGACGGGTCACGGTGCCATTCGCGATGCCGGGCAGTGCGTTGTTCTTATAGCCCTTGCGGAAGATCTGGCTGAGCGAGATCGCCACATCGTCGTTCGAGTAGCTGACGAACGCGTTGTGCTTCCACTTGACGCCCAGATCGCCAGCATAAGTGAACACGCCGAGCAGGCTCGGGCCATATGCCGAAGTCGGGGTCAGCTTTTCACGCTTCTTGAGGAGCAACGTGCCGTCAAAGCCTGCCGAGATACGGCCGCCAAAGGTATCGACGCCCGCACGACCCGAGAGCTCAAGACCCTGCGAGCGGCGTGAACCGGCGTTGATCCAGGTCTGGTTGATCACCGCAACGGTGCCGCCGGTGCGCAGGAAGCGATCCGGGAACAGCGAGGCGTTGTCGATCAGCTGACGCAGCGTGAGCAGCTGGATCGTGTTGTCGACTGCGATCGACCAGAAATCGGCCGAAAGGCTGAACAGCGGAGCGGGCTGGATGACCACACCGACGCTGAACTGCTTCGCCGTCTCCGGCCCAAGGTTCGCGTTACCGCCCGTGGCGATATCCGGGCGAATCTGCGCGCAAGGCAGACCGCTCAGATATGCGCTGGTCGGAACGCCGCCCGGGCATGCAACCGGATCGGCGATGTCACTGCCCGCATAAGGCGAGAGTGTGATGCCGTTGAAGATCTGGTTGAACGAAGGAACGCGGAAGCCGGTGTTGTACGAACCGCGGAACAGCAGCTGTTCGAACGGACGATACTTGACCGAGATCTTCGGGTTCGTCGTGCTGCCAAAGCCGGTGTAATCATCGATGCGAAGCGCGCCGGTGATCTCGAAGCCGCGGAACAGCGGCACCAGGATTTCGGCATAGGCCGCCTTCACGGTGCGGTTCTTCGGGGTCAGTGCGTTGACGTTGTCGAATGCCGCCAGGAAGATCACCGGCGCCGTTGCAGCAGCAGCCGGCGAACCGTTGAACGAATAGGTTTCCTTGCGGTAATCGATACCAGCGGCAACCTGCACGTCGCCACCCCAGATCGGGAACAGCGAGCCCGAGACCGAGCCGTCGAGCTGCTTCACTTCATACTGGCCACCATAGAGCGTCGCGCCGCGTGCCGAGACCGATTCAAGCGCAGCAAGACCAGCAGGCGTCTGCTCGATCGAGAACGGATTGATCAGGCCCGAGTTCATCACGCCGACAAGACCGCGCGCTTGTACGCCACCGATAAGGCCGACACCCGTCGGGATCGGAGCGCCGGGATCTGGATCGCCATTGGCGAGCGTGCCGCGATAATAATAGCCGCTGCCCAGAAGCGACGAGCTTTCCGACTTCGCGTACGAAGCGCCGGCGCGGTAATCCCAACCCTCGAACAGCGGGCCTTCGAAGTTCAAGGCTGCGCGGATGGTCTTGGTGTTGGTGATATATTCGCGCGGGCCGCACGCGCCGCAACGCCAGCGATACGAGATCGGCTGGCCGTAACGCGCCGCAAGCGCGGTGCGCTGCGCCGGGAGCGTGAAGGCGTTGAAGATCGCGTTATAGACCTGATTATAGGTCGTCGCAGTGCTCGCGTTGAGCGGATAGGCAATCGCCAAATTGGTCGTGTTTGCCGTGAGCTGCGCGTTCGAGAAGCTCTTGGCCGAAGTGGCGTCCGAGCCGGTCACTTCGAGCGACATCTGGTGGCCACCACCAAGGTTGCCGACAGCACGAGCGTAATAGGTCAGCGTCTCGATCGGCTGCTGGATGACTGCCGCGCGGCCCGTATCCCACGAGCAGGCATACTGCGCGCTCGCCGTGTTCCACAGCTGCTCGTCATAGGCCATGCCGCCGTCCATCGACTCGCAACCAGCACCGCCGGGAAGGTCGAGGAAGTTGATGCCGCCCGCTGCTGCGTTCGCGCCATTCGGTGCGGTCAGCGTCAGGCCAGTGAGCAGCGTGCCGGTCGGCGTGAGGCTGCCGGGCCGCGTGCTGGCACCGATGTTGAACGCAGTTGCGATCGGCGTACCGCGCGTATCGACCGAAAGGCCGCGATTTGGCTGGTTGCCGTTGACGAAGTCGCGGTCCGAACCGCGCAGGATCTGGTTCCAGCTATACGAAACCGAGCCCATGATGTTGAAGCCCTGCTCGTCGAGATCGCCGTAACCGACGATCCCCGAGACGCGGTAGATGTTGCCGCCGCCGCCTTCGGTCGCATCGACGAAGCCGTTCAGGCCAAGGCCGGTATAATCCTTACGGGTGATGAAGTTGATCACGCCGCCGACTGCGTCGGTGCCGTAGATTGCCGATGCGCCGTCCTTCAGGACTTCGACGCGCTCGATCGCCGCAAACGGGATCTGGTTGACGTCGACTGCACCACCCGAAAGGCCATGCGCCGCAACGCGGCGGCCGTTGAGCAGCACCAGCGTTGCCGCCGAGCCCTGGCCGCGAAGGTTGGCGGACGACAGGCCGTTGGTGCCGCGCTGGGCGCCGGTGGTCACATCGGAGTTCGCCGAAAGATTGTCCGCACCCGAACCGTTGGTGCTCAGGAACATGACGAGCTGTTCAGGGCTCGAAATGCCATTGCGCGCGATTTCCGCGCTGGTGATGATCTGCAGCGGCAGCGCCGAATTGTTCGGATCCTGCTTGATGCGCGAACCGGTGACGAGAATTTCGTTGTCCTTGGATGGACCGCTCTGATCGGCATCGCTGAGCGGGTCGCCAGCGCCGGTCGGCGTGGCCGCTTCCTGCGTGGTGTTATCCGTGGTGACCTGCGCGGCGGCAGGCAAGGCCGCGAGCGCGGCGAAGGCCGTTCCCGTGGTAAGAAGCATCTTGAGCGACGATGTAGCCATTGTAATCCCCCTGAAACCCGCAATTTTCGCAATGCGAACCTGCACATTAAGTAACAAAAATGTGGCACCGCATCATAGTATCTTTTCTCAAATCCATAACCCACGGGCATTGAGTGGTGCACTCTGCCCCCTAAGCGTTGCCTTGCGGCAACACTCCTCCCCTTATTGACTTTGCTCCGCCCTTTCCGGACCACCGTCGGCACCGGAACGGGAGAGTTTGATGCCGTGTGATCTGCCCCATATCAGGACTGAACAGCTTGGCTGATCCCCGCGCCGGCAATCCGGCCGATCCACACACGCTGGTTCCGCCGCCTGCGATTCCCCCCGGCATCGGTCGCATGGCGCTCTATGTGCTGCTCGGCTTCTCCGCCGGGCTTCCCTTCTACATGTTCTCGACTGTGCTCAGCGTGCGGCTGGCCGAGCATGGCGTAGTCCTTGCGGTAATCGGCTTCTTTGCCTGGGTGCAGTTGCTGCCGACCTTCAAATTCCTCTGGGCGCCGTTGCTCGAGAAATATGACGTGCCCGGCTTCGCGCGCTTCTGGGGCAAGCGGCGCGGCTGGATCATGCTTTCGCAGCTCGGCATTTTCACGTCGATGCTGGCAATGGCATTCACCTCATCAGACGCCAGCCTGTGGCTGACCGCGCTCTGGGCAGTGCTCCTCGCTTTCTGGACCACCACGCTCGAAGTCGCCGCCGATGCGTGGCGCATCGAACTGGCACCCACGCCTGAGGAGCAGGGCCCGGTCGCCGCATCGAACCTGTGGGGATATCGCACGGCTATGGTCGCAGCGGGCAGCGGCGCGTTGCTCTTCGCGGATGCAGCAGGCAGCATCTCGGGCACGCTGCGCAGTTTCGGCGTCGAGCCGGGCTGGACGTCGTCCTATCTGCTGATCGCAGCCGGGGCATTCATTCCCCTCCCCATTCTCGCGTTGTTACCGCGCCAGCCGGGCTGCACGGGCGCGCGGGTACCGGCATTGCTCACGGGCCTGGGCGCAAGTGTCGCGATCCTCCTCGCGCTCCTGATCGGCACCTCCGCCATCGGCTGGGTAATCCTCACCGCAGCATCTGGCATCGGCATCACCGCCGACACTAACGTGCTCCCATGGGTGCTCGGCATCGCGATGGCGCCGTTCATCGTCATGGCGTTCTTCATTCCCAAGATCCGCCGCCTCGCCCCAGATGCGCCCGCACGCAAGTCGGCTGCGATCGGGCCGTACATCGATTTCTTCTGGCGCTATGAGTTCCTGGCGATCGCGCTGATGGGGTTCGTCTGCATCTATCGGATGGGAGACGTGCTCGCGCTCAACCTCTCAAAGCCGATGATCCTGGGCCTTGGCTATACCAAGACCCAGATCGGCTGGGCGGATGGCTTGGTCGCACTCCTGTCGAGCATCATCGGCGTCGGCCTAGGTGGCTGGATGACGATGCGCTGGCGCTGGAGCGTGACCCTCACCATCGGCGCGATCTTTGCGGCAATCGGCAATTTCGGTTTCGTCTGGCTGGCGCACATGCCGGTCGATCAGAACACGCTCTACGTGGCCACCGCCGCCGATCAGTTTGGCAACGGCATGGCGGGCGCGGTGTTCGTCGTTTACCTCTCGATGCTGTGCAACCCGCGCTTCCCCGGCGCGCAATATGCGTTCCTCTCCGGCTTCGCTTTCCTGCTGGCCCGGCTGCTCGCGGGCGCAGGCGGATCGATTGTCAGCCAACTCGACAAAGCGGGGTATAACGGCTTCGACATCTTCTTCTACGCCTCCGGCATCATCAGCCTCGCTGCGCTTCTATTCCTGCCGCTGCTGGCAAATGCCAAGCCGCGCGCTGATGACCGGGAGCCTGTAACCGCGTGATCGAAACTGCCTTCGCCCCCGCTGCGCAAGCAATCGCCGACGGCAAAATCCCCGGTGCAGCGCTCGGCGTGGTGACCGCCGACGGCAGTCGCTGGACCACCCACGCCGGCCTCGCAGCCAGGCTCCCCGAGCCCGAGCAACTCACCGAAAACCACTGGTTCGATCTCGCCTCGGTATCGAAGGTCATCTTCACCACCACTGCAATCCTGCAACTCGCCGACCAGGGTAAACTCGACCTCGACCGGCCCGTCACCGACGCGATCCCGGACCTGCGCCAATACGATGTAGCAGAAGCCGCCGAACGCAAGCTCACCTTCCGCGACATGATCGCCCACCGCAGCTTCTTCCCCGCGGTCGAGCCGATCTACACCTATGGCGACGACCCAGCACGCCTGCGCGCCTTCGTCCTCCAGCGCGAATGGAAGCACGGACCGCCCGTCTATTCCGACATCAATTTCATCATCCTCGGCATCGCAATCGAGCGGATCACCGGCAAGTCGCTGCGCGAATGGCCGCTGCCCCCCGGCCTCACCTTCGGGCCGCCACCAGGCCCTGCCGTCGCCACCGAATATTGCAACTGGCGCGGCCGTATCCTGAAGGGCGAAGTGCATGACGAAAACTGCTTCGCATTGGGCGGCGACACCGGCCATGCAGGGCTGTTTGGCACCGTCACCGGCGTCCTCGATTTCGCGCAGGGGCTGTTGAACGGCACCGGCGCCAGTCCCGCGATGCTGGATGCGATCCGCACTCGCCAGTACGAGCACCGCACCTGCGGCTGGGAACGCAAATTCCCCGGCTGGTCGGGCGGACAGGCGTGCAGCGACGAAACCATCGGGCACACCGGCTTTACCGGCACCGGGCTGTGGGTCGATTTCGAACGTGGCCTCGCCTGGACATTGCTAACCAACCGCGTCCACCCCACCCGCCATTTCGACAGCGGAATTTTCGCACTACGCCCGGCAACGGGCGACGCCGTCGCCCAAGCCTTTTGAGACCGAACTCCAGGAGCCTGATCATGTCGCTGCTGCTTGCCCTCCTCCTCGTCACGCCGCTCCAGGACGATCCCGTCGCCGTCACCGATCGCGTCAGCCACGAACAGATGCTGGTGCTCGACACCCATCTCGACACACCCGAGTTCTTCGAACATCCGGGCTGGGATTTCGCCCGCTGGCACGACAAGGATTTCGACAAGAGCCAGGTCGATATCCCCCGTATGGAGCAAGGCGGCCTCGATGGCGGTTTCTTCGTGATCTACACCGGCCAAGGCCCGCTCACGCCAGCGGGCTATGCCAAGGCGCGCAACGCAGCTTTGGTCCGCGCCAACTGGATCCAGCGCGTCGTCGCCGCGAACCCGGACAAGCTCGCTTTCGCCACCACCGCAGCCGATGCGGCGCGCATCGCCAGGACTGGCAAGCGCATCGTCTATCAGAGCATCGAAAACAGTTATCCGCTGGGTGAAGACCTGAGCCTGCTCAGCCATTTCTACGATCTCGGCGTGCGCATGGCGAGCCCGGTGCACTTCCGGAACAGCCAGTTCGCCGACGCCGCGACGGATAAGGTAAAGGCCTATGGCGGCTTCTCGCCGCTCGGCAAGCAATGGCTGGTCGAGATGAACCGCCTCGGCATGGTCGTGGACGTCAGCCATGCATCGGACGATGTGCTCGATCAGGCGCTTGCGCTGTCCAAAACCCCGATCATCCTGTCGCATTCGGGCCCGAAGGCGATCTACGATCACCCTCGCAATCTCGATGACGATCGCATGCGCAAGCTGGCAAAGGCCGGCGGCGTGATGCAGATCAACAGCGTCTATCTGGTGGCCGGCGACAGCAACAAAGCGCGCAATGAGGTGCAAAATCGGCAGGACGATTGGTGGGCATTATCCGATGCCGATCAGCGCAAGCTGATCGCGGACAAGGCAGTGGCCGACGCAACCGATCCGTATATCGGCGCGGACTTCGAATTGTTCATGAAGAGCCTGCTCCACGCCGTGGCCGTGATGGGCGTCGATCATGTCGGCGTGGGTGCCGACTGGGATGGCGGCGGCGGGGTGCGCGGCATGGAGGACGTCACGGCCCTTCCAAAGATCACCGCGCGCCTCCGCAAGGAAGGCTTCAAGGATGCAGACATCGAGAAGATCTGGAGCGGAAACGTATTGCGCTTGCTGAAGGCCGCAGAGGATTGGGCAGCGAAGAACAAGTAGCCGCCATCCCAGCAAGCACTTTCGCCGGCGAAGGCCGGGGCCAGGTACCAAGGTCGCTGCAACGCGAGCCAATGAACCGCTTGCAACCGGGCCTCGGCCTTCGCCGGGGACCCGCCTTGCTCATCAACGCTTAGCCCCGGCCACCTCCATCGCGGATCGCCGCTTCAAGCACGCTCAAATCCACATCCTTCAGCGCCTTGAACTTGATGCAATATCCAGTGATGCTCGCTTTGCCGAGCATAGGCCCATAGGTCTGCGACAGATACTTCTTGTCCTCGATGCCCATGATATAGACCGAAATGCCCGTCGTGTTCGCGCTCAGGCCGATCTGGTAAAAGTCCCGGCTTTTCCCGTCGGCATATTTTATCGTGCGGAGGCCGTATCCAATATTTGGATTGGATACGATTTTCCCTTCGTCATTTCGGCCGTCCAGAAACCACAGTCTGCATCCCGGCATCGCCTGAAGAATGAGACGATGCAACACACGCATATCCTTGCGCTTTGGCTCTGCCTGGCTGGCGATGTATCCGTCTATTTGCTCTTGAACCTGCATATCGGATTGCCCGTCTTCCTTTTTGCGCATGGAACGTCCCGATTCTATGGTCGAACGGGCGACAAGGCTTTTGACACAGCTAACGAAATTCGAAATATTGGGCCCATCTATTCACGGGGCACCCCTATGATAACCATTCTTCTGCTCAGCGCTGCAATCGCCTTTGTCAGCCAGGACGCAGCCAGCCAGACCGGTGCTGCCGCACAAGACGGGCCCATCGTCGTTCAGGGCCAGCAAAAAGCGCGCGACAAGCGCGTATGCCGGCGCGCAATCTCGACGGGATCGATCATGTCGAAGGTCACCTGCAAGACTGCTGGCGAATGGGAAATCGAGCGCGATCGCCAGACCGCCCAGGTTGAGCAGATGCGGCAGCGCAGGCTTATGGAGGAGCAGGCCCATTTGGAGAAGTTCGGCAACTAAGCGCCGGAGCGGAACCGTCTCCCGGCCTGCGCTTGCAATGTTGGATTGCCTGCTCAGCGCCCGCCAAGAACGCTTTTGACACCGCCAACAAAATTCGAGATATTCCGCTCAGTCGATCCACGAGGCCAACCATGCTGACCAGCCTTCTCTTCAGCGTTGCAATGGCCTTTGCCGGCCAGGACGCCCCCAGCAATACCGGCGCCGCAGCACAAGACGGTGCCATCGTCGTCGAGGGCCTGCAGAAAGCGCGCAACAAGCGCGTGTGCAAGCGCTCCACCTCGACGGGTTCGATCATGACAAAGGTGACCTGCAAGACCGCCGGCGAATGGGAAATCGAGCGCGATCGTCAGATCGCCCAAGCTGAGCGGCTGCGGATGGCCGGAATAATGGATAGCGAGAATCGCCGCATCAGATTCGACGAGCCCCCCGAAGCGCCGAAGTGAGCAACGGTCAGGCCAGGCTTGTAAGGTGGGATTCCACCTGCTTGGCTAAGCCGGTCGATCGCATCGACCGCGCTTTGAAATCAATGCCAAATCCCTCGCGGAAACCGCGTTCATAGTGTGACCTTGGTGCGACCTTCCGCGCGCTTAATTCCCCGCCGCGACCATGTTCAGCACGGCGTCCATGATCCTCGTGGACGATGCATCGGCCGGGATATCGTTGGCGTAAAACGCGAAGATCAGCTCCTTGCCGCTCGCTGCTGTCATATAGCCAGCCACCGCGTTGGTCGCGTTCAGCGTGCCCGTCTTGGCAAACACCTTGCCCTCCAGCGCGGTGCCCTTGAAACGATTGCGCAGCGTGCCATCCACGCCTCCAATCGGCAGCGTATCGCGCCACTGCGCACCCCATGGCTTCGCCGCGATCCAGCGCAGCATCTGCACCACGCCGCGCGGCGCCACCCGGTTATAGGTCGACATGCCCGAACCATCGGACAAGTCCCACGCGGTACGCGCCACGCCCGCCTCGCGTAGCATCGCTTCAATCTCGGCCACGCCAAAGGCAAGCGAACCGCTACCCTGGCGCAGCCCGACGCGACGCAGGGCCAGCTCGGCATGCAAATTCTGGCTGATCTTGTTGATGATCTTCATATCTTCGCCCAGCGGCGCCGGGGTCAATCTGGCGAGCGGCGCGGGCAAATCGTTCGCGCGGACCACCACGGCCTCGCCGCTCGTCGGATCGTCCATCGGCGCGGCCGCACGGTGCCGCACGCGAACTGCGCCCTTCACCTTCACGCCGCGCGCCTCCAGCATTTCCTTGAAGCGCCACGCAGCGAAATGCGCGGGATCGTCGATCCCCATGCGGGAGATATCGGGCTTGGCATCCGTGCCAATCGTGCCGGTCACCCGCACCACCCGCTCGAACGGCAGCCGGTCATAACCGATCTTGCTCACCGCACCCGGAACCGTCACCGCGCGGTTGTCGACGGTGTAATAGGTCGACCCCAGGCGCACCACCGCCGGCTTGTTCACTTCGCCCGGCGCCACCGCCAGCTCGACTTCATTCTCGTCGAGCGTGAGCGCAGAAATACCCGTGCCTGAACGCGTCGGAATGTTGTTCCAGCTCATGCCGGGGCTCCAGCGCTGGTCCGGGAACAGCGTGTCATCGCCGATCACGTCGCCCACCCGCTTGGTCTTCGCCGCCACCGCATCGGCCAGCGTGGCGAGGCAATCAACCGTGCAATCCGCCGCCGAAGACATCCGCGCATCGCCATAGCCGATCAGCGCCACATCGCGCCCCTCGATCCGCACAGCATTGCCGCCCGCCATATCCGGCGCGTTGATGTCGGGGTTCGTCGCGAAGGTCACAGCGGTGGAAAACATCTTGGTGTTCGAAGCCGGAATATACCGCCCCTCGGGATCGATCGCGACGATCTCCTTCCCGTCCTGGGTCGCTACGACCAGGCCAAACCGCGTGCCGGCAGCGGCTTCGCTCAGCTTGGCTTGCACCTGAGCGCGAAGGTCCTGCGCGGCAGCAGGCGATGCGGCGGCGAGCGCCAGGACGATGAAGAGCGCATATTTCATGAGGCAGAACCTAGCCGGAACGTCCCCCACGGCAAGCGCCCGATGCATCAGGCGATCATAACCGGCGCCTATGGCCTCAGCCTGACCGGCCAAACAGCCAGGGTTTCACGCGACCCGTGGGCTTGGCCACCCCGTCCAGCCGTTCGGCCCGAATGATCTTGATCGGCGACAGGATCATCTGTCCCTTCATCGCATCGCGCCCGCCCCCGGTCGGCAGCGCAAGAATGCGCTTCACCACGTCCATCCCCGCAAGCACCTTGCCGAACGCCGCATAGCCGCGATTGCCCGGCTTGGCATCGAGCCCCGGGTTCGGCCCCACCATGATCGAGAAATTGGCGTTGGCGGCGTTTTCGTTGATCCCGTGCGCCATCGAGATCGTGCCGTCCTGATGGGTGATCCCGGTCTGGCTGGTCGGCTCAAGCACCAGTGGCGGCAGCATCCGCCGCGCATCCTGCGCGATGCCGCCCTGAATGAACCCAAAGCGGGCATCGGACTTGCGCCGCGTCGCCCGATAGAATTCGGTATCATCCAGCCGCCCGTCATCGACATAGGCCATGAAGTTCGCCACCGTCTTGGGCGCGCGCTTCGCATCGAGCGCAAGCACGATAGCCCCCGCCGAAGTGACGAGGCGAACGCGGACAGTGCCGGATGTTTGCGGGGCGCTGTTGCCCAGAGTGAACAGCGCGAGAATCAGAACCAGGAAACGCATCCGCGCTCCTTAATCCTGGTCGGCTGAACGGTATATGGCTTCGTCCAATTCGCCTTCCCACGTCGCAACAGTCGTCGCGACGGTCAGGTTGGCCGACGCACTGGGCACCGTGCGGGTCATGTCGAGCAAGCGGTCGAACGGCAACACAAAGCCGACCACCAAAGCCGTCTGCTCCGGCGCAACGCCCACCGCAGACAGCACCGCCGCCAGCATGAACAAAGAAGCCGAAGGAACCGGCGCGGTCCCGAACGCCGCCAAGGCCCCGGTCAGCAGCACCAGCCCATAGATTTGCGGCGTCAGCGGCACGCCAAACGCCTGCAGCGCAAACATGCTGAGCAGCCCGACATACATCGCCGTGCCGTCCTTCCCGATGCTCGCGCCGAGCGGCAACACGGTTGAGAAGATCGGCCGGCCTATGCCAAGGTTCTTCTCGGCAACGCGCATCGCCACGGGCAAAGTTGCGGCGCTGGAAGCAGTCGAGAAGGCAACTATCAGCGCATCAAGGATGCCGCGGAAGAAAGGCAGCAGCGGCAGCTTCGCGACAAAGCGCAGGATCAGGCTGTGGACCACCACGATCTGGATCAGCGATCCCAGAACCACCGCCAGCGCCAGCCACCCGACATTGACGAACACCGCCGCGCCATTGGCAGCGACCGCATTGGCGATCAACGCGAACACACCGAACGGCGTCGCCTCCATCACTAGTCCAACGACCTTGAGCAACACCGCCGACAGCGATTGCAGCCCCGCCGCAAACGGCTTGCCCGCCTCGCCTGCCGCGACGGTGCCGACACCAATCAGGATCGCGACAAAGATCAACGCCAGCATATCGCCCTTGGCGAGCGCATCAACGATGTTGAGCGGAATGATACCGATCAATTGCTGATACGGCGTCACCGCCTCGCCCAGCACATGCGGCGCGGCATTTCCCAGCGGCGCGCCAACGCCCGGCTGCACGATGGTCGCGACCAGCATGCCGATCGAAACCGCAATCGCGGTAGTAAAGGCAAACAGCCCGATCGTCCGCCCGCCAAGACTGCCCAGCCGCTTCGGATCGGCCAAAGCGGTGATGCCCGATGCGATCGTCACCAGCACGATTGGCGCGACGAGCATCCGGATCGCGCGGACGAACAGATCGCCCATGAACATCACCGAAGGCGTGGCAGAGGGCCAGACCAACGCGAAGATCAACCCCAGCACCAAAGCTGCAATCACGCGCTTCCACAGCGCAAACCCGAACCAGGCCTTGAGCATCAGAGGCAGCTCCCCGGTGTTGGCTTATGCGGCAGCGCGCGGCCCGCTGCCTTGCCGGTCATCGTGCCCTTGTCGACCGCCAGCACGCCGTTCACCACCACGCTGAGCACGCCCGAAGCGAGCAGTTTCGGCTGCTCGTAGGTCGCCTGCGCCGCATAGGTCTCGGGATTGAACACCACCACATCGGCGAACGATCCCGCCGTCAGCCGCCCGCGCCCGGTAAGCCTGAAAGTGTCGGCAGTCAGCGTCGAGCTGCGATAGATGAACTGGCCCAGCGTCAGCGCCTTCTGGTCCTTGACGTAATAGGCGTACTTCCGCGCGAAGCTGCCATAGACGCGCGGGTGCCCGCCCGATGCGTCAGAGCCGGTCATCACCCAGGGCCGCGCCATAAACGTCTTGATGTCCGCCTCGCTCTGGTTGAACGAAACGACGCCGGGATCGCCGATCTTGATTGTCTCGATTGCGGCAGTAACGGCGTCCTCGCCACGCTCCTTGGCTACTGCGGCGAGCGTCTTGTTCTGATAGCGCCCCTCGACGATCAGCAATTTCTCCGCCCCGCCGCGCTTGCGCAGGTTTTCGACGATCCCCTCGCGCAATTTCTTGTCCAGCGAGGCGTCGGCGAAGCGCTTGAGCAACGCCGGTCGCCCGCCATCCTGCGCCCAGAGCGGCATCAGCGATGCGACCAGGCTCGTGCCTGAAGCCGACCAGGGATATTGGTCTGCGGTGATGTTGAGACCCTTGGCACGAGCAGCCTCGATCTTCGCGATGATCGACGGCGCCTGGCCCTGCACGTCCACGCCCAGCGCCTTGATATGCGAGATATGCGTGTGCATCCGCGTCGCGCGGGCGATGGCGATGACCTCGTCGACTGCGCCAGCCAGGCCGATCGTGTAGCTGGATTCGTCCCGAATATGGCTGTCGTAACTGCCACCGCGCAGCGCCGCCTCCTTCGCCAGTTCCACGACTTCATCGGTCTTGGCAAAGCTCTGCGGAGCATAAAACAGCCCGGTAGAAAGGCCGAGCGCGCCCTCGCACATCGCGCCAGACACCAACCTGCGCATGTCGCTGAGTTCGGCAAGCGTCGGCGCGCGGTCTGCCTCGCCGATCACTTTTTCGCGCACCGCGCCGAAGCCGATATAGGCCGCATAATTGATGCCGACCGGCTTGGTCTTTGCGCTGCCCAGTACTTTCGCAATGTCTGTGCTACCGCCGCCGTCATTGCCGATAAACGCAGTCGTCACGCCCTGCATCAGGAACGCTGGCACCAGCCGTTCCGCTGGGTCCTTCGAAGCAAGATCGCCGCCCATATGCGTGTGCGGATCGATGAAGCCCGGGGCTACGATCATGCCCTTGGCGTCGATCGTGCGCACGGCGGTAACGTTGGCGCGGCGGCTGACCGATACGATCTTGTCGCCCCGGATCGCGACATCGCCCACGAACGGCGCCATGGTCCCGGTGTAGATCGTGCCGCCGCGGATCAGCAGATCGACTTTCTGTGGCGGCGCAGTTGCAGCGCCGAGCGACAGCGCGACAGTCCCAAGAAGCAGCGCGACTTTCATGACGTTCCCCAAAAACCTTGCTCGGGCGGCAAGAGCATCCCGCCTTCGTCCCGCACGCCGCCAGCGCGATCCTCCGCGAGCCATATCGGCCCGTCAAGGTCCACGAAGTCAGACATGCGCGCGACGTGCAACGCGGCGGCGATGGAAAGCGAAGAGCTTACCATGCAGCCAGTCATCAGTCCGAGCCCGAGAGCGCGTGTCGCATGCGCCAGTTCAAGCGCAGCGGTGAGCCCGCCCGATTTGTCGAGCTTGACGTTCACCACCTGATAGCGCCGCGCAACCACGCCGAGATCGGTGGCGACATGCACCGCTTCATCGGCGCAGATCGGAATAGCGGGCGTGAACCCTTCCAGCCATTCGTCCGCGCCCGCGGGTACAGGCTGCTCGAGCAGATCGGTGCGTAGCTCGATCAGCAACGGCTCGATGCCGCGCAGCAATTTCTCATCCCAACTTTCATTGGGATCGACGATCAGCCGGCAATCGGGCGCGGCCGCCCGCACCGCGCGCAACTGCGCCTCGGGATCGAGCGCATCCACTTTCACCTTGAGCAACGGCGCGTTCGCCACCTTCAGCGCTGCCGCAGCCATCGCCTCTGGCGTATCGATCACCACCGTCAACGCGCTCGCCAGCCGCACCGGCTCCGGCGCACCGATCAGCGCGGCAACCGACTTGCCCGCGGTCCGCGCTTCCAGATCCCACAAAGCGCAATCCACCGCATTCCGCGCCGCTCCCGGCGGCAGCAGCGACTGCAACGCAGCCCGGTCCGCCCCACCTTCGATCGCGGCGCGCACGCTCTCGATCTCGGCAAGTGCCTTCTCGATGGTCTCGTCGTATCGCGGATAGGGCACGCCTTCGCCCTGCCCGATCACGCCATTCGCCTCGATCGCCACCGTCACCACATCCGCCTGCGTCTTCACGCCACGCGAGATGCGGAACGGGTGGGTCAGCGCGAAGCGATCGTGCTGCGCGCGGAGGGTGCGATGCATAGCAACTCGTCGATGATCGCATCGACACCGAATGCGATCGGGTCGGTGCAGGGCAGGCCCAAAGCGGCCTCGGTAATGCGGCACAGATCGCGTGCCTGCTCGGGGGAGAGGCCCGAAGTGTTGAGGCACACGCCCACCGCGCGAACGTTCGGACTGGTCAACCGCGCAGTCTGGAGATTGGCCTCCAGGCATTCCTTCAGGCTCGGCAGCTTCCGCCCCGGAAGCCCGCGCATATGCTCGCGGCTGGGGTCATGACACAGCACCAGCGCCTCGGCCTGCGCCCCGTGGAGCAGCCCGGTCGAAACACCCGCAAAGCTCGGGTGGAACAGCGAGCCCTGCCCTTCGATCACATCCCAGCCATCATCTTCGCGCGCGGGTGCGAGCATCTCGATCCCGCCCGAAATGAAGTCTGCGACCACCGCGTCGATCGGCACGCCGGCGCCCGCGATCAGGATGCCGGTCTGCCCCGTCGCGCGAAAATCGGCCTTGATCCCGCGCGCCTTGATTGCATCGGCAATAGCTATCGTCGCGTACATCTTGCCGACCGAGCAATCGGTGCCCACGGTCAGCAGCCGGTGGCCGGCACGCGCATAGCCGTTGCCGACCTTCAGATCGGCGGGCGGATCACGCACATCGAACAGTTGCAGACCCTTGCTCTCGGCCAGCTTCACCAGCCGCGGCTCATCGCGCAGCCGCTGATGCAGCCCCGACGCCACGTTCATGCCGGCTTCCAATCCGGCAATCGCGTCCTGAATCAGCTCCTCGCCCATGCTGCCGCCCGAATTGGCGATGCCGAGCACAAGCGTCTTCGCGCCCTCCGCAGCGCCCTCTGCCATGGTCAGGCGCGGTAGCTCCAGCGTCAGCGGGCAATCATCGTGGCGGAATTCGCCCACGCAATCCTGCCGGCGAAACGTCGCAAGCCCGCGCGAGGTCTTGATGCCGATAAAATCGGTGCTGTGCCCAAGGTACAGGAGATAAGGTGCTGGTATCATCCCGAAGACCGTATCGCCGCTGGCTGGGGGAACGCGCATATATTGTGCGCGTCGGCCCATAGCCGTTCGTTATGAGGCGGCGATCACCCGCTCGAACGTCTTGAGGAAATCGGTGGCCAAAGCGGTCGGCGGCCGATTGGTCAGGAACATCGCGTGCACGTCAAATCGCAAGGGGCTTTCCAGCGGCCGCATCGAGAGTCCGGGCGCCAGCGACGCTTGCGCGGTGAAGTTATCCAGCACCGTCAACCCCACACCCTGCTGCACCAGCGCCGAAGCAATGTAGAAGGTCCGCGCGGATACAACTTCATCGAGCTCGACTTCCGCGCGCTGCAGTTCCTGTGTGAAGAGCTGCCCGATCGGCCCACTCTGCCCCACGCTGATGAAGCGCTTGCCCGCAATCGCCTCGATCCCGATCCGCTCGGGCGCGTTCGGAATATCTTCCTCGCGATAGAGCACCACCAGTTCGCCCGCGCCCAGCTTCTTTGCCCCAATCGGCGCGGCGTGCGGAACTTCATAGGCGACCGCAATCTCGGTCTCGCGCTCGTACAGCTTGCGCAGCAGATCATCGTGGTGGACCGTTTGGAGATCGAACTTCACGCTGTCGTGCGTGCGCAGGAATTGCGACACCGCCGTCGGCAGCGCGCTCAGCGCAAGGCTGGGCAGTGCCGAAATACGCAGCATACCGCCCGATCCGCGCCGCAGATTCCGTCCCGCTTCGCGCAGTGCATAGACCCGATCCTGGATCTCGGCGACTTCGCTGAACAAAGTGTGCGCGTCCTCGGTTGGCACCAGCCGCCCCGATGCCCGCTGGAAAAGCTGAAAGCCCAATAGTGACTCAGCGTGGCGCAGCATCTTCGAGACCGAAGGCTGCGACACGTTCAACGCCCGGGCCGCGCCACTGACGGAGCCATTGACGTAGACCGCGTGAAAGATCTCGATATGCCTTAAGTTCATAGGTGGGCAGCCTATCGCAGTTTGCGGAAAGGGGAAGCAGGAGTCATGTTGCCGGCATGTTGCTCAGCCTCCTGCTCGCCGCGGCCCCGCCGCAAACCGCACCCCCGCAGCCCGTCGCGCCAGAACCCGTCGCACAAGTCCGGGTCGCGTTCGATGCGAAGGGCGAGACCGGCATCAAGGTCTTCGGCCTCGCCGATATCGCCACCGGCCGCCCCATAAGCGTGGACGATCCGGTCCGTGTCGCGTCGCTTTCAAAGATGGTGGTCGCAATCGGCGTTTTGCGGCTCGTTGAGCAGGGCAAGCTCAATCTCGACACGGATGTCTCGCGCTATCTCGGCTGGAAGCTGCGCAACCCTGCTTTCCCCAACAGGGTAATTACGCTGCGGTTATTGCTCTCGCACCAATCAAGCCTCACCGACAATATCGACTACGTCCTGCCGCTCGATGCCGATATGCGCGCGATCCTCGAAAAGCCCGAGGCATGGGATGCAGCCCACGCACCCGGCACCTGGTTCCATTACGCCAATTTCAACACACCGGTGGTCGCCGCTGTGATGGAAAAGGTCACCGGGGAGCGCTTCGACAAGATCATGGGACGTTTAGTCCTGAAGCCGCTCAAGATCGACGGGTGCTACCAGTTCGTCACCTGTTCGGATTCAGCGATCAAGCGCGCTGTAGTGATCTATCGCGCCGGCCAGCCTACAAAGGACGATCACAAAGGAGCCCTTCCCGCCTGCCCGGTCACCCCGGCGACCGACGGCAGCTGCGACCTGGCTGTGTGGAAGCCTGGCCGAAACGGCGCGACTTTCTCGCCGCAGGGGGGCCTGCGCATCTCGGCCCGCGGGCTGGCAACCATCGGCCGGATGCTGCTCAAGCGCGGCACGCTCGATGGCACACGGGTGCTCAGCGTCCGTTCGGTCGCGATCCTGGAGACGCCGCTCTGGACGTATAACGGGAGCAACGCCGACATAGATAACGGCTTCCACTGCACTTACGGCCTCGCCACCGAGATCCTCGCCACGCCCGTCTCCGGCTGCCGCGACGATCCGTTTGGCGACGGCCATCGCCGCTTCGGCCACGCCGGCGAGGCGTATGGCCTGAAGTCCGGCCTGTGGATCGATCGCAAGACCGGCACAGGCGTCGCCTATTTCTCCACCGACGTTCCCGCCACGCCGGGCAAGCGCTCGGCCTGGAGCCTCACCGAAGAAATGCAGGCGAAACCGTTCGATTAGGTTCGGCGGCGGCCCCGAAAGGCCGCCGTCCGTACCTTCAGCGTCCGCCCAGCATCGGCGAGTCGAGATCGAGCGACGCCGCCGGGATCACCTCCACCTCGGGATGTGCCGCACGCAATTTGTCGATGAACAGCTTGGCATCGCCAACGATCACGATGCTCGTCCGAGCAGTATCGACCGATGCTTTGGCAGCGGCGGAAGCAGCCTCCGGCGTTACCTTGCCGATCCGGTCGCGCATCTCGGCTGCCATGGCCGGCGGTAGCCCCTGCTGCATCATCGCGGCGAGCGTGCCGGCAAAGCCCGCGCTCGTTTCCGACTGGCGCCCGATACCGCCCTGCAGGAACGCGATGCGCTGCTGGGTCATCGTCGCGTCGAACGGCTCGTTCGCCAGCCGCTTGAGTTCGGTCAGGAATATCTCGGCAACGTCGGGCGCGCTTTCGTTCTTGGTCTGCGCGCTAGCGGTCATCATGCCCGAATCCATTCGTCCCGACAGACCACTATATGCGCCATACGACAGCGCACGCTTGACGCGGATTTCCTGGAACAATCGCCCATTCGATCCAGCTCCCAGGATCGCGTTCGCGACCATCAAATCGGGATAATTGGGATCGCGGCGCTGGGGTATCCGCAGCCCCGCAGTTACCGCCGCCTGACCCGCGCCCGGCATATCCACGACAATCACCCGCGCCTTGCCTGCCGTGCCTGCGGGCGAAGCGGGAGCCGTGGGCGCAGCACCGCTCGCGCGCCAGTTCGCAAACAGCCGATCGCCAAGCTTGCGCGCATCCGCCGCAGCAATCCCGCCCGTGATGACCAAAGTCGCCGTATCGGGCCGCCACCACAAATTACGCTGCGCCAGCAGATCCTCGCGCGACAGCGCCGCCATCGAAGCGGGCGTGCGCACCCCCCCATAGGGTGCGGGACCATAGATCGTGCGCTGCAGCGTCATGCCCGCCAGCGATCCCGGATCTTTGAGCGCGACCTGAAGCTGGTCGATCGTCCGGCGGCGTTCGTCGGCGAACTCACTGGCTGGGAAGGATGCGTTCTGCGCGATATCCGCCAGGATCGCCCCCGCTGCGTCGATCGCATCAACCGGCGCGGTAATGCTAAGCGTCGTCCCGTCCGGGCCGGCATTGGCATTAAGCTGCGCGCCCAGCGCCTCTACCTGGGCCGCAATCTGCTGCGCCGTGCGGGTCGTGGTGCCCTTGGTCGCAAGCTGCGCTGCCATATAGGCCAAGCCCGCCCGCCCGGCGGGATCAGTGGCGTTGCCGCCCTTGAACACCAAGGCGATCGTCGCGATCGGCGTATTGCCCGTGCGCGCGCTCACCAGCCGCATGCCGTTCGCCAGCCGCACATCCTCGATCCCCGGCGGCGTCACCGGAACAGCGGCAGAGGGCTCGGGTGGCGCCTGCCGCTCGCCTTCGGGCGCCAGCGTGCCCGCTACACCCGTCGCGGGGGGAACCGAGGACCAGACCGGCATCGGCACCGGATTGCGCCAATTGTCCTTCTCGCCCGCAGGCCGCTTGCTCTCATCGAGGTAGCGGACATCGACGCGCGACTGTGGGCTCAGATATTTGCGCGCCACGCGCTGCACATCGGCGATGGTCACCTTGCTCACTGCAGCCAGGCGCTTGTCGTTCGCCTTTGGATCGCCGGTCGTCACCAGCGACTCCCCGAGCGCGAAGGCGCGGCCCGAGTAGGTCTCGCGCTCGCTGAGCGCCGACGAAAGGATTTCGTTCTTGGCTTCGGCCAGTTCGGCCCCGCTCACCGGCTGATCACGCAGCTTCGCGATCTCGGCGGCGAGCGCTTTCTCCCCGTCCTCAACCTGGGTCCCGCTCGCCAGCGTCACCACCGGGGCAAGGAAGCCGCCATCCCCCAGATCGTTGAAATTGGTATAGGCCGATGTCGCAATCGGCTTTTCGAACACCAGCGCCTTTTTGAGCCGCGAGCTGTCGCCGGTCGCCAGGATCGCGTCGAGCACCTGCAACGGTGCCATGTCCGGGTTCGAAGCGCCCGGAATGCGCCATGTCGATGCGATCTGCGGCAGCGGCACATTGGGTGCGTAGGTGGTTACGAGACGCGGGCTGGTGCGCGGCTTCTCGACCGTCTTGATCGCCAGCGGGATCGCCGATTTGCGGCGCGGAATCGCGTCGAAATACTGGTTCACCAGCGCATCGAGCCGCGTGGGATCGAAATTGCCCGCAACGATCAACGTCGCCGTATCCGGCCCATAATAAGCTTCGTGGAATGCCCGCGCATCCTCCAGCGTCGCTGCATCGAGCTGCTCGAGGCTGCCAATTCCCGAGCGGCGATTGTTCTGCGTGTCATAGCTATTCTCGTCGAGCACGAGGCGCATGCGGCCATAAGCGGGTGCGAGAACGCGCTGGCGATACTCCTCCTTAACCACATTGCGCTCGGTCTCGAACACTTCCTTGTCGATCACCGGGCGGGCCATGCGTTCGGCGTGTGTCCACAACATCGTCTCGAGATATTGGGCGGGGACGGTCTCGAAATAATTGGTGCGATCGAACCAGGTCGATGCGTTGCGCACGCCGCCTACATTTTCGGTCAGCCGGTTGATCATATTGTAAGGCATGTTGCGCGTCTTGCGCGACAGGATGTGCTCGAACAGGTGCGCGAAGCCCGATTTGCCCTCTGGATCGTGCTTCGATCCGACATTGTACCAGATCTGCACTGACACGTTCGGCGTGGTCGTGTCGCGGATCGCGATCACTTTCAAGCCATTCGGGAGGGTTCGCTCGGTAAAGGCGAGCGGCGGAACCTTGATCTGCGCGGGAGCCTCCTGGGCATAAATAGCGCCGGGAAAGGCAACGCCAGCGAGCAGAAACGCCGCGGCAAAACGAATGTTCATCCAAGGAATCCTTCGTGAGGTCAGATTCTCAGATCATCACAACTGTACTATTAGCGCAATACGCCTTCGTAGCTCAGCGCTTATGGTTCGGCGGCGGCGCAGTCGAACTGCGCAGAACCAGGCTGGCAGGGACTATAGTGGGGCCCTCGGGCGTCTCGCGCCCCGCGCGCTCATCGATGATCAGTTCCACCGCGCGCGCGGTCACCTCCGCGATAGGCTGCACAATCGCAGCGAGCGGCGGATGGGTCTGGCGCACGATCGGCGCATCATCGAAGCTGATCAGCGAGAGATCGCCCGGCACCTCAAGCCCCCGCTCTCGCGCCACATCGAGCGTCGCCAGCGCCATGCGATCGTTACTGGCGATAATGGCCGTGGGCGGCGACGGCCCGTCGAGCAATTGCGCGGCCGCGAGCCGCCCCGAAGCCGAACTGAAATCGCCCTCCGCGAGCAACCCTTCTGTATCGAGCCGCGCCGATTCCATCGTCGATTGCCAGCCTCTCGTGCGCCAGCCGCTCAGCACGTAATCCGATGGGCCGGCGATAAAGCCGATCCGCCGGTGGCGCAGCTTGATAAGATGCTCGGTGGCAAGCCGCGCGGCACGCTCATCGTCCATCGTCATCGCAAAACCCGGACCTTCGGCCAGCGAGCCGATGCGCGCAAAGCTGATATGGTGATCGGTGAGCATCCGCGCGATCACCGGATTGTCCGAATGCGGCGGGGTCAGGATCACGCCATCCGGGCGCAATGCGGCAATCGCAGCGGAAAGCTCGCGCTCGATATGGTCGCTATGCGTGTCGACCAGTTCAACGATCAGCCGATAGCCATATTCGGCGCATTTCAGCATGCCGCCGAGCATCATCTGATCGACCCAATCGGTGCCCTGCCGCTCGCGCCAATCGGCGATCGTGCGGTCGCGGTCGTTGAGGGTGAGGATCAAATATGAGCGGGACCCGCCCATGCGCTGTGCGGCAATAGAGGGCACGTAACCGAGCTTGGCGATCGACGCCTGCACGCGCGCCTTCATCTCGGGGCGTACATTGGGCTCGCTATTGATGACGCGGCTGACGGTCTGCAACGAGACCCCTGCGTCCGCCGCGACATGCTTGATGGTAATGGACTGTTTCTTGCGCGCCATGCTCAGCGGGCCGCGCCGCAATATTGCGCAACATAGTCGGCATGCGCGGGCAGCCCATCGACGGTGCGCGCGACGTTTTCGGCGATATTGGTCATCAGCTTCGCCAGTTCGTCATCGCGCAATTTCTCGGCAATCGGATGCCATGCGCGGGGCTCGATCCCCTGGCCCATCATCACCTGCACCCAGCTATTCTCAGCGAACAA
>JAZKJE010000041.1:0-3499 GCA_040384525.1 Pseudomonadota bacterium
AGACCATGTCGATGGCGTCGTGGTTGTTGTCCTTTGCCGCGTTGAGCAGGTCGGGAGACACTGGCATCGCCCCGCCGACGCCGATTAGCGAGAGCGCGGAAATCCTGTCGGGATAGCGGGCGGCGGCATCCAGCGCGACCAGCGAACCCATTGAATGACCGACAAGGCCGGCCTTCTTCGCGCCGGCGGCATCAATCAGCTTGATCGTCCAGTCCGCCATGCCTGCGATGGACGCAATGGGTTGTCCCTTGGAGCGCCCATGCCCCGGAAGATCCGGTGCCAACACGCTATAGCCGTGATGGGAAAACCACCGGCTGAACAGCGCCCACATCGAATGATCGAACCCCGCTCCGTGCAGGAAGACAACCAGCGGCAGTTCCGGATTGAAGGGCTTGCCGCCCGTCGTTGCAAAGACTTCAGCGCCGTCCACAGTCAGAATCATGTCTCAAGCTTTCTGCGAAAAGCGAAGCGCCTGGCCGAGGTCGCCGATGATGTCGTCGGCGGCTTCGATGCCGATGGAGAGGCGAATGAGTTCTTCGCCGATGCCTGCGACCTTCAACTGCTCGGCGTTCATCTGCTGGTGCGTGGTGCTGGCAGGATGAATGACCAGCGTCTTGGCGTCGCCGACATTGGCGACGTGGCTGACGAGTTTCAGCGCCTCGATGAACTTGCGTCCGGCGTCGCGTCCGCCCTTGATGCCGAAGGTGATGATCGAGCCCGCGCCGCGCGGCAGCAATTGCTTCGCCAACGCATGATCGGGGTGGCTCTCGAGCGAAGGGTGCAGCACCCACTCGACAGCCTTGTTTGAAGTGAGGAAAGCCAGCACTGCGGTGGCGTTCTCGACATGCCGCTGCATACGGACATGCAGCGTCTCCGCGCCTTGCAGGATCTGGAAGGCATTGGTGGGCGAAATGCAGGCGCCGAAATCGCGCAGACCCTCGGCGCGAGCGCGCATGATGAAGGCCTGTGGCCCGAATTCTTCGCTGAAGACGATGCCGTGATAGCCGGCATAGGGCGTCGTCAGTGTCGGGAATTTGCCGGACTTTTCCCAGTCGAAGTGTCCGCCATCGACGATCACGCCGCCAATTGCAATGCCATGGCCGCCGATCCATTTGGTGATCGAATTCATCACGATGTCTGCGCCCATCTCGATCGGGCGGGCGAGGTAGGGCGTCGCAAACGTATTGTCGATCAGAAGCGGGATACCGGCGTCATGCGCGATCTTCGCAACCGCCGGGATGTCGAGCACTTCGAGGCCGGGATTGCCGATGGTTTCGCCGATCACGAGCCTGGTGTTCGGCTTGATCGCGGCGCGGAGGGCATCGAGATCACGCGGCTTGACGAAGGTTGTGGTGATGCCGAAGCGAGGAAGCGTGTGCGTCAGCAGGTTGATGGTGCCGCCATAGAGCGAGGCAGAGGCCACGATGTGATCGCCGGCGCCGAGAAGCGTCACGATGGCCAGATGCATCGCCGCCATGCCGCTGGCGGTGCAGACCGCGCCAACGCCGTTCTCCAGTGCGGCGAGGCGCTCTTCAAGCACCGCAATGGTTGGATTGGAAATGCGTGTATAGATGTGGCCAGCGCGTTCCAGATTGAAAAGCGCGGCGGCATGATCGGCGTCCTGAAACACGTAGGACGTGGTCTGGTAGATGGGCACGGCGCGCGAGCCGGTGACCGGATCGGGATGCTGGCCCGCATGCAGGCTGAGCGTTTCGAACGCAGGAGGTTTTGGCGCTGCCATCTATTTTCTCACAGATTGAGCCGGATATGTTTCATGCGAGGTCGCCGATTGCAAGCTCAGGTGCCCGGCCGCGGATCGATTGGGGTGAGGGCTCCCAATCCGAGGATATCTTCCAGAATCTTGCCGCCTGCCAATGCGCGGGCCTCGCCGCGGGGCGGCGCGACGATCTGCAATCCCACCGGCAGATTCTCGCGGGTGAACCCGCAGGGGATCGACATCGCGGGGCAGCAGGCAACCGTGATCGCGGAGACGATAGCGAGCCAGCCGACGTAGTTGTCGAACTTTGTGCCGTTGCATTCGGCGAGATAACGCTGTTCGACCGGGAACGGCGCGACGATGGTGGTCGGGCACAGCAACAAATCGTAGGTCTCGAAGAAGGCGAGGGCGCGGTTGGTCAGCGTGACGCGCTGGGCTTCGGCACGTTCGATATCGGCCAGCGTCAACTTGAGGCCTTCCTCGATGTTCCAGATCACTTCCGGCTTTAACTGGTCGCGATGCGATTTAAGAAGTTTGCCCTTGGTCAGCACATAATCGTAAGCGCGCAGTACATGAGCACACGCGACCGCCTCGCTGAAATCCGGATGGGCTTCCTCGACAATGACGCCCGCCTCTGCAAACCGCTGCGCGGCCTTGCGCGTGATCTCGGCGACTTCCGGATCGACCGGCGAAATTCCGAGGTTGGCGGAATAGGCGATGCGCTTCGGCTTTTTGCCGGAGCGAGCCGCGGCGAGAAACGATGTTGGCAGAACAGGCAACGACAGCGGATCGCCCGGATGTTCGCCGGACATTGCGTCCAGCATCAGCGCGAGGTCTTCCACGTTGCGGGCCATAGGCCCGTCGGCGCTGAGCGTGCGGTCGATCTTCGCGGCTTGCGAATGCGCGACCCGGCCGATGCTGGGGCGCATGCCAACCACGCCGCAGAAACTGGCCGGATTGCGCAGCGATCCGCCCACATCGGTCCCATGGGCGAGCCATGCGGTGCCGGTTGCAAGCGCCGCCGCCGCGCCGCCGGACGATCCGGACGCCGAGCGTGACAGATTCCACGGATTGAGCGTCGCGCCGAACACTTCGTTGAAGGTCTGCGCGCCTGCGCCGAATTCCGGCGTGTTGGATTTGGCGTAGATCACCGCGCCGTTCGTCTCGAGATTTTCGACGACGATGTTGGATTTGGTCGCGATGCTGTCCTTGAAGATCGGCGAGCCTTGCGTGGTCAGCACGCCTGCAACGTCGGTCAGATCCTTGATTGGCACCGGCATACCGGCGAGCAGGCCGCGCTCGCTGGCGGGCTTCTTCATCAGCCTGTCGGCACGGGCGCGGGCGCGGTCGAAGCAGAGCGTGGGCAGGGCGTTGACCTGACCATCGACTTTGCGAATTCGGGATTCCAGCGCGTCGAGCAGATCGTGGGGCGTAATGTCGTTTTTGCGCAGCCGCTCGACAATGTCGCAGGCCGTCGCCTGCACGAGTTCTTCACTGGATCCCACGAAATCGCCTCCCGTTTATTGGTTTCTTGGGGCCAATATAACGGGAGGCGTTCGAATGGCGAGGCGAAATTGAGAGATATTCGCCTCGCTCAACTCAAGTCAGCGCAGAGTGCATGCTGCCGCGTATTCCGCAAAAGTGGGCACCGGTTTTGCGATGAGAATACGCGCTATTCCACCCTACCGTTCACCGCCGGCTTCGCCGTCAAGGACGCCGCCGAACAGCTCCCAGCGTTCGCCCTTGAACCGCATCAGTTGCAGCTGTTCGATGGGCGAGAAG
>JAZKJE010000042.1:0-39252 GCA_040384525.1 Pseudomonadota bacterium
CATTGATCGCAGCTTCGACAAGCAACGCCGCGACGGTAGAGCCGGGGTTGATCCGGGCGCTGGCGGGAAGGATCGGGGCCAGGATGCGCAATACTGCGGTGATGCTCTTCTCCATCGCGCGCGCCTCGCTGCGTTCGCCACCGAGCATGCCGGGGCGAGCGATGGTCAGCGATGGATAATCGAGGGCGGTGATTGCGTCCTCAAGCTCGCCCTTGAGCTTCGTGTAGGTGAAGCGTGACCGCGCATCCGCGCCTGCCGAGGAGACCAGACCGAAGCGCGTGGCGCCGGCGGCGCGGGCAAGACGCGCGATGATGAGCGGATAATCATGGTCGATCACGCGATAGGCGGCGGGGTCCGGGGTCTGCGCCCGCGTGGTGCCCAATGCGCAGAGCACGCCATCGACTGTCCACCAGTCCGCGTCATGCGGCAGATCCTCGATCGTCGTGATCGGGTTCAGCAGTTTGGCGTGCGGGGCCAGCGCGCGCCGGGTGGGCGCGACGACCTGTTGCACGCGCTCGTCGGCCAGCAACAGCTTCAACGCTGCCGTGCCAACCATGCCCGTGGCACCTGCGAGGAGAAGCTTTGTCATGGCTGATATCTAGGGGCAGGCGCGCGGAGATATAAGCCGCAAAGAAAAGGGCCGGGAGATCGCTCTCCCGGCCCTTCTTCCTGGTTAGTAGCTAAGAGCCCTCAGTGCGTACCCGGCACCGGCGGCTTGAGCTCTTCATACGCCTCATGCTCATGCACTTCGTCCAGACCGCGACCCACATGGCTGTGACGGCGGCTATAGGCGAAGTAGACGATCAGACCGAGCATCGCCCAGGCGACGAACAGGCCCAGCGTGTAGGTTGAGAGGCTGAAGAACAAATACAGGCAGCCTGCCACCGCGACCGGCGCAGTGATTGCGATTGCCGGGGTGCGGAACGGACGCTTGCGATCCGGATCGGTCTTGCGGAGCACCAGCACCGCGATCGCGACCATCGCGAACGCGAAGAGGGTGCCCGAGTTCGAGATGTCGGCCAGCGCGCCCACCGGGAACAAAGCGGCGAACATCGCGACGAAAATGCCGGTGATGATCGTCACGACGTGCGGCGTGCCATACTTCGGATGTATCTTGCTCAGGCGCTCAGGCAGAAGGCCGTCACGGCTCATCACGAAGAAGATGCGGGTCTGGCCGAACATCATCATCAGGATGACCGAGGGAAGCGCGATACCGGCGGCGAGGCCGATCAGGTTACCGATCTGCTGCCAGCCGATCGAACGCAGCGTCCATGCGAGCGCTTCCTTCGAGCAGACAACGGCTTCACCGGCAATGTTGGCGCAGGCGGCAGCAAGCTCGGTCGAGCCTGGTGCAATGCCCTTGCCAGCCGCATCGAGCAGCGGCTGTGCGCCGACCGAACCGATGACGCCGGCGGCGACGAGGATGTAGAAGATGGTGCAGATGGCAAGGCTGCCGATCAGGCCGATCGGCATGTTGCGCTGCGGGTTCTTGGTTTCCTCAGCAGCCGTAGAGACCGCGTCGAAGCCCACATATGCAAAGAAGATCGAAGCTGCGGCTGCCGAAATGCCCCCGAAGCCGAGCGGCGAGAAGGGCTCGAAATTGGCCGAGTTCATCACCGGGATGGCGAGGAAGCAGAACACGGTGAGCGCAGTGATCTTCACCAGCACCAGGATGGAATTGACGAAAGCGCTCTCCTTGGTGCCCACGACGAGCAGCCAGGTGACGAGCAAAGCAATCAGCATCGCGGGCAGGTTTACATAGCCGCCGGTTGCGATCGCGGTCTGGATCGCTTCGGTGGAAGCCGAGCCGAACGCCACCTTGACATGGGCGATCAGCGCATCCGCGTTCACGATCGTATCGGGTAGCGAAATGCCGCCATATTCTCGAAGCAATCCAACGAAATAGCCGGACCAGCCGACCGAGACAGCGCCCGCCGCCACGGCATATTCGAGCACGAGCGCCCAGCCGACCATCCAGGCGAGCAGCTCACCCATCACGGCATAGGAATAGGTGTAGGCTGAGCCGGAGACCGGCACCATCGACGCCATTTCCGAGTAGCAAAGTGCCGCCACCGCGCAGACGAAGCCGGCGATGATGAAGCTGACCATCATGCCCGGGCCTGCCTTCTGCGCCGCTTCCGCGGTCAGAACGAAGATGCCGGTGCCGATGATCGCGCCCACGCCAAGCATGGTAAGCTGGAAAGCGCCAAGCGTACGCGGGAGAGATTTTTTCTCCGCTGTACGCAAAATGGCGTCGAGTGATTTTACGCGCCCGAATATCATGGATGGTCCCCTAACGCGGCGTCTTACGCGCCACACCATTGTGAAAGGCGCGAACCTAAACGCAAATTGAGGCGGTGCAATCCCTTAAGTCAGTGGTGGCCGCCGTTGCGCGACGAACGTCAGCGCGCGAGCATTGGCCCGAGCGGCTGACCAGCGAAGACATGGACGTGGAGATGCGGCACTTCCTGATGCGCATCCATGCCCACATTGGCGAGCAGCCGATAACCGGGCGCGACCATGCCGGCGTCGCGCGCGACATGCCCTATGGCGCGGACGAAACCGGCGATCTCGGCATCGGGCGCGCGCGCGGAGAAATCGTCCCAGGAAACGTAGAGGCCCTTGGGAATGACAAGGATGTGATGGGGCGCTTGCGGATTGATATCGTGGAAAGCGAGGGCGAATTCGTCTTCATAGACGGTCTTGTTGGGGATCTCGCCGCGCAGGATTTTTGCGAAGATGTTGTTGGGATCGTAGGGTTGGGTGGCGTCAATCGGCATTGCGGCTGGCTTTCTCTTCGAGCCCGGAAATGCCTTCGCGGCGGGCGAGTTCGGTGCGGACATCGTCTAGCGATATGCCGGCATCGGCGAGCAGGACGAGCAGATGGAAGATGAGATCGGCGGCTTCGCTGGTGAGCGCGGCCTTATCCTGAGCGACGGCGGCGATGACGGTTTCGATCGCTTCCTCGCCGAGCTTCTCCGCGATCTTTGCGCGGCCCTTGGCGGTGAGCTTGGCGACATAAGAGGATGCGGGGTCGCCGGTGCGGCGTTCGCGGATCGTTTGTTCCAGCGTGTCGAGCGTATCCATGGGCTTCGGCTGCTTCAGCCGGAGAGCCAAGTCAATCCTTCGCAGTGTTGGCCTTGGGCGCCTTGCGGAACTTCGCGCGCATGCGGCTGCGGACGAACCAGAGGCCTCCGGCTGCGCAGGCGGCGAGGAGGATGTCCGAGAGCTCAGGCATCGAGCGCGAGCCCGCCACACCGGTGTGTGGCGGCTCATCGGCGAGCGCGGGCGTGGCGATGAGCAGGAGCGGAAGGACGTAGCGCATGGGGTTTGTGTAGCGTGCCTCGCTCGCCAAATCGTTAAGCGCGTACAGGAATCCCTGCAGCGGCCAGCGCGGCGTGCGCTTCGGCGATGGTGCATTGGCCGAAATGGAAGATCGAGGCGGCGAGCACCGCGCTCGCATGGCCCCTGGTTACGCCGTCGACGAGATGCTGGAGATTGCCGACCCCGCCCGAGGCAACCACCGGCACAGTTACCTGATCGGCGATGGTGCGGATGAGCTCCAGGTCATAGCCGTCGCGGGTTCCGTCGCGGTCCATCGAGGTGACGAGGAGTTCGCCCGCGCCCAATTCGGCGAGGCGCAGGGCGTGCGCCACCGCGTCGATGCCGGTTTCGCGGCGGCCACCATGGGTGAAGACCTCCCAGCGGCCTTCGCTCACGCGGCGCGCATCGACCGAGGCTACGACGCACTGGCTGCCCATCCGCTCGGCGATTTCGGAGACGACTTCGGGCCGTGGGACCGCGGCGGAGTTGACCGCTACCTTGTCGGCTCCGGCGAGCAATAGTGCCCGCGCATCCTCCACGGTGCGGACGCCGCCGCCGACGGTGAGCGGCATGAAGCAGACTTCGGCAGTGCGGCGGACGACATCGACCATCGTGCCGCGGCCTTCGTGGCTGGCGCCGATATCGAGGAAGCAGAGTTCGTCGGCGCCGGCCACGTCATAAGCGCGCGCTTGTTCGACGGGGTCGCCGGCATCGATCAGGTCGACGAAGTTGACGCCTTTGACCACGCGGCCACCGGATACGTCGAGGCAGGGGATGACGCGGGCGCGGACAGTCACGCCGCCGCAACCTCGATCGCCCATTTCAGGTCGAGCCGGCCGTCATAAAGCGCGCGACCGGTGATGACGCCTTCGACGCCGTCTTCGACATGCGGGCGGAGCGCGTGGATGTCGCCAATATCGGTTACGCCGCCGCTGGCGATGACGGGGATCGATACGGCGCGGGCGAGGGCCACGGTCGCTTCGACATTGCAGCCCTTGAGTAGCCCGTCGCGGCCAACGTCGGTGAACAGGAGCGCGGCGACACCCGCATCCTCGAAGCGGCGGGCGAGATCGATCACCGAGACGTCCGAGACTTCGGCCCAGCCATTGGTCGCGACCATGCCGTCGCGGGCGTCTACCGCCACTACGATCCGCCCGGGATTATCGCGAGCGGCCTCGCGGACGAGATCGGGATTCTCCAGCGCCGCCGTGCCGATCACGACGCGCTCGACGCCAAGGGCTAGCCAGCGTTCGAGCGCGACGCGGTTACGGATGCCGCCGCCGAGCTGTACCTTGCCGCCGAAGCGCTGGAGGATTGCGGAGACTGCGGCGCCGTTGACTGACTCACCGGCAAACGCGCCGTCGAGATCCACGACATGGAGCCATTCGGCACCGGCCTGTTGGAAGGCTTCGGCCTGTGCGGCGGGATCGTCGCCATAGACTGTCGCACGGTCCATATCGCCTTCGGCGAGGCGGACGACCTGGCCGCCTTTCAGGTCGATGGCGGGGAAAATAATCAGGGGCGCCATGCGAGAAACCTTTCGAGCAATGCGATGCCGTAACGCTGGCTCTTTTCGGGGTGGAACTGGACGCCGATCATATTGTCGCGGCCGATGGCGGCGGTGACCGGGGCACCGTGATGGGTGGTGGCGAGTACGGCTTCGCCTTCAAAGGCGTAGCTGTGCAGGAAATAGGCCTCGCCGCGCTCGAGCAGCGGGTGATCCATTGAGGGGATCACGTCGTTCCAACCCATGTGGGGCACGCGGACGTCTTCGGCGGGGATGATCTGGCGGACCACACCGGGAATCCAGCCCAGGCCGGGATGCGAGCCGTGTTCTTCGCCGCGCGTCGCCATTAATTGCATGCCGACGCACACGCCAAGGAAGGGTGCTGCTTCGTGGCGGACGCGCTGGTCGAGCGCTTCGACCATGCCGGGGATGCCGCGCAGGCCTGCCGCGCAAGCACCGAATGCGCCGACTCCGGGGAGGACGATGCGGTCTGCCCTCAACGCGACTTCCGGATCCGCGGTGACGGATACGTTCGTGGCGCCCGCTGCCTTCAGCGCGTTGTGGACCGAATGGAGATTGCCCGCGCCGTAATCGATCAGCGCGATAGTCACGGGAGCAGCGTCTCCAGCCCCGGTGCGGCAAGGCTGGGGGTGAATTCGACGAAGCTGGCGGTGGCGACCCCTGAGGTAAGGAACGGATCGGTCGCGGCCCATGCCTCGACTTCCGCGCGCTCGCCGTTTGCGATCAGCACACCGCCGGTTTCGGGCTGGCGGCCCGCAGTGACCAGGCGGCCATCGGCGAGCGCTTGTTTGAGCCATGCGACATGCGCCGGGCGGTGCGGGCTCACATCGCCCACATAGCTGAGCAATACGATGATCACAGGACGCCCTTTGTGCTGGGGATCACGCCAGTCTTGCGCGCATCGATCTCCACCGCTTCGCGCAGGGCGCGGGCAAGGCCCTTGAACGCGGCTTCGGCGATGTGGTGGTTGTTCGAACCGTAGAGCGTTTCGACATGCAGCGTGATTCCAGCCGCTTGCGCGAAGCTGTGGAACCAGTGTTCGAACATCTCCGTGTCCATTTCGCCCAGCCGCTTCTGGCTGAACTCGGTCTTGAATACGAGGAAAGGCCGCCCGGAAATGTCGATGGCGACGCGGGTGAGGGTCTCGTCCATCGGCGAGAGCGCGTCGGCGTAGCGGCGGATGCCAGCCTTGTCGCCCAGCGCCCTGGCAACCGCTTCCCCGATGGCGATGCCGGTATCTTCCACGGTGTGGTGCTGATCGATGTGGAGGTCACCAACGGTCTTCACATCAAGATCGATCAGCGAGTGGCGGCTGAGCTGTTCGAGCATGTGATCGAAGAAGCCGATGCCGGTGGAGATATTGTACGCGCCGGTCCCATCCAGATTGACGGTGACGTCGATAGACGTCTCGCTGGTCTTTCGACTGATCGTGGCAATTCTGGGAGAAAGAGGTGGGCGCATGGGCTCCCCATAGCGAGTGCGCGGAAACAAGCAAAATAGGCTTGCTTGGCCGCACTCAACTTGACCCCGGGGCGGATGCCGCTACCCACATGCGTATGACGACCACCAGCGTGCCCGACAGCCTGATTCCCTATGACGAGATCGTGCAGGAGGCCCTGCGCGCCGTGGTGGGGCGTGTGCTGGGCACCGTCGCCGCGACCCAGGCGCTGCCGGGCGGGCATCATTTCTACATCACCTTCAAGACGCACGCGCCCGGCGTGGACATCCCGCAGCGGCTGATCGAGCGGTTTCCGGACGAAATGACCATCGTTCTCCAGCATCGTTTCTGGGATCTTGTCGTCGATGACGAGAAATTCTCGGTCGGGCTGAGCTTCAATCAGGTGGCGGCGATGCTCAACATCCCGTTCTCGGCGATCACCGGTTTCCACGATCCGGCGGTGAATTTCGAGCTGCGTTTCCAGGCGCAGGAAGGCGATGTCGACCCCGAGCAGCATGACGAGGCCGAGAATGACGGGCCTACGATAAAGCCGGCGGATGACGGATCGAACGTTGTATCGGTGGACTTTAAGCGGAAGAAGTAAGGCTGGGTTGTCGAACCCGGCTGCTTCCCTCTAGAGCGCGCGCAAACGTTCCTGGAGGCTCCCGCGTGACCAACACCCGCACCGAAACCGATTCGATCGGCGCCATCGAAGTTCCCGCCGATTGCTATTGGGGCGCGCAGACGCAGCGCTCGATCGAGAATTTCCCGTTCGGATCGCAGGAGCGGATGCCGCTCGGCATTGTCTATGGTCAGGCGATCGTGAAGCAGGCTGCTGCCCGCGTGAACGTCAAGCACGGGCTCGATCCCAGAATCGCGGACGTGATTGAGCAGGTCACCGTTGAGATTGCGGAAGGCAAGCTGGACGACCAATTCCCGCTGGTGATCTGGCAGACCGGCAGCGGCACCCAGACCAACATGAACGTCAACGAAGTGATCGCCGGCCGCGGCAACGAGATCATGGGACAGGGCAAGGGCGGCAAATCGCCGGTCCATCCGAACGATCACGCCAACATGGCGCAGTCTTCGAACGATTCGTTTCCCACCGCTTTGCACATCGCCGCTGCCCGTGCCGTGACGCTGCAGCTCTATCCGGCAATCGACCGGCTTCGCGCGGCGCTGCAGGCGAAGGTCGAGGCATGGGATCATATCGTCAAGATCGGCCGCACGCATTTGCAGGACGCGACGCCGCTGACGCTCGGCCAGGAATTCTCCGGCTATGTTGCGATGCTCGATTCGGCGAAGGATCGGTTCCAGTCGGTGCTCGAGATCGACATCTACAAGCTGGCTCTGGGCGGTACTGCTGTCGGCACCGGGCTCAACGCCCCTCCCGGCTATGCCGAGGATGTTGCCGAGCAGATCGCTCAGATCACCGGGCTGCCCTTCGTGACCGCACCCAACAAGTTTGAGGCGCTGGCGACCAAGGACCAGCTCGTAAACCTCTCGGGCGTCTGCAACACGCTGGCCGTGTCGCTCAACAAGATCGCCAATGACGTGCGCCTGCTGGGCAGCGGCCCGCGTTCGGGGCTTGGCGAGCTCGATCTGCCGGCGAATGAGCCGGGCAGCTCGATCATGCCGGGCAAGGTCAACCCGACGCAGAGCGAATCGCTGACGATGGTCGCGGCGCAGGTGATCGGCAATCACATGGCGGTCACCGTGGGCGGCATGCAGGGCCATTTCGAGCTCAACGTGTTCAAGCCGCTGATCGGTTCGAACGTGCTGCGCTCGATCGATCTGATGTCGGTCGGCATGGTCAGCTTTGCCGAGCGCGCGATCGATGGCGCGGTGGCGAATGAAGCGCGGATCAAGGAACTGGTCGATCGCTCGCTGATGCTGGTGACTGCGCTGGCGCCCGCGATTGGCTATGACGCTGCCGCAAAGATCGCCAAGAACGCGCATGAAAATGGCCTGACGCTCAAGGAGAGCGGACTGGCGCTGGGGCTGGTCGATGAGGCCACGTTCGATAAATATGTGAAGCCCGAGACGATGGTTGGTCGCTAGTGGTGTGCCGCTGAGGAACCGATAGCCTTGCCAGTCGCTTAGCCCTCGAACCTCAAATCATCGGGAGCGACACATGATCGGCAAGGCAATCGCGGCATATATCGGCAATCGCATCGACCGTCGCGACGGGAAGGGCGGGACGCTGGGTGCGCTCGCGGGCATGGCGGCGTTCGGGCTGGGCCGACGCGTACTCCCGGCGGCAATCGTGCTGGGCGCCGCGGCTTATGGTGCGCGGGCGATTCAGAAGCGATTCAACACACCCGCGACTTGACGGCTTTGACTTGACGGGGGGGCGAGTCCTCCGCCAGTAGCGCCCATGCCCAACGGTCCCGAGCACGATCCGCACAAGTTCCGCCGGCGTGGCGTGTTATTCGTTCTGTCCTCGCCCTCCGGTGCCGGCAAATCGACGATTGCGCGCAAGCTGCTTGCGGCGGACGACCAGCTCGAAATGTCGGTGTCGTACACAACCCGCAAGCCGCGGCCGGGCGAAGTGGATGGCAAGGACTATCACTTCGTCGATCTCGACAAGTTTCGCGAGATGGTTGCGAACCACGAGTTTCTCGAGTGGGCGCACGTGTTTAACGAGCGTTACGGCACCCCCAAGAGCCAGGTGAGCGACATCCTCGCCTCGGGCCGCGACGTGCTGTTCGATATCGATTGGCAGGGCGCGCAGCAGCTGTTCCAGCTTGCCGGCGGCGATGTGATCCGCGTCTTTATCCTGCCGCCGTCGCTGAAAATTCTGCGCGAACGGCTGGTTAATCGAGCCACCGACGCGTTGGAAATCATCGACGCCCGCATGGAACGCGCCACCGCCGAAGTCAGCCACTGGGACGGCTATGACTATGTGCTGGTCAATGACGACATCCAGCAAACCTATGAGCATGTCCACACCGTGCTCAAGGCCGAGCGGCTCAAGCGTTCGCGCCAGACCGGGCTGATCGGGTTCATTCGCGGGCTGAACAAATAGCCTAAAGCAGCGACAGGAACCGCGCGCCGGCCATGAAGTCGGCGTGGTGCGAGTCGCGGGTCTTGGTGGCGAGATCGTCTTCGCCCCACATTTCTTCCTGCCAATCTTCGTCGATGCGCGTGGCTTTCCATGCCGTATCCGCGTCCGCTGCGCCCTCGACCAGAGCCAGCGCCGCGACCAGCGAACCGCTCACCGTTACCACGGGGGATAGGCCCGCCAGGCGGAAAGCATCGAGCGCGGCAACGGCTTCGGCCAGTCGCGTGATCGTGGCGGGAGGCTGGGCCTTGTGCATCACGCCGGTGGCGGTTTCGAAATGCACGTCGTAACGGCTGCGCGCCCAATCGAGCAGCGGATCCCAGGCGGCGCGCTGGCGCTCCACCAAAGGCTCGGGGAGTTCGGCGCGGTAATATAAAAGGTCGCTTTCACCATAGGCGGCGAGGCCCGCGGCGAAGGCGGCGGTATCCGGCGCGATGCGATCGATCGCGGCGTTGGCCAAGCCGGTGAGCGGCATCGCGCGGGGATCCACATCGCCCTCCACCGCGCGCCATTCGTCGGCAACCGCTTCGGCCAATGCAGCGGTGGGCAGGGTCAGCGGCACGCGCCCGGGGGTACGCACCGGCTTGCCATCCAGCGCGATGCCGCCATTTTCGAGCGTCACTTCTTTCCAGAAACGCTTCACGGCTGCGGAGTCTTCCAGCGCTTCGCGAGCGCGCGGGGGACGGCGGCCATCATGTAGAGCGAGGCCAGAATCAGCGTAATGCCGAGTATCGTATTGAACGTCGTAACCGAGCGCCCGATGATGAGGAGCCCGAGCACCGCGCCGGCGACGGCGGCGATGTTGACGGCCTGGATCATATAATAGCGCTTGGCGGCGAGGCGATCTTCGTCGGTCATAGGCTCTCCAGAACCGCTGGAAGCGCGCTCGCATGGGCCGCGACTTGGTCTGCGCCCGCCGCGATCAGCTCTTCGGGTGTGTGGTATCCCCATACTACACCTATGGCGGCAACGCCAGCGGCGCGGGCCATCTCCATGTCGAAGCTGGTGTCGCCGATCATCGCGGTGGTTTCGGGTGATGCACCCGCTTCGGCGATGGCGAGTTCGAGCATTGAGGGGTGCGGTTTGGAAGGGTGGCGGTCCGCAGTCTGCAGCGTGACGAAGCGCTCGTACAGGCCATGATGCTGGAGGAGGAGCCGCAGCCCGCGATCCGATTTGCCGGTGGCGACCCCTAATAGCCAGCCCGATGCTTCGAGCGTGTCGAGGGATTCGCGGATGCCGTCGAACAAGGGCTCGGGATCGAGCGCGTTGGACGAGCGCATCGCGAAGAAAGCGCGCTTATACCCCTCCGCCATTTCCTCGTGCTGGGCGCGTTCGCCTGCCGGGTGCAGCACTGCGATGGCGGGCACGAGGCTGAGGCCGACGATGCGGCGAATGTCTTCGCGGGTGGGCGGCGTGAGGCGGCATTCGACGAAGGTGGCTTCCATCGCGCGGCAGATATTGGCTTGCGAATCGACGAGGGTGCCGTCGCAATCAAAGACTGCGAGGCGGTTCATAGCGAGACCGCTTGCCCCGGGCTTGTCGAAGGTCCGGTTGCCGCCGGGGCGTGGCTTGCCGATAGGAACCATTCGCCGAACTCAGGGAGAGCGGGGAAGTAGCTCACTTCTTTTTGGTCTCGCCCTTCTTCGCTTCGCCCCGTTTGGGCTTTTCGGGCTGCTCGCCACGACCCCGGCGCTCGCCGCGACGCTCCTTGCGGACCGATTTGGCGTGCGCACGGCCGGCAGCTTTTTTCTGCTCGCGGCTCATGGGCGGGCGGTCTTCGAACGCGGTGCTGGCGTCGCCCAGTGCTTCCTCGAAGCCGAGCGTCTTCATCGATTCGGCGAAATGCTCGGGGAGCTTGGCTGTGACGTCGATCTTCTCGCCGCCGCCATCGGGATGATCGATGCGGATGCGGCGCGCGTGCAGATGCATCTTGCGGCTGATCCCGCCGGTCAGGAATGCGTCCTGCAGGCCGTATTTGCCGTCGCCGACGATCGGGTGGCCGATTGCCGCGAGATGGACGCGCAACTGGTGGGTGCGCCCGGTGAGCGGCTGTAGCTCGACCCAGGCGGTGCGGCTCGCGGCGTGCTCGATCACGCGATAGCGGGTGCGGGCAGCTGCGCCCTCCTTGGGATCGACGTGCATCTTCTCCCCGCCGGTGCCGGGCTGCTTGCCGATGGGGAGATCGATCATGCCGTCTTCGATCTCGGGCACGCCCACGACCAGGGCCCAATAGATCTTCTTGGCGGTGCGACTCGAGAAGTGCTTCGAGAAATAGGCAGCGGCGCGCGAGGTTCGCGCGACCAGCAGCGCGCCCGACGTATCCTTGTCGAGCCGGTGGACAAGCTTCGGGCGGCCTTCATTGTCGTATTGCAGTGCATCGAGCAGGCCATCGACATGCTCGGTGGTCTTGGTGCCGCCCTGCGTGGCGAGGCCCGGTGGCTTGTTGAGGACGAAGGCTTGCTCGTCCTTGTAGATCACCATGCTCTCGGCGAACTCGATCTCGTCGTCGCTCAGGATTTTGCGGACGATCTTGGGCTTGGCCGCACCGGGCTTGGGGGCTTCTGCTGGTGGGACTCGGATCGTCTGGCCCTGCGTCACGCGGTCTCCCGGCGTCGCGCGCGCGCCATCGACGCGGAGCTGACCGGTGCGGGCCCAGCGCGAGACGAGGTTGAAGTTTGCGTCCGGCAAATGCCGCTTGAACCAGCGGTCCAGCCGGATGCCATCATCGTCCGCCTGGACGATGAACTGGCGGACGTCCTTGCTCATCTCGCTCATGCGACTGCTCTTGTTAGTTGTAGGCCGAGTGCCAATGCGGCGATCGAGCCGATGACCGAGGCGAGGATATAGCCGAGTGCCGTCATCCAGTCGCCGCGTTGCATCAGGTTCATCGCATCGAGCGAGAAGGCCGAAAAAGTGGTGAAGCCGCCGAGAATGCCGACGCCGAGAAATAGCCGCATCTGCTCGCCCGACTGGCCAAAGCGGATCAGGGCGCCCGCGAGCAGCCCCATCAGGAAACCGCCGATCAGATTCACCGCGAGCGTGCCCCACGGGTAATCCGCTCCCCACCACGCAAGCGTGACGCGGCCGCTCAGGTGCCGGGCGCCGGCACCGATGGCGCCGCCGAGCATGACGAGGAGGAGAGAAGGCATGTGCGAGCCGGTAGCGCGGATTGGGGGAAAAGGGAAACGGAGGCGGATATGGCGCGCGCTCGCGGCTTGACGGTAGCGCTAACAAAAGGGATGAAACGGCCATGTTTCGCTGGCTTTTCGCGCTCCTTTTGCTCGCCGCCACTCCGGCGGCGGCGCAGATTCCCCACCTCAGGGACGGGCGGCTGATCGTCGATGGCAAGCCTTTCCTGATCTTGGGGGGCGAGCTGGGGAACAGTTCGGCTTCGGATCGGGCGTGGCTCAAACCGAAATGGGCGAAGCTGAAGGCGGCAAACCTGAATACCGTGCTGGCGCCGGTCAGCTGGGAGTTGATCGAGCCGGTGGAGGGCAAGTTCGACTTCTCCACTGTCGACTGGCTGATCGAAGATGCGCGGGCGAACGATATGCGGCTCGTGCTCCTGTGGTTCGGAGCGTGGAAGAACTCGATGTCTACCTACACGCCGTCCTGGGTGAAGCGCGACGGGAAGCGCTTCCCGCTCACGGTGGATGGCGAGGGCAGGAAGCAGGAGATCCTCTCCGCCTTTGGCGAAAGCACCCGCGATGCAGACGCGAAGGCGTTTGGCGCGCTGATGCGGCATTTGAAGCAGGTGGATGGCGACCGGCATACCGTCATCATGGTGCAGGTAGAGAATGAGATCGGCTTCCTGCCGACTGCGCGCGAGCATGGGCCGGTGGCCGATGCGGCGTTCGCCAAGTGGCAAGGCGGCGAGGAGGCGTTCACCGCGCACCATTATGCCCGCTTCGTCGAGGCGCTCGCGGTGGCGGGGAAGCGCGAATATGATCTGCCGCTTTATGTGAACGGCGCGCAGGGGCGGCCGGGCAAAAAGCCGGGCGAATATCCCAGCGGCGGGCCGCTGGCGCATTTGATGGCGGTGTGGCGGAAGGGCGCGCCCTCGATCGATTTCATCGCGCCCGACATCTACTTCCCCAATTTTGCCCAGATCGCGGCGGGCTACATGCGCCCCGGCAATCCCTATTTCATCCCAGAGGCGAACAATGCCGGCGACGGGCGCGCGGCGGCCAATGCGCTGCATGCGATTGGCGGGCTGGGGGCGTTTGGGTTCAGTCCGTTCTCCATCGAGAATTTACCCGAGGGCGATCGGCTGGGGTCGCTGTATGCGATGCTCGACGGGCTGACGCCGTCCTTTTTCGCGGCGAAGGCCAGGGCCGGTTTCGCGCCATCGGTGACGTTTGACAATGTTGTGGCCGATGGGCCGCAAGAAGGCGTGCTGGGCGGGTATCGCTTCACGGTGGGCTTCATCGATCCATGGACGGCGAAGGACAAGCAGACCCCCGCCGAACACGGCGGCATGATCCTGTGGATGGGCGGCGAGGAATATCTGGTCGCGGGGGGCGGGATCACCGTCACCGTTGAGCCTGCCGATGGCAAAGGCCGCGCGGGGCTGGAACTGGTCGAGGAAGGCAAGTTCGTCGATCGGCGCTGGGTGCCGGGGCGGCGCCTGAATGGCGACCAGACGCATCAGGGGCGGCATATCCGCTTGCCGCCGGGCAATCAGGGTGTGCAGCGGGTTCGCCTATATCGTTACGGATAGGCAACCAGCGCCGATGCCGCGCGTTAGCCGCGCATGCAGAATTTATGGTTCATCACCAATCCGAATTCCGGGACCGCGACGCGCGCCAAATGCGATGCGTTGGAAGCGGTGATTAAGGAACGTGGCCTTGATCTCGCAGGGCGCACCGAATTTCCCGACGAGAAATTGCCTGAGGGCAAGGCGCTCGATGCGGCGGGCGTGGATACCGTGGTGTTGTTCGCGGGCGATGGGACGATCAACGCGGCGCTTTGTGCGCTGTCTGAGTGGAAGGGAGACTTCCTGATCCTGCCGGGCGGGACGATGAATTTGCTCGCCAAGGCGCTGCATTCGGACATGGACCCGCAAGAGATCATCCACGCCGCGCATCTGGAGAAGCGCCGGATGGCGCTGCCGTATGTCGAGGCGGGGAAGCATCGCGCGTTTGTCGGGTTGATCCTGGGGCCCGCCGCTGCCTGGGCGCGGGCGCGCGAGGCCGCACGGAAGGGCAAGATCGGGCGGATGTTCAGCGCTGCGCGCTCGGCATGGCGGCGCACCTTCCATCGCCGGGGTATCCGGGTTGAGGGCGCGCGGGGGCTTGGCGATCACTATCAGGCGGTGTTCGTTTTCCCGCATATCGATGGGCTCGACGTGGCGGCGGTCGATGCGCGCGAATGGAGCGCGATAGCGAAGCTCGGTTGGGATTGGGTGACGGGCGATTGGGTGGCGGCGCATGCCGTTACCGAAGCGCGAACCGATCAGCTTCGCGTGCTTGGCGACAAGCCGGTGCTGGCGTTGTTCGATGGCGAGCCGGTCAATCTGGATCCGCGCGAGAAGATCGTCGCGGGCAAGAGCATGGAACGCTTCATCACCACGCGTGGTTAGAAGTTGCGATGACCCGCTTCTTCCATGTCAGCGATGTGCATTTCGGGCGGGAGGATCGCGAGGCGATCGACTGGTTCGCGCAGCGGGTGAAGCAGGAGCAGCCCGATGCGGTGATCGTGACGGGCGACCTGACGATGGCCGCGCATCGCAGCGAATTCGAAGCGGCGGCGGTGTGGCTGGAACGCCTCCAGCGGCCCACCACGGTCGAGGTCGGCAATCACGATCTGCCATATTTCAACCTGTGGGCGCGCTTTGTGACGCCGTACAAACGCTATCAGGCGCTGGAGCGGATGATCGAGAAGCCGCTGGATATCAAGGGCGTGGCAGTAGTGCCGCTGAAGACTACCGCGCGGTTTCAGTTCCGGCTTAATTGGTCGAAAGGCTATGTGGCCCTGCGCGCGCTCAGGGAATCGCTGGCGTTGGTCGAGGCGGTGCCGGCGGGGGATACGATCTTTGTCGCGTGTCACCACCCGCTGATCGAAGGCGGCACGCGGATGCACAGCGAGACCAGGCGCGGCGCGCGCGCGCTGGAGGCGCTTGGCGCGGCGGGCGTGCATGCGGTGCTCACCGGCCATGTCCATGATCCGTTCGACATCGCGCATGAAGTGAACGGACGCACGGTGCGGCTGATCGGCGCGGGCACGCTCTCCACCCGCACGCGCGCGCAGCCGCCGTCGTTCAACGCGATCACGGTGCATAAGGATGGCAGCTTCGAGACCGTCGCGCGGTTTCTGGGCGAGGCCAGCGTGCCGCTTTAGCGGATACGCGTGCCGACTAGCGTGCCGCTTTAGCGGATACGCGTAACGACTCGCGTTCGGCTTTAGCGAATGCGCGTCCCGATAAGCGTGCCCTTGGTGCCTGCGCTGACGAGACGGAACTCGAAGTTCGGCCAGTTGCTGCGCCAGCGCCGCGCGATGACGCGCTCGCCGGGGCGCGCGGCATCGTCGAGCATGACCACGCCGCCGACCGGGATACGATCGAACAAACAGTCCGCGGCGCCGCGTACGAACGGGTGGATCGTCCAGGGTGGTCCGTCGATCACCAGCAGATCGATCTGATCGGGCAAGGGGCCGGTGTCGTACCAGATCCCCGGCCAATTGCTTTGCGTCACGCTGAGCGGGGCGTGGCGAAGATCGGCCTTCACGCCATGCTCGCGCAGCCAATCCTGCGTGGCGTGGATGAAATCCTCATGCTGATCGAGGCTGAGCAGATGCCCGCCGCCATGCAATTGCAGCGCGCGGCCCATCACCAGGCTCGACGCGCCCGCGCCCAATTCGATCACGTTCTGCGGACGGCGCGCTTCGATATGATCGACGATCAGGTGGAGAAAGCCGGTATCTGCCTTCCAGCTGCCGAGATTGGGCAATGCGTCAGACGGCAGGCTCAGCCGATCGAGCAAGGCGACCTTGGCGGCCTTGGTTCCGCCAGAGAGGCTCTTGAGCAGCCAGGGCCAGCCAAGCCCGCCATACAGGATTACCATGCCGATCTCGGCCAGGGATTTCTCCGCATGCCCAGAGCGCGGCAGAAACGACGTCACTTCGCGCGAAGTCATGCGATACCCGATATTTCATGCCGCCCCCGCGGCCCTCAATCCCGCTTTATCGCGATGTCCTGCCCAAATACCAGCAGGTTTCCATCGGGCGCTACAATCATCAACTCACGTTGGCCGTACATCTGGTCCACCGGGCCGTGAACGTCGCCGTCGTTCAGGCCGATCAGGCGCGGCTTTAGCTCGGTGACCAGCGCATCGAGGTCCTCGACATCCACATAATAGCAGAAGCGCCGATTGCCCGGCGGGGCGCCATCGTCTCCGCGATTCTGGAGCAAGCGGAATGCGACGGCTTCGCGCTGGACATAGGCATAATCGGCACTGCGGAAGCGCAGCGTGAAACCCAGCATATCGAAGAAGCTGATCGCGGCGTGGATATCGGGCACGTGCATGAACGGCGTGATGCGGAAAAGATTGGCCATCGATTCGCCTCCCCGGGGAGCAGCGTACATGCGCGTACCGACCCGCAGATGACCAGAGACGGTTAAGTCCGAAACAACCTCTATTGCCGCGCACCAATTGACTCAGCGCAGCGATTTTCATATATTTCTGTCATGACAGAAACTTCGGATACAAGCGCAACGCTCCCTGTCGCGGTGCAGCAGTTTGTGCTGCACTGGGGCGAGATGGGCGGGCAATGGGGTGTCAACCGTTCGGTCGCGCAGATCCACGCGCTGCTGTATCTGAGCGATCGCCCGATGCACGCCGAAGAGATTAGCGAGACGCTGCGGATCGCGCGGAGCAACACTTCTAACAGCTTGAAGGAATTGCTCGGCTGGAAGCTGATCCGGCGGGCCCCGGTGATGGGCGATCGGCGCGATCATTATGAAGCCGAGGTCGATCTGATGCAGATGGTCACGCGCATTGCGCAGGGCCGCAAGGAACGCGAGATCGACCCCGCAGTCGCCGCCCTGCAGATCTGCACCGGAGAGGCCGCGGCCGATCCGCGCATCTCCAAAGTGGCGCGTGAGCGGATCAATGCGATGCACGATTTCGTCGTGACGCTCGACGATTGGTATCAGCAGATGATCGCAGTGCCGCCCAGCCGGCTGATGCTGCTGATCCGCATGGGCAAAAGGGTGCTGGCGTTCCTGCCCAAAGCCAAAAGCGAGAAATAGGGAGGCGGCAAGATGGCGACGGTCTGGCGCGATGTGGCGAGCGACAAGCGGGCTCCGGTGCGTGGCGGCTTTGAGCGGTTGCTGGGGCGCGAGGCGTGGCTGGCATTGCCCGGCGCGGTTCGCGAACGCTTTCTGCGACGGATCGAGACCGGGGATTGCGTGAATTATGTCGGGCGCGTCGAAGCGTGCCGGATGTCCTTTGCTGGCCGCGTGCTGGGCCAATTGGGCCGATTGGTGGGCGCGCCTTTGCCATTGGGGACGGATGTGGGTGTTGCGGCCAGCGTGAACGTCACCAGCGATGACGGACGGATCAACCAATATTGGACGCGGCAATATGGGCGGCGGCGCGGCTTCCCCCAGGTGATCCACAGCGCCAAGCGCTTTGCGGGACCGACGGGACTCGAGGAATATCTGGGCTACGGCCTGGGCATCGCATTGCGGCTGCGGATGGCGGGTGGGGTGCTGCTGTTCGAGGGCGATCATTATTTTGTGCGGCTATTCGGGGTGCGGGTTCGGCTGCCGCTTTGGCTGGAACCGGGACGACTGATTGTCGCGCACCGCGATCTGGGCGATGGGCGCTTCGTGTTCAGCATGGATCTGGTGCATCCGCTTCTGGGCGAGCTGATCCACCAGACCGCCATTTTCGCGGAGCATCGGGGTGCCTGAGGAAGAGCATCCGATTATCGTGTTCGATGCGCTGTGCGTACTTTGCTCGGCGAACGCGCGCTTTGTGCTGCGGCATGATCGGCGCGGGCATTTCCGGCTGGCATCGATGCAAGAAGCAGTCGGGCAGGAATTGTACCAGCGCTTCGGCATGGATCCGTCTGACCCCGACACGCTGATCGTGGTGGCGGGCGAGCGTGCGCTGCGCGATAGCGATGCGATATTGGCGATCTGGCGCGGGCTTGGATGGCCGTGGCGCGCGGCGGGCATATTTGCATTGGTGCCCCACATGCTCCGCGATCCCGTCTATCGCTGGGTGGCGCGGCATCGTTACCGGTTGTTTGGGCGGCGCGAGACCTGTTGGGTACCGAGCGCCGCCGAGCGGGAGCGCGTGCTGTGAGCCGTATCCTCGTCATCGGTGGCTATGGCGGCTTTGGCGCGCGGCTGGTGCGGCGGTTGCTGGCCAATGGGCATCAGGTGTTGGTGGCGGGGCGCAGCGGCGCGAAGGCGGCGGCGTTCTGCGAGGGGCTGCGGGGCGCCGAGCCAGTGGTGGCGGATCGCAGCAATGGCATCGGATTGGTGATGGCGCGCGAGCGGCCGGATCTGGTGATCGACGCTGCGGGCCCGTTTCAGGGCAGCAGCTATATTGTGCCCGAGGCATGTATCGCGATGCGCATCCCGTATCTCGATCTGGCGGACTCGCGGGCGTTCGTGGGCGGGATCGAGCGGCTTAACAAGGGTGGTGAGATCAGCGTGCCCATCGTGAGCGGGGCATCTAGCGTGCCCGCGCTTTCGGGCGCGGTGGCGCGGGCGCTGGCGGTGCCGGGCATGCCGGCGGGGCAGATTGAGATTGCGATCAGCGCTTCCAATCGCGCTGTGGCGGGGCCGGCGGTAGCGGCGGCGATCCTCTCTTATGTCGGAAAGCCTGTGTTCCTGTGGCGCGGGCGGCGTGCGGCTACGGCCTATGGCTGGCAGGAATTGCGGCGTGAGCGTTTTGCGATTCAGGGTGAGGTGCCGATGAATCGCTGGGTGGCGCTGGCCGAAGTGCCCGATCTCGATCTGTTGCAGGGCGCGATCATGGGGCGGCCCGCAATCACCTTTCGCGCAGGCACCGAGCTTGGCTTTCAGGTGATCGCCTTGTGGCTGCTGAGCTGGCCGGTGCGATGGGGCTGGATCGGATCGCTAAGGCCCATGGCGCGCTGGCTACACCAGTTGCAGCGGCTGACCGCCTGGGCCGGGAACGACCGATCGGCGATGTCAGTGACACTCAAGACCGATCGCGTGACGCGCCGCTGGACCTTGATCGCGAGCGATGGCGATGGGCCGGAAATTCCGACGTTGGCGGCGGAATTGCTGGCAGAGGATATCCTTGCCGGGCGCGTGGGCGCTTGCGCGCAGGACGCGAGCTGCCTGTTGACGCTCGACCGGTTCGAGCCGCTCTTCAACGAACTCTCCATCCGCCACGAGATCACCGAATGGCCGGTGGCGCCGCTTTATGCCCGCGCAATGGGCGCGCGCTTTGCCGCACTGCCAGCGCCGGTTCGCGAAATGCATATGATCTCGGGCGATGCAGGTGCTGCCGGGCAGGGGAGGGTGAAGCGCGGCAAGGGTCTGGCGCATCTGCTCGGGCGGATCATGGGATTTCCGCCGACGGGCGAATATCCGGTGCGCGTTTCTTTTGCCGAACATGCAGGGAAGGAGCGCTGGACTCGTGATTTTGGCGGACATTGCTTCACGAGCGAGCTTTCGCAGGCGGGGCAAAGGGTGGCGGAGCGTTTCGGGCCGCTGCGCTTCATCTTCGATCTGCCGTCCGACGGCGAGGGGCTCAGGATGGCGCTGATGGATTGGACGTTATTTGGCGTGCCGATGCCGCGCTTCCTTGGGCCGCGTATCGATGCGCGGGAATGGGTGGCGGAGGGGCGCTTCCACTTCGAAGTGGCTGTGCGGATGCCGGTGATTGGGAAGGTGGTGCACTACACGGGCTGGCTGGCGCGAGCCTAACGCAGCCAGCGGCTCATCTGGGGATAGGGGGCGAGACCGAGGCGCTCGGCCTGATGCGGTTCGGCGCACAGGCCGTAATATTGCAGCATCGGTGAGCCAAAGCTGCGCCCTTCGCCGAGATTTTGCGCGATTGTGGCGGCTGAACCGCGATACCCCTCATCATGGAAAACCACGCGCGGATCGATCCCGATCGCCAGCGCGGCGGCATAGGACCAGGCGATTGCCGCCATTTCGTCGCCCGGATCGTCGCTGATTATACCCTCCGCGCGCGCCGCCGGATCGGTCACGGCGATATGGCCGGCTTCGTGAAGCAGGTCGCCGGGAAAACAGCGGGCCGGATCCATTACCAGGCCACCATTTTGTATCGCAATGCCGGGCAGGAAGCTGTCAGTGTCCGCCGCGCTAAGCGTAACCGGAATCCCGATGCCTTCGAGAAATGCCACAATGCGGGAGGTATCGGGATCTTCGAACATGGCGCGACTGTAGCAGTGCGTCCCAATAGCAGAAGGGCGGCCCGTTGCCGGACCGCCCTTTTTTGCTGGTGCTGTGGCGAATCCTGGGATTGCTGAGCAATCCCAAGCCGCCCGTGTCCTTAGCGCTTCGAGAACTGGAAGCTACGACGGGCCTTCGCCTTGCCGTACTTCTTACGCTCGACTGCGCGGCTGTCGCGGGTCAGGAAGCCTGCTGCCTTGACGGGCGCGCGCAGGATCGGCTCGAAGCGGGTGAGCGCCTGGCTGATGCCATGCTTCACTGCGCCGGCCTGGCCCGAAAGCCCGCCACCCTTGACGGTGCAGATCACGTCATACTGACCAGTACGATCGGCAACGCCGAAGGGCTGGTTGATGACGAGACGCAGCGTTGGACGTGCGAAATAGGTTTCCTGATCGCGGCCGTTGATCGTGATCTTGCCGGTGCCCGGCTTGATCCACACGCGGGCGACCGCGTCCTTACGACGGCCAGTTGCATATGCACGGCCAAGGCTGTCGATGATCTTCTCGCGGAGCGGCATCGTCGGCGCGGGCGGTGCCGGCGGCGCGTTCAGATACTCGTCGGCGCTCGAAGGTGCAGCGCCTGCTGCTGCAGGAGCAGCGGCAACGGCTTCAGGCGTTTCGCCTGCGGCGATCGCACCCAGATCGGAAAGGGACTGGCGATTGTCGGACATCAGTTGCCCACCTTGTTCTTGCGGTTCATCGACGCGATGTCGAGAACTTCGGGGTTCTGGGCGCCGTGCGGATGCTCAGCACCGGCGAAGATGCGCAGGTTGCGCATCTGCTGACGACCGAGCGGACCGCGCGGGATCATGCGCTCGACTGCCTTTTCAAGCACGCGCTCCGGGAAACGACCTGCGAGCACCTTGGCTGCAGTGATTTCCTTGATGCCGCCGGCATAACCGGTGTGCTTGTAATAGACCTTGTCGGCCAGCTTCTTGCCGGTGAACCGGATCTTGTCCGCGTTGATGACGACGACATTATCGCCGCAATCCACGTGCGGGGTGAAGGTGACCTTGTGCTTGCCACGAAGCACATTGGCGATGATCGTCGCCGCGCGACCGACCACAAGGCCGTCGGCATCAACGATATGCCACTTCTTTTCCACTTCCGCCGGCTTTACCGACTTGGTGGTCTTCATCAGAGCCTTCATGGCCTGTGACCTTTCGAGTATGAAATGCGAGCGCGCCGGTCTTTCGACCAGCGCGGTTGGCGGCTCTTTGTAGATTCGGGTGCCAGAAGTCAAGCAAATGCGTGGGTTTGCTGACGGGTATTGGAATACCCTAGCCAGTTTCGCGGGCAATCCAGGCGGCGGCGGCCTCGCTGGGCGTGACGCTCCAGCTTTCGATTACGGGCAGTTCGTAGCTATGCAGTTCGGCGATCCGCGCGGTCAGGTGCCGCGCTGCCATCGTGCGGGTCTTGAAGAGTGCGGGCACTTCTTCGTTGCGCTCGATACGGCCTTCCCAACGATAGAGCGAAGTGCAGGGGGCCATGATGTTGACGCAGGCGGCGAGGCGCTCGGCCAGGATGGTCTCGGCGACACGCTCGGCTTCGGCCTTGTTGGGGAAGGTGACGTACACGAGGATCGTGTCGCTCACCGGGGGCGGCCGATGCTGTGCATTCCCCAGACCGTGGCGATGACGAGCAAGGCACCGACCAATTGGTGGAGCGCGGCAAGCGGGATGTTCATGCCGCTCATCACGGTGGCGATACCCAGCAGGATCTGGGTTCCGAATGCCGCGTGGATCGCGATCGAGGCGCGGCGATCAATCGGCTTCACTGCGCGGGCTAGCGCGATCAGCGCCAGCACCGCGACCCATGCCCACCAGCGATGCACGAAATGTACGATCGCGGGATCGTTGAAGAGTGCGCCGAAGAAGCTCTGGCCTGCGGTGGTTGGCCCCGGGAACAGCCGGCCGTTCATCAGCGGCCATTGATCGGTGACGAGGCCCGCGTTGAGCCCCGCGACCAGGGCGCCGAACAGCAATTGGACGAACAGCACGGCACTTGTTGCAAAAGCGAGGCCGGTCACATGCGCGGGCCGCGCATCCGAACGGCGGGCCAGCGCGCGCAGATCGAGCGCGGTCCAAACCACGCCCGCCATCGTGAAGAGCGCGACGAGGAGGTGCACCGAGAGGCGGACATGGCTGACATCGGTGCGTACGCTTAGCCCCGATTGCACCATCCACCAGCCGATTGCGCCCTGCAGTCCGCCGAGCAGCAGCAGGGCCACGAGCCGCCCTCGATAGCCGCGCGGGATCTGCTTCTTGATCCAGAACCATGCCAGCGGCACGGCAAAGGCGATTCCGATCAGGCGACCGAGCAGACGGTGGATATATTCCCAGAAGAAGATCGCCTTGAAGCCCGCAAGCGTCATGCCCTGGTTGAGTTGCGTGTATTCAGGGATCTTCTGATAATTGGCGAATTCCGCCTGCCACTGCGCATCGGTGAGCGGCGGGATGGTCCCGCTGATTGGTTTCCACTGGGTGATCGACAGCCCGGATTCAGTGAGGCGCGTAATCCCGCCGATGACAACCATCAACACGATCAGCCCGGCAACGAAGAAAAGCCAGTTTGCAATGGCACGGGGGCGGATTTGCGAGCTTTGGAACACGGAACTGCCTTAGAAGCAGGGCGGGGGATTGGCGAGTCTTGGGCTTATGTTGATGAACTTTAGTGTCTGGGGAGTGTCCTGGCAGAAGCACCGGGGTTTGCGGTCACGAGGCGACTGATCGTCATTGACGATGCGTAATGAGTGCAAGCGAGAAGGTAGCTGAAAAGCATGATGCAACTTCAACGTGCGAATAATGTGGCGGACCTCCGTCTGATTGCAAGCCGCCGGCTGCCGCGCCCGATCTTCGATTATATCGATGGCGGTGCCGACGACGAAGTCTCGCTACGTCGAAACGTCACCGCGTTCGAGCGCTATGAACTCATGCCGGATGTGCTGAATGACGTGTCGGCGATCCGGACGGAAACCAAGATCTTTGGACAACCCTCGCGCTGGCCGCTGATGCTGTCGCCGACTGGCCTAACCCGGATGTTCCATGGTCACGCCGAACTCGCCGTCGCTCGCGCAGCAGCGCGGCACGGCCTCATCTACAGCCTGTCAACGATGGGAACGACTCGGCTCGAGGAGCTCGCGCAGGAATTTGCCGGGCCAAAAATATTCCAGATCTACATCTTCAAAGATCGCGGCCTGACCGCCGAGTTCGTCGCGCGCTGCAAGGAGGCTGGTTTTCACGGCCTCGCTTTGACGGTCGACACGCCCGTCGCCGGCAATCGCGAGCGCGACCGGATTAGCGGCCTCTCTCTGCCACCCAAGCTCACGCTCAAGTCGCTCCTCAGTTTCGCGCTCCACCCCTTCTGGTCGCTTCCCGCGCTGACGGGATCCAAGTTTGATCTGGCGAACGTCAGCCACAAGATCGACGCGCTGGCTTCGGGGCCGATGAGCCTCTTCGACTATATCGGCGGTCAGTTCGACCGCTCGGTCGGCTGGCGCGACGTCGAATGGCTTGCGCGGGAGTGGAACGGGCCTCTCGCCATAAAAGGCGTGATGACGCCCGAGGACGCACGACGGTCGATTGCATCGGGCGCCACCGGCGTGATGATCTCGAACCATGGTGGACGGCAGCTAGATGGTGCGCCCGCACCGATTGACCAGATCGAAGCAGTACGCGAGGCCGTGGGCGACGCTCCGGACGTGATCTGCGATGGCGGCATCCGGCGCGGCTCGGACGTAGTCAAGGCGCTCGCTTTGGGAGCTACAGCTTGCTCGATCGGGCGACCCTATTTGTACGGCTTGGCGGCCGGCGGGGAGGCAGGGGTCGACCGGGTATTGACGTTGCTGAGCGAGGAGTTCGAGCGCACGCTGACGCTTGCCGGGGTGAACGACGTCGCCTCCTTGTCCCGTCGCCATGTCCGAGACCGAGCGGCTGGCTTTTAGCCGCAAGCGGCAATTAACGCGCTGTTGAGCAGCGGGCTCAGGCCCGCGCCCCACCCTCAACCGCGGCTTCATTATACCGCAGCGCCTTCAGCACCGTCTCCACGATTGCATCCGCATCGAGGCCCGCCTCGGCATATTGCAGCTCCGGCTTGTCCTGATCCTGGAACGTATCGGGCAGACGAAGCGTGCGAAGTTTGAGGCCGGCGTCGATCAGGCCCTGATCGCTCGCCATGGTCAGCACGTGCGCACCGAGACCGCCTACCGCGCCTTCTTCCACCGTGACCGCGACTTCATGGCTGGTGAGAAGCTTGCGGATCAGCGCTTCGTCGAGCGGCTTGGCGAAGCGGAGGTCGGCGACCGTCGTTGAAAGCCCCTTGGCCTCCAGCGTGTCGGCCGCCTTGAGCGCTTCGGCCAGGCGGGTGCCGAGCGAGAGGATCGCGACGGCCTTGCCTTCGCGAACTACGCGCCCTTTGCCGATCTCGAGCAGTTGCGGGACTTCGGGGAGCGTCACGCCAGTGCCGTTGCCGCGCGGATAGCGCAGCGCGATCGGGCCGCTGTCATGCTCGGCGGCAGTGTAGGTCATGTGGACGAGTTCGGCTTCGTCAGCCGGCGCCATCACGACGAAATTGGGAAGCGTCGCGAGGTAGGTGACATCGAAGCTGCCCGCATGGGTCGCGCCGTCTGCGCCGACCAGTCCGGCGCGATCGATCGCGAAGCGGACGGGCAGGTTCTGGATCGCCACGTCGTGGACGACCTGGTCGTAGGCGCGCTGGAGGAATGTTGAATAGATGGCGCAGAAGGGGCGCATTCCCTGGGCAGCGAGGCCTGCGGCGAAGGTTACGGCGTGTTGTTCGGCAATGCCGACGTCGAACGCGCGATCCGGGTGCGCCTGTGCGAATTTATCGACGCCGGTGCCCGATGGCATGGCAGCGGTGATCGCAACGATACGGTTGTCGGTCTCGGCCAGCTTGGCGAGGGTTTCGCCGAACACGTTCTGGTAGGCGGGCGGGCCCGGAGGCGCCTTGGCCTGCGCGCCGGTGATCACGTCGAACTTCTGGACGCCGTGATACTTGTCCGCCGACGCCTCGGCCGGGCCATAGCCCTTGCCCTTCTTGGTGACGACATGGATCAGGATCGGGCCATGCTCGCTGTCGCGCGCATTCTCGAGCACCGGGATCAGATGATCGAGGTTATGGCCGTCGATCGGGCCGACATAATAGAAACCGAGCTCTTCGAAGAGCGTGCCGCCCGTCACCATGCCGCGGGCGAATTCCTCGGCCTTTTCGGCGGCGTTGTGGACGCGGCGGGAGATGCGGCGGATCGCCTTTTTGGCGAAGCTGCGTAAGCCCACATAATTGGACGACGAGACCATCCGCGCCAGATAGGCCGAGAGGCCACCCACAGGCGGCGCGATCGACATGTCGTTATCGTTGAGGATGACGACGAGCCGGTTGCCCGCCGCCTCGGCATTGTTCATCGCCTCATAGGCCATGCCGGCGCTCATCGAACCGTCGCCGATCACCGCGATGCCCTTGCCGGGCTTGCCGTTCAGCTTGTTGGCAATCGCGAAGCCCAAAGCGGCGCTGATCGAGGTCGACGAATGCGCCGCACCGAACGGATCATATTCGCTCTCGCTGCGCTTGGTGAAGCCCGACAGGCCACCGCCCTGACGCAACGTGCGAATGCGGTCGCGGCGTCCGGTGAGAATCTTGTGCGGATAGCATTGGTGGCCGACGTCCCAGACCAGCCGGTCATCGGGCGTGTTGAACACGTAATGGATCGCAGTGGTCAGTTCGACCACGCCGAGCCCCGAGCCGAGGTGCCCGCCGGTGGTGCCCACAGCCGAAATCGTCTCCTGGCGCAGCTCATCGGCGAGCTGGCGGAGTTGCTTCACATCGAGCTTGCGGAGATCGGCCGGCGTATCGACGGTATCGAGCAGCGGCGTGTTTGGTAGATCAGCCATTTGTCCGCACTTACTCCCGCGCTCTCACAGTGTCGATTGGCTAACGCGCAACGGCGTCATTCCGCTGCGGATAGGCGCAGCGACGGGGCCGGGACATGAGGGAAAAATGAGGTTTCGGTGAAAAAGCTCAGTCGCAGTCAGCGCATTTGCCGCGCACTTCGATCACCGGGCGCTCGGGCGAGAAGCCCGCGCCCTTTGCCGCGGCGCGCACGGTCTTGGTGATCGAATCGTCGTCAAGATGCGTGGTCTGGCCGCAATTGTCGCAGACCAGGAAGATGCAGTCGTGCAGGCAATCGGGGTGCGTGTTCGCCATATAGGCGTTGGCGCTCTCGACCCGGCGGGCGAGGTTCGATCCGACGAACAGATCGAGGATCCGGTAGACGCTGTTGGCGGCGACGCGGCGTCCTTCGGCCTTCGATACTGCTTCGGCGATGTCATAGGCGGAGGCCGGCTTGTCAAAGCTGGCCAGCGCTTCGAACACGCGCTCGCGCATGCCCGTCCATTGCTCGCCGGATTTCTCCAGCGCGGTCTGGGCAGCGCGGGTCAGGTTCTGACCCCCATGCTCCTCGTGGACGTGCTCGTGATGATCATGTGCGTGCATGTAGGTGGATTTAGGGGGCCGCAGCCCCTGCGGCAAGCTTAGTAGGTTGCGCGCCGATTGAGATCGTGGCCCAGCGCCACCAGGCTGACGCCCACCAGCGTCCAGAAAATCTCGAACTCACCGTGCGGCAGGCTGAGTGCGCCCGCCATGATGCCGATGCCGAACGCGCCGACCGCGGCGGGCATCATGTAGCCGTGGGTCACGATGCCGCGGCCGAGCGCGATGATGCCGAAACCGATCGCCAGCGTCAGGCCGACTTCGTGGATCACGGGGCTGAGAAGGCCGCCGGCCGACGAGATTACCGTGAGCAGGATCGTGGTGGTGAGGCAGTGGACAAGGCACAGTCCGCTGATCCCGATCGCGATACGATCGAAGCGTCCGTCAACAGCGCCCCAAAACCGGGCAATCGGAAGACTCACTGGCATGGGGCGTCATATAGACCCGCATAGGTAAAGGTACAACATATCATTGGCGAGATTCTTGTGCGTTCAGCCGAGGAGCCCGTGTGCCTTCACCCAGGCCAGATACAGTTCCGGCCAGGCGTGTACCGGCTTGCCCTCGGTCCGCGCACCCCAGCCGAAGCCGTGGCCGCCTTTCTCGAAGATGTGCGTCTCCACCGGAACGCCTGCGGCCTTGAGCGCGGCGCGCAGGCGGATGCTGTTGTCGATGGGGACCGTTTCGTCGTCTTCGGCGTGGACAAGGAAGCAGGGCGGGGTTTGCGCGCTGACCAGAAGCTCGGGGGAATGCTCGCGAGCGGTCTCGCGGGTGGCGCCGGGGCCGAGGAGCAGGCTGCGCGACCCGCTATGCGCAATCGCGGGATCCATCGAGACGACGGGGTAGATCGGCGCGGCGAGCATCGGGCGGGCGTCCAGCGCGTCGGCAGCATCCACTGCGTCATAGGTTTTGCGCGCGAAACTGGTGGCGAGGCTGGCGCAGAGATGCCCACCCGCCGAAAAGCCCATCGCGCCCACGCGCTTCGGGTCGATGCGATATTCCGCCGCTCGCGCGCGGATCAGCCGCATGGCGCGCTGGGCATCGGCTAGCGGCGCGTTCATCCGGTCGCGCCAGCCTTCGCCGGGCAGCCGGTAAAACAGCACGAACGCAGTGATGCCCCGTTCCGCGAGCCACGGCCCCAACTCATACCCTTCCTTATCGAGCACGACGCGCTGGTATCCGCCGCCGGGGATGACCAGCATCGCCGCGCCTTGTGGCTTTTTCGCGCGAAATATGTCGAGCCGGGGATTGCGGATGCGGTCCATCGCGCGATCGGGAAATGCGGGGTCTTTGCTGCGCTCCCATATATGGTCGTCGAGAGCCCGGTTGGTGAGGCCGGGCGCTTCGCCGGGCCACAGCTTGAGGCTGGCATCGGGTTTCACCGGGCCTGTCGCTACGCGCGCCTGTGCGGCGGGGGCGAGCAGCGTGCCGGCGAGCCCGGCGGCGAGGATGTCACGACGGTCCATGCCGCAGGTTGTGCCGCTCGCCTAGCGTGCATGCAATCGCTATGACGGCAGAGAAGGAAAGGATCGTCCAATGCTCTTGGCTCTCGCGCTCGCGCTTTCGATCTCGCCTGTCGATGACGGCTACGACGTCTGCATGGACCGCGCGAACACCAATCAGGATTTCATCGCTTGCGGCACTGCAATGCTGGAGCGCCGGGACGCCGAACTCAATCAGGTGTGGAAGTCAGCTTATGGCGACCTCGACGGCAAGACCAAGGAAGTGCTGCTTGGCGAGCAGCGGGCATGGCTGGCCTATCGCGACAAGAGCTGCCTGTATTGGGGCGCGGGCGCATTCGGCCGCGAGGGGCAGACGGTGCATTTCTACACCTGTCGCGCTGCCGTGATCGACGCGCGGATCGCGTATCTCAATGAACTTGGGGATACCGGCGCGGAAGGCGAATAAGCCGGGGCCAATCAGCCGGGGCGAGTAGGCCGGGTGACGCTCTAGGGTACGCCACCCGGCCATGCCCGCTATCTCCTATCTAGGAGGTTGCAGGCAGGTTTCCAGACCCCGGCGGAAAATCATGCCGGAGTGCCGAAATAGTGCGGGCCCCCGAGATAATGTTCCTGGGCGGCATCGGTCGCGTTGATCGCGAGCACCGAGCGGGCATCGGCGGCGGAGCGGATGCGTCCGTTGCGATCCGATGCGGCATCGAGCACGCGATCGAGCAATTCCTGCCCCTCATGCCACCAGCCGATGCCGCTTGCGGCATTCAGATGCCCCTGCGGCCCGGCATCGACGAAGAAGCTGCCCCAGTCGCGCGCCAGTGCATGCGCACGATCGGGCGCGACCCATGGGTCGTCGCTGCTCGACACGACGATCGAGGGGAAAGGGAGTGGCTTGGACGGCGCAGGACCGAAGCCGCTGAGTTCGGGCCGCGCACCCGCCCGATCGACATCGGCGGGGGCGACAAGCAAGGCGCCTGCGACCGGATGCCCAAACGGTTGCCCCGCAAGCTCGGCCCACCACGCCACCGCGAGGCAGCCGAGGCTGTGTGCGGCGAGCACCACCGGCGCCTGTGCCTGGCGGATCGCCTGATCCAGCTTGGTCACCCAGGCATTGCGATGGGGCGTATCCCACATGCCCAGCTCCACCCGGCTCGTATCGGGGCGCGATTGCTCCCACAAAGTCTGCCAGTGCGAGGGCCCCGAGCCGCCAAGGCCGGGAACGGTGAGGATGATCGGCGAATGTTCGTCGTGTGGATTGAAGATCGTCATTGTTCCGCTCTTTTGCGAGAGGGAGGCCGGACCTCCAATCTATTCCTACTAATCTAGTATGCAATAAGCCTGCGGCGAAATGAGCAATGGTTGCGCCGGGTCGCCCGGCGCGCCTAAAGCGCGGCATGGCCAAGCAACGTGCAGACCAGATGCTTGTCGATCGCGGGCTGGTGGAAAGCCGGACGCGCGCGCAGGCGCTGATCATGGCGGGGCTGGTGTTTGCCGGCGATCGCAAGGTGGACAAGCCCGGCCAGACGCTGAGCGACGACGTGGTGCTCGATGTGCGCGGGCGCGATCACCCCTGGGTCTCGCGCGGCGGGATCAAGCTGGCGCATGCACTCGAGCATTTCGGATGGGACGTGACCGGCGCGGTGGCGATCGATGTCGGCTCCTCAACCGGGGGGTTCACCGATGTGCTGCTGAGCAAGGGAGCGACTCGCGTCTACGCAGTCGATAGCGGCACCAACCAGCTGGCGTGGAAGCTGCGGCAGGACGAACGCGTGATCGTGCATGAGCAGACCAGCGCACGCGTGCTGACCGCAGCGCATATCCCCGAGGCCGTGGACCTGATCGTTTGCGACGCCAGCTTTATCGGGCTCGCCAAGGTGCTCGACGTGCCGTTCGGTTTTGCCACGCCGGGTGCGCGACTGCTCGCATTGATCAAGCCGCAATTCGAGGCTGGGCGCGACGAAGTGGGCAAGGGCGGCGTGGTGCGGGATCCCGCAATCCATATCCGCGTCTGCCGCGAAGTCAGCGAGTGGGTAACCGGCAAGGGGTGGCGCGTCGATGGCGTGGTCGAGAGCCCGATCACTGGCCCCGAAGGAAACAGGGAATTTCTTATCGCTGCGGTGCGGGAAACATAGCTGACACCGCTTGCGTTTACCAAAAGCGAAGAATAGCCCCACGGAACTCATGCGAAATCTAATTGGAATACTCGCGCTAGTCGCGATCACTGCCGGATGCTCTGGTGCGGGCGGCGCGCAATCGAAGGGCCGTGAGGCTCCGCTGGTTACCGCCGCCGCTGTGGAATCCATGCGTTTTGTCGAGCGGATCGATGCGGTCGGCACTGCGCGCGCGAATGAACAGGTGACGCTGGCGGCGCCGGTGACGGAGCGGATCACGCGCCTGAATTTCGACGATGGCGCGTTCGTCCAGCGCGGGCAGATCATCGCGGTGCTCGCAGCGGGTCAGGAAAATGCTCAGCTCGCCGAGGCCGGTGCGCGTTCGCGCGAGGCACGGCAGCAGCTCAATCGTCTCGAGCAGCTGAAATCGCGCGGTTTCGCGACCAACAGCGCAGTGGATGCGCAGACAGCGCTGGCCGGTCAGGCCAACGCGCAGGCGGCGCAGGCGCAGGCCTCGATTGGCGACCGCATCATCCGTGCGCCGTTCGCGGGCTGGGTATCTCTCCGCAATATTTCGGCGGGCGCGGTGGTGACGTCGGGCACCGAGATTGCCCAGATCAGCGACATTTCGCGCATCAAGCTCGATTTCGCCGTGCCGGAGACGCTGCTCGCGCGCGTCCGGCCCGGTCAGGTGATTGAGGCACGGGCTGCGGCGTATCCCGATCAGCCTTTCCGCGGTACCATCGCCACGGTCGATCCGGTGCTAAACGCCGAGACCCGCGCCGCCACCGTCCGCGCGATACTCGCCAATGGCGATCGCCGGCTGAAGCCGGGCATGCTCCTGTCGGTCACGATCGAGAGCGCTGCGCGCGATTCGCTCGCTGTGCCCGAACTTGCTGTGGTGGGTGAGGGCGAACAGAGCTTCGTCTTCGTGATCGACGGTGACAAGGTGAAGCGCGTTCCGGTGAAGCTGGGACTGCGGCAGGGTGGCAAGGTCGAGATACTCGAGGGTCTCACCCCCGGGCAGCGCGTCGTGACCGAAGGCGTGGTCAAGATTGCGGACGGGCAGAGTGTTCGTCTCTCGGGCGCGCCCGCCGCCAAGCCGGCTAAATAAGCCAATGATGATTTCGGACCTCTCCGTCCGCCGCCCGGTATTCGCGGCGGTGATGGCGATCCTGCTCACGATCGTCGGCATTGTCGGCTTCATGTCGCTTTCGGTGCGTGAATATCCCGATACCGATCCGCCGATCGTGTCGGTGCAGACGACGTACACGGGCGCCGCCGCCAGCGTGATTGAGGCGCGGATCACGCAGGTGCTCGAAGAGCAATTGTCTGGCGTCGAAGGATTGCAGACGATCACCTCGCGTTCGCGCGATGGCTCATCGGACATTTCGGTGGAGTTCCGCCCCGGCCGTAATATCGATGTGGCGGCGAACGATGTGCGTGACCGCGTTTCGGCGGCGGCCAACGATCTTCCCGAAGATGCGCTGGCGCCGCAGGTGCGCAAGGTCGATGCCGATGCGTCGCCGATCATGTTCATCACGGTCAGCCGCCCCGGCTGGTCCCGGCTTGCATTGTCCGACTGGGTCGATCGCAACCTCACGGATCGCTTCGCCAATATCGATGGTGTTGCACGCGTGTTCGTGGGCGGGGAGGCGCGCCCGTCGATGCGCGTGTGGCTCGATCCGGGCAAGCTTGCCGCGTTCCGCCTGACGCCTGCGGATGTGGAGACTGCGCTGCGCTCGCAAAATGTCGAGCTGCCCGCCGGGCGCCTCGAATCGGGCCAGCAGAACACCACCCTGCGCGTTAGCCGCCCGTTCCAGACGGCAGACAGCTTCGCGAAGCTGGTCGTCGGGCGCGGGCCTGATGGCTATCAGGTCAAATTGGGCGATATCTCCCGTGTCGAGCAGGGGGCGGAAAACCCCTATGCGAACTTCCGCGTGAACGGCGCGGCTTCGGTAGGCCTGGGCGTCGTTCGCCAGTCGGGCGCGAACACGCTCGCGGTCGCCGATGCGGCCAAGAAGATGATGGCCGATCTTCAGCCGACGCTGCCGCAGGGCATGACGATGGACATCGGATCGGACGATTCCTTGTTCATCGGGCGCGCGATCGAAAGCGTGTGGCACACGCTGGGCGAGGCGGCCGTGCTCGTGGTGCTGGTGATCTTCCTGTTCCTGGGAAGCTGGCGCGCAACGTTGATCCCGGCCGTGACCGTGCCGATCTGCCTGCTCGGCAGCTGCGCGGTTTTGTGGATGTTCGGCTTCTCGATCAACCTCCTGACGCTGCTTGCGCTCGTGCTCGCGATTGGCCTCGTGGTCGATGACGCGATCGTCGTGCTCGAAAATGTCTATCACCGGATCGAAGAGGGCGAAGACCCGCTGGTTGCCGCTTACAATGGCACGCGCCAGGTGGGTTTTGCAGTGATCTCGACGACGCTGGTGGTGATCGCGGTGTTCGTGCCGATGTGTTTCCTTGCCGGCCAGACCGGATTGCTGTTCCGCGAGCTTGCCGTGGCTATGATCGGCGCAATTGCTTTCTCGGGCTTCCTCGCGCTCAGCCTTACCCCCATGCTCTGTTCGAAGCTGCTGCGCCACGAAGAGCGCGGCAAGTTTACCGGCTGGATCGACCGCCAGTTTGGCAAGATCGAGGATTTTTACGGTCGCCGGCTCGATTGGTCGCTGCGCAAACCATTGATCTCGGTGATCGTCATCGTCGCGTTCCTGGCTGTGTCGGGACTCGCGTTCACCACGCTTCGTTCCGAACTGGTACCAGCCGAGGATCAGGGCATCGCGCAGATTCAGGTGAGCGCACCCGAGGGCACTGGTTTCGACCAGATGGACCGGTACATGACCGAGGCGCAGGCCAAGATCATGCCGATGCTCGAAAAGGGTGCGGTGCGCACGATCATCACGCGCACGCCCGGCGGTTTCGGTGCGAGCGACGATTTCAACAGTGGCCAGTTCAACGTTTTCCTGAAGCCGTGGGAAGATCGCTCGATCACGACCCAGCAGGTGGCGGCCGAGCTCAACAAGATCCTCGCCGACCTTCCTGCGATCCGCGGCAATGCCCAGGTGCGCTCGGCATTGGGCCGTGGGCGCGGTCAGCCGATCGGTTTCGTGATTGCGGGCACGGAATATAACGATCTGGTCAAAGCGCGCGACCGGATCATGGCGGCCGCCGCGCAAAATCCCGGCATCGTAAATCTGGATTCGGATTATAAGGAAACCAAGCCGCAGCTGCGCGTCGATGTGGACACGCAGCGCGCGGGCGATCTGGGTGTCTCGGTCGCCGATGTCAGCCAGGCGCTCCAGTCCTTGTTGGGTTCGCGCCGCGTCTCAACCTATGTCGATCGCGGCGAGGAATATCGCGTGATCGTCCAGGCGGATGTGCATGACCGCGAGAATCTGTCGAACCTCGCCTCGATCTACGTTCGCGCGCGCGACGGTGGCCTCGTGCCCCTCTCGAACCTCGTCACGACACAGCAGACGGCGGGCCCGCGCGATCTGGGGCGCTTCAACAAGCTTCGCGCGATCACGCTTCAGGGCGGCATTGCACCCGGCTATTCGATGGGCGAGGCGCTGACCTTCCTACAGGAACAGGCGGCGGCATCGCCCGAAGTGCTGGCAGTCGGCTATCGCGGCGAGAGTCAGGCCTTTGTCGAAACCGGCGGATCGATCCTTGCCGTGTTCGGGATCACCATATTGATCGTCTATCTGGTGCTCGCCGCACAGTTTGAAAGCTTCGTCCATCCCGGCGTGATCATCATGACCGTACCGCTCGCAGTGGGCGGCGGGCTTATCGGCCTATGGATCTCCGGATCGTCGCTCAATCTCTATAGCCAGATCGGCATCGTCATGCTGGTGGGGCTGGCCGCGAAGAACGGCATCCTGATCGTCGAATTCGCCAACCAGCTGCGGGACAAGGGCGCAGAGATTGGCGATGCGATTCGCCAGGCGGCGCAGCGGCGGCTTCGCGCAATCCTGATGACGTCGATTGCGACAGCAGCCGGCGCGGTGCCGCTTGCTATCGCCACCGGGGCGGGCGGCGCGGCCCGCGCATCGATCGGCGTGGTGATTGTTTTCGGCGTGTCTCTCTCCACGATTATCACCCTGTTCCTAATTCCGATTCTCTACTCTAGGCTGGCCAAGAGAACAGGCTCGCCCGAAGCGGTGGGCCGAAAGCTCGACGCGGCGCTGGAGGGCACCGCGCCGCAGCCGGCGGAATAAGGGTCTTGAGAGAATGAGGGAAATCGCTTCGAAGGGCCAGTTGTGGGCCGCGTTCCTGCGTTGGGCCGTGGTCACCGTGCCCTTTATCGTGCTGCTTGGCTTATTCTCGGCGCGGCTGGCGCCCTCGGGCGACGAAAATCCCTGGTTCATGCGGCTGGTGAAGCCCGAGATCATGCCGCCCAATTATGCGTTCCCGGTGGCGTGGACCATCTTGTACGTGCTGATGGGGCTGGCACTGGCGATGATCATCAACGCGCGCGGCTCCACGCTGCGCGGGCCGGCGCTAGTAGTGTTCGCGGTGCAGATGGCAGTGAACCTTGCCTGGTCTCCGGTATTTTTCGGCATGCATCAGGTGGTGCCGGCCCTGATCATCATCGGCGTGCTGTTTGTGCTCGCGCTGATCACGACGATCCTATTCGCGCGGATTCGCATCGGCGCGGCGTTGCTTCTTGTGCCGTATCTGGCCTGGATCGGCTTTGCCGGTTACCTGCTTTTCCAGATCAACGAACTTAATCCGAACGCGGCAAGCCTTGTACCTTCGCGGTCGGCTGACCAAATTCAGATCAAGTGATCGGCTAAGGAACCTAGAATGCAGAGCGACAACCGCGTGTTTGACGATTTCGTGAAGTTCGTGAACGGCGCCGCCGGCACGATGGCCGGCATGGCGCGCGAAGGCGCTGACGGCGCACGTGAGCGTGCCAAGGAATGGCTCGGCGGGCTCGATTTCGTGGCGCGTGACGAGTTCGAAGCGGTGAAAGCCATGGCCGCCGCCGCCCGCGACGAGAATGAAGCCCTCAAGAGCCGCATTGCCGCGCTTGAGGCGCAGATGGCTGCCAAGCCCAAGACCGCAAAGAAGCCCGCGAGCAACGCCTAGGGGCGCGGCGCTGCCGCTCCACCGCTTGTCCACAAGTTTTGGACAGGGTTGCCAACGGCTTCCTTGTGCCGTTCCCGGTCGCTTGGCTAAATCCACCCAACCAGCGCGGCTGGAGGGAAGGTGTTGATGTTGGACGAAGCTGAGTACGAACGCGACGACGCCGCGCCCATCGACATGCTCGAAAGCTATTTCGCAGCGCATGGCTGGACGTTCACGCGCGAAGACGAAGAAATCGTCGCGAAGGTGAAGGGCAGCTGGACCGAATATGAGCTTCGCGGCATCTGGCGCGACGATGATGGCGTGCTTCAGTTCCTCGCATTCCCCGACATCCGCGTGCCGGACGAGCGCCGCGCGGCGCTGTATGAGACGATCGGGCTGGTCAACGAACAGCTCTGGATCGGCCATTTCGAGCTATGGTCCGCCAGCGGCATACTCCTGTTTCGCCACGCCGCGATGATCGATGGCGATCAGCCGACCCTGAGCCTCGCGCAGGCCGAATTGCTGGTCGAAAGCGCGGTCGATGAGTGCGAGCGCTTTTATCCGGTGTTTCAGTTCGTATTGTGGGGCGGCAAGACGCCTGCCGATGCGATGGCGTCTGCGCTGATCGAAACTCAGGGCGAAGCATGAACATGGCGCGCGAAGCATGAGCGCGCCATCGGCCCTCCGGCTCTGGCTGGTCGGCTGCGGAAATATGGCTGGCGCGATGCTCTCGCGCTGGATCGAAAGCGGTGTTGTTGCGCCCGGCAATGTCTTCGTCCTCAATCGCCATGATCGCGAACTGCCCAAAGGCGTTCGGCAGGGAAGGGCATTCCCTGACGAGTCCGCACCCGATTTGATTCAGCTCGGCATCAAGCCGCAGCAGATCGGTGATATCCCGCCGCTCCCGGCGGGTGACTATGGGCTGATCTCGATTCTCGCCGGTGCCGAACTCGCGACACTCGAAGCGCGCTTCCCCGGCCATCCGGTGGTTCGCGCGATGCCCAATCTGCCCGTTGCCTTGGGTAAGGGTGTCGTGGTGCTGCACGGCGCGCGCATAGCGGGCGTGGATGCGCTGATGGCGCCGCTCGGTCTGGTTGAATGGACTGAGGAAGAAGCGGTGTTCGAACGCGCAGGCACGCTCTCTGGCTGCGGGCCGGCCTATGTCTACCGCTTTATCGACGCACTGGCCGCGAGTGGCGTGGCGCAGGGCTTGCCGGAGGATCAGGCGCAGCGCCTCGCGCTCGCCACGGTGGAGGGGGCAGGGCTGCTTGCGGCGGGAGCCGATGCGTCGCCCGCCACCCTCGCTGACCGCGTCGCCAGCCCCGGCGGATCGACACGTCAGGGGATGAACGTCCTCGATGCAGAGGATGCACTGCGCAATCTGATGCGCGAGACGCTCGCCGCTTCGGTGCGGCGCAACGCCGAAATGGCGGCCGAAGCGCGGAAGTAGCGGAACGCTAGCGCCGCCCTGACGGTTATCCCTCTGAACCCATTCAGAAGGAGCGGAAAATGACCACCACCACCGCAACTCGCGACGCACAGGGCCGTTTCACCGGTTCGGAGCGCACCAGTTCGAACAGCAAGTTTGGAATTATTGCCGGCGCGGCCGCGGGCGGCGCAGCGCTTGGCCTGTTGGCAATGCTCGGGCGCAAAGCGGCGGTGCAGGCGCCGACCGCGCTTGCCGGCAATTGGGATGAAGCCCTTGCCGCCGAACATGCCGCTACGCTGAAGGTGTTCGATGCTCTGGAGGCGACCGGCGAAACCAATACCACCAAACGATCCATGCTGCTTTCGCACCTCAAGCACGCGCTGATGAAGCATGCGATCGAGGAGGAGAATGTCATCTATCCGGCGTTGCGCGAAGCGGGCCAGCGCGAGGCGGCCGACGCGCTCAATCAGGAACATGGCTATGTGAAGCAATATCTCTACGAGCTGGAAAACATACCCAACGCATCGCCGGAATGGATTTCGAAGCTTCGCGAGTTTCGTGCGGACATCGAGGTGCACATGCGCGAGGAAGAGGATGATTTGTTTCCCAAGCTCCGCGCACAGCTGAGCGAAGAGAAGAACAAGGCGCTGACGCTGACGATGAACAAGGAGGGGTTCAAGGTCGCCTGAGCACTGGTGCGGACGGCGGGACTCGAACCCGCACGCCCCGTGGGGCAGAAGATTTTAAGTCCGAAATTATAGAGGGATAACCTCTTGATTTTCTTACTTAATATTCCTTAGCACAAATTGTTGTGCTAGAAATCTGTGCTAGCGAGTCGTGCCGTCGGCGCTTGCGAGAGCATGTGGGCGGCATGATTCGCTGAAAGCTCGCATCTTGTCCAGCGAAACAACGAACTCCTACCGTGCGCAAACGTCATCCGGGAAGGCGACTAAAATAGCCACGAGAATGGAAACCCGGTCACCCTTTGACACTTCGGACATCGATAAGATTCCGACATCACAATACGAGCGGCATTATGCGGCGTCACGGAGAAAGGCGCGCCACAGCCAGGGCACTTTATCTTGGTGAGTGCGTGCAGCCTCACCAGCGCATGCTCCGTATTTTCGCCTCCCTCAACCAGATAGAGGCCTAGTAGCGAGCGAGTTTCGAAGGCCGTTTTTGCGCCGGGGTCCATTGGCTCCATGCGCTCAAAAAGCGCTAGTACGATGTGCCCTAGGTAGAGCAACGCATGCGGAAGGCCGTAATGGATCGCCTTATAGATGTCGTCGTCGGCGTAGCTTTTGAAGATGAAATTGAAGTTCTCAGGCACGGTTTGAATCTCGACGTGCTTCGCCGTGATCAAATGCACCGCGTGCTGAAAAAGGCGGTACAGTCCTTCCGGAGCGCGTCGGTCGAACAAGGTGCGATGGAGGAATTCCGCGTCTAAAACCGAGGCGAGTTCGGTCCTATCCAAGGCCTTTTGGAGAAGCTCCACTCTGCGGTTGCCTAAACGGGCAGTCGTCAGGCCGCCATCCGCAGCCGTGAAAGTTCGATAGAAATCATCCTCGTCGCCGGCCATCCAGGCGAGATAGATCAGATTGTCGGTGAGCGGCTTGCGTAGGAGGTTGAGCGCAACAATCATCTTACGCTTTTCAAGGCAGCGGAGGGCCTCGTAAATGTGATGGAGGCAGTCGGAGACCATCGCCATCGTGATCTGATTGATAATGACTCTACGAGCCTGGTCGCCGTATCCAAGCGCGCGAAGCACCTCGATGCTGTCTGCGCCTGCTAGGTTCGCGAAGTAGCTGGCATGGGCTTTTCGCTTAAATTTGACCGTAACGTGGTGCGCTCGAACGGCCTCATATTCTGCCAGCATGTGCACCATTTGGTCGTGTAGGAAGAAGCAGTACTCGTGCGAAAG
>JAZKJE010000042.1:39262-95604 GCA_040384525.1 Pseudomonadota bacterium
AAGCCCCTTGGGCAGCAGCCGAAGGCGCGAACGCGGTATCAAATTTGAAGTGGTCGAAATGTGCCTTTGCTCCATCGCGCAAGTGTAGCAGTCACTTGGTTTCCTGAAAGTCAGATCCCTAAACCGTCCACCTCAAGTATGGGTTGGGGCAACAACCCTGCCTCTGTGGCGAACAGCGGGTGGCAAGAGGAGTGGTGACGGCGCGGGGAACCGGCTGCAGGGAGGACGCGACTGAAGCTGGGCGGACGGCACGCGAAGCACGCGAAGGGCGGAGCCCTAGAACTTCGCTTAGAATGGAAAATGCGTGTTGACGCTTCGCGTCTGGGCTCATTTATGCGCCGCCAGTAGGCGCTGTTCATTTTCAGTGCCTGAGCAGCGTCATTTAGACGCTTTAGGGAGCCCCCTGTTGCGTGTGCGCAACTGAGTGCGTCATCTTAGACGATCAGCGCCGACGCTTGGGGCAAGGTGGTGCCGGAGAACAGCGCTTCCAGCAGGCTTTCCTCCAACCAATAGCCGGTGCTGAGGCGGTAGTAGGTCTTACACAGGGCTATCACCTTCTCGCCCGCCCCAAGCCGCACCGGCGGGCCGACTTCCAGCAGGCCGCTATAGATCGTGCTGGTAAATCCCGATGTCGAAAGGAGGAGGGCGCCCTCAACCGCGCGCTCGATACTCACCCTCACAAGCTTGGTCAGATGGGCGGCTCCGGGCTTTTGCTCCGACCAGTGCTTTACCTCGACCAGGTAGGTTTTTCGTCCTTCCGGCGTCTGGGCTGAAAGTTCGAGGTCGAACCCGCCGTCCTTTCCAGGCCGTGTCAAATGCGTGTCGAAACCAATGCCTTCAAATACCTCGCGCAAAACTCGTTCGAGGTCCCGCCATTCGGTAACGCGTAGCTCGTTTGGGTCCATGGCGATCTGTTTCGCAAGTTCGCGCATCGCCGCACGAATGATCGCAACGGACCCGGTCTCGCGAGCCTTGTCGCTGGCGTACTTGGCCACCCAGCTCCTAAGATCGGCTGGGCTCAACAAGTCCACGACACCAGCGAGGGCATCAGCATGCTGTATGGCGGACTGAGAGAAGCCAGAACGTGATACTACCCACGCACGATCAAACCGACCTTGTTCGGCTATCGCGTGGGCCTGATAGACGGTCTCCTTCTGGACTTGGCGGCGGACGTTTTTGATCTCAACCCCGATCCTCATCCGGCGGCCTTCAAGCGTTGCATCAAAGTAGCAATCTACCCCGTTATCGCCGCCGACAAAGCCACTCTCCGTAACCTCGTGACCACAAGCACGCAGAATGGAAGCGACTAGACGCTCTGCATCCTGAGGCATCAGTGCGGCTTCCGCCTCGAAGCGGTCGAGCATCGCGAGTGCCGTTGAAAGCGCGTATTGGTTCATTGTTTCTACCGTGGCGGACCCTTGGCTGGCTCCGCTTCGAAGGATTTCAGGACACGCCGCGTGTCGCCCTCGCCGATTACGAGCTGCCACTTAAGGAAGCCGACTTCGGTATCGGAACCGCTAGTTGGCAGACCATCAATGAGTGGGATTAGATGCTGCCTACGAATGCCATGCCCGTCACGCGCAGCGGCTGCCACACTGATGAGGCTCCCTCTCCGCACGAGCGCTCCATAGGGTGCATAGGTCCGTTGCGTGTCGAACGCCGTCTTCTCGTCCACTTCGACTTGGACATCATTGATGAGAATGCCTTTGTGATTGTGAGCATCGCTGCACTCCCACGAATCAAACTCATGTGCGGGGTCAAGCAGGATCGCGGTCTTATGTCCGCCAACGGCGGCGACGAGAAACTCTTCGTCACCTCGATCCCGCGGCTGAACAAGCGTGAGGCCCTCGGCTTGCGCGATCGTACCAACGGTAAAATCCCAAGGTGAAAGCATCCGGGGTTCCTTTCTCATTGGCCGCGTTGAAGCGGCTCGATGAACATCGACCAGTAGAGTTCGGCTGCGCCCTCCTGAGACAGCTTTTCCTCTTGGTGCCCACGATGGAAGCTCATTCCCATGCTCCGAAGAAATAACATCTGATCGTCCGTCTCGACCGTTAGGCTTTCGTTGAAGGAGTTTGAGCCATCTGTTTCGTTCGCCGAGTAGGCGATCATGTTCGAGAAATGGGCTCCGCCCATGAAGACGGTGCAGCGGGCGACCGCCCGACCTCCTCGATAGGTGACTGCGCTGAAGCGATTGGCGTCAATCCGCCGATAGGTGCCTTCGATGCCGCCATTGCGGTCCCCCAGCTCCTGCAGGGAGTTCTCAAAGTACTTGGCCAGGAACTCAAATGTCTCAAGCCGAAACGCGTCTTTGTCGCGCTCCGTGAACTGCTTGGTAACCCGCAGATTGCTCGATCGCGGTATGGGCGCACTCTGCGTCACACCTAAAGCTGTGCCCGCGCTCGGTCGAGCTATCGGTGCTTTAGCGCCGCTGAGTCGCTCGGCAGCACCGCGCACCGCCTTTGCGACCTCAAGAAATGCCTGATCTCGATCCGGCCATTGCGTAACCGGCCTTCCGTCGGTTGGCGTGGCCAGTAGCTTTCCGAACGGCGCGCCATGCCAGTCACAAGCGCGCAGGATCACCGGGATGACGATTGCCTCCCTGGCTTCGTGACGTTCCATCGCCCGGATCATTTCACGGTCATAGCAATAGTCTGAGTCGAGGAAGTCTGGGCTGACAAGTAGTAGAATAATGTCGGCAGCTTCGATTTGTGCGCTGATCTGGTGATCGATTTCTTGGCCAGCGCCAATGCGGCGATCATGCCATGTATCAATCACGCCCTGTCGCTTAAGCAGCGATAGCTGCTTCTCCAGCTGATCGCGCAGCGCCTCGTCAGCATGCGAATAGGAAAAGAATACGGTTGGCACGAATAGCTCCGGAGCGGACTTGTTTTGTTCGCAACATGGTTTGCGGCATCCGCCGTAGCAAGCGCGAATACCCAGTTTTCTGTGAATATCAGGAAGGGGTCTGCACCTCTGCCTCTGTGGCGAACAGCGGGTGGCAAGCGGAGTGATGCCTGCGCGGGGAACCGGCTGCAAGGAGCGCCAGCGAATGAAGCTGGGCGGCAGGTATTCGAAGCGCGCAGGGCGGAGCCCTAGTACCCTTCACCGAACGACCAGAGGTAGCGGATCGCGGCGATCCCGAAAGCGACGGTGTTCATTGGGCTATGAGCAAGGTCGATGACGAAGATCTTTTGACGATCGTGTCCCTGATCCGCCGGCGGCTCGATGCCGCGCACAGGCCACTGCGCGTTTGAGCTCTACGCGGCTAACGGTAGCCGTTGGAGATAGCTGCGCACCTTCTCAGCGACCTCCGGGAACAGGAACGTCAGCAGCGGAAGCAGGCTGGGATCGGGCAAGTAGGCAGGGTCGCGACGGTGCATAGCAGCGCTGACCGGCTTCATGCGCCGGGACCATTTTTCTGTAACGTCCTCGCCAGCGATTTGCGCGGAGCGCTCATAGACTTTTACGGCGTGGCCGAAGGCGAGCAATAAGCGCGGGTGGCTTTCCGCCAGTAGGTGCCCGACCTGGACCAACTTGGTATAGTTCCAGCCGATGGGGGCGCCCTCGCGCACGCTGTACAGCGCGCTGATCAGCGCCCGTATTTCAGCGTCGGCATCCGGATATTCAGGCAGACTGGCGCCGTAGCGCTCAACCCGCTCGCGCAGCTGCACCCAGGTGCCACGATTCTCCTCGGTATGACGGAAACTCCGCCCGTGCTCACACCAGAATTCAAAGAAATCTCCGCGATCCAGCCGAGCCCGCTCCGCTTCTACTTGCGCGGATTCGGCCCGAATCTGGGCCCTGAGCGCGGCTTCTTCGCCGTCGTAGTCGTAGGCAAAGGCCCGTTGCCCCAACCGATCTTGCGTCACGTCAGCAAACGCGACGATCTCTGTGCGCCACTCATCTCGCAGCACAGACGCTTCGCGCACGGGCGCACGATAGTGGCAACGCAGGTGAAATCTGCCGCGCGTTTCGGAAATCGTGGCGGTTTCCTCGTCTACTACGAAGAGATTGGAGTTGTTGGGGAACAGGATGTCATCGGTCATGAGGCGACGATAGTCCGGGTCGAAGCTTCCAAAAATCCAGACCAGCAATGCGCCTTCGTCGCGATAGAACATGCGCCGCCCGACAACTACACTGAGAAATGTTGTCGATAACTGGGCCTCAAATGCCAATTTACCCTGCTTGGAATCGACTTGCACATCGGGTCGCCGATAGGCGGCAGGGTCATGTATGCTGCGCCAAGTTTTCTCCTGCTCGGGCGGGCCGAATGCGGGGTCACATTTCAAGCTGCGCGCGATCAGTTCCTTGATGCGCTTGTGTGGCGCACTTTCGCGCAGGCCATGATACTTTCGCGCACGGATTTGCTCTTCTGTGAGGATGTTGCGCGTCTCGGCCGGACAGGAGCCATCTTCGATGCGATGACGAAAGAAGAAACGCTTTTTGGGGTTCGCGACGAGATACACCGGGACAGTGCAAAGCGCGCAGGCATAATGCGGATTGCGCTCTTTCATGCGCTCCAGCACAGTATTGCGCGCCTTCATGAAATCCTGGTGCTGATGGCTTTCGATGAAGGGAACAGCGTCGAAATAGGTCCCGTCGTCGAGATCAATGACCTCGGCTATCTTGGGCTTCTGGACCGCGTCTGCGGGTTCCAGGCCACCTTTGGTGACATTCCGGCCATGCATCACGCGATCTTATCACGGAACAATATGGCAACAAGTGCGATCGCCATCGATGCCGTTCATTGGACAGGCACAACATTCACGCCTTGTGGCCCGAGAAAAATGCTTGGCGGATTGTTCCAGTTATCCTGCTCTGAAACATACATCAGCAGCTTTTTGGCGCGCGTCACGCCAACGTAAAATTGTCTCTTTTCCGCTTCGATTTTTACGGCCGTGTCCGCCCGGAAGTGGGGAAAAGTTCCTCTCCGCAAACCAATGAGCGCGACGGCGTCGTATTCGCGTCCTTTTGCGTAGTGGATGGTTGAGAGACGCAGGGCTCGCGTGGGGCTCGCAAAAAGGCCCAAATCCGCGATCGATAGGTTGGCCGCATCAATCTCTTGTCGCGCCATATCGACTTTCATTTCCTGCACCGAGGCGAAGAATAGGCCGCCTTGGATCGGGGAAATGAATTCCGCATCGGCCAAAATGCGGCCAGTGGCCGTTGACATCGCATCCAACCACGCGACCGCGCCGGCATTCGCATTTGCAAGCTGTGCTGCCTCGCGGAGCAGCCGAATAATGACCCGGCGACCTTCGAACGAGAACACTCCTGTGGGCGCTGCCCCCGTGACCTCTTGAATCGCGTGGTACAATGCACGCTCTAACTGGCCGGTTGTGTCCGGGTCCGGATCGGTGACAGCCCCGCATAATTGCTCTGCCAAGGTGGCAAAGAGACGGGACCGGCGATACGGCCTCGCACCTGGCCCGACGATGGGCGTTTGAAAGTCTCGCAACTGGCGAGCTAGTCTGATGAGAGACATCCAGTCCTTCGCGAGGATGGTAGCTTTCCCGAGAGGTATTTGCGCTGCCTCAAGCGCAGGCAAAAAATACTCCGTTATTGCCTGAAACGTTGAGACCCCTCGCACGAGAAACGGTTCGACGGGATAATTACGATTCTCTCCCTCGGCGGTCATGGTCGGGTTGCGGGGAAACAGGCGCTCAGCGTGATTGACAACCCGTTGGCTTGATCTGAAATTTCCAGACAGCGTGAGGTTGGTACGTGCTCCGATATGTTGGGCGAACGGGGCTACCAATTCAGGCCGGGCTCCGGTGAAACCGAAGATGGATTGCGCTAAATCGCCGACGCAGAAGAACCGCGATCGCCCGGTCGCATAGAGCCGACGGAGTATCTCGATCTGAAGCTCGGTTGTATCTTGGAACTCATCAATCAGGAACCAAGGGTATCTCGCGCAAAGCGTTGTGGCGATGGCGGGATGATCGCGGAGGAGTTGAAAGGCACCGTAGATGATGGAGCTGAACGTAATGTAGCCCATCGCTTGGCACCGGGCCCAGAAGTGCGGTGCGGCTTGTGTTACGGCGACGTTCTCCGCAGCGAGACCTACGATTTGGCCGTTTGAGTCCAGTGAAAGGTTCTCGAACGCTTCGTAGTCCGATGGGGTAAGGTGCAGAAGATTTACCTGCTGCGCAGCAAAGTCGCAGATGCCAGCGAAATCTGGATTATCAGGATTTAGAATTCGCCGCCCGACGGCCAGTTCGGGGCGAAGCCAAGCGTACGGGCGGACAATCGCATTTAGGCAAAAGGAGTGGATGGTTGAGACGTCAATGTATCGGCCGTCATCCGGACCCGTCTGCTGCCGTGTTCGGTGCTCGATCTCCTGCACGGCTGTGTTGGTATAGGTGATGCAGCAAATACGTTGAGGTGTGCCCCTGACCCCCTCAATCTCTCGAACTAGCTTCTCGATGAGTGTCCGCGTCTTGCCGCTGCCTGGGCAGGCCGTGAGCATCAAATTTCCTTGCTCAGCGATGGCCGCTGCCTGCTGCACGGTCAGTGTCATTCTGCACGTAACCAATCGACCGCGTCGATGATATATTGCGGCAACTCGCCTGCCAGGGACGCGTGACGCGAAGTGACTTGCGCGAACCTGCCTTTTCCAAACCGCTTGGCAGTTCGCAGGACCTTCGCCTTCAGGACTTCCGGAACTGGCCCACCCATGAGTTCCTGCATCCCTAGGTCGCCGCGCAACTGATTGGCCCCCAGATCGCCTGCCGCACGGCCAAGCATGTCGAGATTGTCGGGCAGGGTCAGTTCGCGCTCAAATGTTGTCTGGCCAACGAAGACCCGCACATAATCGCCTTGGAGCAAGCCAAGGTTCGCGGGAGCTGGAACGTCATCGCCGACTGGCACGATCTCCGGATCGAGATCGGCGTCGCCTACAATAGCGCACTTCTTCGGCAGACACTGCGCGGAGAAAAGCTTCGCGAATGCGGCGAAATGCACCCCGTGAATGGCGATGAGGGAAATGCCCTCGCGCTCGAGGTCAACGTCCATAACCTCTTTTACGAGAGGTGGAATGAGCAGGAGTTCCGCTGCGCCCTCGACCAACATCACCTTGCGCGCGAAAAGCAGGTTGGCTTTCGTGGCGTCCAGATAGCGTTCGAGATCCTGCTGATCCGCAGGTGTCAGCGCGGGTGCCTGGCTCGGCACGGCTATGGCCGGCGCGAGATTGGGCCGCTGGGTAAATGTCACGTACGAAGCCAGCGACGCGCCAGCGGTGATCTGCGTGCTGTGAGTTGTCGCGATCGTTTGGAACGGCAGTCGTCGGACCGCGTCCATCAGGGTCGCTTGTAGCTGGGGATGAAGATGCGCTTCGGGTTCTTCGATCAGAATTAGTTCACCTGCCGATTTGCCCGCTGCCGCCCGCTTCCTGAACTGCTCGATGAGTATTGCGATGTAGAGCACGTTATTGAGGCCAAGCCCGTTACGCCTCGGTTCGAACTGCTTCACGACCGGATTGGAGAGCAAAAGGATTAGATTTCGAATGATCGACTGGAACGATGGGGACGACAGCCCGAGCTCCACATCAAGATCGAAGGCCGGGCCTGTGACCTCTGTAAAGGCGCGATCGATCGATTCCGCGATGGCCTGGACGGTCGGCGTCCCTTCGATCAAGGCGTTCGCCTGCGATACCGCGTCCACGATCGCCTGCTGGTCAGCCAGGCTGATGTCGCTCGCTTCAACTAGCCTCATCAAAGGAGACCGCCGAGGCTGCTGCAAATCGCTTTCCACGTCTCTCAGCGCCGGCAGATGAACGACGAGGTAGGATTGCAGATACTGTAGCCCTACCGGGCAGGCATTAAGCTGGTCGTTTTCGTGGTTCCACGCGATTTGCGCGAGATCAATCGCCGGATTGCCGCCGCCGAAGAGTTCCCAACTAAAATCGTCCAGTGCCAGCGCGCGGCCCAGTGGGCCTTGCTGCAACTGCTCCCGAATGATCTTTTTTGGCCGAAAGCGATAAAAAATCCGGGCCCTATCAGCTCCGATCTGGGTACCATGCAGCATCGCCTCTTCGTTTTCGTTGCCAGCGAACCCGGTAAGCTCGACACCCACGAATGCCTGGAACGGGTTGCTCTGATCGACACCGCAGAAAATATCGTCCTTTGCAAGCGACCGATATGTTGAAGTTAACCCGACATCGAGGCAGAGCCGAAGGGCGTGGATAAATGAGGACTTTCCAGCATTGTTCTCGCCGATCACTAGCGTAGTAGCTTCGCTCAATGGAACGTCGGCAAATTCAATTGCTCTGATATTCCTTATTACAACCCTGCTGACACGCATGCTTCGCTCCCCTCACCCAATAATAGTCACCCTCTTTACGCAACGCTATCGGAATGAAGGGGCAAGCGAGTAACCGGCCGTGGCGATAGCGCCACCCATGCCGGCGCGCCCGATCGTGGCGACAAAGGCTGGCAACCCAGCCCGCGCGATAGCTACCACCGGCCATTTGATGGCGGGGCAGACCCTGAGGACGTCGTTCGGGTGAAAACGCGGGATTTTCGATGATGTGGTCGCGCTTGAATAAGCACCGCAACCCGACTTTCCCTTTATCCTGCCAAAAACGTCGAAACATACGCCAGCGCTTGCCGGCACACATCACGGCCATTTGAGTCGCCTATCTCAACGTAAATAGCATGAGCCGTTTCGTAGCGCTCCTTGGAGCGTTCAAAGTCAAAGGCCGCTAGGTCAATCCGACCTAATTGCCGAAGGGAGTTGGCCTCTCCGAGCTGACTACCCACCCTCCGGAAATGGGCTAAGGCCGCGCCATAGAAGGCTTCAGCGTCCTCAAACTTCTTCCTCAGTATTGCTATGTCGCCTAGATTGAACAGAACTTCCGCTCGGCCAAACTCATTCTCGCATTCAGAAAATACTTCTTCCGCAGATTTGAACCATCGCTCTGCGTCCGCATACCGGCTGTCAGCGACAAAGGTCTTTCCAACCCCAAGGTAGCATCTCGCTTGGCCCGCCACATCTTCAAGCTGCCCGTATCGCCCCAGCGCACCGTCATAATAGCTCAATGCCAAACTCGAATTCCCCTTGCGCAATGCGATTTCGGCCAAGCGTTCAAAGATGGGAGCCTCCTCATTTGGGAGGCCGATCTCTCTGACGATCGATAGTGCATTCTCGAATTTTTGCTGGCCCTCCCCGAGGTTTCCGTTTTTCACATCAAACCATGCAAGGGCTGCCAAACACCGGGCTTCGCCAACCTCATCGTGAGCGTGCCCATTCACATCACGCCGGGTCGGAAGAAACTCCTCGAAAACATCCGTGGGAATGTGCCCGAATTGGCAGACCTTTGCGAAGTCATTGAGGCGATAACGTGCGATCGCTCCACCCGTCTGAGCCAAATCGCCGCGGAATGCTTCTTCGATGTTAGGAAGTTCGTTTCGGAACCTAAGAAGGCTATTCGGGGCCTCGCTCGTACCCAAACTACGAGCGCACTCACGCGTAACATTCAGAAAATTGGCTATCCATCGAGTCTCGTCGTCGCCGTCCAATGGGTACCGCCGCCTAGCAAACTGGCGAATGGGTGGCAGAAGATTGATGCGGTCGTCGAGCTCAACGGCCAGCCCCATGCGCAACAGCAGCTCCCCGGCCTCAAAGCCCGTGTCCGCGATGAGTAGATCGCGGTCATACTCGCTAAGCCCAGCCGGAAGGCGACCCAGCAGCCCGAATAGATGCCGAGCATCTGGCGTGAGACGGCTCGACTGCAAAGATAGTTCAATGGATTGGACCAACGAAGTAAGGCGGAGCTGCGGCGACCCTGGGTCGGCAATGAAGTCCGCGCCAATTTCCAACCACCGTTGCCAAAGTGGTTCGAGCTTAGCTCGACCGTGAGCGCGGCGAGCAACAAGCTCGATTGCCAGCGGGATGCCGCCGAGGGCGGCAAGGAAATCCGGCAGTCGGGGATCATTCAGAACCCATGTGCCACAAATAGTCGCAAACAGCTCAGTGGCTGCCCGCTCGTCCAACGGAGAAAGTCTATGACTGGTCCACTGCGCCCCGCCGACCCACTCGCTACCGCGTATCGAGGCGAGAAGAGCAACACCATTGACGTTCGCGAGCGCGGCAAGCGTCTCCAATACTAACGGGCGCTCCTCGGCCGGCTCCCAGGGAGTTTCCAGGTTATCCAAGATCACTAGCGCCGGATCATCTCCTAGCCTCGTAAGCGCCGCTTCAAAGCCTTTCGTCGGTTCAGTCCCGATGGCGCGAACAACGGCATCTTGCATTGCCAGCGCCGTCCTCGCTGTTTCGAGCGCGACGAACCAACGGCGATTATGAAATCGAGCAAAAACGTCCGGGTGCCACGCTGCCGCCTTGGTGAGTTCTGTCTTACCGTAGCCAGGCCCCCCTTCGACCATAATCGCAACCCTGCCAGTCGCCGCGACTAGGGCTTGCACGATCACGGACATGTCTTCCCGCCGTCCCGTGAAATGCGGCACAAGCAAAGGCAATGATCCATCCGGTAAACTAACTGGAGGGGGCGATGGAAAGTCCGTTGTCCGCTTATTATTCTTGGTTTTGAGCGACGTCTTACGAGCGGTCTCCAAGTCGGTCCGCCATACATCGAACAGAGCGTTGCTGCCGAACAGCGCCTTTTGAATCAGCGACCCGTTCGTGTCACTGGGGGGACTCCCCGCACCAAGCCAATTTCTAAGGCCAGTCGTAGTTGTCTTCTCGTCGCCACTGAGACCAAACGCGGTAAGACGAAAATCCTTTCGATCCCAAGGTGGCCCGTTGAACGACGTACTGCCATTTGGGCGAGTTCCCCAGAAATAGAGATGCCAGGCCAAGAGGTCTGAATACGTACCGTCGAGGGGGTAATGGGGTGGGTAGGATTGCCCACGCGAACTTGACGCCACAGGCGCTTTCTCCCTGCCATGCCGGTCATCAATCCCTATGCGAATATGACAGTTTCAGGAAGAATGTAATTTGAATCGGTAAATTACTGGACAAACAGCTTCTTCTATGAGGAAATCAAATAGCATTATCAAATAGGGTTTATGGCGTTTAGCGGAGAAGTTTGGGTCTTGAATAAAATAGCCGACCTTGCAAGTAGGTTTGGTGTAAGTCCAACGATCGCTAATGTTGAGCTATTGCTTCATTTTCCCGACGAAGACAGCTATCATTACACGCTTTCGATGCTCGATGGCGCAGCTAGAGGCCCCCACGAGGCCGATAAGGTCGCTAAGGTCTCGGCGCTGCTTGGCTTAGATAAGCAACCCTTCCGAGAGTTCGCGACGCTTTCCGATGTCGAAGATGCAGTGGATCAAGCCCTATCCTTGGCCCCACGGGCTCGTCTGCGATAAAATCCCTAGACCCAAGCCCTTTCCCCACGGCGGCGTAGATCGTTTTCCCTCGTTTTCCTCCGTTTCCTTTAGCTCGGCGTCACGAGCGAGCACCTTCGTGGTGTGGCTGAAGTTGGCCACGCAACGAAGGACGCAACAATGACAACGACCATTGCCCAACCACCCGACAGCCGCCCGCCTGCAAACGCCACCATCGCCATTGCGGCGATTGGCGTCATGGCCGGGTCGCTGATCGGCACGATCGCCATGCCAGGCATTGGCACGCTCATCGGGATGTTCCCCACGCTCTGGCTCACGGCCATCTACCTAGCCATGCGTGAGGGAGGCCGTCATGAGTGAAGTGTGTTCCCCCGATGACGATGATGATGGGGACATCAACCCGATTACAGTAGTCGCTACGATCAACGCGGCGTTTATCGGCGGCATCCTCCTCGGCCCTGTTGGTGCCGTGGCGGGAGCCATTGTTGGCAGCTACTTCCGACCTCGCTGGCCCTCCTAAAGGGTCCAACGCCCCAATTCCTGAACTGAACCACGGCGCGGGTCACCGCGACGAGCGACGGCTCGCGCCTTTCGACGGAGATTTCCATGAAGATTCCCTCGTTCTTTCCCGTCTGCCCGCAGTGCGGGAGCGGCAACGTCAACAGCCTGGAGGACGGCCAGTTCGATCATGCGGCCCAAATGACCGGAGCACGGCTCACCGCCCAGGCGATGATGGGCAGCCCGCACCCTGCGGCGAAAGCTGCGGTCACCGCCATCGTGTTTGGCCGAGCCATCTGGAAGCGGTGGCCCGGCGGCGGCGCGAAGGTTTGCGCCGATTGCGGCCATCAATTTCGCTGAATCGGCATGCGCCGGCCAGCGGTCGGCGCGTGCCCCACCACGGAGATTCCCATGTGCCCCAACTGTAATTCTTGGGCGGTTGAGTCCAACCTGATCGACGAAACGCCCTATCGCCAAATGGCTCGCTCGGCGAAGACGCTGCGCGTGGCTGGACACACCGCGGTGGCAGCGGACCTGCTGACCAGCCTCGCCAGCGTGAAGATCATCAACTTCATTCGCGCACGATTCAAATGCGCCAGCTGCGGGGCGACCTTCGATGAGTAAGTGGTTCGAGCGCAGCTTCGGCTCCCCGATCGATGAGATCCGGGCGGCCCTCATCGACGAGGCCTGGTTCGGCCGCCGCGCCGCGCCAGCGCGCCAATCCGGCGAACAACCCAAAGAGGTCGCACCTGATGTCGAGCCCGGCAGCATGGAGCGCTTCTACGGTCATGATCTCGACCGCTGACTAGGAGGCGCACCCCGTGACGCGTTCTGACGACATCCTCGATGCTCCTCTTCTTTGGCTATCGCCGCATGATGCGATCACGCACCGCGACTTGAACCAGAATGTTCTGGTGCTCGGCAGTCCGGGCGCTGGCAAAACCACGGGCACCGGAAGCACGCTGCTTAAAGCGATGCTGTTGAGCGGCGCGGGAGGCCTCGCGCTCTGTGCGAAGCCGGACGAAGCCTATCAAATTCGTCTTATCGCCCGCGCCTGTGGTCGGGAGGACTCACTCCTTGAGTGGGACGGGTCGATCCCAGGTTTCAACTACCTTTCGTATGTTATGGCGCTCTCGGGGTCGGCCGGTCTCAACAACGTGATTGAGGCCGTGATGGATGTCGAGGAACTCGCCCGCAACGTCGGCGCGAATCCGGGACGGGCGAGCGACGAGTTCTGGACCGCCTCCAAGCTGCAGGTCCTGCGGGCGGGGATACCTCCCATTTATGCAGCTACCGGCACCGTGCGGATCGATGACATCCTGCGGTTTGTGCGCAGTGCCCCGCTGTCGATCGATCAAATGAGCGATCCGGCGTGGCAATCGCGGTCGTACTTCTTCTGGGTATTCTGGCAGGCACGAGGCCGCATGCCAGACGTAATCGCTGAGCGGGCCCTCGATTATTGGCGTTACGACTTCGCCTCGCTTGATCCGAAGACGCGATCGAACATCGTGATTTCGCTCACCACGGCGCTCGACCGCTTCAATCACGGGTGGCTCAGAACGGCTTTCTGCGAAGAGACGACAATCGTGCCTGAAATGTCGTTCGCGGGCAAAGTGATCGTTTGCAACATGCCCGCGCTGACCCTCCACCAAGATGGCATCCTCGCGCAGCAAATTTTCAAATTGTTCTGGCAGCGCGCCGTCTTGTCGCGAAACGGCCTGGACCCGCAGCACCGGGTACGGCCGGTTTTCCTTTATGCGGACGAGGCTCAGTATTTTCTGACACCGCACGACGCGGCCTTTCTCTCGACCTGCCGGGGGTCGCGAGCATCGACCATCTACCTCGCTCAATCGCTGCCGACTTTCTACGCGTCGATGGGTGGGGAGAATGCACGCGACCGCGTCCATCACCTGCTCGGCAACTTCGGCACCCGTGTCTGGCATAGCAATGCCTGCGCCGAGACCAACGAATGGGCGGCGCGCACGCTCGGCAAGATCATGCATCAGCGGAGCAATTACAGCAGCTCGGAGGGCAGTTCGACGAGCTACGGCATGAATATGGGCGCCGGCACGAACACCGGCTCCAACTGGAATCATTCCAGCGGTCACAGCGGCAACATGCGCGGGAGCTCCTACAACCACCAAGGCAGCAGCGGTGGGTCAGCGGGCGATAGCGACAACTGGGGACGCAATCGCGGCTCCGGGAGCAATTGGGGAAGCAGCCAGGGCTGGAGCGAACAAGTCGATTGGGTGCTGGAGCCCGGCTTGTTCGGCCGATTTCTCAAAACAGGCGGCCCCGCGCACGGCGGGAGGATTTCGGCGGTCTGGTACCAAGCCGGGCGGCGGTTTGTCGCCTCGAGCGGCAATTCCCTCTTAGCGGAGTTTCAGCAATGAAAGCACCTACGGGCGCAACGGCCTTTCTTGGCCACCCCATTATAGCAGCCCCGCTTATGCTTGCGGGCCTTAGCCTCATGTACGTGTGCTGGGTCGGCCAGGGCTGGATGTTCATGATCGTGGTCGGGGTATTCCTCGGCAGGCTTCTCAAAGCCAGCGGCAAGGTTGCGGAGTATCGTGACTGGAAGCGCGCTTGGGACAGCATGAATGCGCCTGCCGCGCCGCGCCGGCCGATGCCGTGGAAGGTCATGGGCCGGGCCGTTGTCATCCTGCTGGCCGTCCTCTTTATGGCAACCCACGCCGATGCGTCGTCGGTGCATCTTGCCCTCGGCTGCTTCATCATGGCCGGGGTGACGTGGGCGGTGGTTGCCCTCTTCCGCGCCATCCGGCGCCGGGTCGGCTCGGTCCGGGCCGCTGAGGCCGACGTGGTCCGGATCGCCGCGCGTCCGATGGCCATGCGGACTCCCGCCATGCAGCAGGTCTTCGACGGCCTGCCGGAATATTGCCAGACAGCCCTCCGCGGGGATTGGCAGTGAAGCGCCCGGCCGATCCTACTGTCGCCGAGATAGCGACAATCGCGCCGTCAGGCGCACTGCGGAGGATGGAATATTCCACCGTTCCGGGCTTCTCGGAACGGTCGCCTTGTCAGCTTCCGCCCCGCAAACGTGCAACCTCTAGTTGCGCCTTTGCTACCCACCGTCCGGCTGGTCCGGACGGTGGGTCACGGAAGATGCAGCCCCGACGAGTGATTGAAGAGGTACAACATTCTTCGATCACTTTAGCGATTCGTTAACCATGTTCGTCGTAGAACTATTCCTAAAAAGCCTCCGGCAGGGGTGCACGTTGCTTGCAACGTATAAGTGCACACTTAGCCTGCCAGGGGGTTTTTGGTTCGGAGCAACAGACGAAGGGAAACGGGAGAAAGGGCTGAGGGGCTACTAACATGGCGCTGTTCAGTTGGAGCATGCAAGTTATCAAACGCAGCGCCGGAAGGTCGGTCGTTGCCGCCGCCGCCTATCGGGCGGGGGAACGGCTTACGGACGAACGGCAAGGTCGGGTCCATGATTACCGCAATCGTGGTGGGGTGGAGCATACCGACATTCTCCTCCCTGCCGATGCGCCGGACTGGGTGCGAGGCATTGGCCGCGAGAAGCTTTGGAATGCTGTCGAGGCCGGCGAGCGGCGGAAGGATGCTCAAACCGCTCGCGAGCTGCGGATCATGATCCCGCGCGAACTCGATCCGCCCGATCGGATCCGGCTTGTGCGCAGTTACCTGATCGAGAGCTTCGTTAGTAAGGGGATGGTCGCTGACGTGTCATGGCACAATGGGCGAGCATCGGATGGTGGGGAGCAGCCCCACGCCCATGTGCTGCTAACGATGCGGCCCTTGGCTGCAAACGGGTTCGGGCTAAAATCCCGGCACGATTACGTTCCCGATCGCACCGGGCGGACAACCGAATGCGGCCGACCGCTGCTCGTCGAATCCAACCGCGATAGCTGGAACAGCGCAGTCTACTTCGAGCAGACCCGTGAGAGTTGGGAAAAGCTCGCCAACGCTGCGCTGGAACGCGCGGGTAGCGATCAGCGGATCGATCGGCGCAGCCTGTTGGCTCGCGGGCTGTCCCGTCTACCGGAGCCAGCCCTGCGGCTGGCTTGGCACTTGAAAGACCTTCATGCGGCGATGAAGGAACGGTTCGGCCAGTTCCAAGTCGCCCGCCATTACCAGGCCGTCGAGAAGCAAGCCAAGGACGCCTTCCACAAGGCGGAGCCTGCGGACGCGCCCACGCGCGCGCATGTGGCTCAGCGCTTCTTTGACTGGTTCGATCGCCAGCTTGCCCGGCTCGATCCGGGCAAGCGCGATCGGCCCCCTAATTCACCCGATCTGGAGCATGGACGATGAGTAGCGCTAGCAATTGGCAAGACATGTTCGGCGGGTCGCATCGCGACCCGCTGGGAGGCATGCCACCGCCGATCGAGCGGGAGGAGGACGAGCCTCCCGTGATAGACCCCACGGACTACCGGCCGTGGCACGTCCAGCGTGTTCGCTCGCGGCCGTCTATGATGCTTCATTTACGGCGATTTGAGCAGCGATCCGACATGTGGGTCGGATGGGCGCTATCCTACCCAAGCTTACTCGCGGTCGAATATACGGGTGACCAGTTTGTGACGCTCGATTTTGGGTCGCGTCATTTCGTGGTGGAAGGCATCGGCCTGGGTGCGCTCGTCGCGCAACTCCAGTCGGGAAGCGTATTGTCGCTTCAGGAATACAGCCAAGTCATCTGGCCAATGAAACCGGCCGGTTCGATCATTCGATCCATCAAGCGAGTGACCGGCCAAGAAGGAATGCCACAGCGCTGAGCGCTGCGGCGTGATCCTTAGAAGAGGCGGAGTTGGCGACTTTCAAGCTCCCGCCTCTTCCATTCCGGAGATGCGGCGTGGCGGTCTAGCCAGTCGCCGACGTAACCGACCGGCCCGCCGTATGGTCCGACTTCGTCGCTGAAGAAATGAGAGCGGTAGCCGGTGTCGGTAACCGGGATGATTGCGCCCTCAGGGGCAATCACGCGCAGCTCGATGTGATTGATGCCGACGCCGTATTGGTTCGGGGTGAAGTCGACTGACAGGGTGACACCCTGCCAGTCGATGATTTCGCGACGGGTGCTCATGCTGCGGCTGCCGCCGGCCGCTCGGTGATCTCGCGCATGACGATCCGGCCTTGGAGCGGAATCGCCGCGCAGCTGATCGCGTGACCCTTCCCGTCCTTATGCGGCCAAGCGGCGCCGATCTCGGTCCAGCGGGCGGTGTTACCTTCGCCTTCGACGCAGTAGATGCGGTGGGTGGGTTTTTGCGGAATGAGTTTCGTTTGCTTGGCCATCTGAGCCTCCTTCATGTTCCGCCGAGGCACCACGCCGCGGCTTCATGGGGAGAGACAGGCGACCGCTATCAAGCGCCGGGTCACAGCCCGCTATGCGCCCGAAGGGAGCGGAGCTGCACAAGCCGCAGGCGCGGAAGCGAGCTGGCTTTAACCGGCGCGAGCTGGCGCCAAAACGACACCAGGAAGCAGCGACGTGGTGCTGGCTAAGCCGGGAGGATCAGTGCCACATGCGAGAAGCGAATTGCTGCTCTTCAAATCCCACCGCGTCGAGATAGATGGCGGTGGTGGTGCCGGACGCGTGCCCCATCCAGCGTTGGATCAAATTCGGCGGGACGTTGGTCGAAACTGCGTGGATGCCGAACCCATGCCGGAGCCCTCGGCAGCAGGCCATCGGCCCGGCGATCGCCACGCTGTCGGTTATCTCGCGCACGCAACGCCAGGCGGTGACGCGGTGCATGTGCCACAGTTGTCCATCGGGCGTTGCTGGCAGTGATCGCAGCTGGCGCAAAACCTTGTCTGGGATCGGGACCGAGCGATAAACCAGCTTGCGGCGCTTTAATGTGCGGAAGCGAACGGCGGCCGGCTGGTCGTCCAGCTGGTCGGCGCGCAGGGCCAGCGCCTCTGATACGCGGCAACCCGTATAGGCCAGGAGGTAGCAAAGCGCCTTCCGTTCCGGTGCAAGCCGGTCGGCCGCCGCCAAAAAGCGGCGGCGTTCGTCGGCGTTGAGATATTTGCGTCGTCCGGCCGCATCGAAGACCTGCCACGGCGCAGGCTGAGTGATGGGCATGGCGCTCCCCTGCAACAGAATGAGCAATAGGGTTGCGCAGATAAATTCGCGATTTGGCTGCCTAGGGCGCGAGCCCACACCATGGCACCTTCGGAACGCATAAAAGCCAAGTCTTCTGCATTTGTTCTTGCTATTCTGCATAAAATGATGCCTTATGGCATAAATAGCATGATAAACCGATTCCGGGGGTATAATGGAGCATTTTTCCGCAGTTCAAAGCCTTTGTAGGGTAGGACTGGAGGGGGGTGACGTTCGATTTCGTCGCCAAGTCGAGCGTTTGCGCGATCGGCTGCAGAAATCTGGCGATGAGCGCGACGCCGAGGTGCTGAACGGCCTTCTGAAGAGCGTATCGAATGAAGGCTCACTAGCGCCGAGTACGGTTGAGGTTTCGCGGAGCTTAGTCACAGGAGACGAACTTACCGCCAATGTTCACCCGCCGGTGGATCGCGAAACGAGCGTTCCGCTTGCAGAAATCATATTAGACCCAAGGAGCGGCAGGCCCGAGCCGATCTATAACGAGACGCTCGAGCTAGCCCTGAACGGGTTAGTGTCCGAGTGGCAACGCACTGATGCCTTACGCGCTATGGGAGTGGAGCCGTCGCACTCATCGCTGTTTTACGGCCCACCCGGAACGGGAAAAACACTCACCGCTTTTATGCTCGCGGCACGTCTTGGTCTTCCGGTCGTCAACGCGCGTATCGACGGGCTGGTCAGTTCCTTCCTCGGGACGACGGCACGCAACATCGCCAATTTGTTTGATTTCGCCAACCGGTATCGCTGCGTACTGATTCTCGATGAATTCGACGCGCTGGCAAAAATGCGAGACGATCCTCACGAGTTGGGCGAACTCAAGCGCGTCGTAAATACGCTGTTGCAGAACCTCGATGCACGCGCTGATCGGGGGCTAACTATTGCAATCACGAATCATGACGGGCTGCTCGATCCCGCCGTCTGGCGTCGGTTCCAAAATCACATCCGTATTGGCCTGCCGGACGCGCAAACGCGGTTGACGATGTTGCGGGCATTTCTTTCGTCGTTGAACCTCGGAGATGACGTGCTCAAATTGCTGAGCTTCGTGGCTGGGGCGCGTTCTGGTTCGGATCTGAAAACCTTTGGCGATGGTTTGAAGCGAAGCCTCGCCCTAGCGGGCGATGAAGTGACGCCGGCGACTGTTATAACTGCGACCCGCACTCTCTTGCCGCGGCTCGGGCTTGATTCGGAGGATATGGAACCGGCCCGCCTGCTCGTCGCGGATGAGGCTGGCTTTATCGGAGCGATACTCCATGCCGATTTAGGTATCCGCCAGGACAGCCTCGCGCAGATGTTTCAATGCAGCCAAAGCAAGATTTCGCGTGCTTCGAGTGATTGGGAAGCACGCGAAACGCTCGGTCAGCCGGAGACCGCGTGATGCCCAATAATCCAGTTCAAATCGTGCTCAACGATGAATCCTATATTCGCGCTCCGGAGCCAGGTCGCGCCGGGCCGGACAAGGATTTCTTTGAAGGAAACGATAGTGGATTCGCCCATCACAAGGCTGCGATGATTCGTCGATTGGACGAAATCGACGCGACTCTCGCGGGCTCGCGCTACGGCCCTGTGGGCTATGTCCGAGTGCGCATGCGGGCGGCGGCGATAGCCAAATCTTACCGTCCGAACCGTAATCTGTTCGTTCGCGATCAATTCCCCTGCGTAGGTGCAGGCGCGCCCGGAGAGCTATATTTTCGGTTGCCGCGACATTACCTCAATCGACTCCGCACTCGATTTGAAAGCGCCGAACTGCAAGGTGAAACTCGGATTAGCCGGAGTGATCGTACCTACCACTATGTAACACGCGCCCGCTCGGAACTTGGCGCGATTGAAGAGATCGAGATTGCTCCGATTGGGCAAAAGCGAAACTTCTCTGCTTCCCAAGCGGTCCAGGCACTACTTCAACCATCGGCGGCTAGCGGTTATGTGGTAGAGCTATTCGAGCAACGACCGCTTGATGTCTCATTGAGCGGCGACGTTCTCGGCCTACGCCAGAGTTTCGACAGCCTTCAACGTGACATCGCGAGCCTTGGAACCGGCATATACGCGGCGCTCTTGCCCAGCCCGGGCGGCATTCCTTCTTTGGAAGTGCTGGTGACGGATTCACGCAATCAGCCGCTAATCGAGGATCGTCGCACAATCCAAAGCGAGCTCACGCTCGCGCCCTCTGCTGCCTCTGTTGATCCTAACGTAGAGCGCCACGACCATGTCTTGACAGTCCTAGCGCAGCATCCACTTGTCCGTCGCATCCGCTTTCCGGTTCTGCTTGAAGTCTCCTCGACGCCGGTGCGACACACGGCGCAGCCGTTCGTAGTCCCACCTCGCGTCCCAAACGGAACCTACCCAAAAGTCGGGGTCATCGACACTGGAGTTTGCTCAGCTCTAAATGCGTGGACACAGTATCGTTACGACTTCTTGGATGAGACACAGTGCGATCCCAGCCACGGCACGATGGTGGCGGGAATTCTGATCGGTGCTCGTGGAGCGAATGGCGTTGAAGTCGGACGCGAAGCGGACGGGTGCGAGATTTTTGACATCCCGTTAATGCCGCGCGACCGCTTCTTGGATGTGTACGGTCCCCGTGGCTTCGAAGCATTTCTGGAAGAATTGGAAGCAGCGATTCTCGAACTCCGTGACGCTCACGGGGTCCGGGTGTTCAATATGTCGCTGAATATCACCTCGCCGGTTGAGCAAAATCTTTATAGCGTTTACGCCGCACGACTAGACGAAATTCAGGACCGTCACGGCGTCTTGATCGTCAATTCTGCAGGCAATCTGGCGGGACCGGAATGGCGTGCGCCGTGGCCGCGCACTCCGCGTCAAGCGTTAGCCGCCCTGGCAGCGCGGACGAGCCCAGACACGATCTATATGCCTTGCGAGAGTGTTCGTTCCTTAGCAGTAGGCGCGTTGAATCCACCTGACGGCGCGCACATTGCGGGGGCACCGGCGACTTACACGCGGCGTGGTCCTGGCCTGCGGGTTGGGATAAAGCCCGACTTGGCCCACTATGGCGGAACAGGGGACACCGACGCTCCAGATCAAACAGCCCTGGCTACTTGCGCGACCGATGGTACTCGCTGTGAGACACGAGGTACGAGCTTCGCGGCTCCGCTTGTAGCCAAGACCATTGCCAGTTTGGACACGATCACCGGTCAGCGACTTGATGTGCGTACCTTGCGCGCTTTTGCCGTGCACAATTCCGACATTCCGCCCGCACTGCAAAATCGCTCATTGCGAGACGTGGCACGGCAATTTGTTGGGTTTGGTCAACCGATCGATGCCGCTTCTATGCTTCAAACAGATGATCACGCGATCTCACTGGTGTTTGAGAGCCGTCTGACTGTGGGCGAACGCAAACCAGCCATCTTGCGTTTTCCGTTTATCTGGCCCGCATCCCTCGTAGATCCCGAAACGTTAGCGTGCCGAGGTAAGGTGCGCATGACGCTCGTGTATGACGCGCCTATTGACCAAGCATTTGGTACAGAGTTCGTGCGAGTAAATTTGGATGCGAAGCTGCAACAACGCCAGCCGACAGATCGGCAGGACGGTCTTCCCAGCTGGAATGACAAGATTGAGCAGGGCTTTCTTCCTCGTTCCGCGGGCATGACGCCGCCCGAACGAGCGTTAATCTCCCAAGGTCTCAAATGGTGGCCGACCAAACGATATCAGAAGGATTTCGGTGAAGGGGTCGGCAGCAGCACGGAGTGGCAACTGCAAGTCGAGAGTCTAGTTCGGGCCGAGGCCGAGTTCCCGGCGGAAGGTGTGCCTTTCTCGTTGATCCTGACTATCGAAGATCCAGAGAATACCCGCCCGATCTTCCAAGAGTTCAGACGCCAACTCGTAACCAACCGCGTTGACTTACACGATATTCGCACGGCCGTTCGCCTTCGCGCTCGCAACCGCAACTAAAGAGAGGCTTAGATTGCCCGTCGAGCAACGCTTCAAGAATACGCTTCTGGCGGCATAAATTATCCCCGTAATGCACTGAAAATAAACGATATCTGTTGCAACAAAATTGCTCATTTTGTTGCATCGTCGCAGAATCCGCGAGTTCCACGCGGAGGATGCAATGGGTATTCGGCGGCTTATTCTGGCAAGCGCGCTCGCGCTGATCGGCTCGCCCGCAAGCGCCCAGACAGCCGCGAGCAATGACCGTGCCTACACCCTGACCGTAATGTGTTCGGTCGTCGCTTCGCACTATGGCGCGGATGCCGACATTTTGCGTACTGCGGACGCAGTGCGCAAAATGCAGCGTGTGATGGGCTACGACACCAAACGCGTCGCGGATGATTCAATCAAAATTGCGAGCGCCTTGGGCTCCGAACTGCGCAACAATCCGCAGTTGATGGAAGGTCATCGAGCGGTTTGTCGCCAGCTGAAACTCCTGAGCTAGCTATGCCAGCGACCGGTCGTTGCCCGGGGTGCGGGTCGGCGGCGTGGATCCGGCTAGCCCGTGATCAACTCGATCGGCAGGCTCCAGCGCGGTAACGCCCGCCGCTTGCAGCGTGGCGAGAACGTCCCCTAGTGCGGTATCGGCGGGCGCCTTCGCCTCACCCTGCTGAATAGCCGGCTGGTCGTTCGCAGCTCGCGCGGTAGCAATACCAGCTTCCGCGCTCTGAACTTTTGCCAGCATCGGCGCAAAGTCGGGGCTGGCATCGGCGCCGTGATCCTTGGCATCCAACAGCTGCTTTTCCATGATTTCTCTTGCGCGCCGGTCGCCCTCAGGCGTTCCTTTGGCCAGCTCGAGCGCGATGGCGCGTCGGTTGGTTTCTTCGCGCTTGCGATAGTCTTCCTCGTCCTTCGCGGAATCGAAGCGGAGATACTGATCCAGCACCCGATCCTCGTAGTAGGACCGTGCCACCTCCTGCGTGCTCCTGGGACGCCCGATCGCCCGTTGCCATGGAGCGAGCGCTATCAGCCGCGCTCGCCGCTTCAAAGGTGGCGGTAAGAACTGCGGCCCTGAGATTAGCTAGCCCCGCGGTATCAGACTGGCCGATTTGTCGCTGAACGCGAGCGAGCAATCCGAGCTGCTCCTTAAGTTGGGCTGGGATCACGCCGCCCGATGCAGCGGCGATTTCGGCGATGGCGCGCTCGATGTTGAACTCGGCCGCCATGATCTGACCGAGCAACTCGGTCCGCAAGCTTGCTTGAGGATCATCCGGTGCTGCCGGATGATCGATCGGGGAAACTGTAATGCCGTTTGCTATCGGTGCCTCTGCGCACGTGAACCTTCCTGATAATACACCCACATTCGCTAAAATATGGTTAATATTCGCCTAACGGTTGCAGGTTGGTGGTGTCGCGCTCAGTCCCTTTTGCTGCTCTATCGGCTTTGGCTCTGGCTCTCGGTCGTTTTGGCAGGCCGCGCAGTCCAGGAAAGGCGGCTCGCTTCCTTCGTGCAGCTCCGCCCCGCGTTGCGGCGCATTGCATGCGGCCTGTGCCAGGGCTGCTTCAACGGCCCGCCGGTCTCTCCTCGTCCTTCGCGCAATGCCGCGCGAGGCAGAAAAGGGAGCGGCTTATGACCACCACCAACATCATTCTGCTGGTTCAGACGATCGCTAACGTCGTGGCAGCAATCGCTCAGGTATGGGAAGCGTGCCGGCGCAGTTAGCGCCGGCAATGTAAAGCAAGCCCCAAGAATCCGGTGCGAGCTGGCAGCGGTCTCCGTTGCACTTCGAGTCGATGTATCTACAGTCATCCGCAGTACGCGCGTAACCGAAAAACAATCGGAGGCGTTGTGGAGCAATTTCTTGATACGTTGAACGGCGGTATCTTGGCCATTTTGGCCGCATTCACGATATTCCTAATCGTTCGTCTTTTTCAGAAAAGGCGCTCCGCGACTTGGGAAAGCGGGAACATCAAATTACCGGTACGCCGATGGATGTTGGCGGTATGTGTCCTGCTGGCGATCGTCCTGGTGGACAAACCAATTTTCCGCGCAATCTCACGCTCCACGATTGAGGCGTCGATCCCGCCCACCGATCCGCACAGACTCTCGATTTTGATCCCGGACTTTCAAGGTACTGGCGGGGCAGAAGCTGCGGACACGATTAGCGCGTTGCTTCAAAATTCGCTTGGGACCGGTGTTCAAATCATACGATTGCCAGCGCTTCCGGCCGGAAAAGACTACGGCGATGCGGGGAAAGAGGTTGAGCGGCTTGGTGGCGAGAGCCTGTATTGCGCGGCTCGATACAATGCTGATGTCGTGGTGTGGGGTACATATTTGCCCGCCACGCAGATCGTGAATCTGACATACACCGCAAAAGGTGGAAGCTGCAGCATTCCAGCTCCGTGTGGCGTGGTATCCAGCCGCGTGCCACGTTCTTTTAAATTGGCCGATGCGGAAGACCCAACATCAGAAATGGGCCAGCTTCTCGCGCGGAGCGCGATTTCGAGCCTTACCATGGCCGCCGACATCGAAGGTGAACTGGCGAAGCCCGGTCCTTGCTTGGATGATCCAAATGTCGCCCGACGATACGTGACAAAAGCGGAAGCGTTGCTGAGCGGAAATCCAAGAGGCCTTCAGGGCGAGAGCCTCGAAGTCGCGTTCGCCATGACCGCCATTTTTCACGGGAGACTCTTCGCTAGCACGAATGACATGAAGGAAGTGGATCGATCAATCGAGCTTTTCGAGAAAGCCGTAAACGTCGGGGCCGATTCGGCTAGGCGAGTTTCCGGCGCCTTGGCCAAGGCGATCTATGAGCGGTCAATGCAGGCTGGGAAGTCCCGCAGCGCTTTAACCGATGTCGCACATCTCGATCGCGTAAAAATGAGAGCGGACCCTCGCGACGGTTACATGATTAATGGCTTTGCCGGCGCACTTTTGGAGAGGGCATATTCCCAGACCTTGAATAGAGCTGATCTGGAGCTAGCAGAGGCCCGCTACCGCCTAATCTTGCGAGAGAGTTCCGCGGCAGACGAGTTGCTTTATGCGAACGTCCGGCTCTTCCGGCTACGCGCGGAAGCATTGGAAAATGCTCCAGGGCCCGAGAACTACCGCCGAGCTGCTGTCTATCGGACGCGAATCTACAAGACCTTTGGTGGTATGTCCGTCGCGGAACTTCAGCAAATACCGATCCGCGACCGCTGCACGGTCGGATACGCGGATCTGGGCCTCGAGCGTTTTCGCGGCGATCCCGATGCGCAGGTTGAAACAGCTAATCGTGCGGCATCCGTCCTCCCGCTCAGCGAGCTTGATTGGGAAGAGAGCGATTGCGCTGCAGTGATGCGGCGCGTCGGCGAAGCCGCCTCACGCGCCTACGATCTGCTTCTAGCGCGCGACGGAACTCGATATCTTGATCTGCTTGCGCAGCACTGCGCAATGGAACGGAATATTCTCAAAAACGACAGAACTCAGTCGCAAGAATATAACAGAGCAAACCTAGCGATCGCTTTGGTGAAATTCGCGCAGGAATCACGAGAAGGCCAGATCGTTGCGGATGCCATCGGAGCTGCCGAGCGCACGCTCGCGGATGCAAAAGCGGGAAATGATCAGACTCGTGCGGGTTACTGGGCCAGTCAGGTAGCAGCTCTTAAGAAGATCGAGATACGGGGTAACTGATGGTGATTGAAGGTCGGCGATGGTCGGCCGTCGTTCGTCAGCCTTTGACCACCATGATCCCGGTTCCGTGCACATTTCGCGGGAGCGTCGCCGGTTCCGGCTTTCGCTCTGGCCGGCGCGTCGTGCAACGCGCTCGGCTGGTGCGGGCGGGGGGACTCGAACCCCCACGGGCTACTGCCCAACGGATTTTCATACCACTACGGCTTTCGCCGCCGCCCGAGGGCGTTTGGGGTCTGGACTATCCCTTCACCGTTCCTCGCAAGCGAGGGGTAGGTGCTGCCCGTCTAGTCTCTACACCTTCCCGTCGCCGGGCTTGGCTCGGGATCGCCATTTTACAGGGTTCCCCGAATTTGAGCAGTTCTACAGCGCGGGTTTCCCCGCGTGCACTCAAGTTATCGTCTAAGTCCGGTGCGTCTACCATTCCGCCACGCCCGCACACCAAGGCGGTTATAGGGCGCGGCGGAATCGCCGCCAAGGACGATCTGCGATCTGTCCGTATTTCTAGGTCGAGGCAGCTGGAACACGCCTTTTGGGCGCTTTACGAACGTTGACCGCCGTGGCGTCGATCATGTCCTTGATGTGGGAGGCATAATACTTCTCAATCATCTCCACGCTCGTCCGGCAGTTTTTTGCCACCTGATAGATGTCAGCGCCTTCGAGGAGGCGCATTGAAATATACGTATGGCGAAGGCTGTAGGCCGTGCGCGGGTTCCCCTCCCGGTCAAACTTCAGGCCCGCTTGGCCCAGGACAGTTGAGAGTAGCTTTGCCTGTAGGTTGGGGAAAACCTCGTCTTGCGGCTGGAGATTGTGGCGCTTCACCATTCGCTGGAATGGTTGAACGGCGCCGGGCATCGATTTTGCCCATCCGGTGCCGCGCTTGCCGCGCACGGAGATATGCAAAATCCGTTGGTTGCCTGGGCCATCCGTCACGATCGAAACATCTCGGACTTGGATGCGCTTCGTCTCATCAGGGCGTAGGCCCGTGTTACCCATGAAGAGCACTAGGTCGTGAAGGTCTTCCGAATTTGAGCGCCGATCTTCGCGGGGCGGATTTTTCGCACGCTCCCGCGTCGCTTCGTACAGCTGCTTGTACTCAGCCGGCGAGAACCACGCGCGGTGGGAAATCTTGGTGGCCCGTCGGTATGGATCGGATAGGTCTGGAATGCTGTCGATCCAACCGTGGCGGCGCGCATACTTCAAAACCTGCCGGAGAAGAACGATCTCTTGATGCAACGTGCTGCGAGACGGCGCTACGCCGTCGCGTTCTCGTTGCGCGCCGCTCGGGAGTCGGACCTTTCGCCCTTTGCCGAAGCCGCCGAGCGTCATGCGATCGATGCGGTAGTCTTGCGCCATGCCCGCAGTGATTTCGGTCAGGGCTTTCTGTCCAAAGAACGGGTTGAGGAAGTGAGCTAAGCGTTCCTCATGTCTGCGGAGATATAGAGGGCTGCGGCTTCCCATCGTCAGAGCTTTGAACTCGGCCATGTAGCTTTTCGCCGCTGCCTCGAATGTTCTGCCGGTCTGTTTCAGCTCGCCGCGGGTCGCCTTGCTCCGCAGCGACAGGAACCAGTCCTCGGCAACATCCTTCGCCGCTGCCAAGCTGCTCTGCTTCGTGCTCGCTCGGAACTGCTGGCCTGCCACGCTGGCGCGGCAGTGCCAGCGCCCGGCTTCGGATCGACGAAAGAGCTGAACCTTGCCGCCCAAGATTTGGTGGACCGTCTCTGCCATAGTGGCGCCCTCATGCGCTAATTTGTGCTAGGGTTGTGCTAGCTCAACTATGACTAAAAATAGCAGAAAACCGTCATTTTTCAAGTATTATTAGGGATTTTAAGTCTCCGGCGTCTACCGGTTCCGCCACGTCCGCATGCAGATGACGCAAGCGCATGGGCGCGCTTGGGTCAAATGATTCCTGCGCCCGAGCCTCTCAGGCAGCGCCCTTTCCCGCATAGCGATCCGTCGCGCGAATAAGCTGGTCGAGGATGCCCGGCTCCGAAAATGCGTGGCCCGCGCCTTCGATCAAGTGAAAATCCGCCTCGGGCCAGGCCTGATGTAGCGCCCATGCATAGCGGGCAGGGCAGGGCATGTCGTAGCGGCCGTGGATGATCGTGCCGGGTATGTCGCGAAGCTTGTAGGCATCGCGGAGCAGCTGATCGGGCTCAAGCCAGCAGGCATTGACGAAATAATGGGCTTCGATACGCGCAAAGGCGAGGGCGAACTCGCCATGGTCATGCTGCGCCGTCATGGCGGGATCGGGCAACAGCGTGATCGTCTCGCCTTCGAACAGGCTCCAGTTGCGCGCGGCTGCGATCTGCTCCTCGCGCGTGCCGGTCGTCACCCGGCGATGATAGGCGCTGAGCAGGTCCCCACGTTCCTCCTCGGGAATCGGCGCGATGAAACGCGCATATTTGTCCGGGAACAGCTCCGAGACGCCGAACTGATAGAACCAGTCCAGCTCCGGCTTCGTGCACATATAGATGCCGCGCAGCACGAGCTCGGTCACGCGGTGCGGGTGCGTCTGCGCATAGGCCAATGCCAGCGTCGAGCCCCACGACCCGCCAAATACCAGCCATTGCTCAACGCCGAGCACCTCGCGTAGCCGCTCGATATCGGCAACCGAATGCCAGGTCGTGTTTGCCTCCAGCTCGGCGTGCGGCGTGGATTTGCCGCACCCGCGCTGATCGAACAGCAGCACGTCATAGAGCGCGGGATCGAAGAGGCGGCGATGGGTGGGCGAGATGCCACCGCCCGGGCCGCCATGCAGGAACACCGCGGGCTTGGCCCCCGGCGTGCCGCAGCGTTCATAATAGATGCTGTGGCCGTCGCCGACATCCAGCATGCCGGTCGCATAGGGTTCGATCGGGGCGTAAAACGTTCTGAGCATCCGCTCTCCTTTCCGATTTCGGCGTGGAAGGAAAGGGCGCGAGCGCCGGGCAAAGAAAAGGCCGGGGAAACCCGGCCTCGTCTGCATCCCGATATGGTCAGTACGTCACACGTTCAAACGTGCGCGCATTTCCTTGCCGGGCTTGAAATAGGGAACGCGCTTGGCGTCGACTTCGACAGTCTCGCCGGTGCGCGGGTTGCGGCCGGTGCGGCCATCGCGGGCGCGGGTGGAGAAAGCGCCGAAGCCGCGAAGCTCTACGCGTCCGTCGGAAGCAAGCCGATCAACAATTTCATCGAAGAAAATCGCGACGATCTTCTCGACCTCGCGGACGGAGAGTCCCGGATTGTCCTGAACCAGCATTTGAACGAGTTCCGAACGAATCATCCCGCATCTCCCCTTTGCGCACGCGAATAGCGGTTGTCCGCGCGGCGATCCCGTCTCATCCCCTAGCGCCCTAATGCGACTTGCATCAAGGCGAAGATGTTACGTTCGCGCAATTTTAATGGGAAAAAGGGGAGTGACGATGCCACTCCCCCAATTCGGACTTACTTCTTGTCTTCGCTCTGCGCCTTGAGCGCCGCACCGAGGATGTCGCCCAGCGACGCGCCCGAATCGGACGAGCCATATTGTGCAACGGCCTGCTTCTCTTCGGCGATCTGCATCGCCTTGACCGAGAAGGTCGGCTTCTTGGAACGATCGAAGCCCGTCACCATCGCGTCGAACTTCTGGCCAACCTGGAAACGCTCCGGACGCTGCTCGTCGCGGTCACGGCCGAGATCGGTGCGCTTGATGAAGCCAGTCGCGCCATCGTCGCCGGCCTGCACTTCGAGGCCCGCATCGCGAACTTCGAGGACAGTCACGGTGACGACCGCGTTCTTGTTGAGCTTGTCGCCCGAAACCGGCGATTCTGCCGACGACGGTCCGCCACGCTCAAGCTGCTTCATGCCAAGGCTGATGCGCTCCTTGTCTGCTTCGATTGCGAGCACGACGGCCTTAACCGTCTCGCCCTTGCGATGCAGGTTGAGCGCGTCTTCACCCGAAATGCCCCATGCGATGTCCGACATGTGAACCATGCCGTCGACGTCGCCATCGAGACCGATGAACAGGCCGAATTCGGTGGCGTTCTTGACTTCGCCTTCGACTTCCGAGCCAACCGGATGGGCTGCCGCGAAGGCATCCCACGGATTGTTCTGGGCCTGCTTGAGGCCAAGCGAAATGCGGCGCTTCTCGGGATCGACCTCGAGCACGATGACTTCGACTTCCTGCGAGGTCGAAACGATCTTGCCCGGATGGACGTTCTTCTTGGTCCAGCTCATTTCCGAGACGTGGACAAGGCCCTCAATGCCGGCTTCCAGCTCGACGAACGCACCATATTCGGTGATGTTCGTGACGCGGCCCGAAAGCTTGGCGCCGACCGGATACTTCTCGGCTGCGCCATCCCACGGATCGCTCTCAAGCTGCTTCATGCCGAGCGAGATGCGCTGCGTGTCGCGGTTGATGCGGATGATCTGAACCTTGACGGTGTCGCCGATGTTCAGAACTTCGCTCGGGTGGTTGACGCGCTTGTAGCTCAGGTCGGTGACGTGGAGCAGGCCATCGATGCCGCCCAGATCAACGAATGCACCGTAATCGGTGATGTTCTTCACGACGCCATCGATCACCTGGCCCTCGGCCAGCGACAGGATCAGGCCCGAACGCTGCTCTGCGCGGGTCTCTTCGAGCACTGCGCGACGCGAAACGACGATGTTGCCGCGCTTGCGGTCCATCTTCAGGATCTGGAAGGGCTGCTCGATGTCCATCAGCGGGGTGACATCGCGCACGGGGCGGATATCGACCTGCGAACCGGGAAGGAACGCCACGGCGCCGCTGAGGTCGACCGTGAAGCCGCCCTTGACGCGGCCGAAGATGACGCCGGTGACGCGAGCGGTCTTGGCGAATTCGGTTTCGAGATTGTCCCATGCGGCTTCGCGGCGGGCGCGGTCGCGGCTGAGCATTGCTTCGCCGTTCGCATTCTCGACGCGGTCAACATAGACCTGCACTTCGTCGCCGACCTTCAGATCAGCCTTCTGGCCCGGCGCTGCGAATTCGCGAAGCGGCACGCGGCCTTCGGACTTGAGGCCAACGTCGATGACTGCAAGGTCGTTTTCGATGCCGGTGACGGTGCCGATGACAACGCGGCCTTCAAAGCTCTCTGCGCCGCCAAGGGTCTGTTCGAGGAGAGCCGCGAAATCGTCGCGGCTGGGGGTTGCCGTAGTGGCCATGTGGTTAGAGTTCCTGTTTCGTCTATTTCCGGCCAACCGGTTGAATCCGGTGGTCTTTTGGCCGATGTACCGCGGCGGCCGAACGCCGGTCGCGGCGTCCTGCAAACAAAGCAGCGAGAGGAGCGAAACGCGTCGAAAGATGCGAAAAGGGCGCACATTGGCACCATCCTCCCGCGAACTATGGCTCGCCGGACCGCGCGCCCTTACCTGAAGCGGCCCTCAGAGGCAAGCCGCAAGCCCATTGCGTGTCCGTGGCGGAAAATGCAAAGCGCACCGCAACCACTTCAGACGAAAGCACGACCATGGCATTTGATCACGACGGCGAAACCTTCGAGGGCGGATCGGTCCACATCGACAATAAGAGCTTCCGCAACTGCACCTTCAACAATGTGGTGATCCAGTATGCCGGCGGCCCTGTTGAGATGGAGGGCTCCATGATGAACAATTTCTCGTTCCAGTTCGGCGGCGACCTCGCCCACGGCCTCTACACGCTTTACCAGCTGTTCGGCACCGAAGGCATGCTCAAGATCATTCGCGGCTTCACCGATCCCAGCCCCGGCGAAGTTCCGATCGACATCTAAGAGACGGCAGTTCTCGCCTTCGCCGCCTCTACCAGCGCGACTGCGCGCTGGACGGCGGCGTCGATCGACAGAAAGCTGGTGTCCAGCAAAGCCGCGTCGGCGGCCTGCGTCATCGGCGCTTCGGCGCGGCGCGCATCGCGATCGTCGCGGGCGCGGATGTCGCCCAGCACCTTGTCCAGGCTGGTGAGTATGCCCTGCTTGCGCAGCTCCAGATGGCGGCGCTGGGCGCGGATCATCGGGGTCGCCTTGACGAACAGCTTCACATTCGCGTCCGGCGCGATGACGGTGCCGATGTCGCGCCCGTCCAGCACCGCGCCGCCCGGCTGGTGCGCGAACTTCTTCTGGCGATGCAGCAAAGTGGCGCGCACCAGCGGGTGCGCCGATACGACCGACGCAACCTTGCCCACTTCATCGGTGCGCAGCCAGGGATCGTCGAGCAGATAATCCTCGAAGCTGCATGCCGAGACTGCGTCGGCTTCCTTTTCGGGGTTCAGTTCCTCGCGCAGCACCGTGGCCGCCACCGCGCGATAGAGCAGGCCGGTATCGAGATGGGGCAGGCCGTAATGGCGCGCCAATGCCCGGGCAATCGTGCCCTTGCCCGATGCGGCTGGTCCGTCGACGGCGATGATCATGGCTGACAAGTCGGATACTCGGCAAGGGCGTCAAGGGTTTGAAAGAAGTCGGGATAGCTGGTCGAAACCGGCGCCACATCATCGATGCTGACCGGTGCTGCGGACGCAAGTCCAGCCACCACCATCGACATCGCGATACGGTGGTCAAGTTTCGAGGCGACCTGAGCATTGCCCGCAAGGAGTGCACCGCCAGAGCCCGTGATGGCGAGACCGTCTTCGAATTCCTCGCACACCACGCCGGCGGCTTCCAGCGCAACCTTCATCGCATCGATCCGGTCCGATTCCTTGACGCGCAGTTCATGTGCTCCGCGCGCTACGGTCCGGCCCTCGGCGAGTGCTGCCGCGACGAAGAGGATCGGATATTCGTCGATCATGCTGGGCGCGAGTTCGGGCGGCACTTCAATGGCCTTGAGCAGCGTGTGGCGCACGCGAATATCCGCGACCGGCTCACCGCCGACTTCGCGGGTGTTCAGTTCGGCGATGTCCGCGCCCATCATCTGCAGCGCTGTGATCAGGCCGGTCCGCGTCGGGTTCATACAAACATTCTCGATGGTGACGTCCGATCCCGGCACGATGGAGGCCGCGACCATCCAGAAGCCCGCCGACGATGGATCGCCCGGCACCACGATATGCTGGGGCTTGAGTTCGGCCTCACCGGTGATCGAGATGATCCTGCCCTCGGCGCTTTCTTCCACGGTCAGTTCCGCACCGAATCCGCGCAGCATCCGCTCGCTATGGTCGCGGGTCGGCACCGGCTCGAACACGCGCGTAATGCCCGGCGCATTGAGGCCCGCGAGCAACACCGCCGACTTGACCTGCGCCGACGCCACGGGGAGCGTGTAGCTGATCGGCACCGCGGGGTTCATGCCCCGCACCATCAGCGGTAATTTGCCACCGGGCGACGAAGTAATGTCCGCACCCATCTGGCTCAGCGGCTCGATCACACGGCCCATTGGGCGCGAGGAGAGCGATGCATCGCCGGTAAAGGTCGCGGTGATGCCATGGCTGGCGACCAGCCCCATCAGAAGCCGTGTCGATGTGCCCGAATTGCCCATTTCGAGCGCCTGCGTAGGCTGGAGCAGCCCACCGACGCCCACGCCGTGGACGCGCCAGGTTCCGCTATCGTCGCGTTCCACCGTCGCGCCCATCGCGCGCCCACCGCCGCTTTCAGCGGCGGATTCTTTGATGATGGTCGCGCCCATGGCGCGAAGGGCGGCCGCAGTGGCCAGTACATCCTCACCTTCCAGCAGCCCCTCGATTCGGCTTTCACCAACCGCCAGCGCCGAAAACATCAGCGCGCGATGGCTGATCGATTTGTCGCCGGGTACGCGCACAATGCCCTTGAGTGGGCCGCGGGCGGAAATGCTGAGGGGGCGGGATGGGGAGGCAGACATGCGACCGGGCTTTGACAGCCGCCTTGCGCCATGGCAAGGCGCGCCCCACTTTGCGGGAGATACTCCCGAAATCAGCGAATTTGAAAGGCAAGAGGCAACACATGGTGAAGCCGGAATGGGGCACCAAGCGCGCGTGCCCGAAATGCGGAACGCGTTTCTACGATCTGACCAAGGACGAGCCGGTGGTTTGCATCGCCTGTGCTTATTCTTGGAATCCGGAACCGATTCTCAAGTCGAAGCAGCCGCTTCCGTTTGAGCAAGTGAAGGCGGAAGCCAAGCCGGTGAAGGAGGATTCGGATCTGGGCGATGAAGATCTGGATGCCGTGGATGACGAGGAACCCTCGCCCGACGACGACGTCGATCTGGGTGGCGACGACGATCTCGGTGTCGAGACCGGCGGCAACGACGACGAGAATTAAAAGAAATTAGGCAAGGGTGCGAAAGCATCCTTGCCAAACCTGTGGCGGCCTTCTAATCGGCCTGCCTTCCAGGGTGTGGGGCCTTAGCTCAGCTGGGAGAGCGCCTGCATGGCATGCAGGAGGTCAGCGGTTCGATCCCGCTAGGCTCCACCATTTCAACACTATGATTTCAAACGATTCCCTTCGTGCTGCGGCGCGGAGGGGCGTTTGCGTTCATGGGGCTGGTATGCGCTACGATATGTCTTCCGCCGCATCGAGGATGGCGGCGTAGATTGCCGTCAGATCCGTATCATCGATGCAGTAAGGCGGCATGACATAGACCGTGTTGCCCAGCGGCCTGAGCAGCAGATCGCGTTCCCGGAAAAACCGCAACAGATTCGGACCGAGATCCGACAAGTAACGCCCTTCATCCGATCCGAGTTCGAGCGCGGTTATTGTGCCGAGTTGCCGACAATTGCGGATGGCAGGGTGCTCCGCGACCCTTTCCAGATGATGTTGCTGCCGTCGGCTTAGATCGGCGATGCGATCCAGCACTGGCTCGTCGCGCCAGATGGCGAGATTGGCGTTGGCTGCGGCGCAGGCAATCGGATTGGCCGTGTAGCTGGATGAATGGAAGAACATCCGCGCGCGGTCTTTCGAGCGATGTGCGTCGAAAATCGCGGGCGTCGCGAGGGTCACCGCCAGCGGCAGCGAGCCGCCCGTGAGCCCCTTGGAGAGGCAGAGGATATCGGGGACGATCGCGGCCTGTTCGCAAGCGAGCAGCGTGCCGGTCCTGCCCCAGGCGGTCATCACTTCGTCTGCGATGAACAGCACGTCGTGACGCCGGCAGATCGCATGCATTTCGGCCAGCACGCCGGGCGAATACATCCGCATGCCGCCGACCCCCAGAACCAGCGGCTCGACGATGAAGGCAGCGGGCGATTGGCGGCACTGCGCATCGAGCGCGTCCAAGGTCGCCTGCTCGTGGCCGGCCTCTGGAAACGGAACCGTGCCGACGTCGAACAGCAAGGGCGCATATGCCTGGTTGAACACGCCGCGCGCCCCGATCGACATCGCGCCGATCGTGTCGCCGTGATAGCTGTTTTCCATCACCAAGATCCGGTGACGCGGGCTGCTGGTATTGGCCCAGAAACCGAGCGCCATCTTGAGTGCGACCTCCACGCTGGTCGATCCGCTATCGGAAAAGAAAACATGCGCGAGCGGGGCGGGCATCATGCCGATCAGCGCCTGCGCAAGCGCTTCGGCGGGTTCGTGGGTCCAGCCGGCGAACATGATCTGATCCATGCTGGCGGCCTGTTCGCCAATCGCGGCCATGATCCGGGGATGGCAATGGCCGTGCGTCGTTACCCACCAGGAAGAGATCGCATCTATGATGCGGCGGCCATCGGCGGTGAAGAGTGCAGCTCCCTCAGCGCGCGTAACTAATGGTATCGGCTCGTTCAGTCCGTGCTGGGTGAAGGGATGCCAGACGGGCGAAGTCACACGGTGAAATCCTCGATCCGGAAATGGCTGGCGAATGCGCGCGCGAGGCTTTCGCGATTCAGCGGATCGAGATCGGGAAGCCGCCCCAGTCTCTGGATGCAGCCGATACTCGCGATGGTGGATTCGCTATCTTCGTTCGCATCGCCAACGAACGCCACGCCGGCTATGGCGATACCGCGCGCGCGTAGCGCGTCGATCGAGAGCAGACTGTGGTTGATCGTGCCAAGGCTCGTCTGCGCGACAAGCACCACCGGCATCGCCCAACGCGCGAACAAATCCGCGAAGAGCAGGTCGCGGGTTAGCGGCACCAGCGCGCCGCCCGCGCCTTCGATGATGAGCGGGTGATCACTCGGCGGAATGGCCAGTAGCGCGGGATCGATCGTGAGGCCGTCAAGCTCGGCGGCGCGGTGCGGCGAACAGGGCGTCTCCAGCCGATACGCTTCGGGCAGGATGCGATCTGCGGGCAGCCCGGAAAGGCGCGCGACGCATTCGCTGTCGGTCTCTTCGTCCAGTCCCGCCTGAACCGGCTTCCAATAGGCGCCGCCCAATGCACCGGCGAGTGCAGCGGCAAACACCGTCTTGCCGATGCCAGTGCCGGTGCCGGTGATGACCAGTGCCGTGCTCATGCCAGCGCCTCGCTCAGCGCATTGCCGAGCGCGATCACATCGTCCGGTGTCACATTGAGCGTCAGGGACACCCGAAGTCGTGATGTTCCGGCGGGCACGGTAGGCGGGCGTATCCCGCGCACATCAAACCCGGCCGCCTGAAGCTGCTCTGCCGCCCGCATCGTGCGTGCGTCATCGCCAAGGATGATCGGTACGATCTGCGATCCCGTCGCCACCGCGCCATGCGGAGCCAGCGCCTTGTCCGCTACATGGATCAGCGATTGCAGCTGGGTCCGGCGCTCCGGCTCATCGACCAGCAGCTTCAGCGCCCCGCGCACCGCTGCCGCGATTAGAGGTGAAGGTGCAGTTGAGAAAATAAAAGCGCGACCGCGGTTGATCAGGAAGTCGCGCATTACCTGCGGCCCGCACAACAATGCGCCTTCGCAGCCAAGCGCCTTGCCACAGGTGCGCAGCGTCATGACGTTTCCGGCGCCCTCATATGGAGCGGCAAGTCCGCGCCCTTCTGGTCCGAACACGCCGGTCGCATGCGCCTCGTCGATCAGCAAAAACGCGTCGTGGCGCGCCGCGATTTCGGCCAGCGCAGCCAGTGGAGCCCGGTCACCATCCATGCTGTAGAGGCTCTCCACCGCAATCCATATTCGCCCGGTGCCGCCTGCACTCCGCCAGCTATGGATCACTTCGGCAAAGGCGTCAGGATCATTGTGCGTAGCAGGGCGACACTCGGCGCGGCCCAGCCGCATGCCTTCGTGCGCGCTCGCATGGACCAGCGCGTCGTAGACGATCAGGTCGCCTTGCTGCGGAAGCGTGGAGAGCAAAGCCGCATTCGCCGCATAGCCGCTGGAGAAGAACAGGCTGCTCTCGCTCCCGAAAAACCGCGCGGCTTCCTCCTCCAGCGCCTCATGTTCAAGGTGATTGCCGCGAAGCAGCCGCGACCCGCCGGAACCCAGCGGCACACCCCGGGCAATCGCATCGGCGACGGCAGACGCCAACTGAGCGGAGCCTGCCAACCCAAGATAGTCGTTCGACGAAAAGTCGAGACCTTCGCGTGCGATCAGCCGCCGCAGCCGGCTCCGTTTGGCCAGCCCAGCCAGATCACGAATTTGCGCATCGAAGGTCGACATTATCCGCCCGACTAGAATCAATTGTGCGCCGCGACGACCCACAAAGCGAAGGGGTCGCTACAAGGTCATCTTGGCCGGGATTGGATTGTAAATTATTTACAACATCACACCGCGGATCTCGGATTCACTGGACAATAACGCGCGTTTTTCAAACGATTCCTGTCATGAAGCGTGAAATGCCACGTTATCCGCTGTGTAAATTTACACAGCGGAGTAAACAGTGTGACCTACCAAGATCATATCGCACAGACCGATCAGCTCATTCGCAGCTATGCCGGCACGTGGGACGGGATCAGCGCCGAATCGGTCGCGCGGATGCGGTTGCAGAACCGCTTCCAGACCGGGCTCGACATCGCACGGTACACCGCAGCGATCATGCGCCGCGATATGGCGGCCTATGATCTGGACCCGGCGAATTACACGCAGTCGCTAGGCTGCTGGCACGGGTTCATCGGCCAGCAGAAGATGATCAGCATCAAGAAGCATTTTGGCTCGACCGAGCGGCGCTATCTCTACCTCTCGGGCTGGATGATCGCGGCGCTGCGCAGCGAATTCGGCCCGCTGCCCGATCAGTCGATGCACGAGAAGACCAGTGTTCCCGCGCTGATCGAGGAACTCTACACCTTCCTGCGCCAGGCCGATGCGCGCGAGCTCGGCATGATGTTCCGCGAACTGGACGCGGCCCGCGACTCCGGCAACCAGATCGAGGAGCAGCGGCTGCTCCACGCCGTCGATAACCACCAGACGCACATCGTTCCCATCATCGCCGATATCGACGCGGGGTTCGGCAATGCCGAAGCTACCTATCTGCTCGCGAAGAAGATGATCGAGGCCGGCGCCTGCGCCCTGCAGATCGAGAATCAGGTCAGCGACGAAAAGCAGTGCGGCCATCAGGACGGCAAGGTCACCGTGCCGCATGAGGACTTCCTCGCGAAGGTCCGCGCCTGCCGCTATGCGTTCCTCGAACTCGGCGTTGAGGACGGCATCGTCGTCACGCGCACCGATTCGCTGGGTGCTGGCCTGACCAAGCAGATCGCCGTTTCCAAGGAACCCGGCGATCTGGGCGACCAATATAACAGCTTCCTCGATTGTGAAGAGATCGACCCCGCCACTGCGCGCAATGGCGACGTTATCCTCAATCGTGATGGCAAATTGCTGCGTCCCAAGCGCCTGCCGAGCAACCTGTTCCAGTTCCGCGCTGGCACCGGCGAGGATCGCTGCGTGCTCGATTGCATCGCCTCGCTCCAGAACGGCGCTGACCTGCTGTGGATCGAGACCGAAAAGCCGCACATCGAGCAGATCGCGGGCATGGTCGATCGCATTCGCGAGGTCATTCCGAACGCGAAGCTGGTCTATAACAACTCGCCCAGCTTCAACTGGACGCTCAACTTCCGTCAGCAGGTGTTCGATGCCTGGGCCGGCGAGGGCAGGGACGTCTCGGCCTATGATCGCGCCAAGCTGATGTCGGTCGATTATGACGGCACCGAACTGGCGGACGATGCCGATGAGCGCATCCGCACCTTCCAGAAGGATTCGGCGGCGCGCGCCGGCATCTTCCATCACCTGATCACGCTGCCGACCTATCACACCGCCGCGTTGTCGACCGACAATCTGGCCAAGGAGTATTTCGGCGACGCTGGCATGCTGGGCTACGTTAAGGGCGTCCAGCGCAAGGAGATCCGCGAAGGCATCGCCTGTGTGAAGCACCAGAACATGTCGGGCTCCGACATTGGTGACGATCATAAGGAGTATTTCGCCGGGGAAGCCGCGCTGAAGGCCGGCGGCGCACATAATACGATGAATCAATTTGCGGCCTAAACCGCGCTGAGTTCCTGGAGAGGACGAAAGGCCCGTCGCGACGGTAACGTGGGGCGGGCCTTTTACTGTGCGCGAAGTACCTGTCGCTGGGCATCTAGCGTGATCGTTATGTCGGCCCAATCGGGGGCGTGGCGTAGCATGTGTTCGGTCAGGCGCTGATAGTGCTGGATGAAGGCCGCCAGCTCGGCATCGGTCATCCCGGCACCCGGCCCCAGCGCGCGCTTGAGGGTAAGCTCCTGCTCGGTGCGCCAACTTTGCACCACTTCGAAGCCCGGCGCGGCGAGGAAGACGAGCATGTCGATCCGATCGAATAGCGGGCGATACTCGGCCAGCCGCCTATTCACCCATCGGCGCCACACCCGGTCTGCATCCTGCTCGCGCTCCAGTGCGTTCACCGGAGCGGCCAGCTCTGTCTCCGGCTGCGGATGGGCGCCCAGACACCAGCCTTCGAGGATCAGCATGTCCGCCGGGCCTTGCCACACCTCCGGCGCACCCGGCTCGTCACGGGCTTTGTCGAAGCGGGGCAGCAGCGTCGTGCCCGGCTGCCCAAGCGCTTCGATAACCGCCAGCCCACGTGCCGGATCGTGTGTGCCGGGAACTCCACGGGTGCGAAGCAACGGGTGGATTTCCGCCGCAAGCCTCGTGCGCGCATCGCCATCGAGGTAAAGGTCGTCGAGCGACAAAACCGGGCAGGCAAACCGCGCCGCCAGCTCCCGCGCCACAGTCGATTTGCCGGATCCTTGTGCGCCAGCGATGCCGAGCACGAACGGGTGGCGCGTGCCCGGCGCCCGCACCCGCGCGGCGATCAGGTCGGCGATACTGGTGCGCGGACTGGACATGGCTTGCGCACATCAATGCTTGCCTCGCGTCGTGTCAAACCGGTGGCCTATCAATTAGGTGTCAGGGAACATCCGGGACGACGATGAGACGGGGCGTTGCGGCATCGTAGGTGCCGATGATCCGGCATCGCTGGGCCGGCGGGCACAGCCTGCCTACGCGCGCTTCCGCTGCGATTGGATCGGACTGGTTCCTGCGCGATCGCCCACCGCTTTCCGTCACGGCGCTTGTCCAGAAATTCCGTCCGGTCGAATCCAGATAATGGACCAGCAGGCCGTTTCCGACCTTGGTCTCGCGCGCCACCATCTCGGTGTCGTGCGCGGCATAGGCCGATACCGTACAGGGCATTCCGGAATCCGCCCGGCAGCGATCCAGGATTTCCTTGCGGGCCGCGGCCGAATTCTCGCGTCCGCTGATCAGCCAGCTTTTGCCCTGCCCCGAAGGGCGGACCACCAGGGCCCAGCGGTTCCAGTGCAACTGGCCCTTCGGAAAGCGGTCCTGGGACTGGTCGAGGCTGGGATCTTCATCGAGGAAGATGCTGCCGCTGTCGTGATAGCCAAGGAATTTGCAGCCGAAGGAATATCGAAGGCAAAATTCCATGGAGACGTCGACCGGGGCGAGCATCTCGTCCCCGACCGCGCCCTTGGCCCATAATTGGCCCATCGCGTCTTCCGTGACCGAGGTTCTGCCAAGGCCCCCGATCGACGCAACGATATAGCATCCGCCGCCGGTTGCCGCGTTGCAGCCGCTCAGGGCCCGTTTCCGGGCGGCATCGAGCGTCCGATGGGCCACCGATGTCCAGACCGAGCCCGTATCCGCATGATAGGCCGTCGCCATGAAGCCGGGTTTCGAGCGGAGCCGTGGCCGATCTGGGGCCGAATCTTCATCCCGCTCTCCCTGATCGCCATATTGCGGCGGGGTGGCGGCGATATCGACCATGTCCCGATGATGCTGATCGGCAGACTGCGCATAGGCTGGATTTTGCAGGGCCGGCAGTGTGGCGATGCCGCCGATCAATGCCGCGGCCGTTCTGGCCATCCAGGGCGCTTGCTTCATGTTCAATCCTCCAATCCTACGCATCAATCCTTCCATGCGGGCGTCATCTCGCCGCGCTTGCTCAAATCGACGATCGCCCGGTTCGTGCAGGGCATGTTGTTTCGTGCGCAGGATGCGATGGCCGCCTGTTTCAAATGCTCGATCGAGAGGCCGAACACGATATGCAGCCCATCGTCAGGGACCGAATACAGGCCCAGGAACATGCCGGCCCGGTTGTCCGGATGATCCAGATAGAGCGCGCAGCGCGTCTTGCTCTGACGCTCGCATAGCGCCATCGCATCGGCATTGGCGGCGGCCATAGTCGGCCGCCCGGTGACGATCGCAAGGCGGTGCCAGTTTCCCGCGACCGCAGGCCATGCCGCCGAGACATAGCCGCGTGTCGGCTCAGGATCGGTGACTACCTGCAGGCGTGGGGTAGCGGCATCGTAGAGCGCGACCACCCGGCACGGCCTCGCGTCGGTCTCGCAAGCCCGATCGACGCGCGCTGCGGGTGTCGCTACACCTGCGGCATCGATCCAATTGCTCTGTCCGCGGCTGTTCACATAATGCGCGAGGGTACCATCCGCCACGGCCCGTCCCATGGTGCACGATACGCCCGAATCCGACCGGCAGCGCCGCAGCACCTCGTTGCGCGCGGCCACAAAATTCCGCCGGCCGCTGACCAGCCAGGCTTTCCGCTGCCACGCAGGCGCCGGCATGGTTTCGGGCCAGGCGAGCAACGCCCATTGGCGCCGTCTTATCGGTCCCTTCGGGAAGTAATCGGTCGAATAGTCGCTGTTCATGCTCGCGGCGGCCGGGATGCGAATGTTTTCGAAGCTGAAGGCGATCCTGCAGCCCTGAGCGCCCTTTTCCTTGCACAGCTTGAGTGCGCGACTTTCGGCATCGGCTTTCGATTGGGTGCCGCCCTGCAACCACACATCGCCGCCGCCATCGACTGCGACGGCAATCGCCGCTTCACCGCTCCAGGCCTCGCCATATACGCAGCCTTCGCCCATCGCTGCGGCGCAGGCGTCCATCACCCGCTTTCTGGCAGTTTCAGGCGTATGATGGCCTGCGCTTCCCCACACGAATGTTGAATCCCTGTGCTGGGCCGTCGCCATCGAGCTGCGACCATATAGCGGCCCGGACGGCCGCGGCGATGAGGGCCGATCGTCCGGCCCTTCCTCATCGTCCTGCTGCTGGGATGGCGTCGCGGCGATATCGACCATGGCCCGATGATGCTGGCCTTCCGACTGCGCCTGTGCGGGAGCGGGCACGATGCCGGAAAACAGCAGGGCAGCGACAAGCGCCGCGATTGGAAGCGCTCTTGCGCGCTTCACTGGATGCGTTCTCATTCCCGGCGCCTCACGCTATACAGGCTGGTGAGGTTAGCCGCCCGGTGCCCACCGGTCGTCCTTCCATATGTACCGGGTCGGCATTGGTCCCGGGGGTCGCACCTGCACATCAACGCTTGCATGCCTACAGCGCTGTCAAATATGTGTATTGGCCGGGGCAGACACTTTCCACGCCCCATCAGGAACTGCCATGTCCAGCCGCCCGACGATCAAGGAAGTCTCGAAGATCGCCGGGGTCTCGTTCAAGACCGTGAGCCGGGTGCTCAACAACGAGAAGCATGTCAGCGAGGAAACCCGCCGCCGCGTCGAGGAAGTCGTCGCGCGGCTCAATTTCCGGCCCAGCCACGCAGCGCGCACGCTGGCCGGGCGGCGCTCGTTCCAAGTGGCTCTGCTCTACGACAATCCGAGCCCGTATTATGTCTATCACGTCCAGACGGGCGCGCAGCAGCGTTGCTCGGCGCTTGGCTATCGCTTGCTGCTCCAGCCGGTCGATGTGCTGGCCGAGGATCTGGTCTCGAACGTGCTGGCGCTGATCGACGAAGCGCATCTCGACGGGCTGATCCTGTCGCCGCCCGTCACCGAAGCGCCGGCCTTGCTCGATGCGCTCGATCAGCGCGGCTTGCCTTATGTCCGCATCGCGCCGGGTGCGCGCAAAGGTAGCGGCATGGCATCGACGATGGACGACGTTGCCGCATCGCGAGCGATGATGCGGCACCTGATCGAACTGGGTCACCGCAAGATCGGTTTCATCCGCGGGGCGAGGACGCATATTTCGTCGAGCGACCGCCTGGAGGGATATCGCCAGGAGCTCGCGGCGCACGGCATTGCTTACGATCCGGAACTGGTGGCGGCCGGCGATTACAGCTTCCGCTCCGGCACCGAAGCGACGCGGACGTTGCTGGCGCTGAACCCGCGCCCCACCGCGATTTTCGCCGGCAATGACGATATGGCTGCGGGTGCGCTCGCGGTGGCGCATGAGCTCGATATCGATCTGCCGGGCGAACTCTCGATCGCAGGCTTCGACGATTCGGATCTGGCGCAGGCCGTCTGGCCGCCGCTCACCACGATTCGCCAGCCCGTGCGCGAGCTGGCAGATGCTGCAGTCGAACTATTGCTCGGCGGCAGCGGCGAGACGCAGGTGTCGCTCGATCACGAACTGATCGTCCGCAAATCGACCGGGCCAGTGCCCCAATAACGTGGCGAAGATAGACGGCCATGCCGCGTATATAGCCGAGGCGCCGGAGCAGTTTCGCGCCATGCTGGGCGAGTTGCGGGTGCAATTGTCGCGGGCCCTGCCGGATGCCCGCGAAGTCATCAAATATGACATGCCCGGATTCCAGATCGATGGCACGATCATCGCCGGCTATGCCGCCTTTACCAGGCAATGCGGCCTTTATGTCGCCCCGGGCGCAATTGCCGCCCATCTCGACGAAATTGCGTCGTTGAAGCTCAAGGCCACGAAGACCGGCATTACCTTTTCGGCTGCCAGGCCGATACCCGGCGCACTGGTCGAGAAGCTGGCAATCAGCTCCCGCCAGGAACTGGGCTTTTGATTTTGCCGTCTTTCCCGCGAATGACCTAGAGCGCCCGGAACCGGAAGTTCCTGAACTTCGCCGTCCCCTTGCCCGCCGAGTAGAGCCCCGGCCGCAGCATCAGGAATCCGCCGCGCACATTGTGGTGGTAGCCCGATACTTCCATCCCCCGATCGAACCGCTTCCACGTCGCGCCGTCATCGCCGCTGGTGTGGTACGATACGATGTGCCGGTTGTTGGTCACGCGCATCCGCAGCTTGCGGCCATGGGGATTGGCGGGCCGCCCGCGCTCGATGCCATATTGATGGGTGACGAATTTCGCCTCGTCGAAGCCGAGACCGCAATAAAGCTTCTCGTCATAGAAAAGCAGCAGCCCGGCGACACCGCCTTGCTCGATCTCGATATCGCATTCGAATTGATAGGCCTGGTCACCGGCCACCAGCAGCAGGGGCGCGCCCGAACTGGGGGCCCATCCCTTGGCATCGAGGAACAGGGTGTTGTCCGCGACCCGCACGCGGCTTCGTTCATCGGGCGCAGGCTTGAAGAAATTCCAGCGCGTGCCGAGTTCGAGCGCCGAGAAATCGTCCGATAGCGCGATTCCGTGCGGCAGGGCCTCGCCGCCCTTGGGCGAGGCGACCGGCTGCGACAAATCGCCTCCGGTCATCTTGAACCAGCCATCCGCGGTCCACTCGACCGGATCGAGCAGGGCCTGCCGCCCCAGCGTCCAATAGCCATTCTCAAAGCCGTGATAGACCGACCACCAGCTGCCGTCCGGTGCTTCGACCAAGGTGGCATGCCCGCGCGACCACCATTTCTCCGCTAGCGAAGTCGTCCGCACGATCGGGTTGCCGGGGTGATCCTCCCACGGCCCGGCAAGCGATTTGGAGCGCGCGGCGATCACCATGTGCCCCGTGGGTGGCCCCGCCGTGCCGCCCACCGCGGTGATCATGTAATAATAGCCATTGTGCCGCAGCACTTTCGGCCCCTCGGGCGAGAAGCCCTCGACATCCCAGCTGTCCGGATAGCGCCACGGGTCGTAGACATGTTCAGGCTCGCCAATGCGCTTGAGCCCGTCGTCGCTCAGCGGCACGCGGTCGCCGCCCGACAGGAACAGCCAGCGCCTGCCCTTTTCGTCCACGGCGTGACCGGGGTCGATATGCGCGGGGAGCGTGAGGTCGATCGGCTCGCTCCACGGCCCTTCGATCTTGTCCGCCCAGATCACGAAGGTCGTGTTGGGCGAGGCCTTGACCGGGATGTAGAGGTAAAAGCGCCCCTTATGCTTGCACAGTTCGGGCGCCCAGACCGAACCGATGTTCTTGGTCAGCGCCGGACCGATCGGCTGCCAGTTCACCAGATCGCGCGAATGCCAGATGATCAGGCCGGGATAGGAATCGAAGGTCGAGAAGGTCATGTAATAATCCTTCCCGTCCTTGAGGATGGAAGGGTCGGGATGGTCGCCTGCCATCAGCGGATTGAGGAATCGCCCATCGCCCAGATCGGCCTTGCGCTGATTGTCGAGCCCGCGGCGCCACTCGGGCGCGGCCTGTCCAAAAGCGGGGAGGGGCAGGCCGGCGGCAAGCGCGGAGCCTAAAGCGGTGCGACGAGTAACCTTCATGACACCGGTGTACCTGAGCCGCGCGATCACGCAAGCCTGTGCAAAATTAACCTTTAATCTCAAGCAAATCCCGTCCCAATCGCGGACGGCGGTTAACCACGCATCGCGCTGGCGGAAATCGTAAACAAGTTGTTAACTCCATACATGCAACGCGCACTTGTCATCGAGGGCCACGCCCGCCGCCACCCCTTCCGCAATTATGCGCGCCGGGTCTCACTCCACAACCAGAAGGTACGCGACGATAGCGACTGGAAGCTGTTCGCTGTCAGCTTCAGTGCCTTCTTCGTCTGCTTCACAACCTTCATTTTTTGAGCTCAGGCATTTTTTGAAGGCCCAGGCATTTCCTGAAGGATCAGGGCAGCGCATCCATCCCGTGCGCTTCCTTCTCTGCCTTGTGCAGCCGCCGCGCGGCCACGGCCGATAGCAGGCACAGCACAACGATCACGAGGATCGAATTCTCGACGCTGATGCCGGGCACATGGGTGAGTGCAAGAATGCCGAGCGACCCGCCAACCATGAAGCCCGAATTGACGATGTTGTTCGCGGCCACGGTGCGCGAGGTTTGCGACTTGTCCACTGTGGTGGTGAGAAACGCGTAAAGCGGAACGACGAACATGCCCCCGGTGATCGCGATCATCGCCAGCGAAAAGAGCAGGTGCCAGCCCGCCGGCATCAGCACGAACTGCGCCACTTCGATTAGCGGACCATCGCTCACCGGCCAGAATTCGGCGGCGAGGTAAAATTCCACCACGAACAGCGCCATCGCCAGCACCGATACCATCGAATAGCGGGCTGAAACCTGGCCTTTGAGCATCCGGTTGATTACCACCGATCCGATCGCAATGCCGATCGAAAAGACGCCCAGGAAAATGCTCGCGACATCTTTTTGCGCATGGAAGGTGTTCTTCACCAGCGGCGGGAAGAGCACGCCGAGCACTGCGGCAATCGTCCAGAAGGTGCTGATCGCAAGGATCGCCAGCCAGACGCGGCGGATATGCGTGGTCGCGGCGATCAGTTGATAGGAAGAGCGGAACACGTTCCAGTCGAGCTTGAGCTTGGTCGAGGGCGGGGCAGGCGGGATGCTGCGCGACGACAAATAGCCGATGCACGCGACGACGATCACGCCCACTGCCGCTGCAGTCGGGCTGATCAATCCCCCGGCAATCGTGCCGCACAGGATGGCGATATAGGTGCCGGCCTCGACCAGTCCGGTGCCGCTCAGCACTTCGTCCTCGGCCATGTGCTGCGGGATGATCGCGTATTTGATCGGGCCGAAGAAGGTCGAGTGAATGCCCATGCCGACCAAAGCCACCAGCATCAGCGGCAGGCTCTTGATCAGGATGCCTGCCGCGCCGACCAGCATGATCAGCACTTCGGCCATCTTGATGATCCGCATGATGCGGGCCTTGTCATAGCTATCGGCCAATTGGCCCGCCATTGCCGAGAAAAGGAAGAAGGGCAGGATGAACAGCCCTTGCGCGATCGCGCTGAACTGGGTCTCCGATTCAACCGAATCGAAGATCTGATAGGTCGCGAAGAAGATCATCGCGTTCTTGAACAGATTGTCGTTGAATGCGCCCAGGAACTGGGTGACGAAAAGCGGGAGGAAACGGCGTGACTTCAAGAGCCCGATCGAACCGATCATGCGAATACCTACCCCAGAAGTGACGGAAATCCGCCGAACTTGTGCGGGGGCATAGCCGAGGCAATCGTTAACGGGCAACGGAAAATCCTCTCCCGAACTTTGCCGCACGGTGCTAAGCGAGTGCCATGTGGACGTTGCCGAACATCCTCACCCTGTCGCGCATCCTGGCTTTGCCACTGCTCGCTCTGTTCCTCTGGTGGCCGGAATGGCCGCAGGGCTATCTGATTGCGTGGGTGATCTACACGCTGATGGGCGTGACCGATTATTTCGACGGCTATCTGGCACGCGCGCAGGGCACGGTCTCGAAGCTCGGCGTGTTCCTCGATCCCATCGCGGACAAGATCATGATCGCCACCGTGATTTTGATCCTCGTTGGCAAACAGGTGATCGTCGATTGGCATCTGATCGCGGCGTTAGTGATCCTGGCGCGTGAGATAGCCGTTTCGGGGCTGCGTGAGTTTCTTGGCGGTCTTCAGGTTTCGATGCCGGTTTCGCGGCTCGCCAAGTGGAAGACGGCGCTGCAACTGGGCGCGCTCGGTTTTCTGATCTTCTCGCGCGCCACCCCCGATTGGCTCTGGGTGCTGGATGCCGGCCTTGTCTTCCTTTGGGGTGCCGCAGCGCTCACCGTGATTACCGGCTGGGACTATCTGCGTGTCGGCCTCCGGCACATGGATAGCTGATGGACTTGCTCTACTTCGCCTGGGTGCGCGAGCGCATCGGCGTGGGCCATGAGCATGTCGAACCGCCCGAAGCGGTGCGCAACGTGGCCGACCTGATTTGCTGGCTGGCGACACGCAGCCCCGGCCACGCCGAAGCGATGCGCGAACCGGCTCGACTCCGCGCGGCGATCGACCAGAAATTCGTGCCGCTCGATGCATTGCTGGGGCAGGCCAAGGAAGTCGCGATCTTCCCCCCGGTAACTGGCGGATGATTCGCATCTCGGTCGATATCGCGCCGATCGAGCTGTCGCAGGAATTAGCGGCGCTGGAGGAGCGCGGGGCAGGGGCTGTCGCCACGTTCACCGGCGTAGTTCGCGGCGAAGGCGGCGTCACCGCGCTCGAACTCGAACATTATCCCGGCATGACCGAGGGTGTTCTGTGCGACCTGGCCGAAGCCGCCACCGAGCGCTGGGGTCTGCTCGGCGTCACCATCGTCCACCGTGTCGGCAAGATGGCACCGGGCGAGCGCATCGTCTTTGTCGGCACTGCCGCGCACCACCGTCGCGAAGCGCTGGATGCGAGTGCCTATCTGATCGACCGGCTGAAGACCGACGCGCCGTTCTGGAAGCGCGAGCAGCGCGGCGAGGGCGCGGAGTGGGTGGAGGCGCGGGCTTCCGATGAAGCAGCTGCAGGGCGTTGGAAGTCCTGAGGCATCACGCCGGCGAAAGCCGGACCCCAGAGTTACTCAACGATGCCCGGCTTTGCTATGGACCCCGGCGTTCATGGGGTGACGGAGATCTAACGCGACTCCCCCAAAACCCCCGCCAGCAGCCGGAAGTCCTTCTCCCGCGGGCTGGCTCGCCGCCACACAAGAGCAATCCGCCGCACCGCATTCTCCGCCTCAAGCGGGCGCGCGGTTACGTTGGTATGGTCCAAAATCCCCGCATCCACCGCCATCTCCGGCAGCATCGTCACGCCCAGGCCGTTATCCACCATCTGCACCATCGTGTGCAGCGATGTGCCCATCATCGTCGCCTCGGCGCGCATTTCGGGGCGGTTGCAGGCGGATAGCGCATGGTCCTTCAGGCAATGGCCGTCTTCGAGCATCAACAGCCGTGTCTCGTCGATCAGTGCCGGGCGGATCGTGGGCGTCGGGTCCATCTCGCCATTGCGGAACGCGACATACAGCCGGTCATCGAACAAAGGCGCCGCTTCCACATCGCCGCATGCATAAGGGAGGGCGAGCAGCACGCAATCGGTGCGGCCATGGTGCAGCCCCTCGCATGCCTGTCCGCTGGTTTCCTCGCGCAGATAGAGTTTGAGGTCGGGATAATCCTTTCGCAGGCGCGGCAGGATGCGCGGCAGCAGGAAGGGCGCGATCGTCGGGATCACGCTCATCCGCATCTCGCCGGACAAGGGGCGCCCGGCGGCGCGCGCCAGATCGCCCAGTTCATCGGCCTCACGCAGCACGCGCCGCGCTTTGTCCACGATCCGCTCGCCCAATGGCGTAAACCGCACCACGCGCCGGGTGCGCTCGACCAGCACCACGCCGATCAGCGTCTCCAGCTCGCGAATACCGGCAGACAGCGTCGATTGCGTCACGAAGCAGCTTTCCGCCGCGCGCCCGAAATGCCCGGCGTCGTGCAGCGACACCAGATATTGGAGCTGTTTGAGCGTGGGCAGGTAGGTTGTCATCTCGGTTGCGAGACTTATCGGCTCACTCGATCAATGACCAGAGAATAAACGATTGGAACGTTCAGCCAGCGTGACTATATCGCACTGCAGCAGATCATTGCTGCAACGCAACCTAACCCGGAGATAGTTTCACATGCTGACCGTTGGCGACAAGTTTCCCTCTTTTGCCGTTCCCGTACAGCAGGGCGTAGCAGCACTCCCCGCCGGTGAGACCCTCGACGTCACCACCGCATATCCGGGCAAGTGGAAGATCGTGTTTTACTGGCCGAAGGACTTCACCTTCGTCTGCCCGACCGAGATTGTCGGCTATGCTGGCCTGAAGGGCGATTTCGCCGACCGCGATACCGTGCTGGTCGGTGCATCGACGGATACCAGCCATGTCCATCTCGCATGGCGCAAGTCAGACCCCGATCTCGAAGCAGCCGACTTCCCGTGGCTGGCCGATAACGGCGCGCAGCTGGCGAACGCACTCGGCATTCTCGATGCCAACGAGCATGTCGCGTTCCGCGCAACCTTTACGGTGGATCCGGACAATGTGATCCAGGCCGTGCAGGTCAACGGCCTCAACGTCGGCCGCAATCCGCAGGAAACATTGCGCGTGCTTGACGCTCTTCAGAGCGACGAGCTGTGCCCGTGCAACTGGAACAAGGGCGACGACGTCCTTCGCCCGGCCGCATAAGCCAAATCTCCTCCCGGCGCGGGGCCTCCTCCCCCCTTGTGCTCCGCGCTAAACCAGACGGCATCACGCTGCCCCCAGCGTGATGCCGTTTGCATGAAAGGACACTTCGATGTCGCTCAAGACCTTCGCCGAAAGCCTCCCCGATTTCGCCAAGGATATCCGCCTCAACGTCGGCAGCCTGGTCAACGATCAGACGCTTGGCGATCAGCGCAAATACGGCCTGATCCTCGCCTGCGCGCACGGTACCGGCTACAAGCCGATTGTCGATGCGGCTGAGGCCGAAGTCGCCGGCAAGCTCAGCGACGAGGCCGCCACCGCCGCTCGCGCCGCCGCCGCCGTGATGGCGATGAACAACGTCTATTACCGCTTCGTGCACCTTGCCGGTAACAAGGAGTATCTCAACATGCCGGCCCGGCTGCGCATGAATGTGATCGGCGCTCCGGGCATCGATAAGGCCGATTTCGAGCTATTCAGCCTTGCGGTCAGCGCGATGAACGGTTGCGGCATGTGCATCGATTCGCATGAGAAGGTGCTCAAGCAGCATTCGATCCCGGCGCAGGTGATCCAGGATTCGGTGCGCTTCGGCGCGGTGATCCAGGCCGCGGCGACGGTGCATTCGGCGATTGCCTGATCCGCAAAACGGCATAGGGGCGGTTGCATGACCGCCCCCGATCCGCTGCGCCCCAACCCTTTACGGGGCGTCGCTTTCTTCACGCTCGGTGTGCTGCTGTTCGCATGCATGGACACCACAGCGAAATATCTGGTGTCGCGCTACGACGTGCCACTGGTGGTCGCGGCGCGCTATGTCGGCAATCTGCTGCTGATGAGCGCGCTGCTTGCTCCGCGTTATGGCAAGGAACTGATCCAGACCCAGCGCACCGGCCTGGTCGTGGTCCGCGCTTTGTGCCTCGCTGCGTCTTCGTTGCTTGTCGGCTTCGCGCTTCAGCGCATGCCTGTGGCCGAGACCACGGCGATCAACTTCCTCGCGCCAATGCTCGTCGTGCTGGTCGCAGGCCCCTTATTGGGCGAGCGCGCGGGCATTGTCGGCTGGGGTGCGGCGCTGGCCGGGTTCGGTGGGGTTCTGCTGATCGCGCGTCCGGGAAGCGGACTGGATCCCGTCGGCGTGGCCTGCGCGTTGCTCGGGGTAAGCGCAGCTGCGGGCTACCAATTGCTTTCACGCGTGCTGGTCGCCAGCGAGCGGACCATGGCGCTGCTGTTCTACACCGCCTTGGTCGGCTCGATCATCTTTGGGCTCGCCGCGCCATGGTTCCTGAACGGCCGCGTGCCGAGCGCGTTCGAGGCTTTGCTGTTCTGCAGCCTCGGCGCTTATGGCGGGCTCGGCCATTTCCTGATCACCGCCGCCTATCGCGATGCGCCCGCTTCCCTGCTCGCACCGGTCAATTACCTGCAACTCTTATGGGCGGGGTTGCTCGGCTGGATCGTGTTCCGCCATGTGCCCGATGGCCTGAGCCTGATCGGCATGGCCATTATCGCGGCATCGGGCGTAGCGGTCGCGATCCACTCGCGCCGCCCCTTGGTCAAACGCTCGGTTTAGGCAAAGGCGCGGTACAGCCCGTAAATGCTGGTCGCGGTCAGCACCACGCCGACCATCAGCATCAGCGTCTTGGCCTCAACCCGCTTGGCGAGCAACGCGCCAAAGGGTGCTGCGATCACGCCGCCGATCAGAAGGCCGACGGTGGCCAGCGTGAAGGCTTCCCAGCCAAGCTGCGTGATGAAGGTCGCAGAGATCGTCGCGGTCAGGAAGAATTCCGCCGTGTTGACCGTGCCGATGGTCTCGCGCGGGCTCGCACCCTGCACGAGCAGGTTGCTGGTCACTACCGGCCCCCAGCCGCCGCCGCCAGCGGCATCGAGGAAGCCGCCGACAAGGCCAAGCGGCTCGACGATCTTGGGCGCCCGTTCCTTGGGCGGATAATGCATGCTGCGCCAAAGCAAATAGAGCCCGATCGCGGTAAGATAGGCCAGCACGAAGGGTCGCGCGGTCTCGGCGTGAATGTTGGACAGCACGTAAGCGCCCAGCGCTCCGCCGATCACGCCGGGAATCATCAGCCGCAAAAACAGCTTCCAGTTCACGTTCTTGTGAATCGCATGGCTGATGCCCGAGACGGCCGTCGTAAAGGTTTCGACTGTGTGCACGCCCGCAGAAGCAGCCGCAGGGGGCACCCCCATGCTGAGCAACAAAGTATTTGAAATGACGCCAAACGCCATGCCGAGTGCGCCATCCACCATCTGCGCGGCGAAGCCGATCAGGATGAACGGCAACAGATCCGCAAGCTCGATACCGAAAATCATCCAGGCACTTCTCACATAAAGACGCCTCCGGAATGGCGCGCGGCCCGAATTCCCACAAGATACATCGTGTTTAGTCGGGACAAGCCCGGGATGGGGTGTTCTGGAAATCGGGCCGATCATGCACTAAATGGTCGCGGCAAAGGGGAACCGGCCATGTTCCGTCGTCTGAATGCGTACCTCGATTCGATCCGCGCGCGCGATCCCGCGCCGCGCAGCCGCGCTGAGATCCTGCTCTATCCGGGCGTGTGGGCGGTCGGCTATCACCGGTTGGCACACCGATTGTTCAAGGCGCGCTGGTTCTTCCTCGCCCGGCTGGTCAATCACTGGTCGCGCTGGCTCACCGCCATCGACATCCATCCGGGCGCCACGATCGGCCGCAATTTCTTCATCGACCATGGCTTTGTCGTGATCGGCGAGACTGCCGAGATCGGCGACAATGTGACCATCTACCAATGCGTCACCCTCGGCGGCACCAGCCCTGACAATGGCGTGGCCGGCAAGCGCCATCCGACGCTGCGTGACGGCGTGATCATCGGGTCGGGCGCACAGGTGCTCGGCCCCATCACGGTGGGCGAGCGCTCGCGGATCGGCGCCAATGCCGTGGTGACCAAGGATGTCGTGCCCGGCGCGACAATGGTGGGCATCCCGGCCAAGGCGACGCTCATCGAGTCCCAGATCGCCCAGCCCGAATTCATGCCGTATGGCACGCCGTGCAGCGAAATGTTCGATCCCGCGACCCAGAAGCTGGAGATCATGCGCTGCGAACTGGAGACGATGCGCAAGCGGCTCGACGAACTAATGGCCGAGCGTGAGGACCGTCGCGATCGTGCGTAAATGGGAACGGTAACCCCGCTACCGATAGGCCGCCCCTCGCAGGTCGGCTTCGAGCGCCTTGAGCTGACCCGCATCCTCGATCTCTACGGTCGCATGGTCGCCGCAGGGCATTGGAAGGATTACGCGATCCAGTTTGATAACGACGCCGCGGTCTTCGCTGCTTTCCGCCGCGCGGCCGAACGCCCGGAATTCCGCATCGAGAAGCGCCCGGCTTTGCGCAATCGTCAGGGCATGTGGGCTTTGCTCAGCGAGCAGGGCGTGATCCTGAAACGCGGCCACGAACTCGGGCCGGTGCTAGCGCCGGTCGAACGGCGGCTGATGAAGCTGGTCGACCAATAAGAAAAGGGCCCGGGAGTCTCCTCCCGGGCCCCTCTCATTTCGAAGCGCGAAGCCTCAGGCCATCGAGACCGTCTGCGTCGGCGGCAGGCGATCACTGAGCCCGCCAAGCATCCCGACCACGCTGCGGCGCATCGGCTGCCAGAAGGCGGAGAGCATCAGCAATGCCGAACCGATCACCAGAGCGGTAAGCGCAGCGGCCAGCTCGACCGCGCCCGATTGCTCGAACAAAGCGTACATCGCCCACAGCACGTAGACGAGGCTGGAGACGAGCAAAGCGCGGCGGTCCACTGCCAGTGCGACGCAGGCAAAGGCGACGTAGAGCACCAGCACAACACCGGCCATGGGAATGCTGATGTCGCCATCGAACACGCCGAGCATGTGGAACACCGGATGCGCGATCAGCGGCGCTGCGGCGAGGTGCAGCCAGAAGGCCACGTCGCTGCGGCGCGTGCGGCGCTGAAGGTCGCTCATGTCCCAGCGCATCGCGAACAGGAACACCAGCACGCCGGCGGCGAGCAGGATCGGATTGACCATGTCGCGCGCGCTCGGGATCAAGGTGAGGATCATCGAGAACGCAACACCGACGACGGCGAGCGTGCCTGCGGCTACGGTGATCGGCACCATGAAGCGCTGCCAATGGATCCACGCGGCTGTTGCGGTAAGCAGGCCCGCGATGGCGGCGAGGCCGGCGGCAAGCCGCTGCATGCCGATTTCGTTGTCCATGCCGATGCCGAACTGCTCGGCGAGCCACGGCACATTGGCGCCCAAAATCGCGCTGATCGCAGTGCCCGTGCCGCCGATAAAGGCCAGCAGCAGCAGGATGCTAGGCAGTGCCATGCGGCGCTGACGCGTAAAATATTCGGCCAGCAGCCAGCCCGTGATCGCAACCGCGCCCCCCGCGATGGCAACAGCCGTGCCGACCTGACGCGGACCGTCCAGGCTCTGCATTCCGCCCATCGCTTTCGATCCGATGTAGAAACCGATCCAGGCCACTGCGACCAGGATCAGCGCTGCCGCGATCGAGACGAAAATGTCGTTGAAGCCTGTGAGAAGCCGGAAATGCTCCTCGTCCACCGCAGGAGCCGAACGGCCCTCCGCGACATGGTTGCGAAATGCGTTGGCGGCCTCGGGGCTAAGCGCCCCGGCCTCCACTGCGTTCGCGAGATCTATTTCGCTATACATGGGCAATCCTCCTCCTGTGCGGAGGCTGATAGCATAGGTGTGTTATCTAGGCAATACGGTGTTCGGAACCGTACAGCAGGGCTTCAGCCCTTCTGCAGCAGCGCCATGATCCGCATCGATTGCTCGGCGCCCGAATTGGGCACGGTCTCGCCCGTGCGGTCGGTGATCTCTGCCCATTGAGCCGCGACTGCCTCAACGGTCGGCTCGGTCAGCTTCGCACCCTGCGTCATCGTCACATAGGCTGCGTGGACCACGCCCGCGCCCGCGCCGATGATCATGTTGGTCGGTGCGTCTTCGCTCACCAGATAGAGCGCGGCGGGGGCCACATTCTCGGGTGCGAATGCCTTGAAGGCTTCCTCGGGGAAAATATCCTCGGTCATGCGCGTACCGGCAACCGGAGCGATCGTGTTGACCTTGATGCCGTATTTCGCGCCTTCGAGGTGGAGAGTCTTGGTCAGGCCGGCGAGGCCCAGCTTTGCCGCGCCATAATTCGCCTGGCCGAAATTGCCGTAGAGCCCGGTCGAGGATGCGGTCATCAGGATGCGGCCGTAACCGGCCTCGCGCATCGTTTCCCACACTGCCTTGGTGCAGTTCGCCGAACCGTTGAGGTGGACGTCCACCACGAAGCGGAAATCTTCCGGCTCCATCTTCACGAAGCTCTTGTCGCGCAAGACACCGGCATTGTTGATAAGGATGTCGATCCGGCCCCAGCGCTCCTTGGCCTGCTCGACCATTGCGACCATCTGGTCATATTCGGTGACACTGCCGCCGTTCGAGAATGCCTCGCCGCCCAGCGCTTCGATTTCCTTGACCACGTTCAGCGCCGCATCCGAATGACCGGTGCCATCGCGCGAGCCGCCAAGATCGTTGATGACCAGCTTTGCCCCGCGCCGCGCAAGCTCCAGCGCATATGCGCGGCCCAAGCCACCGCCCGCACCGGTGACGATGGCGACGCGGTCTTTGAAGGAAATGGTCATGGGATGCGCTCCACTGGAATCAGTCGAGCGCATCCCTAGTCGTCATAGCGTAGGCGTCAAATCCCGCCGCGCTGGCGGCAATGATCGGTGACTGTGCGCGAACAGGGCGGATAGCTCTTCGGATCCGACGGGATCGGAGCCGCAGCAGGCGCTGCCGGCGCCGGGACATAGACGGTTGTGGGAGCCGCGGGAGCCGCGGGAGCTGCGGGTGCTGCGGGTGCAGCAGGCTCGGCCATAGCCTCTGGTGCAGCCGGTGCCGGCGCGGCGTCCATGGCTGCCGGAGCTTCGGGTGCGGCAGGTGCCTCCGCAGGCGGAACCTCAGCCACAGGTGGCGCGGCGGGGGCTGCGGGAGGCGCAGGCACAGTCTGGGTTGCGGGTACGTCCTGCGCGATTGCCGTGCCGCCGATCGCAATCGCGGCGGCCATGATAATGAGCTTCATGCGCGTCACTTCCTTGTGATTGAACTCAAGCGAAGCAACGCACGGGGGCGCCGGGCGACGCATCGCCCGGCACGCTCCGTCTCGTTACGGGGTCGGTTTATCGATCATCCGCCGCGCTGCGTGCAGCCATCGAACTGGCCGCGCTTGCAGATCGGATAGCTTTCGCGCGGGGGCGGGGGCGGGAATGCCTGCGTCGCGGTCTGCGGATTGGGCACGAACACCACGGTCGCGCCGGGCGTCGGCGTGCCGGTGGGGGACGCTTGCTCAGGTGGTCGATTAACGTCGACACGCCGGCGCTGAGCAGGCGTGTGAGGGGTGGAGCGCCCATAGGGCGCTTTCTGGCCCATCGGCATCGCCCCAGGATGCGAGCGCCCTGTTTGCGATGTCGCGCATGACGAGCTAATCGGCAATCGCGCCGCGCCAACGCTCTTTGATGCCGCGATGTGTCAAGCGAGACGCGTTGGCATCGCTCAAGGCGTCAGCAAAATTGCCTCGTCGATGATGATGCGATCGGGCTGCCCGCGGCGCGGGATGATCTCGCCGGTC
>JAZKJE010000043.1:0-27705 GCA_040384525.1 Pseudomonadota bacterium
CCCGCGCTGGCCGGTCGCCGCTGGTTGCCGATCCCGGCACAGCCTGGAATTATGCGATGGGGCTCGACGTACTGGCGGCGGTCGTCGAGAAAGCTAGCAACACACGCTTCGAAGATTTCGTGCAAAGGCGCATCCTAAATCCACTCCGAATGTCATCGACAGGTTGGCAGGTGAAGCCATCGCAGGTCGGGCGCTTGAGTGCCAGCTATGGGCCGCGGGCTGTGGTGGAAATGGCTTGGCCAGGTAGCAGCATGCCATTGAACGACACGATGGCGCTGGTCGATAGCGCGATGACATCAGTCTATCTGACCGCCCCTAGTTTCCCTTATGGCGGTGCCGGGCTTGTCAGCACGGCGCGCGATTATGACCGTTTCCTGCACATGTTGTTGAATGACGGCCGCCTGGGAAATAAGCGCATCTTGAGCACTGCGACAGCGCGTCTGGCCAAGTCCAACCTCATGCCAGACGGGGTTTTCCTGACCAATTTTGGCCCGGTGGCGCCCGGCGAGCCGGTAGGCTTCGGTGCCGGCGGTTTCGTTACGTTGAAGGATATCGACGGCTTGGGACGGGGCAAGGGGAGCTTCGGCTGGGACGGTGCCGCGGGCACCCGGGCGTGGATTGATCCAGTGCGGCGCGTCCGCGCGACGATGATGATCAATGTCTTTGCGTCGTCGCAGCTTGGCAACGAATTCAGCAAAGCCCTTGCGCGAGATATGGCAGGCCGGCGATAGCCGGGCACTCGCGATCGGCAGCTAACCACCCATAGTCGGCCGTTTAGCTCTTCTGCCGAAAGCGGTCGTTTATGGGTTCACGACCTAGTTTCGCTCGAGCTGCGCCAGCCGCAACTCTATCCGCTTCAGCTCGCGCAGGATCGTCAGCAGGTTCATCCGGCCGAATATCCACAGCTTGATCATGCCGGTCGCGATCAGCACCGCGATCACCAGCGTGCTCCACAGCAGCAGCGTGCGCGCATCGGCGGCGGCAAACATGTTGAACAACGCCCATGCGCCGATCAGCGCAAGCACAAGCGCCATCACATTCACCAATATTGTCCATCGGCCCCTGAAACGTGTCGCCAAGCTGGCGAAACATCCCGCGTTCCTCGTCCAATGCAGCCAGAAAGGCCGTGTCGTCAGCGTCTAATGCGCCGCGGATGCGATCATCGATGCCGGTCATGTCATGTCTCCAGTCAAAGCCGCCTTCAGCTGGCGGCGCGCGTGAAAGATGCGCGACTTGGCGGTGCCCAAGGGTACGCCCGTCGCGGCGGCGGTCTCGGCGAGGGTCAGCCCTTCGCCAAAGAAAAGAATCGCCGCGGCCCGGTGATCGTCGCTTAAGCCGTCAAGCGCCTGTGCGATCGCCATGCGATCGTCCTCCGGCGCCACGGGTTCAGCATCGATCGCCGGAGCCGCCCGCAGTCGTTGCTCGCTGCGAATGCGGTCGGCGCATTTTCGGAGCAGTATCCCGAACGCCCAGGCGGGGAAGCGCGCCGGATCGCCGAGCGTTGCCGCACCCCGGAAGATGCCGATCCACGCCTCCTGAACCGCGTCGTGCGCCTGCTCGGGATCGCGCAGCAATCGGCGCGCGGTGCGCAGCAATCGGGGCTGCCAGCGCGCCGCCAGCCTGTCGCCGGCGCGGCGGTCGCCAGCCTGCACCAGCATCACCAGCAGCTCGTCATAGACGCGTTCCGCGTCGCCCTGCGCCATCGCCTGAACCCCGCTTTCATATGGATAGTCGCTGGCCGAGGCAGAAAGGTTCAATTGCCCCGCGGCTATAATTCGATGATTCGCGAACCCAGCCGGGCCGCTTCCTCGCGGTCGTGCGTCACCATCAGCATCGGCAGGCGCAATTCGTCGCGCAACCGCTCGAGCAGCCCCATGATCTCCTCGCGCCGCGCGCGATCCAGCGAGGAGAGCGGCTCATCCAGCAACAGGAATGCCGGATCGGAAAGCAACGCCCGCCCGATCGCCACCCGCCGCGCCTCGCCACCCGAAAGCGTGCGCGGCCAGCGATCGAGCAGATGCGCGATGCCCAGCAACGCGATGGTCTCGTCCACATCGAGCCCGGTTTCCTTGCGTCCGTAAAGCAGGTTGGCGCCCACGCGCAGATGCGGGAATAGCCGTGCATCCTGGAAGACATAGCCCGCCCGGCGGCGCTCGGCAGGGACATCCAGCGCCGTTGCCGCATCATACAGAGGTTCACCTGCGACCCGAATTTGGCCTTCGTCCGGCTCCAGCAGTCCGGCGACCATATTGAGCACGCTTGTCTTTCCCACACCCGATGGGCCGAACAGCACGGTCAGCCCGTCGCTGGGTTCGATCCGGCAGGCGATCTCGACGTCGCCGATCCGCTTCCGCACATCCAGATCAAATGACATGCAGCCCCCTGCCCGCGCGGCGGGCAATGAGTTCGGATGCGATCAGCGCCGCCAGCGACAGCAAAACCGAAATCGCCGCAAGCCGCAGCACCATCGCTTCGCCATTGGGGCTTTGCAGTGCTGCGTAGATGGCAAGCGGCAGCGTCTCGGTCTCACCCGGCACGTTCGAGACGAAGGTGATCGTTGCGCCAAATTCGCCCAGCCCGCGCGCAAAGCCCAGCACCGTCCCCGCAATCACGCCGGGCAGGCTGAGCGGCAACGTGATCGTGCGAAATACCCGCCAGCGGCTCGCGCCCAGCGTGCGTCCGGCCTGCTCCAGCCTTTGATCCACCGCCTCGATCGACAGCCGCATCGCGCGCACCATCAGCGGCAGCGCCATCACCGCCGCCGCAATCGCCGCGCCCGTCCAGCGAAACAGCACGCTCACGCCGAACCAGCTCTCCAGCCAGCTACCCACCGGCCCCTCTGGCGCAAATGCGAGCAACAACAGCCACCCCGTCACCACCGGCGGCACGACGAGCGGCAGATGGATCAGCCCATCGACCAAAATCTTCCCCGGAAAGCGCACGCGCGCGAGCAGGTAGGCCAGCGCAAACGCCACCGGCAGACACGCCAGCACTGCAACGCCGCCCACCTTGAGCGACAAAGCGACGATACCCCATTCCTCGGGTGTGAGCATCAAAGCGGGATAAACCCGAAGCGCTGGAAGATCGCCTTGCCTTCGCGGCTCACCAGAAACCGCCGCAGCGGCTCGGCATCGGGGCTGGTCGATGCCTTGAGCCGCGCAATCGGGTAGCGGATCGGCGGGTGTGCGTTGGCGGGGATCACGCCGATCACCAGCACCTTGTTCGATGCGCGCGCATCGGTTGCGTAGACGATGCCATGATGCGCCCCGCCCCGCTCGACCATTGCCAGCGCCGCGCGCACGCTTTCGCCGCGCACGATACGCGGCTCGACCGTGGCCCAGGTGCCGGTCTTCTCGATCGCAGCCTTGGCATAGCGCCCCGCCGGCACCGAATTCGGATCGGCAATCGCGATGCGGCCCTGCGCCACGAGATCCGCGAGGCTCGGCTTGGCGGGAAATGCATATTGCCCGCGCAGCCCCTTGGTCTCGACGATCACCAGCCGATTGCCAAGAAACGCAGAACGCGTGCCCGGCACGATCCGCCCCTTTTTCTCGACATCGTCCATCCACGGCTCGTCCGCCGAGATAAACAGATCCGCCGCCGCGCCCGCGGCGATCTGGCGGGCAAGCGCCGAGGATGCGGCGAACGAACAGACCGGGCGCACATGCCCCTTGGCCGCCCAGGCATCGGCGGCAGCGTTCATCGATTCCTGAAGGCTCGCGGCGGCCAGCACCAGGGGCGCACGCGGCGTCGCCATCGCCTCCCCCACAACCGCCACTGCGCCCAAGCCAAGCAACAAGCCGCGCCGCGCGATCATGAGCGGCCTCCAATGGCATAGATGTCCAGCGAGGTCAGTCGGCGCACATTTGCTTCCATGCGGCAGGGTAATGGCTCCTCCTGAGCGTTACATCCGATGCGCTCCGCTTCCCAACGGCGCTGGCCTGTGATCAGCGCTTCGCGCCCTGAGGTGCTGCTGTTTCCCAGCAACTCGCGATAGCGCACGCCGATCATTCTCTCGTGCGTTAAGACCATAGGGTCATCGCAGATCTTCCCCACCGGACATTCGACCGGAGCTACGACATCTGCCGCCTCGATCAGCGCGCTGGTCGGCACAAACCCCGATGTGCCATCGGATCGCGTCATCAGCGTCCAGCTGGCACCGCCTTCCTCCATAGCAAAACCCGTACCGATCACCGCATCGTCCATGCCGATCACGCCAACCGCGGCGTAGCGAATTCCAGGTCCGTCATGCATCTCGATGGCCTGCTTATTACCGGATTGCAGCGTCAGATATTCGCGCGGCGTGGCAAACGGGGTAATGTGCCCGGCATAGCTTAGTGCCGGAGTTGGCGCGGAGGCCGCATAGGCCTGGCGCGTCACCAGTTCCTGCCAAACCCGGTCGGAGCCAACCACGAATCCCGCGATCAACGCTGCAAACAACGAACTTCGAACGACAAACCCCAACGGCAAGCGACGCTTGCGTGGTTTCGGCATGGGCCGGTGCACCGAATACTGGAACTGCATCGCCTGCCGTATCGGCATGGGCATGGGCATGGGCGTGGGCGTGGGCGTGGGCGTGGGCAGGGGCATGGGCATCGGCGTTACCACACGTCGCGGCCGAACTGCGCGGCGCGGCATCACCCGCACCGCATCCACCCGCGCTTGATGCCCGCAAAAGCCACACCCCGCCCCGAAGTGAACATGCTCCCCCGGCCGCGCCGAACACGGCGTGAGTTGCGCGACCAGTTCATCTAGATGACCGCGCCAGTCCTCTGCACTCGGGCGCTCGGCGGTCAGGAAGGCCGCGTCAAACATCTCGCGCGTATTGCGGCGAAACATGCGGTGGATGCTCGCCGTGCTTGGCTTCAGCCCGGCGCGTGGCACCAGCGCATAGGGGTACAGTCCCTCCACGATCCGGGTCTGCAGATCGGTCGCGGCACTTCCGCTCACCGTGCCCGCGAACGGATGCACGCCATTGTTGAGCAGCTGGAATATGATCGCCCCCAGCGCGAACAGATCCTGCTGCAGCCCCAGCTCCGCCGGTTTCCGCTTCCAGCTTTCGGGCGCGATATATTCGTCGCTCAGTTGCAGCGCGCCGATCCGGCCGTTGGTGCCCGCGATGCTGAAGCCATCGGCATCGACCACCGCCATCCAGCTCACTGCCGGATAAAAGCGCAGATTAGCCGGCTTCATATCGATCATGTGATGCCCGGCGCGGTGCAACTCTGCGAATACCGAGGCAAGATTGCGCGCAACCAGCACGCGATAGCCGTAATAGTCGCTGATCCCCTCAAGCTTGCGGCTGTTTTTCTGGAGGACGTTCACCAGGCTGGTGGATCGGCCAAAATCGATCTCAGGCATCAGGAAACCGATGAAATTTCCCGAACGATCGTGCAATTTGGCGACCGGCCAGGCGATCTGCGGATAGGTTGCGCCATTATGCGCGGCGGGCGGGAGTTCGGGCGGATTGGCAAGCATCGCCTCGATCTTCGCTTCGTAGCGCTTCGCTTCCTCCGGCCCGTGATACAGCTTGGCTGCCAAACCATTTTCGGCGGCATAAACCTTGCCCGAGGCGCCTTCGCCCAGCAGCTTGCCCAGCCGCAATATCCGCCGGCTCTCACCTCGGCCGAGATAGGCCTCGGTCACCGCGCTTGCGCCCATATGAGCGTCTTGTCGTCATTCGATCGCTCGCGCACCGCTTCGGTATCGAGCGTGCCCATCAGCGCCTTTTCACCCTCGGCGCGTCCGGCCTGCGCCAGAAAGCGCGCGATCGGCTCGAAAAAGGGCATGAACGGCTCGGGCCCCGAACCCAGATTCTTCAGCCCGATATCGGTGACCCCATCGGTCATCACGAAAATCGTGTCGAAGCCCGGCTCGACCAGCTTGAAGCGCAGCCGCTTGCGCCAATCGCTTTCGGTGAAGAAATAGGTTTCGTAGGAATATTCGCCATTGCGCGGTGCAGACAGCGTCCAGCGGCTCCCGCCCGATTCCACTGCCAGTGCCGCGCCATCGCCGATGTGGAAGAACAAGCCACCCACGCCCGGCAGCACCACGGCACCCACCAAAGTGGCGTGATAGTCGGGCAGGTTTCCGGGCCAGACCCCTGCTCGCGCGGCTTCGATGCCCGCACACACGGCCCTCACGCCCCGCCGCAACAGCGCGCGCGATGGCCTGGGCTTGTCGCTGCCCAGCACGTCCGCAAGCGCGGCCGTCACATGCTGGCACAATATCGCAGCGCCCTCGCCCCCATGCAGCGCCGAACCGGCGCCGTCGGAAACGACCGCGACGAGTGCACCGCCCGGGGTCACCAGCGTGCGGTGCCGGTCCTGACAGTCATCGCCCCGGAACGCGTGATACGCGCCCGTGACCGAAGCCCCAGCGATACGCCATGCCGGAGCCGCCACCCGTCTAGCTCCCGCCGGGGATCACCGCCCAATCGCTGGGCGCTGCCATCTGGATGTTCTCGGATGGCGCGGATTGCGATCCGGCGCGTGCGCTGCGGCTGAGCCACAGGAAGAATTCGCGGAACGCCAGGCCCTTCAGCGCCAGCGGCTGGCGCGGGCTGAATCGGCCAAGCTTGGACATATTCGCATCGCCCACACCAACACAGAATACCGAAACGCGCCCGTCCACTTCCGCCGCGCGGCATTCGTCTGCGGCGCTTTCCCAATCGGGATCGGTCGGCTCGCCATCGGTCATCACAAACAGCCAGGGGCGGTTATAGGGGATGCCATGGTCGCGGTAGCGCGCTTTTTCGGCTTCGATCTCGTCCAATGCCCGGCGAACACCCGCACCCAGCGGGGTCAGCCCGTTGGCTTCGATCTCCGGCGCATCAAACTCGATCGCATCGACCCAGTCGGTCACGATCTCCACTTCGTCTGGCGCCCCGATACGCAGTACCAGGATGCGCACGCGCTGGCGCGCGACATCGTCGGCTTTCAGGTCGCTCTCGAGCAGCTTCAGCCCGTCGTTCAACGCCTGAATCGCGTGCCCCTGCATCGAGGTCGAGCCATCGAGGACCACCACACAGGGCAGCCGCTGGCTGGTATTTTCGGCAAGCGCCACATCTGGAATCAAATTCACGTCAGGCCACCTCCCGCGCGCACCCGAAATCGCACGCGCCCTCCCCCGCGATATGACGCAGTTTTGCAGCGGAGAGCAAGGCGGCGCAGCCACTTCCCGCCCCATTCGTGGACGCCGCTATCGCGAAGCCGCAAGCCACTCTATCAACGCCGCAATCATGGAAAGTTCGACTCAGCAAATCCTCCCGCCGGTGATCCTTGGCCCGCCCGAGGAAATCGATGCGGCAACGCTTGCTTTCTGCGCCACCATCTCGCCGCACGCCCCTTTCTACGTGACGGTCGAAGCCCAGCCGCATGCCAAGGTCGCCTATTGCTTCGACAATTCGGTCCAGCAGGCTCAGACGCAGGGTGGCAAGGCAGCCTATGGCTGGGCGATCTGGCGCTGGCCGGGCCGCTGGTTCGAGGCCGAGCACCACGCGGTGTGGCAGCGCCCGGATGGCAGCATGCTCGATGTCACCCCGCAATCGGGCGATCCGAGACGAATCCTGTTCCTGCCGGACCCTGAAAAGGTCTTCGATCCGGAACGCTATCGCCGCAATGTGATGGCGCCCGATGCGGGCAATGAGCTGGCCGCCGAATATATCGACCTGGTCCGCCAGCGCACCGACATCACGGACAAATATTGGTACCCCGGCGTCGAAATACTGCCGCTCTTTTCGGTGGAAGACCGCGCATTGCTTGCGCCGATCGACTCGCGGATGAACGCATTGCGCGCGTCAATGGCGGCGCCCCGCTGATGGATCCGTCGCAGCGCTTTGCCGATATGGTCCGCCAGCCCGGTCACGCGCTGAACCCCGCCTGGCAGGCGCTGAGCGGCGAGATCATCAGCGACGAAAAGCCGCGCACTCACGACGTGCGTTACCTGCTGCGGCTGGTCCGTCGGCGCTACTCCCCGCTTGAGGCTTTGTTCGAGGAATCGCAGGTACGCCGTTGGGGGCAGCGCGGCCCGTCGGCAATTTGGATCGTTGTGGCGGTCCTCCTTGTCATTCTGATCCTCGTCGCAAGCGCCGTTTTCCTCGTGGACAGGACCAATCATGGTTTGAGCGTCCCGCCGGCTCGGGCCACGCTCCCCGTTTCTGCCCTGACGAACCAGCGCGTCGATACCGATCGCGCACTCGAAGCGATGTTCGGCGCCCGGATGTCGATCGCCGATATCGAGGATCGCAACCCGGCGCTCGGCCAAGAACTCCAGAAAGTCTGGGTCGAGGCGCGGGGCAGTGGCTTGGGAAACGATCTTTTCGCGGCTTCGCTGGCGAGCAGGATCGACTATCAATTGCGCGTCGCCATTCGCACGGCGCCCGATCCGGTGGTGCTCGAATATTATCGCCTGACGCTGGCGAGCGCCAAGGATATTCGCGACAATGATGCGACCGATTGCGCGATCTTCGCCACGGGCGGCCAGCAAGACTTCCGAATGATCCCAGTCCTGACGGCCGGTCGCCGCGGAGAAATCGCGGTGCAATTGCTGCTGAACCCGTCGCTCGCCACTCCCGATCGGCAGGCTGCTCCCCTGCCCGCGCCCATTGCGCAGACCGCCGCCGCGCGAGCTTCGCTCGACGCGCAAACCTTCGCGGGGGCGATGCGCGGCACAGGGACCTTCCCCAACCAATGCGCGGCGCACATCGCCACGTGGGAAACCCTGCTCGAGCTGCCGCCGGCCGAAGCCGCCGCGCACCTCCGCACCATCTAATCGACTGCGGCAACTTCACCCAGCAACACGTCCATCGCCCGCGCGACATTCTCCAGCGTGTAAGGCTTCTGCACGATCGCCCGGTTCACGTGCTTCTCCGGCAATTGCGCCTGCTCGCCATAGCCGGATGCGAACAGGAACGGGATGCCCAGCTCATCCAGCCGGTCCGCCACTGCATAGCTGGTGCGGTCGCCCAGATTGATATCGAGCATCGCCACGCTGGGGCGGAAGCTCTCGACTGCGTCTAGCCCGGCATCGAGCGTCGATGCGGTGGCGATGTCGTCGGCGCCCAGCCGATCCAGCACATCCTCGGCATCGAGCGCGATGATCAGGCTGTCCTCGACCAATAGCGCCCGGTGGCCTGCCAGCACCTGATCGGGCGCCTGTGTGGGATGGCCGATTGCGGGGCGCGGATATTTGATGACCGGGGTGCGATCCTGCGTCGCTTCGCTCACATGCCGGGCGGGAATGCGGAAATGCGCATGCACGCCCCCAGCAGGGAAATCTATCTTGGCCTCGCCACCCAGGTCATAGGGCACCGAGCGGCCGATGATCGTGGTGCCAAAGCCCTTGCGCGTCGGTGTGGTCACCTTGGGGCCGCCTTGTTCGCGCCATTCGACGATCAGGTCGCCCGCCGGGTTGCGCGACCAACCGATGTCCACCAGTCCCTCGGCGGACAGGCTGCCATATTTTGCGGAGTTGGTGACCAGTTCGTGGATCACCAGCGCCATGGTCGAATAGGCCTGCGGATTGAGCAGCACAAAATCGCCGGTCGTACGAATGCGATCCCCGCCGCCATCGGCGAGGAACGCCGCTGCTTCGGCATCGATCAGCGTCTGGATCGGCGCGGGCCCCCAATGATCGTCGGTGATCTGATTATGCGCGCGCGCCAGCGCATGAATGCGCCCGTCCACCAGCTTCACAAAACCTTCAATGCTGTCGTCATGCGGCTTGGACTGGCGGATCAGCCCGCGGATCACGCCCAAGATATTGCGCACCCGGTGGTTGAGTTCCGCGATCAGCAATTCCTGCCGCGCATGCGACTGTTGCCGCTGCGTCGTCGCTTCCTCGGCCAGCCGCAGCACCACTTCGATCAACGTCGCCCGCAGGGTTTCGGCGACGCGCAATTCGGAGGGCGAAAACGCCGTGGCCTTGCCCTCGACCAGTTCCTTCCACTCGGCAAAGCTTTCGCGCGGAGTGAGCCGCGGACCGTTCGGGCCATATTCTACCGGCTTGTGCGGATCGCCGCCCCAGCGCACCGAATGGATCATCTCCGACCGAAACAGCACCACATAATCGCGCGCCGTTCGCGACAGCGGGATTGCCAGCATCCCCGCCGCGACGGAGGCATAGCTTTCCGCGCTCGGCACGACGCTCGAGATCCGGTCGGTCGTGTAGACCATGCCCGTATCCGTTTCGTGCAACCGCGCGACCAATTCGCGGAAACCCGCCGCGGGTGGCGTTTTGCCCGACAGCGCCAGGCTACCATTGATCCACACCCCCACGCCATCGGCAGGGATCGCCGTGGTCAGTATATCGCCCAGCCAGTCTGGATCGTTGAGCAACGTCTCATCAGACGCCACCGCACCCAGCAGCTGATCTGAAATATCCCGCGCCCGCCGCTCGAATTCCATCAGCTCCTTGCGCAGCCGGCTCTCCAGCCGCATCGCAAACATCTGCGCAAACAGTTCGCACACCGAACGCCGCTCAAAACTCGGGTTCAGCGGCCCATAATGGTGGCAGGCAAACAGCCCCCAAAGCTCGTCATCCACGATGATCGAGATCGACATGGACGCGCCCACGCCCATATTCTTCAGATATTCGATATGAATGCGCGAGACCGATCGCAGGATCGACAGCGACAGATCGAGCGTCTGTCCGCGCCGATGCGCCACCGATACGATCGGCACCGGCTCCGCCTCCAGATCGGCGATCACGCGCAGCAGATTGCGCTTGTACAGCACCCGCGCCTGCGCCGGGATATCGTTGGCCGGATAATGCAGACCCTTGAAGCTGCCGATGCCGGAGCGGCACGCCTCGGCGGCGACCTCACCCGATCCGTCCTGATCGAAGCGATAGACCATCACGCGATCGAAGCCGGTAAGCCCCCGGATCATCCGCGCGCCTTCATTCAGGAAGCGTTCGAGCGTATCAGTCTGGTCCAGCCGCGCCATCATCGATCGCACGGTGTTGGTCGCATCGCCATGCTCGTCCGATGCCGGCTCGCATTCGATCACGATCTGCCCATCCGACACGTGCAGCGCCACGTCGAACGCGCCCAGATCGTCGCGCAGTACGCTGCCGAAAATCCGCTCCACCGCATCGTCACCGCGCAGCATCGCGATCCGGTTGCGGAAATTGTGGACGGCCTGCCCGCCGATCAGCGCATCGAGCGACTTGCCGATCGCCTCTTCGGGCGCAACGCCAAGGAATGCCGCCAAATTCTCCGATGCCCGCTCGATCACCCATTGGTCCGAGACGGTCAGCAGGAAACCGATCGGCTGGATGGCGCCCAGCAGATGGATCGGCTCGCGGGCGCAATTAGTCAGGTCAACAGGTTCGTTGGCAGTTGTCACTCAGCTGATCTCCACTTCACGGCCAGCCGCCGCTTCGAAACACGCAAAGACCGCTCGGGCGCCTTTCACGGCCGCCGCAATCTCCTCCGGAGACGTTAGTTTCGTCTCCAGAACGGTCAGTAACGCACGCCATGCCTCAGACGATCCCTTTGCCAGAAATCGCGTGGGAAGTCCGTCGCTTACCTGTTTGCGGAGCAGCTGCCCGCCCAGCCGCGAGCCTTCGAGAACATAGGCGCCACCCAGCATCTCTGCTGGCGTGGAAAAGCCGCCAAACGGCGCCTCGGCGATATCCGTGCACCCCAGATCGGCGAGATCCGCGCGGATCGCATCGGCGCGCCGCCGCTCGGGCCAGTCTTCGATCGCGACGCCGCCATCCAGCGCGCGTTCCACCGGCAAATGCGCCGCAGCCTGCCGCAACAGGAAGCGGCGATACCCCTCCCTGCTGGACAGGTCATATTGCGAAAAAGCGGCATCTACCCGCGCATGATCGGGGGCCGTCGCCAAACGGAGCGCCGCGCGCGCACTCATGCGGCGGCTCGGAAGACTGGGGTTCGACGATCCACAAGGGGATGCTTAGCCGGAAAAATACAGAGAGCAACGCCAGCGCGCTGCGGGCTGATTTCGATCAATACGATAATGGCGGGGCGACCTTATGCCGCCCCGCCTGCTCTTCACTTGGCCTGGCTGGCGACCACGGCCGCGTCGAATTCGGCCTGAGTCATGCCGATATAAAGGCCCTGCTCGTTCGTGCCGATGCCCGTGATCGGAACAGTTACATCGCCCTTGGCCGATGTAAGCACGATATTTTCTCCATCCACCGACTTGATCTTGGCAACTGTCGCGCCGTTCTTGCCATGAACGTCCGCGCCGACCGTGAGCTTGGCGCGAAGATCGGATTGGGCGGCGGCTGCGGCCTTGATCGCAGCTTCGTCGAGCTGCGCCTTGGTCATGCCAAAGGTCGGCCCCTTGGGGCTCGTGCCGAAGCTGGTTACGGCAACGCTGGCGCGATTGGTGCCGGTGAACACAACGGCGGTGCCATTGGCGATGCTTTCGATCTTGCCTACTTCGGCACCGGCATCGTCATAGATCGTATCACCGACCTTGGCGGGCGATGCCTGTGCTGGTGCCGCTGCTGGCGCTGCGGTCTGGGCCTGAGCCGAGAGCGGCGCGATGCCGGCAAAAGAGACGGCGGCGATCCATGCGAGCTTCTTCATAAACTTCTCCTGAAAGCGGAGAAGCGTATGTAATCGCTGAAAATCCGCATGGGCGGGACGACACGATGGGCTGGGTACAAGGCGGGACGAGTTGACCCGAATGCCCGGAATTTTACTCCTCGCCCATCCGCAGCGCCGCGATAAAGGCCTCTTGCGGGATGCTGACCGAACCATACTCGCGCATCTTCGCTTTCCCCTTCTTCTGCTTCTCCAGCAGCTTCTTCTTGCGCGTCGCGTCGCCGCCATAGCATTTCGCCGTAACGTCCTTGCGCATCGCGCTGATCGTCTCGCGCGCGATCACCTTGCCACCGATCGCGGCCTGGATCGGAATCTTGAAAAGATGCCGCGGGATCAGTTCCTTGAGCCGCTCGACCATGCCGCGTCCGCGCACTTCGGCGGTGCCGCGATGGACGATCATGCTCAGCGCGTCGACCGGCTCCTCGTTGACGAGAATGCCCATCTTCACCAGATCGCCTTCGCGATAGCCGATCTGTTCGTAATCGAAGCTCGCATAGCCCTTGGAAAGCGACTTCAGCCGGTCGTAAAAATCGAACACGACTTCGTTCAGCGGCAGTTCGTATGTCACCTGCGCGCGACCGCCCACATAAGTGAGGTTCTGCTGGATGCCGCGGCGATCCTGGCAAAGCTTTAGGATCGAGCCGAGATATTCGTCCGGCACATAGATCACAGCCTTGATCCACGGCTCGCTGATCGTCTCGATCTTGCTCGGGTCCGGCATGTCGGCGGGATTGTGCAGTTCGACGTGTCCGGCGTCGTGCGTCAGGTCGATCTGATAGACCACGCTCGGCGCAGTCGTGATCAGATCGAGGTCATATTCGCGGGTTAGCCGCTCCTGGATGATCTCCAGATGGAGCAGCCCCAGGAAACCGCAGCGGAAGCCAAAGCCAAGCGCGGCCGAAGTCTCCATCTCGAACGAGAAGCTGGCATCGTTCAGCCGCAGCTTGGAGATGCTCTCACGAAGCTTCTCGAAGTCATTGGCATCGACCGGGAAAAGCCCGCAGAACACCACCGGCTGGACTTCCTTGAAGCCCGGCAGTGCTTCGGTCGCGGGCCGCTTGGCGTCGGTCAGCGTATCGCCGACGCGGGCCTGCGCCACTTCCTTGATCTGCGCGGTGATGAAGCCGATCTCGCCCGGGCCCAGATCGGCGAGTTGCTCGATCTTCGGGCGGAATGCGCCGACGCGATCGACCAGATGGGTCGTCCCCGCAGCCATGAACTTAACCTGCTGACCCTTCTTGATCACGCCATCGATCACGCGGAGCAGGATTACGACACCAAGATACGGATCGTACCAGCTATCGACCAGCATTGCCTTCAGCGGCGCATCAATATCGCCCTTCGGTGCCGGGATTCGCTCGACGATAGCGTCAAGGATTTCCTCGATTCCGATGCCGGATTTGGCGCTGGCTAGCACCGCGTTCGATGCATCGATGCCGATGATTTCCTCGATCTCGTGCCGCACCTTCTCGGGCTCGGCCGAGGGCAGATCGATCTTGTTGATGACCGGGATGATCTCGTGATCATGCTCGATCGATTGATAGACGTTGGCCAGCGTCTGCGCTTCCACGCCCTGCGCCGCATCAACCACGAGCAGCGCGCCTTCGCACGCGGCCAGCGAGCGGCTGACTTCATAGGCGAAATCGACGTGACCGGGCGTGTCCATCAGATTGAGGACATGCCCCTTCCACTCAAGGCGCACGGTCTGCGCCTTGATCGTGATGCCGCGTTCCTTCTCGATATCCATATTATCGAGAAGCTGTGCGCTCATCTCGCGTGCGGCCAGGCCGCCAGTGGTCTGGATCAGCCGATCGGCAAGCGTAGACTTGCCGTGATCGATGTGCGCGATGATGCTGAAATTGCGGATGCGGGAGAGTTCGGTCGCCATGTTGTCGCGCGCTTAGCAGGGGCGAGCCGCGATGCGAAGGGCTAAGCAGCACGATCCTGCAACCTCGCCCGCGCCATCCCCCGATCCGGGGATGGGAAAGCCCCTTCCCGCGCGATTATTTGCGCGCATCTTTGGTCATGCGACGAGTGTGCGACAAGGCCTGCACGTTCTCGTTGTTATGCACCGGTACCATTGCTAGCTTGCCCCTCGATCATGGCGAATGGGATCCAGGTCGCGTTGAATTGATGAGGGCGGTACACGGCGATAGATCAGCTATGCCCGCCGTGGGTTCAGGTAACAAAATGGGGAGTGGGAAATGCGGAAACTGATTCTCGCGACTGCGCTCGCAACTGCCGGGCTTTCGCTCGGCATTGCCGATGTCGCACAGGCGCAAACTTCGATGTCTTCGGGCAAGAAGGACAAAAGGGGCGACACCAAGGGCGCCTCTTCAGGTCGCAAGGCACAGGAACGCGCCACGCGCGAAATTCCGAAATGCGCCAAGCCGCTCGGTACGATCGGGATGGTGGCACCGGAAAATCAATGGTGGCGTGAGCTGAACCTCGGCAGCCCTGAAGCGATCCTCAAGGTTTTCGTCCAGCAATCGGGCTGCTTCACGCTCGTCAATCGCGGCCGCGCGATGCAGAGCCGCGCGATGGAACGCGCAATGGCCGAAAGCGGCGAGCTGCGCTCCAATTCGAACATGGGCGGCGGTCAGGTTCGCGCGGCGGATTATCTGCTTGAGCCCGATATCGTCAGCTCGAACAGCAATTCGGGCGGCGGCGGCGCCGGCGGCTTTATCGGGGGCATGCTCGGCGGGCGCCTCGGCGCAGCCCTGGGCGGCGCGATCAGCATCAAGAAGAAGGAAGCCAACGTCACGCTGTCGATGGTCGACACGCGCAGCACCGAAGAAATCGTCAGCGAAGGCTATTCGCGCAAGACTGACGTGGGCTTCGGCGCAGGCGGTGGTGCTGGCTGGTGGGGCGGTCTCGCCGGTGCCGGCGGCGGCGGCTATCAGAACACCGAAATCGGCCAGGTGATCGTGCTCGCTTATCTCGATGCATACATCAAGATGGTCCAGCAGCTCGGCGGGCTCCCGCAGGGCGACTACTAATCAGACTGCGTCAGGCGGCGGTGGCTTCTGCCATCGCCGCCTCGATTGCCGCGACTGCGTTCTCGAACCGCGCCTCGCCCACCCCGCCGATCAGCGCCCAGCGGACACCGCGGCGCTCCAGTTCGGCTTTCGACAGATCGAAGAACTTCCGGCGCAGCTCGGGCGTGCCGAACATGCGTGTGCCGTCTTCGATCCACGGCAAATCCACGTCGAACAGCAGGTAGAGATCGGCCGTGCCCGTCCAGCTATCGAACCACGGATCGCGCGTGCCAAGCAGCATATCCGCCCACACCGCGGTCATCAGCGGATCGGTATCGAGGATCAGCGGATCGGCCCCCTCCGCGATCATCACCTGCGCCCACGCATCATGCGTCTTCGCGATGCGGAGCAGATCCTCCATCGTAAATTCCACGCCCCGGCACTCGGCATAATCGCGGCCATATTCGTCAAGCACCTGCCCGCCGAAATGCGCGGCAAGGCGCGGTGCCAGTGTGGATTTCCCTGTGCTTTCAGGGCCGTGGAGGCAGATGGTACGCGGGTTCATGCGCGAGCGTTCTGCCTCGCCTTAACCCAATCGCTCAAGCCCCAAACGCACAGCGCCAACAGCACGATGTACAATCCGGTGAAAATCCAAAGCTCGCGGACCGCGTAGAGCGGGATAGAGATCAGATTGACCAGCATCCAAAGCACCCAGCTTTCCCAGTTGCGCCGCGACTGGAGCGTCTGTGCGGCGATGCTCAGGATCAGGATCGATGCGTCCCACCACGGAAGCGCCGCATCGGTGTTGCGGTGCATGAACCAGCCCCACGATGCGATCGCCACAACACAGCCGATTGCCCAGACGAGCCGTGCGCGCGTGCCCAGTCCCTCGACGCGAACCTCACCACTCTGCGAGCGCGAGCGCGACCAGTTCCACCAGCCATACAGGTTGATCGCGATGAAGAAGCCCTGGAGCAGTGTGTCGCTGTACAGCTTATTGTCGAAGAACACCCAGGCCGAGAGCGCAACCGCGACGAGCGCGAACGGATAGTTCCAGATGCTGCGCCGGGCGACCAGCGCCACGTTGATCAGCGTCAACAGCGCCGCAATAGCCTCGATCCCAGTCACACAGCGTGGCTAACCCGACACCCGGCCTCCGTCAAAGCCTTGCGCGCCTTAATGCGCACGCTACCATCCGCATATTAGCGAGGAGAGGCCCATGCGCGCATTTCTGATCGTCGCCGCGGCGTTTGCCGCTGCTTGTTCGTTCCCCGCATTGGCCGATCCGCCGGCCGGCACGCTCCTTGTCGGCAACAAAGGCGAGAACACGCTGAGCCTGATCGATCTGAAGGACGGCGCAGAGATTGCCCGCCTGCCCACCGGCCACATGCCGCACGAGATTGCCGTCTCCCCCGATGGCAAGCAGGCGGCCGTCGTCGCTTATGGCGGATCCACGATCGACGTGTTCGATCTCGACACGCGCACCAAGCTGCGCACCATCGACATCGCCCCCAATATGCGCCCGCACGGTCTGGCCTGGCTCAGCGACGGGCGGCTGATCGCCACTGCCGAGGGAAGCAAGACCGTGGTGGTGATCGCCGCCGACGGCGCCATCCGCGCGATCCCGACCGAGGCGATGGGATCGCACATGGTCGCCATCGCCCCCAATCTGCGCCACGCTTTTGTCGCCAATATCCTCTCCGGCACCGTAAGCGTGCTCGATCTCGAAGCCGGTACCCGCCTGCGTGACATTGCAACGGGCGGCAAGCCCGAGGGGCTGTCGCTCGCACGCGGGGGCAAGGAATTGTGGGTCGGCGATCTCGCTGCGCCCCGCCTGCAGGTATACGACACCGCCAGCGGCGCCAAGCTCGCCGAAATCGCTGTGGACCCGGTCGCGATCCGCGTCGCCACCAGCCCGAATGGCAAGACCGTGGTCACATCGAATGTAGGCGCGGGCACGATCAGCTTTATCGACGTCGCCACCCGCAAGCTGACCCGCACGATCCGCGTATCGGGCACCAGTGAGGCCGGACAGGTCACCCTGCTCTTCTCGCCGGACGGCAAGCGGCTTTATGCGGCAGAAACCGGCCACGATAAGGTCGCCGAGATCGACGTCGCCTCGGGTAAGGTGCTGCGGCGCCTCAATGCGGGCAAGAATGGCGACGGGCTGGCACTCGCGCCTGCCCTCGCGCGCTGAAGGGAATAAAATGCGCCATATCGCGATCATCGGTTCGGGGCCGGCGGGCTATTACACTGCCGAAGCATGCCAGAAGAGCTTCGGCGAGGATGTGCGGATCGATATTATCGATCGCCTCCCCGTCCCCTTCGGCCTGATCCGCACCGGCGTTGCGCCCGATCACCAATCGATCAAGGGCGTCTCGCGGCGCTATGAGGCGACTGCGCTCACCGATACGGTCCGCTTCGTCGGCAATGTGACCCTCGGCAAGGATGCTTCGATCGAGGAATTGCTCGGGCTATATGACGCAGTAGTGCTCGCAACCGGCGCCCCGAATGATCGCCCACTCGAAATCCCCGGCGCGACCCTTCCCGGCGTCACCGGATCGGCAGCGTTCGTCGGCTGGTATAACGGTCACCCGGATCATGCCGCCCTCGCCCCGGCACTCTCCGGCGGCGCGGTCGTGATCGGCAACGGCAATGTCGCGCTCGACGTCGCCCGCGTGCTGGCCAAGACCGAGGCCGAGTTTGGCGGCTCCGATATCGTCAACCACGCGCTCGATGCACTGCGCGGCGCAACCGTGCCCGCAATCACCATCCTTGGCCGCCGCGGTCCGCATCAGATTGCGATGACTCCCAAGGAATTGGGCGAGCTCGGCGAACTCGAGCGCGCCACCCCTGTGGTCGACCCCGAAGATCTGCCGCCGGTGGAGGACGATGCGCTCCTTGATCCCGGCCAGCGCAAATCGGTCACCCATCTGCGCAATTTCGCCGCCAATCCCGGCGACAAGCAAATCCGCGTCATCTTCGATTTCTTCGCTATGCCCGTCGCGATCGAAGGCGATGGCAAGGTCGAGCGCGTCATCGTCGAGCGCACCGCCATCGGCCCCGATGGCGCGGCGCACGGCACGGGCGAGACCTATGCCATCCCCGCCAGCCTGGTGGTCAGCTGCATCGGCTATCGCACGCCCCCCATTCCCGGCATTCCATATGACGACAATGCCGGGCGTTTCGCCAATGAAGAGGGCCGCATCCTCCCCGGTCTCTACGCGGTCGGTTGGGCACGGCGCGGCCCCACCGGCACGATCGGCACCAACCGGCCTGACGGTTTCGCCATTGCCGAGAAAATAGCCGCAGACATTGGCGAAGGCGCAGGCAAACAGGGCCGCCCGGGCCTCGATGCCCTGCTCGCATCGCGCGGCGTGGAGGTGGTCACCTTCCGCGACTGGCAGAAGATCGAAACCGCCGAGATCGCTGCGGCACGCGTCGGCAGCCCCCGCGAAAAGTTCGTGAACGTGGATGCGATGCTCGGCGCGCGAACCCCTTGATCCTAAACGCCCGCACGCACGCTTTTTGACTTGATACTCCTGCCCCGCATCGCTAGGCGCACCCCCTGCAATGTGTCGGGGCGTGGCGCAGTCTGGTAGCGCACTGGTCTCGGGGTCCAGGGGTCGTAGGTTCGAATCCTATCGCCCCGACCATTGCAGCATTGATGGCCGCGAAGCTTTCCGCTGACCATTCCACCCCCGAATTTAGCCGATCATTGGTAACTGGCGGGCACTGGAGGTTCGAGCCTCCTCTGCCCCACCGTTTCTCGCCTTCGCGCAGGCCTGCATTTCATTTTCGACTTCTGACCCATCGCTCAGGTAAAATGCGTGGATCGCCCGGGCTCACTGGGAAAACGATTTTGAGAATGGGTTACTGCAATGCCAATTGGAACAAGCCAAACTATCGATACTGTCATCGCCGATCACGTCCGTGATCTTTGCGCGTCAGCGGGGAAACCTGCCCCCAATTCCTTCCCCAAGGTGACAAAACGGCCGAGCCCTGACACCCAGGGCTTCAACTGGGACCCGTCGATTCCCGGGGACGGCAAATACAAAGAGGAATATCTCGGCGGCATCGCTCGCGCGCGCCGCGACGATTGGCAGCACGTTTAGGCGCTACTCGAAACAGGCTGGCGCCGGTCGTCCGTGAAGATAGGCGCTCGCCGGATCGTCGAACGGAAAGCCCGAAGCCGCGACCAGCCCAAGAATGCGCCGGATATTGTGATAGCTGGCGGTGCTCGTTGCAACCGCAGGCGGCGTGTTCAGCCATGCCTCTGACACCAAAAGGCCGCGCGGCACGCGGGTCAGTCGCCCATCCTCGATCAACGGCTGCAAACGGCGCTGCACCGTAGCAGGCGCCAGCCCCAGGGTCCGCGCGATCACGGCAGGGCGGATCGGCTCGCGCAGCCGTTCGGGCACCGATGCGCCCTGATCGGCATAGCGCATCGCGAGCACCGGATCGTGCGTGTAGCGCCGCGCATTGGCGCACAACACTGTCGAGAACAGCACAAGGTTCACCCATTCGGTGTGCACGCCCATATTGGCGTCCATCACGGTCAGCATCATATCCGCCGCGGCGCGCACGCCTGTGCTGGGGTGATAGGCAGGCTCGCGCCGCTGCGCCGGCATCTCGAATTCCAGCGCGCGCAAATCCTCGACCAATCGGACGAACGAATCGTGCGCGGTCGCCATGACCTTGGACAGAACGGGTCCGCGAAGCGCTTCCTGCGAGGCATAGACGCCCCTGGCGCTCCGGATGCACACTCCGGAGGCCAGCATCGCATTGACGTGCCGGCGGACCGTCTCAAACGGTTTGGAGAGCGAATCCGATAGCGAAGATACCGAGATCGCGCCGGTGTCGTCCTCTTCTCGCGCTTCTGCATCGGGCCCGAGCTGGTTGAGAGCAGCCCCCTGGCGAACGATCAGTGTGTAGATGGTGAAGCGGTCTAGATTACCGTCGAATGCGCGGATCCCGGATGCCACGATCGTCGTCTGCATCTCAGCCAGGAATCGGGTGAGCGCGCGGATCGGGGGGCGTGGCACGCTATCGGCCATGATCTAGGCGCGCGCCCGCAACGCCACAAACCACCCAGACCGGGCGGCGCGGCAAATAGTTTCGTTATCGACTTGCGCTACAAGACTTTTCGTTGAAACCCGCATTGCTGCGCAGTGTGCATTTACGAATTCGTGCAGCCAAGCCGAACTCTACCCATTTTGAATAATTGATTGAAAAAACCAAAGAAAAGCGGGCGGAAGATTGCCCTTCCGCCCGCCCGGATATGCCTGTGCGCGACGCGCCTACTCGTAACGCAAGGCATATACCGGATTGGTGCGCGCCACGCGGAATGCATGTGCGCCGATAGTGATGACCGCGATGACGAGCGCCAGGAGCCCCGCCACGATGAACGGCACAGGGGTTAGCGCCATCCGCGCGTCATATTGATTGAGCCAATCGCGCATCACCCACCATGCGATCGGCCAAGCGATGACATTGGCGATCAGCACCGGCCGCGCAAAGTGCCAGATCAGCATCCGTACGATGTCATGGGTGCGCGCACCCAGCACTTTTCGGATGCCGATCTCCTTGGTCCGCCGTTCGGCCGTGAAGGCAGCCAGCCCGAACAGTCCCAAACAGCCGATCACCACTGCGAGGATGGCAAACAGGCCAAACATCTCCGCCCGCGCGTCCATCCGCGCATAGCTGCGCTCCATGATCGCATCGCTGAACTGGCCATCGAAAGCGACATCGGGGGCAAAGCTGCGCCAGACCCGCTCGATGCCCGAGCGCACCGTCGCGGGATCGCCGTTGAAGCGCGCCATCAGCCAATATGCCCCATTATCGTTCCAGTAGAACATGATCGGCTCGATCGGCGCCTGCACGGTGCGGAAGCGCGAATTGGCCACCACGCCGATGATGGTGAGGGTCATCGCCCCCCCATATTTCTCATCGATGCCATAGCGCAGCGTCTTGCCGATCGCTTCTTCGGCGGTGGCGAAGCCCAGCCGCTTCACGCCGGCTTCGTTGATGACGACATTGCCGCCGCGCACCGCCAGTGCCTCTTCGGCGGCCTCGTCTTCGGGTGTTGGCGTGGTCATGTCGTCCGCCGGGCGGTTGCGATCGAAGACGCGCCCGGCAATTGTGCGAATACCCATGGTCGGGAAGTATCCGGGATCGGCGGCATAGATGCCAATATCGGTCCGGTCGGAGCTTCCACTCACGGTTATCGTCGTGGACGATGTGTTGCCGGTGTTGACGCCCATGCCGGTGCGGCCAACGCCTTCTACTCCGGGAACTGCCTGTATCTGGCGAAGCAGCGCATCCTGCCGCCCGTTGAACGACGAAGAGCCTATGCCGCTCACCTGGATCAGCCCGTCGCGCTTGTATCCGGGGTCGAGGGTGCGGGCATGGACGGTCTGGCCATAGATGATCGCGGTGCACGCCATCAGTCCGATCGAAACCGCGAACTGGACGACGACCAGCATGCTGCGCAGCTTGCCCGTCCCTTCCGCATCGGAAGCGGACTGGTTCGCCTTCAGCACGCGCGCCGGCTCGAAGCGCGACAGATACAGCGCAGGATAAATGCCGCCCGCAGCGCCAACGATCAGCACCAGTGCGAGCAGCGGCAGGATGATCCCGTGCGCGCCGAAATAATGCATTTCGAAATCGGCATCGAGAAACTGGCTGAACAACGGCAATGCGATCTCGGTGAAAGCGAGCGCAACCAATGTCGATATCGCCGCCAGCAGGATCGACTCGCCCAGAAACTGGATGACCAATTGGGATCGCGTCGCGCCCAGCACCTTGCGGAGCGCCACTTCGCGCGCCCGCTGGCTGGCTCGCGCCGTCGCCAGATTGGTGAAGTTCACACACGCCATGCCCAGGATCAGCAAGGCAACGACGGCGAACGTCGCGATCGAGGTTGCGTCATTGCCCGCAGTCATCGCCGACCCTTGCGCCTTGCCCAGATGCACGTCGCGGATGTTGACGAATTCATAGTCGCGCTCGTCACCCAGGTTGGTGACCTGGCCATCGTCGGTCTCATCGGGGATGTTGCGCTTTTCCCACGCGGCAAGCTGGCTGTTGAGCGCGGCGACATCGGTGCCGGGCCGCAGCTTCACATACACCCAGCCACCGGTCCAACCCCATGCGGTCAGGAACTGCTCCTGATGCCCCTGGGCATAAAGGCTCGGAAAATCGGCACGAACCAGCATGTCGATGTCCATGTGCGAATTCTTGGGCAGATCCTTCATCACGCCCGTGATCCGGTAATCTGCCTTCACCCCCATCACGAGCACGGTCAGCGTCTGGCCGACAATATCGGTTTTGCCGAACAGGCTCTTCGCCTGGCTTTCGCTGAGTACCGCCGTGCCCGGCTGCGAAAGCGCTTTCGCATCACCATGCAGGAACGGCAGCGGTATCGTGTCGAAGAAAGCGCTGTCGGTCAGAACCGAATCTTCGGGCGTATAGGCGCGGCCATCCTTCAGCACCGTGATCCGCGTGCCGCCGCCAAAATAAGTGGCGGCTTCGATCTGGGGGAAGTCCTTCAGCAAAGCCGCCTTGGTCACATAAGGCGCACCCTGATTCTCGAAATGATCCGAGCTGGTCTTGCTCTGGAACGTCGATTGGACCTGATATATCTGGGCGCTATCGGCCACCCAGCCGTCATAGCTGCGCTCATACCGCACGAACGTCAGGATCAGCAGGCACGCGGCGATGCCGAGCGACAGCCCGAAGATGTTGATAAAGGCATAGACCTTGTTCTTGGCGAGCGCCCTCAGCCCCACGGTCAGATAATTGCGCCACATATTGGTTCTCCCTGAACCTTGGCCTCGTTGTCCGAGTGCCTGTTTCAAGCCGCGCGGCGGCGTTCCTGCAGGATGCGGCCATCGAGCATGTTGACGATGCGGCCGGCATAATCGGCGTGCGCGGGCGAGTGCGTGACCATTACGATGGTCGATCCTTCGCCGTTGAGCGTCTGGAGCATCTTCATCACCTCTTCGCCGTGATGCGTATCGAGGTTCCCGGTCGGCTCGTCCGCCAGGATCAATTTGGGGCTGGCGACCAATGCACGGGCCACCGCCACGCGCTGCTGCTGACCACCCGAAAGCTGGCTGGGGCGGTGCTTGGCGCGGTGCGCGATACCCACCTTGTCCATCACTTCATCCACCCGGCGCTTGCGCTCGGCGTTCGGCACGTTGTGATAGAGCAAAGCCAGCTCGACATTGTCGCGCACGCTCAGCTCATCGACCAGATTGAAGCCCTGGAAGATGAAACCGATATTCTCCTTCCGCACGTCCGCCAGCTTGCTCTCGCTCAGCCCGGCGACTTCCTTGCCGTTGAAATCATAGGAGCCGCTGGACGGGCTATCGAGCATCCCGATCATGTTCAGCAGTGTCGATTTGCCGCAGCCCGAAGGGCCCATGATCGCGACGAACTCGCCGTCGGCAATGTCGAGATCGATCGCGTCCAAAGCGGTCGTCTGCACCGTATCGGTGCGGTAAACTTTGGAAAGCTCGCGCATCGTCAGCATGGAATTCCCTTTCTTGTTCGTCATTTGGTCAGGTCCAGGCGCGTCTTGTCGGTATATCCGGTATAGGGTGAGGTGAGCACTTTCTCGCCCGCCTCCAGCCCCTCAAGCACTTCGATGAATTCGGCATTGCGGCGGCCCAGGCGCACATTGCGCTTCACCGCGCTGCGGCCATCGGGCGTCACCACGAAGATCCAGTTTCCGCCGGTCTCGTTATAGAAAGCGCCGTTGGGGATCAGCAGCGCCGGAGCCGGATCACCGAGCACCAACCGCGCCTGCATCGTCTGCCCGCGCTGGATGTTCTTCGGCTCCTCGCCGATGAACTGCAGGTCGACCTGAAACTGGCCGTTCTGCACCTGCGGATAAATTTTGGTGACCTTAGCCTCGAAACGCTTCCCGCCGAAATCCAGGCTTGCTTTCTGCTGAAGCTGCACCCGCCCAAGATAGAATTCATCCACCCCCGCGATCAGCTTGTTTCGGCCGGGCGAGTCGATCTGCCCCACCCGCTCGCCGCGCTGGAGCGATTGCCCGACCTGCACCGAAAAGCCCGAAAGCTGCCCCGCCACCGGTGCGCGCAATTGCAGCGCATCCAGATTGGCGCGGGCAATGCCCAGCCCCGATTGCATCGATTTCGCCGCTGCCTGCGTCTGGGAAAGCTGGCTCCCCTGCAGCCGCGCATCGGTCGATTGGCTGCGCTTCAGCACGGCATAGCGGCGCTGCTCATATTCATATTGGTCGCGCGTATCGGCAAACTGCTTGGCAGTGACGAAGCCCTTGTCCGCCAGCGGCTTCTCGCGATCATATTGCCGGCGCATCTTCTCCACCGCGAGCCCGGCTTCCAGCACCGCGCGCTCGTTCGCCAGCCGCGTCTGCGCCAGCGCCAGTTCCTGGCTGCGCATATTGTTGATCTGCTGCTCCACTTCGGTCTGGCGCGCCAGCGTGGAAAGCTGCAGCTCGGCGTTCGACAGCAAGGCGATCGGCTGCCCAGCGGCAACGTTCGCACCGTCCTCGACCAGCATCTTTTCAACCCGCCCGCCTTCGACTGCGTCGATATAGACGGTCAGCAGCGGCGTAACCCGCGCACGCAATGGAATGAAATCGTCGAAATTGCCCTTGGTCACGGTCGATACCGTGACATGATCGGTCGCCACCGTCTGGCTCGATCCCGATGGCGCGAACCACCAGAAGACGAAGGCCGCGATCAGCACCGCCGCCCCGCCCATAATCGCCTTGGTCCGCATCGAGAGCTTCCGCGTCTCGACGACCTGATCCATCGCGCCCCCGGTAACCGGACGGTCCCCCATATTTTTCTGCATCCGAACGACACCCATGTTCATTGACCTAGCAACCGCCGTGCCAAGCGAAATGCGCCGCTGTGCCCACCCAGCCTGCTCACAGGATTGCCCCGCCGCAACCGTTCGGATTCGAACACTTGTGTCCGAAATCGAACGCCAATTTGATCGATGCGAAGCCGATATTGATCAGTGCATGCCCGCCCTCGCCCCGCGCAAATGCCAGATCTGCATGCGGCCGCGGAGCCGCTATCGCCGCTGCGAGCGCCACCAGCAGCAACACGAACACGCGCATTTTCCGGATTGGACCAGGCCTCATGCCCTCAGAAAAGCATGAGGCGTGCCAACTCATCCGCTACCCCCGCGAAACGAAATTGCGCTTGGCACGCAAATTGATTGTCCGGTTCCGCACACTAGCTGTACGGGAATGGGGTTATGGGGAGCGGGCCCGAGTTTGATTTTTGCGTCATCATCGATGACGACGACGATATCCTGATGGCGTCGCGGCTATTGCTGCGTCGCCTTTTCAAGGATGTGGCGATTGCCAACAGCCCCGAGGAAGCGCTGCCGGTCATCTCTGCGCGCCAGCCCGATGCGGTGCTGCTCGACGCCAATTTCGCTCGCGGCGCCACCGATGCGTCCGAAGGTTTGGCGTGGCTCGACAAGCTCCTCGCCATCGATCCCGAGATGGTCGTGGTGATGATCACCGCGCATGCCGGGGTTCAGGTCGCGGTCGCGGCGATGAAGCGCGGCGCAACCGATTTCGTCTCGAAGCCATGGTCGAACGACCGCCTGCTCACCACCATCCGCACCGCCGCGTCGCTGCGCCGTTCGCGCCGTGCGATGATCGCCACCCCGGCGCCCGGCCCGGTCGCGGCGGGCGCATCGCCCTTGCTCGGGGTCTCGCCCCCGATGGCCCGCGTCCACTCGCTGATATCGCGCGCCGCCCCCACCGATGCGAACGTCCTCGTCCTCGGCGAGAACGGCACCGGCAAGGAACTGGTCGCCCGCGAACTGCACCGCCAGTCGCTTCGCGCCAACGAAGTGATGCTCACGGTCGATCTCGGCGCAGTCTCCGAAGATCTGATCGACAGCGAATTGTTCGGCCATGTGAAGGGCGCCTTCACCGATGCACGCAGCGATCGCGTCGGGCGGCTTCAGGCAGCCGATGGCGGCACATTGTTTCTCGACGAAATCGGCAATCTTCCCCTGCGCTTGCAGCCGAAGTTGCTGACCGCATTGGAACAGCGCCAGATCACGCCCGTCGGCGCAAACAAGCCCGTTCCAATCGACATCCGCGTGATCGCCGCAACCAATCTGCCAAGCGAGAAGCTGCGCGACGAAGCGCATTTCCGCCAGGATCTGCTCTTCCGCCTCAACACCGTCGAGATCGATCTGCCGCCCTTGCGCGAGCGCCCCGAAGATCTGCCCGAACTGATCGAGCATTATCTCGGCCATTACGCCCGCCGCTATGGCCGCGAGGTGCCCGAACTCAGCGTCGCCGCGCGCGCCGCTTTGCTCCGCCACGATTGGCCGGGCAATGTCCGCGCGCTGCGCCATGCGCTCGAACGCGCCGTGATCCTCTCGCGCGAAGGGGCACTCCAGCCCGAGGATTTCGCGCTGACGACCAGCGCACCCCGCATCGCCCCCGGCGCAATCGTCGCCCCGCGCGCTGATGACGATCTCAATCTGGAGCGCGTCGAGCGCCGTCTGGTCGAGGAAGCATTGAAGAAGCACGGCTATAACATCTCGCTCGCCGCCAACGAGCTCGGCCTGTCCCGCGCGGCGCTGTATCGCCGAATGGAGAAGCATGGGCTTTGACCAGCGCTTCACGATCGGGCTGCTCGCCTGGATCGCATTGCTGGGCGTGGCATTGCTGGCCTGCGTTGAGGCGTTTGCTACGCCCGGATTGGCGGCCGCGCGTTTGGTCGCAGTCGGGCTGGCGGCGGGCATGTTCGCCGGGCTCTGGCGCCACGTCACCCGCACTAACCGAACCCTTGCCCGCTTTCTGGAAGCGGTGAAATTCGGCGACACCGCTGTGCGTTTCGACGGGCATGGCGGCGCGGGGTTTAGCGAACTGGCGCAATCGCTCAACGAAGTGCTGGGCCGCTTCCGCGCCGAACAGGATCGCGCAGCGGGCGAAGCGCGCTATCTCGATGCCTTGGTTGACGACATTCCGGTCGCAGTGCTGACGGTCAGCGCGGAGGATCAGGTCGCCTTCGCCAACAAGGCCGCGCGCCGCTTGTTCAAGGGCGAAATGGGCACGCGCCCCGAAGACTTCGCCCATTACAGCGCTACCTTCGCACGAAGGCTGGCAGACAGCGT
>JAZKJE010000043.1:27715-41177 GCA_040384525.1 Pseudomonadota bacterium
AGCCGATCCAGGGCACGCTCGACGCCGCAGAGATGGCCGCGCAGACCGATCTGGTCCGCGTGCTCACCCACGAAATCCTCAATTCGCTAACCCCCGTCACCTCGCTCGCCGCCACCGCCGCCGATCTGCTCGACGATCCCGATCTGGTTGCCGATCCCCGCATCGGCGATGCCCGAGCGGCTGTCACCACCCTCGCTCGGCGCGCGCAGGGCCTCGGCAATTTCATCGAAGCCTATCGCGAAGTCGCCCGCACGCCCGAGATCAAGCCCCAGCTGTTTGCCGCCGCCCCCTGGGCCGACGAACTCGTCCGCATCTTCGCCGCCGAAGCGCCCGCAATCCCGCTCGATCTGGAGATCGTGCCCCCAGGGCTGGCGCTGGATGCCGATCCCGATCTTCTCGCGCAGGTGCTGATCAATCTGATGCACAATGCCGCACAGGCCTTGGCGAAAACCGATTCCCCCCGCGTCGCACTGCGCCTGCTCACCACGCGGGAAGGCGTTGCCATCGAAGTCGAGGATAACGGCCCCGGCGTCCCGGATCAGCTGCGGCAGGACATATTCCTCCCCTTCTTCACCACCCGTGCCACCGGAACCGGCGTCGGCCTGAACCTCGCCCGCCAGATCGTCGTCGCGCATGGCGGATCGATCGGCGTGACGGATGCCCCCGGCGGCGGGGCATTGTTCCGGATCGTGCTGTAGCGCAGCGCTTGCAATGTAGGATTTCGCCTGCTTGGCTGGGCCGGTCGATCCTCTCGGCCGCTCTTTGAAATCGCCGGAAACCCAGGCGCGGAAAACATGCGCGATAGTGTAAAGCTGGTGTCAAGTTTCACGGCAGCGCAGGTGCTCCTGGCGGCACCGCTGCTCCCCGCCAGCGCTCGACCGGCACGACTTCGAACTTGCCGTTCGCGTTCTTCCGCCGCTGGATCAGCGTCGCGCCCTGCTGGCTGGTCGTGCCGATCGTCGCGCGCGTCCGCACCCAGAAGGTGTTCGATCGAAACGATGTGCCGAACGGCATCGTCACCTGCTGATCGGAAAGATCCTTGAGCGTCAGATACCCCTGCCGCGACCGCACTTCGGCCAGCCGCTGGGCGACCTGGGGATCGCGGAACAATATGCCCAGCATCTCGGGATCGGCGGCATTGAGATTGAGTGCGGTTGTGCCGGGCAACGCGGTCACCAGCCGTTCGAGCCGGTCTGCCACCTTGGGCTCTATGCCCGCCAGCCGCAGCGGGCGCAGATCGGTGAGCGGCCCTTCGCGGCGGATATATTCGGCAGCGGCAACTGCCTGTTGGGGCAGCAAGCCCACCATGTCTGCGATGGTCTGGAACAGGATCACCGAAGCCGCCTCGCCGCTCCGCAGCGAATTGACGTTGAAGCGCCCCTCCGCATCCGAGATCGCAAGGCTGAAGGTACCGCCATTAATCGGCACCGCGCGCTCTGAAAGCTTGCCCCAGGGCTCGGCGGCATGGTCCGCGTCACCGGCAGTCTCGGCATCGCGGCGTAGCGCCACCAACGCGGACAACTCACCCCCGCGCACCACGGCCAGCGCCCGCGCCGCCTCGCGCGTTCGTAGCCCCTGATTGAGCGCCAGTTCCTCGCGGTTGATCATCAGCAACACCAGCCCGCTGGCAATCGCCACGAACATCAGCACGTTGATAAGGATCATGCCCTCTTCGCCGCCCCGCCGCTTCATTTGGCGTTCTCCTCGGCACGAGCCGGCAGCGTGACTACGCGGCGCAGAGTCCCCGGCGTGCCGCCGGGCCCGGCCACCTGCATCTCGATCTCGATCGCCTGCGGCCAGCGCTCACGCGTCTTGTCGTCCACCGGCCAGGCGTTGACCCACGTCCCATCCCAGAAACGCCAGCGCATCGTGGAGATACCGCGCAACAGCTCCTGCGGCGCCGGCCCGATCTGGCGGACGAGATTGCCGTTGGCGATCGAGTAGCGCATGGGCACCGCCGCCCCGCCCACTGCCGGTGCCGCGCGGTTGAACGACAGGTTCGCCGCGTCCCCGGTAATCGTCCCCCGCGCGATCTGGTCGATATCGCTGGAGACAACGAACATCGCGCGCTGGAGGTCGGCCAGACGATCCGAACGCCCCTCGGTGCGGTCCTGAACCTTGATGATGCCATCGACCAGCGCCAGCCCGGCCACTGCGATCAGCGCGAACAGGCCGAGCGAGATCATCAGTTCGAGAAGCGTAAAACCCGCTTCCCCGCGGCGTTTAGTCACGATCCCGAGCTTACCGCCACTGCTTCATAGCCCTCGGCCCGCGCCACCAAAACCGCGAAGTCGCGCGCGACTGAGCCATCGGTGCGGAAGCGAACCGGGCCAGTCACGCAGTTGAAGCCCTTGCTGTCGAGCAGCCCCTCGCCACCCAGCGTGCCCGCCTTGCGCAGCGCGTTAGCGATGCCCGCAGCATCATAGGCCAGCGCAGTGATGGTCCCCGCCCCGCCCCCGTTGCGAGCCTCGAACTCCGCCGCAAAGGTGCCGAACGCGACCGGATCGGGGCTGGCGATCCACGCCCCGTCCAGCGTCTCAAGCGCAGCCGGGCGATGGTCGAGCCCCTGCAATGTCGCGAGCAATTGAGCGCCACTGACCTTGAACCGGCGCGCGGCCGCCAGCATCGCTTCTCCACTGCCGGGGAACAACACCGCATCCGGCGCCTCTGCAGGAAGCGCCTGGTCAACCCTGAGCAAGGTGATGGTGAGGCCAAGTTCCGCCTCCATCCGCCCCGCCGCCAGCGTAGCAGCCGCACTCCACGGCGTGCCATCGTCCACCACCGCGACCGATTTCACGCCCCGCGTGCGGGCATAGCGCAGGATCGCAGAAGTAACCTGCCCCGCCGTGATCCCGAAAATCCAGGTATTGGGTGCCCGCAGCACCGAATTGTTGCTGAAGGAAATGATCGGCACGCGGCCCGCGATGGTCGAGGAGACCGCTGGCACTTCCTCGGAAGTAAGCGGCCCGAGGATCAGTGCAACCTTGGCCTTCAGCGCCTTGGCCGCGGCAGCAGCCGCACCGGCAGCGGTACCGCCCGTGTCGAAACTCTGCACGAATTGCCCGCTTTCCGCGAGCAACGCGGCCTGCCGCATGCTAGACCCCAGCCGCGCTCGCGGTCCGGTGAGCGGCACCAACAGGGCGATCGGACGCTTGTCGTCCTTCCCCGCAGCCAGAGCGAATGAAGGAAGCGCGACCGATGCAGCCAGCCCTGACAGCAGCGATCGACGGTCCAGTGTTGATTCGAGAGGGTGCGGCACGGCGCCGTATTATCGTCTTCGTACTGCTGGGCATAGTCGCATACGTGCTGGCGATGCTCGCGACGTTGCCGGCCAGCGTGATTGTCCAGAACCACCCGTGGCGCACGGGTGTTGCGGGCACGGTGTGGAACGGCGAAGTCGGCGTGGCCGGCGGCACCAAGATCGAATGGCACATGGCGCCTTTGCGCTCGCTCACCAGCCTCGCCTTTGCGGCGGACTTCAAGGGCAGCGGGCCGGATACCGATCTGGGCGGGCAGATGCTGATGCATATCGGCGGGCGCACCGTGATGGATAATGTCAGCGGCGCGGCCCATGCCAGCCTGCTCCGCGCGCTCCAGCCCAATTTGCCCTTCACCTGCGACATGGCAATGCAGGTCGAGATGAAGCGCATCGCGGTCGGCGGCGGCAACCAGCTGATCGACGGCACGCTGACCACCGATCCGGGCACCTGCAGCCCCAAGGCAGGCGGCGCGGCTAGCGCGGTGCCCGCACTGATCCTCACCGCCGAACATGTCGGCAATGCCACGCGCATCCGCCTCGCCCCGATGACGCAGCGGCGCAAAGTTCTGGTCGAAGCTACCTTGGCCGAGGATGGCACGCTGGACGTTGGCCTGACGCCGGACGGGGCGACGATGCTTCCCTTTGTCGGCTTGCCCGCGGGCGCGCGGATAAAGGGCCAGATGTGATCGCTTAGGGGCCTAGAGCGTCACCAGATTATTGAGGTTGATGATCGGCAGCAGGATCGCCAGCACCATCGTCAGCACCAACCCGCCCATCACCAGCAGCACCAGCGGCTCGGCAAGCGCGACCAGAGCCGAGACGAGCGCATCGAGCTCACGCTCAAGCTCGGTGGAAGCGCGGCTTAGCGCCGGAGCGAGCTTGCCCGAGGATTCGCCCGAAGCGACGATGGCGACGAGCATGGTGGGGAAAACCCCCGCTTCCTGCATCGATGCGCGCAAGCTGATCCCTTCGCGCACACGGGTGGCGACGCCAAACGCTTTTTCGCGGACCCAGCGATTGGGCGTAACCGCCGCTGCAGCCTGAAGCGCCTCGACCAACGGCACTGCGCTCCCGACCAGAGTCGCAAGACTGCCCGCAAACCGCGCTGCGCTTAGCTGGCGGCTAAAGCGGCGGAAGGGGCGGCGTTCGGAGAAGAAGCGGTCCATACGCAGCCGGTTGGCAGGCACCCGCGCCCAGCGGGCGAAGAGCAGCCCGAACACTGCCATCGCAAGCAGCATATAGAGCCCGAAATTCTGAACGAACCAACTGATCGCGATCAGCATCCGCGTGAGCAACGGCAGATCGGCGCCGCGCGAGATGAAGACGCGGACGATGTCGGGAACGACATAAACCATCAGCATCGCCATCATCCCGATCGAGACGACCGCCAGCAGCGCCGGATAGAGTAAGGCAAGCTGGAGCTTCTGGCCATTTGCCTGCTTGTTTTCGACGAACTCGGCGAGGTGATTGAGCACATCGGGAAGCTTGCCCGAAGCCTCACCCGCCGCGACCGATGCGCGGTAGAATTCGGGAAACGCCTTGGGCTGCGCGGCCAATGCGGCGGCAAAGCTGCGCCCATCGAGGATCGCCCCGCGCACTTCGAGAAGCAGCGCGCTGATCTTGGGCTGCTCGGATTGCGTCGCGACCAGGCGGAGCGATTCTTCAATCGCGATGTCCGAACCCACCAGCGTGGCGATCTGGCGCGTGATCGTGGCGAGTGCCTTGGGCGAGAGCCCGCCACGCCGGAAATCGGGGAGCGACAGCCCATTGCGACGCTCGCCCGCAACTTCGACCGACAAAGGCAACAGCGCCTGTTCGCGCAGCAATGCGCGGGCGGCGGCGGGCGAGGATGCCTCGATCACACCCTTTCTGGCGGCCCCCGCCTTGTCGGCTGCTCTATAAGCGTAAGCGGGCATCAGGCCTCATCGCGAACGACGCGGGCGACTTCCTCGACCGTCGTCATGCCCATGCGGATCTTCGCGATGCCATCGTCGAGCAGGCTGGGATTGCTTTTGCGCGCACGCTTCTCAAGTTCGGCTTCGCTGGCGCCGTCATGGATCAGCTTCTGGAATTTATCATCGACCGCGACGACCTCGTAGAGCCCCGCGCGCCCGCGATAGCCATCATTGTGGCACTCGGCGCAGCCAACCGGCCGCCAGACGGGGTCGCCTTCGCTGATCGCTCCGCCCAGCAGCAGCGCATCGGCCTTGGTCGCGACTTCCGGTGCCCGGCAGGTTGGGCAAAGCTTGCGCACCAGTCGCTGCGCCGCGAGGCCGACGACCATCGGCGCGAGCAGATAGCGTTCCACGCCCATGTCTATCAGCCGCGTGACCGATCCCACCGCGCTGTTGGTGTGCAATGTCGAGAGCACGAAATGCCCGGTCATCGACGAGCGAACCGCGACCTGCGCAGTCTCCTGATCGCGAATTTCGCCGACCATGATGACGTCCGGATCCTGACGCAGGATCGCGCGCAGGCCGCGTGCGAAGGTCAAGTCAGTGCGCGGATTGACCTGGGTCTGGCCGATGCCGGCAAGCTCATATTCGATGGGGTCTTCCACCGTCATGATATTGCGTTTGCGGTCGTTTAAGGTGTTCAGCGCCGCATAAAGTGTCGTCGTTTTGCCCGATCCGGTCGGCCCGGTGACGAGCAGCATCCCATGCGGGCGCTCAAGCAATTTGTGAAACACATCGCGGTCGCGCTCGCTCATGCCGAGCGCTTCGAGGTCGAGGCGGAGCGAGCCCTTCTCCAGCAACCGCATCACTACACGCTCGCCGTGCTGGGTCGGGATCGTCGAGACACGCGCGTCAACGTCATGGCCGCCGATGCGGAGCGTGACGCGGCCATCCTGCGGCACGCGGCGCTCAGCGATGTCGAGCTTGGCCATCACCTTGATGCGGCTGACCAGCAACGGCGCCAGCGCACGCGGCGGTTCGATCCGGTCGCGCAGCACGCCATCGATGCGAAAGCGCACGACGAGCCGCTTTTCCTGCGTCTCGATATGCACGTCGGATGCGCCTTCCTTCACTGCTTCGAGCAGCAGGGCATTGATCAGGCGGATGACCGGCGCATCGTCGCGGGTGTCGAGCAGATCGTCGATCGCCGCGACGCTGTCCGCCAATGCGGCGAGGTCCATATCGCCCATGTCGATATCCGCCGCCACGCCGGAACCGCCATAGGCTGCGCTGAGCGCTGCATCGAAGGCTTCGTCGGAAAGCGCCGAGAAGGGCGCATCGGGCGCGATCCGCTGAACTTCGAGCAGCGCATCGAGCGGCGCACTCGTGCGATGAACGCACTCGCCGTCGCGGAGCAACACGCCGTTCCTGCGGGCAAAACTATAAGGCAGCATCTCGCTCATCCGCCGAAATCCACCACGGCAGAGACGCGGCCCGGCGCCGTTCCGCGCTGGATCGAAACGCGGGTTGCGCGCAGATCGCTGGTGGCGACCAGATCGGCGAGCCAGGCCATCAGATTATCGTAATTGGCATCGGTCACCGTCACGCGCACGCCGCCGGCAGTCGCTTCCGGGGTTGCGATCAGTCCGATCGCGGCAGCAGATGTGGTTACGACCTGAAGCGGCGCACCCTGGCGGCGCGGGGCGGGCCTGCCGGTGAGCGTGCCCGCCGCGAGGATGCGGGCGTTCAGGGTCTCATAGGTGCGGATGTCCGCGAGTGCATCGGCGCGGGCGGATTGAAGCGGCTTGATCACGCCGTAGATCAATAGCACCGCCGCCAGCAGCGCGCTGATCGAGCCGACGAGGATGCGTTCGCGACGCGACAGGCCGCCCCACCAATTGTCGAACCGGAGAAGCGCGGCTTCGAGCGCGGGCATGCGGGTGAGGATGATTTTCATGCGCCTCTCGCCGTGATGCGGACGCTGCCGTCGGTGGCGTTGGTCACCGTGCCTGCGACGTTCGAAGCCTTGAGCGCAGCGTCGATACGCCCGGAAAGGCCGGGTTCGCTGCCGTCCACATCTATCGTCAGCGTGTTCGACTGAAAGTTGATGGCACGCACCTTGACCGAGCCAGCAAGCGGCCCGAGCGCGCCTGACACGCGCGTTACGATCGGCATGAACGCATCGGGTGGCCCGCTTGCGCCAGTGGGAAGCAAATTGGTGACTTCCCCGATCAGATCGTCGCCGACGGTCACGCCGGGCGCCGATGTCGCCACCAAAGCGCGCGTGTCCGCGGCACGCCGGTCTGCGATGGAACGCAGCATCAGCGTATCGGCTGTAGCGATCACGACGTGTGCTGCGGCTCCAAGGGCCAGAACCCAGCCAAGGCGACGCCACATGGTGTTTGTCGCAACGCCGCGCCGCGCATAAATTCCCTGGCGCAGATCGAGCGCGGGAGCCGCCAGCTCAATATCCTCCAGCGCACCCTGCCCTGCCATCATATCGTCAGGCAGCGCCGCGCCATATGCGGATACGGCGGGCTTGCCGGCACCTTCCCAGGCGGAGCGAAGTATCGCGGCGGGCAAAGCGAAGCCGGTGCCGTCGCCCGAGCGGATCATGGCACGCGTGCCGGTCAATTCGACTGCCCATGCACCCGCCGCGGGGCGAGGCAGTGCAAGCGCATCGGGGATGATCGCTGCGTGGCCAAGCCCGGCCTCAGCGGCAATCGCTACCCAGCGCGCCATCACATCATGGCGCACCACCCCGACCAGATAGCGCTTCGCGCCTATTTCCGCGCCCAGCGCGATATGGACGCTCTCCACCGGCTCGGCGATCTGGTCCTCGATCGCGAAGGGCAAGGCGGCCAGGCGCTTCGCCCTGCTAGGCAGCGGCAGGTCCACCGCGAGCAACCTAACCTGCTCGGTCGGCACGAGAATGGTTGCGGGGCCGTCGGCATGGTTTATGATCAAACGGTCGCCCGCCAGCGTCCACACACCATTGGCGCGCGGTGCTTCAAGGTCTGGCGCGCCGATCGCGTTCGATCCGGCTGTCACATTTGCTTCATAGGCAGGACGCATGAGGCGGGGATGCGCATGATTTCGAGACAAATCAATGACGGTGTGGAGGTTAACTCCAAGCGCCGCAATATTCACGGCGGCGAAGCTGGCTTCACGCTTCTCGAGGTGATGATCGTGCTGATCATCGTCGCGATCCTCGCGGGGCTCGTCGCAGTCAACGTGATGGGCCGGCCGGATGAGGCCAAAGCGACCGCGACTAGGACCAACATCTCCACCATATCCGGCGCGCTCAAAATCTACCGCCTCGATAATGGCAGCTACCCGACCACCGAACAGGGGCTGAAGGCGCTGGTCGAGAAGACCACCGCCCCACCCGCGCCCGTCACTTTCCCGCAGGGCGGCTATCTCTCCGCCCCGGCAGCGGATGGCTGGGGCAAGCCCTATGAATATAACTCGGACGGCAGCAGCTTCACGATCCGGTCGCTCGGCAAGGATGCCAAGATTGGCGGCGAAGGGATCGATGCGGACATCGACGGCAAGGGCTGATCGATGCGAGAGGGCGATCATCATCATGCCGAAGGCGGCTTCACGCTGATCGAGATGCTGATCGTCCTGGTGATCATCGGCGTGGCCGCTGGCGCGGTGACGCTTGGCATGGGCAACATCACGCGTGCGCCGAGCGTGGAGACCGAAGCGCGTCGGCTGGCGACCCGGCTGCAGGCGGCATCCGACGATGCGATGCTCGGCGACCGGCTAATCGCGTTCACTGCGGAAGAGCATGGCTATGGCTTCGCGACCTTCGCAACTAACGGCACGCTGACCCCGCGCACCGACGATGCGCTGGGTTTCCATCAATTGCCGTCTGGCATCGTGGTGACCTTGAGCCTCAAGCCGCCGGTAGTGCTTGGCATGGACGGCGCGGGCAAGCCGATGGCAGCGACCATCGAAAGCGGCGCGCAGCGTTGGGTGGTGACATTCGACGGGCTCACCGCACGCGCGCTTCCGGCACCCGCGACTTGAAGGTTCGCCGCTCCGTTCTCCTGCGAAAGCAGGAGCCCAGGGTTGCAGGCGAACCGCCTTTGGCTCTGGGCTCCTGCGTTCGCAGGAGCGCTATCGTCGGGCGGAGCGATAGCGGCTTCTCGCTGATCGAGGCTTTGGTCGCTCTCGCGGTACTGGCGATTGCTACCGTGGGCCTGATGCGCGCGGTCGAGTCGCATATCGATTCGACGCGTGGGCTGGAGCGGCGTGCGGCTGCGATGTGGGTGGCGGAGAACCGTCTTGCCGAGCTGGAGGCCGGCATTCCGGGCAGCGATCAGGTCGAGATGCTCGGGCAGGCATGGAAGGTCGCCACAGTGCGCCAGCGCACAGACGACCCCGAAATCGAACGGGTACGCATCAATGTGACTCCGGCCAATGAGAACGCAGCGCTTGCATCGCTCGACGGCTTCGTGGACGGACGTAGAAGATGATCGGGGGCTTCACACTTTCGCCGCGCCAGGCGCGCACCGGGCTCGACCTGGTGACGGGGCTTGTCGTGGTTTCGGTCGCCATCGCGCTGGCCGGGCTGACCTGGCGGATCGCGGGGCATGCCGGCAGCGGCGCGGTCACTGTGCCCTCGGGAAATAGCGGTCCGGCGGTTGCACCCGATATCGCCCCTGCCCTCGCACTGGCGCCGTTCGGCAAGCCTGCTGCGAGCGACGCGGGAATGGCCACTACGCTTCCCCTGGAGCTTAAGGGCGTGTTCGCCGCGCGCCCTGTTGAAGCTTCAGTCGCTTATATCGCGGTGAGCGGTGCCGCACCTACTGCATTCCGTGTCGGCGAAGCGGCCGGTGGCGGTACGATCACTGCGATCCTGCGGGACCGGGTGATCCTGTCAAACGGTGGGCGCAGCGAGTTCCTTGCTTTCCCCGATCCGACGCTTTCGCCCGAACAGCGCGCTGCTGCGGCCGCACAGGCCCCCGCTCCGCAACCGCTTGTGCCGGGTGTTCCGCCCGCGACGAACCCAGTTGCCACGCCGGTCGCGGCGCCGCCGCCCAATCCCGCGGCAGTGCTTCAGCGACTCGACGCCACGCCGGTTTCCGGCGGCTATCGGATTGGCGCGAATGGCCCGCCCGGAATGCAGTCCGGTGACGTCATCCAGTCGGTCAACGGCACCCAGCTTAGCGACCCATCCGCCGCCAATGGCGCCTTTGCCGCCGCCCAAGCGAGCGGCTCCGCCCAGATCCAGATCCTCCGCAACGGCAAGCCCATCACGCTTACCGTTCCGCTGCGCTAAAGGTTGCCCGTGAAGATTCGCACCGCCCTCGCCGCTCTCGCGCTCGCCGGAACCATGCTGAACAGCGTGGCTATGGCCCAGGACGCCGCAAATGCCGCCACTGCCGATGTCGTGGTCAATATGCGCGGCGTGGAGATCGCCGATGTGGCGGACCAGATTTCGCGGATCACCGGGCGCACGTTGATCCTCGATCCCGCCGTGAAGGGCGTGGTGACGGTTACCTCTGCGACGCCGCTTTCGCCCGCTGGCGTGTGGGAGCTTTTCCAGTCGGTGCTGCGCGCCAATGGCTTTGCTTCGGTCCGCTCGGGCCGGGCGTGGCGGATTGTGCCGGCAGCCAATGCGGTGCGCGACGGTGGCGTGCCGGGACGCGGCGTGGCGGGACAGGCGCTGGTGACGCGCATGGTGCGGCTGCAGAACGTGCCCGCCGCCGACGTAGCGCGTGTGGTGCGGCCGCTTGTCGCTACCTTTGGCAGTGTCGAGCCGCTGACCAGCCCCAATGCGGTGGTCATCACCGATTATGCCGACAATGTTGCCCGCGTAGAGGGCATTGCCCGCCAGCTCGACGGCGGCAGCGGCGCCACCTTTGCGACAATCGCGCTCAAGAATGGCGACGCGGCGCAGGTGGCCGAATCGCTGCGCGGCGTGCTGGGCGATGGCGGAGCCAAGGTGGCGGCCGATCCGCGGAGCAACACGATCATCGTGCGTGGCACGCCTTCGGCGGTGAACGAAGCGCGCAAGATCGCCTTGTCGCTCGATGCGCCGGGTGGGGCTACGCCGATCACCCGGATGTTCCGGCTCAATTATGCCGATGCGGAGTCGGTGACCAACGTGCTGCGCGGCATCCTTGGCCAGGGCGAGGCTGCCGATAATCCCATCGCGCGCAGCCTGTCGTCCGGCAACGGCGTCAGCGCGCTTAACCGCACCAATGCATCAGCGGCGCTTTCCGGGCTGACCAGCAGCAATGGCGCGCCAGCCTCGGCAGGCGGCAACGCATCGACCGCGCCCGAGATGATTGCAAGCAACGCCGCACCGCAGGGCTTCGCCACGCCTGAGCTGACAGTGCAGCCCGCGCCCGAGCTCAACGCCGTGGTCGTGCGGGGCAAGCCGCAGGCGATCCAGTCGATCGAGCAACTCATCACCGATCTCGACGTACGGCGCCCACAGGTTCTGATCGAGGCGGCGATTGCCGAGATCACCGGCGACGATGCCGAAGCGCTGGCGATCCAGCTTGGCACCAGCGGCCTTGCGCTCAACCAGGTTGAAGGCGCGGCGACATCGTTCAGCCAGGTCGGGCCTTCGCTTGGCGGCACAGGCGGCATCCTCGCGCTGCTTGGCGTGCCCGCAGGGGCGCTGCTCGGCGACGGACTGAGCGCCAACGTGGCGATCGGCAACGACTTCTCGATCCTCGTTCAGGCGCTGGGCGTCTCCAGCAAGGCGAATTTGCTCTCGACGCCGCAGATCACCACGCTCGATAACGTGGTTGGCGAGATCGTGGTGGGCCAGAACGTGCCGTTTGTGACCGGATCGATCCTGACCGGCAACGGCACCGCCAATCCCTATACCACCATCGAGCGCAAGGACGTTGGCATCACGCTGCGCATCCTGCCGCGAGTGAATGCGGGCGACACGATCCGGCTGCAAGTCAATCAGGAAGCCTCGTCGATCGCCACCGCGAACGTGACGGGCGCATCGGATTTGATCACCAATCGCCGCGCGATCAACACCACGGTGCTAGCCGATAATGGCGAGACCATCGTGCTCGGCGGGCTGATCAGCGACGATTATATGGATGTGCGCCGTCAGGTGCCGATTCTGGGCGACATCCCCATCGTGGGTGAACTCTTCAAGAGCCGCCGCGAGAGCCGGCAGAAGCGCACGCTCTTCATCTTCCTGAAGCCGACGATCCTGCGCGACGGCAAGGATGCATCCGCCGCCGCCAAGGATAAATATGCCCGGCTGCGTTCGGAAGAGATCGCCAACAACAAGCGCAAGAGCCTGTTGCTCGCCCCGCCGACACCGCGTCTGACGGTGGAGATTGACGGGATTTACTGACCGGCGGGCGCCAAAGTTTACACTAAGGTTACACTATCGGGGATGTTTTGCGGGCGAAGGTTCGCGCCGAGCATGCAGGCTTGAGACTGGCGATTTCAAAGAGCGGGCGGCAATACCGACCGGCCTAGCCAAGCAGGCGAAATCCTACATTGCAAGCAACCTCAACCCGCAGGCAGTGGCACCCTCACCCGCTCGGCACCGCGCGTGAAGAAGGCGGCATCGATGGCGAGGCTGGCGAGGTTCCAGCCGTCGACACTGTCGCCGATACGGAGGCTGCGGGTGGTGCCCTCGGCGGTGCGGACCAAGGCGACGGCGTCTTCGCCTAGGCGCCCTACGACACCGATTAATGAAGGCGCGTCGGTGGGTGTTTCATTCTCTGCCGGGGCAAGCGTACCGAAAAGCGTGCGTTCATAGACTGCGGCCAAAGCTGGCACCGGGGCAGCGGCAATAGGGGCCGGCTGACGCGATCGTTCAGGGGCTTTCGCGGCGCGGCCCGGCAGCAGCAAGGCGAGCGGAACCGCGACGGCGAATGCGCCTGCTGCGGCCAACGCGATCAACGTATTGCGATTTATTGCCATGCGACCACCAGATCGCCGGTCATCCGGATGCCGCCGCCCGCGACGGGATCGAGCCGCCAGCGGCGCAGGCGCATCAGCGGCTTGGCGCGTTCGACCGAATCGACAAGCGCGACCACAGCCTTTTCGGCGCCCGATACCCGGATGCGGAGCGCGGCCAGGCCAGGTGCTGCGGGAACGGCGCTGGTTTCCTCGACCAATACGCCGCTTGCTTTGGCGAGCGACTGGACGCGCTGCATCATTGCGGCGCGGGCGGCGGCGATATCGGCGGCGCGGACTTCGAGGCCGGCGGTGAGCAAGGGTTGGTTAGGCGCGGGGCTGGCGGCAATTGCGGCGAGGCGTGCATGCTCGGCACGGGCTGTCGCGAGCTTGCCGATCGCGTCACCGGTTG
>JAZKJE010000043.1:41187-66911 GCA_040384525.1 Pseudomonadota bacterium
TTGCGAGGGGCGGCACCTTCATTGTGCGTCCTGATGCAGCGAGACGAGCATCGCGCCGTCGCCCTGCCGCTGGCCGCTGTCGCGCAGGCCGGTCAGTTCGGGCGCGCGGCGGATGGCTGCGCGCAGCCTGTCCGGATCGGCGGCGGTGACGTCGAGATCGAGCGCACCCGCCGCAGTCCGCTCGGCGCGGACGAGCATGGCATCGGCCGGGAGCGCGCGAGCCAAATGATCGAGCGTTGTGGCCATCGGCGGGCGAGCGATAGTTGCGGCAATTTCGGTGCGCGCTGCCTGCGCGGCTTCCTCGCCGGCGAGGCGAGGTGCGAGTTCGTTTTGCAGACGCGTGATCTGGGTTCGCTCGTGGCGGATCAGCAGCTTGGCACCTGCGATGGTGAGCAAAGGCGCGAGCGCCATCAGCACCGCAACCGCAGCGGCAAGCTCAAGATCCGGGCGCCCTTTCGCGCGCATGGCCTGCTGGACCCACGATACCAGAGTCCCGCCTTTTTGCTGTGCTTCATCGCGATCGGGTTCGCCGGGCGTCATGCGTCGCTACTAGCGCGCCCGTGCCACCGGGCAAACAGTCATGTTAGAGTCGCCGCCACGTCATTGTTCCGCAACCGGAACACCATCATCCCGTAAAATTGCCACCCCATGGATCGCGGCGATCCCGGTCGATGACGACCGAGCTTTGGGGGATTCTCAGATGAACGACACAAGCACTACGGGTTTTGGCATCACGGGTTTTGGCTATAGCGACGGCGACGTCGATACCAACCGCAGCACTGCAATCTCGCTCAACGATCTGGCCGAGCAGCAATTGTCGCGCCGTACCGCACTGCGCAGCGGCGCTGGCGCTATTGCGTTCGCCGCTCTGGGTGGCTCAATCCTCTCGGCATGCGATGCGCCGGCAGCGGTTGCTGAGCCGAGCGGACCGCTCGTCGTCAATGCAGGTGGCGCAGTCGCGACCAGTTCGGGCCGCACGGTCCTGCTGAACGGCAGCTCCAGCGGTGGCGCTGCCGTCACTTCGGCATGGACGCAGACCTCTGGTACGCCGGTGACGATCAAGGGCAGCGGCAACAATGCGAGCTTCATCGCACCGAGCGTCGCGGCAGCAACGCCGCTGGTTTTCCAATTCTCGGCACGCGATGCAGCCGGCACCGTGCAGAACGCGACCGCAACCGTGACGGTGAGCCCGGCGACCCTCGGCTTTGTCGCCGTTGCGAAGAACAAGCTCGACGTGGTCACCGTGCCCGCAGGCTACACCGTGCAGATCGGCACCCGTCTGGGGGATCCGATCATCGGGGGTGCGGCGGCATATAAGAATGACGGCACCGACACGGGCTTTGCCAATCGCATCGGCGATCATGGCGACGCGCTATATTGGTATGGCCTGAGCGCCGCTGGCGTGCGCGACGACAATGGCTCGACGCGCGGCCTGCTTGTGCAGAACCATGAGAATATCAACCAGCAATACCTCCACCCCGCCGGCGCCACCAACGTGGCCGGCGTGCGCCCCGAGGGCGAAGCGCTCAAGGAAATCGAGTGCCATGGCCTGAGCGTCACGGAGTTCGCCGAGAACGCCAATCGCGTCTGGGGCTATGTTGCTGCGAGCACCTTCAACCGTCGCATCACGCCGAGCACGCCGACGGTGCTGAACGGGCCCGTGCGCGGCACCGATTTCGTCAAGACGGTCTTCTCACCCACCGGCGTTTCCGGCCGCGGGACGATCAACAATTGCGCAAACGGCTTCACGCCTTGGGCCACCAACCTTACCTGCGAAGAAAATTGGGCAGGCTATTTCCGGCGTACGGGCGACGTTGCGCGAACGCCGAAGGAAACCACTGCGTTCGCGCGCTATGGCGTGACCGGTTCGGGCAATTATGGCTGGTCCACAGTGGTGCCGGCCGATCCGACCAACTCGACCTTCCGCCGGTGGGACGCGCGTGCGACCGGCGCATCGGCGCTCGACGATTTCCGCAATGAACCCAATCAGTTCGGCTGGGTGGTTGAAATCGATCCGTATGATCCCGCCTCGACTCCGCGCAAGCGCACCGCGCTGGGCCGGATGGGCCATGAGGGCTGCTGGCCGGGCAATTTCGTCGCGGGCCGCAAGCCCGCTTTCTACATGGGTGACGATGCGACGAACGAGTATCTCTACAAGTTCGTATCGAACACTGCGTGGGTGGCGGCGGATGCGAATGCGACCGACCGTCTGGCAATCGGCGACAAGTATCTCGACGGCGGCACGCTCTATGTCGCCCGGTTCAACGCGGATGGCAGCGGCATATGGGTGCCGCTGGTATATGGCACGGCCCCGCTCGACGCTTCGAACCCCGTCTATCCCTTCGCCAGCCAGGCCGACATCCTCGTCAACACCCGTCTGGCCGCCGATGCGGTGGGCGCCACGCCGATGGATCGCCCGGAATGGACCGCCGTCAATCCGGCGAACGGCGAAGTGTATCTGACGCTCACCAACAACAGCAACCGCGTCACCACGCTCGATACGCCGAGTGCCAGCCAGCGGCGCACCGATGCGGCCAATCCGCGCGTCTATGTCGATGCGCCGAGCACGTCGCGCGGCAACCGCAACGGCCATGTCGTTCGCCTGCGCGAAACCGGCAACACGACCGAAGCAGTCGGCTTCACCTGGGATATCTACGCCTTTGGTGCCGGCGCGGATCTGGATGCGACCAACATCAACCTGTCGGGCCTGACCGCCGATAACGATTTCTCCAGCCCGGATGGCATGTGGTTCGGCCGTCCGACCAATCCTTCGGGCCTGGTGAAGCCGGTGATGTGGCTGCAGACCGACGACAGCGCCTTCACCGATGTGACCAATTGCATGATGCTGGCGGCGATGCCGGGAACCGTTGGCGACGGCGCCGCGCGCACGATCACCAACCGGACCGCGGGCGGCGTTGCCACGGATCAGGCGACTCGCGTCGGCGCGGCTCCGGGTGCGAACCTGAAGCGCTTCCTGGTCGGCCCGATCGAGTGCGAAATCACCGGCGTGGATTCGACGCCGGACGGCCGCACGCTCTTCGTTGGCATCCAGCATCCTGGCGAGAATGGTACGCCCGCGGCCCCTTCGAGCCACTGGCCGGATAGCCAGGCAACCGGGACTGCCGGCGCAACGGTGCGCCCGCGTTCGGCGGTTGTGATCATCACCAAGGATGATGGCGGCGTCGTCGCGCTCTGACGCTTAACCCGTGCAACTCAGGGGGAGGTTCCGAAAGGAGCCTCCCCCTTTTTGTCATCGATCCGTGCGGGTGATGATCTGGGCGGTGCCATCCGGAGTGATGGTGATCATGTGGCTGGTATTCGCGCTTGCGATCTTGCCGCCGCAATTGGCACGCCACATCGGCTTGCCGTCCATATCTGGCAGGCGATCGGAGGAGCTGACCTTCTGACAGGTGAGACCAGCGTCTTCGATGGCGCGGTAAAACACGCCGTTACGCTGGGCATCGTTCAGCGCCATTACCGCCGCGATGGCATTGCCGGGAGCGGCTTCATTGCCCGTAGCTACAGTCGCTTCGGCATCGCTGTTGACGATGGTGACGTTGCGTTCCGCTTCGGGCGCGCGCCCGCCGCATCCGGCGAGCAGCAGGGCAAAAGCGGGAACGATCATCAACTGGCGCATATCTCTCTCCTGTAACGGCTCAATCGACCGGGCGCGCGAAACGTTCCGCTAGCGCTGATACGCCTTGGGCATGGTGCCCTCCTTCGGCTCCCAATAGCGGTCGCGAAGCCTGGATTGCCGGCTGGTCAGCGGTTGTTCGACACCATCGATCAACACGTTGACCGCCACGGTGCCGATCTCGAGCGGATCGCCATCCCAGATCACCACATCGCCGCGGCGGCCGGGGCGCAGCGATCCGAAATCGGCCCCCATCCCCATCACTTCGGCGGGCTTCGAGCTGATCGTGGCGAAGGCTGCGCCCCAATCGAGACCTGCCGCTCCGGGGATACGGCCGAGCGCCACGAGGTTGCCGGCATATTGCTTCACCCAGCGCGCCTGACGTGCTTCGTCCTGGCCGAGCGTGCCGATGCCGACGAGTACCCCCGCCGCCTTCATCCGCCCGATATTGGACTGGGTGGCGGCGAGTTTTTCGAACGACGAAGGCAGATCGCTGAGCGCGTTGGCCATCACCGGCACACCGGCAGCGGCGATCTCGCTCGCGACGGTCCAACCTTCGGCGGCGCCGACCAGCACCATGCGCAGGCCGGGGATCTCGCGCTTGAGTTCGAGCATCACGAGGATGTCGGAGGCGCGCTCGACATGGACGAGCAAGGGCACGCGGCCGGTGACGACCGGTACCAAAGCCTCTGCATCGGCGCGGGTGAGCATCGAATCCTTGTCACGATCGATGAAGCTGCCGGGCGCCCGCATATACGCGCGGACCTCGAACAGGATGTTCTTGAACATCGCGATGGCTGCAGGGCGGCTACCGCCTGCGGACTGCCCGCCGGTCTCGCCATATTCCATGTATTGGAAGGCACGCGGCCGCGAGACCGGATCCATGTCGGAGCCGAGATCGATCACGGCGCCCTGCCCCGAGAAGATCGAGCCATTGCTGTTTTCGGGCGCGACCACAGCGCGCGTGACCCCTTCGGCACGGTTGATCGCGATGGCGCTGGTCTTGGCATTGACCGCAGGCGCGACATCGAGTGCTGCGTGGAAGGGCGACGAGCCTGCAGACGCATCGTTGGTGGTGTTCACCGCGTCGATTTCGACAATGCCCATGCGGGTGAAGCCGGCGAAGATGCCGGGCGAGACCCATTTGCCGCCGGCATCGATAACGCGGATCCCTGCTGGCACGGCGACGCCCGGACCTGCGGCGACGACGCGGCCATCGCGGATCACGACGGTGCCACCATCCATGGGCTGGCTGCCGTCGCCGATGACGAGCTTGGCGTTGGTGATCGCGACAGTCTGCGCGGCGGCGGGAGCGGCAAGCGCGAAGCTGGCGGCGGCGGCGAGGAGGAGGTTGCGCGTCTTCACTTCACATCCCCTTCGCCGGGCTGGCCGAGCTCGAAATCGGATACGGGCCGCTTTCGCGGATCATTGGCATCGTAGAGCAAGGCGCCATCGACCCAGACCATCTGCGGCCGGGTGTAGACACTGAACGGATTGCCATTCCACAGCACAACATCGGCCATCTTGCCGGGTTTCAGGCTGCCGGTCTTGTCGTCGATGCCCAGCGCCTTGGCCGGATTGATCGCGAGCCATTTCCACGCGGTTTCCTCCGAGACCGGGAACCCCGCCTTGATCCCCGAAGCACGCGCCTTGGCGACTTCCTGGTTCAGGCGCTGGATGCCATTTTCGTCATCCGAGTGGATCATCGCGCAGGCGCCTTCCTTTTCCAGGATGGCGAGGTTTTCGGAGACCGCGTCATAGGCTTCCATCTTGAAGCCATACCAATCGGCCCAGACCGCGGCGCAGGTGTTGTTCGCCTTGAGCAGATCGGCGATCTTATAGGCCTCCACCGCGTGATGGAAGGCAGTGACCTTGTAGCCAAATTCCTTGGCCATATCCATGACGATGGCCATTTCGTCGGCGCGGTAGCAATGGTTTTGCACGCGGATTTCACCATCCAGCACGCCGCGTAGCGTGTCCATCGCCATGTCACGCGAGGGAGGCTCCCCGCCACTCTGCTCATATTTGTCCCAGCGGCGATCATATTCCTGCGCACGCGCCCAAGTCTGGCGATCGACAGCGATATTGCCCATCCGCGTGGAGGGCATCCGGCCCTTGCCGCCATAAACGCGCTTGGGATTCTCACCGCACGCCATTTTGAGGCCATAGGGCGCGCCGGGGAACTTCATCCCCTGCATCGTGCGGGCATAGACATTCTTCACGACGACCGAGCGGCCACCGAAGAGATTGGCCGAGCCGGGCAGGATCTGGAGCGTGGTGACGCCGCCATTGGTGAGCGCGCGGCCAAAGCCGGGATCCTGTGGCCAGACGCTGTGTTCGGCCCAGACTTCGGGCGTGACCGGACCAGTGGCTTCGTTGCCATCCGAATTGGCCTGCACGCCGGGCGAGGGATAATCGCCGAGATGGCTGTGGATATCGATTACGCCGGGGGTAAGATATTTGCCGGTGCCATCGATCACGGTGACGCCAGCTTCAGCCACCACATCCTTGCCCAGCGCCACAACCTTGCCGTCGCGGAACAGCACCGAACCATCGTCGATCCGGCCGCCTTCGCCATCGAAAATCGTCACATGCGTGACGAGCGTCGGTGCGCCGGGATAGACGCGATACGTGGATGGGTATGGATCGCGGCTATAGCCCTTCCCCTGCCCAGGGCCCGCCCCTGGCGCAGGATCGGAAGACGCGGTCTGCGCCTTGCCGCCACTGGTGGCGCAGGCGGAGAGCCCGATCGCGGCTCCCAAAAGGAGGGTAGTTCGAATCACGCGCGGTTCCTTCCCTGGCATCGGCGCTCGTTACGGCACCGCGACGGATTGATCGCGCTCGCAAGACAGTTTGGCAAGGTGCGACCGTATCGGCGCAAAACCTTTCCGCCCATATCGGTCACACCGATAGACTTTCTCAGTTTGAGTATTAGCTTGGGCTGAGAAGAGGTGTTTGCGTTTGGTCGAGACGAGTACGTCTGAGTGGCCGGTAAGCCGGAGGGCGGCGGTAGGGTTCGCGGCATTCGCGTGCCTTTGCAGCCTGATTGCGCTGTCGGGCTGGGTGTTTCACTCGCCGGTGCTGCGCAGCTTCGGCGTGGTCCATCTGCCACTCTTCCCCCTGACGGCACTCGGCTATTTCGCCCTGTCGCTCGGCTTCGTTTCGGCAATCCGCGGAGAGCCCGGCCGCGCCCGATTGCTGTGGTTGGTGCCCATAGCGATCGCGCTGATGTCGCTGGCCCAGAATGTGTTCGAGTTGAATTTCGGCACCGATTTGTTGCTGTTTGGCGATCAGCTGCGGCCGCTTGATTTCCCGCACCCCGGCAGGCCCGGGGCGACGCCAACGACAATCTTCCTCATGACCGCTGGCGCAGCCTATTTCGCGACGAGCGCGCGGTGGCGGCGCGATGCGGCGGCAAGCCTGATCGCCAGCGCCGTTATGGGCACGGCATCGGCCACCGCGATCCTGATCCTCTTCGCAACCCCCGACGATCCGATCTCGCGGCTCTACCGCATTTCGGTGCCGTCGGCGGTGATCACGGTCTCTTTGCTCATCACCTTCGTGCTTTGGCAAAGTGGGTTCGGCTGGGTGAAGATGCTCAATTCGAACCGGCCCGGATCGCGGCTGCTGCAAATGCTGCTGCCCTCCATCCTGGTGCTGCCGCTGGTACCTTCGCTGCTGGGCATCGCAGTCGAAGATAGCGGGGTGCTCACGCCGCTGGGCAACCGGCTGTTCGTGCTTTTGCTGAACATCACCCTTGTCGGCCTCATCGCATATTGGGCGGTGTATCGCGTGGCGCGTGATCAGGCGGCGTTGATCGAATCGCTGGACGCACTGCGCGCGAGCGAGACACGGCTTTCCACCGCGACCGCCGCTGCCGAATTGGGCGTGTTCGAATGGGAAGTCGCGACAGGCGCGTTCAACTGGTCCGAGGGCACCGAAAGAAGGATGGGCCTGGCAACCGGCTCAATGCCCGATTTCGACTCCTGGGCGGCGCTCATCGAACCCGATGACCTAAGGAGCGTCATGCAACTCGTCGAGCAATCGGTAGCGCGGCAGGACGAGCGCTTCAGCTATCGATACCGTTTCCGCGAGCCCAACGGCAAAGTCCGGGTTGTCGAGGGCTCGTCGCGCGCTTTCTATGACGAAAGGGGCGGATTGCTGCGCACCGTGGGCGTGCTGATCAACGTCACCGAGCAGGAAGCGCGCGAGGCGGCGTTGCGCGGGCGCGAGGCGCAATTGCGATCGATCCTGGATACGGTGCCCGACGCGATGGTGGTGATCAACGAGGACGGCGCGATCGGCCAGTTCAGTGCTGCGGCAGAGGCTTTGTGGGGCTATAGTTCAGACGAAGTCATTGGGCGCGATTACCGCTTCCTCTCGCCCAAAGAGCAGTTCGAGCAGAATACTGCCAAGCTCGCCGAATATGTAGAGAATGAGCAGGGAATCACCAGCGAGACGATTCCTGCGGTGGGCGAAGCCAAGGACGGGCGGCGCTTCCCGCTCGAGTTGCGCGTCGGGCTGGCGCGGGTCGACGGCAAATTGCTGCTGACGATGTTCGCCCGAGACATGACCGATCGGCTTGCGGACGAGGAGCGACTGAGCGAATTGAGTTCAGACCTCGCGCACGTATCCCGCCTGAGCGCGATGAGCGAACTCGCTGCCGATCTGGCGCACGAACTCAACCAGCCGCTGAGCGCCTCCGCAAACTTCCTGGCGGCCGCAAGCATGCTGATCGAGCGCGGCGAGGATATCGACCGGATCAGCGAATTGCTGGGCATGGCGAACGACCAGACATTGCGGGCGGGCGAGATCATCCGCCGCCTGCGCGCTTTCATGGCGCGTGGCGAAGTCGAGATCCGCCCCGAATCGGTGGAGCAGACGGTGCGCGACGCAGTCGATCTCGTTTTGGTGGGCACCGGGCAGTTTCACATCCGGGTCGATTTCGACTTCGATCCGAACGCCGAATCGATGCTGGCGGACCGGATACAAGTCCAGCAAGTACTCGTTAACCTTTTGCGCAACTCGATTGATGCGCTGCGCAACGCAGGTTCAGTGTCGCGCCAGATTACACTGCGCTCGCGCAAGGTAGCCAAAAATATGGTGGAAATAGAAATCGCGGATACAGGGCCGGGGATACCTGCATCAGTACTGGAACAACTGTTTTCCAGATTTACGACAACGAAAAGCGAGCGGGGCGGAATGGGTATTGGCCTTTCGATCAGTAAGCGTATCATCGAAGCACATGGTGGAGAGTTGAAAGCGGACAACAGGCCTGAAGGGGGCGCATCTTTCAGGTTTACTGTCCCGGCAGTCGAACAGGAGATCGAGGCATGACCAAGACGATCTATATCGTCGACGACGATGACGCAGTCCGCGCCTCACTGCATAGCCTCTTGTCGGTCCAGTCCGACCTTATCGTCCGAGGATATAGATCGGGAGATGCTTTCCTCGAGGAAGTAGTCGAGCTCGACCCCGGCGTGCTGCTGCTCGATTTCCACATGCCCGGATCGTCGGGTCTCGATGTGCTCACCGCGCTCAATCACAATGTGAAGTTCGTGCCGATCATCCTGACGGGTCAGGGAAATGTTGGCCTCGCGGTGCAGGCGATGAAGGCGGGGGCGCTCGATTTCGTCGAGAAGCCATATGACGCGCGCACGCTGATGGACGTGGTTGCGCACGCCTTTGCCAAGCTGGAGCAAGGCAGCGAAGTCGAGGCCCGCGTTCAGAACGCCAAGGCCAAGATCGCTTTGCTCTCTCCGCGCGAAACCGACACGCTGAAGGGACTGATCGAAGGGCGATCGAACAAGATCATCGCCTATGAACTGGATATCAGCCCGCGCACGGTGGAGATCTATCGCGCAAACCTGATGGAGAAATTGGAGGTTCGCAGCCTTTCCGAAGCGCTGCGTATCGCGTTCGCCGCCGGGATGGTGCCGCCCACTTAAGTGCGTTCGGCCTGCCATTCGGGGAGGAGTTGCGCGATCGCCTTGGCCGCCTGGGCGCGCGCGATACGGATCAGGCGGGGATCGTCGCTGACCGCGCATGCGCCCGGCGACAGCACCACCAGCCGGCGCCACCGCGGATCGGCGACCAGACCGTCACAGCCACCATCGTACGCGTCTACCGCCGCTTCATCGGCAATCAGCACCAACGGCCGCTTCTTGTGACGCGCCAGCCGGGGATCGTTGAAGTCGTCAGCCGTCAGCACGTCCGCACCCGCCATCGAAAGGCGGGCCACGAGCGTGCTGCGCAAGCCGGCTTCCCGGACAATCAGCACCAGAAGGAGAGTTTCCGAAACCACGAGTCGCCCGTATTTTTGCAAGGTTATGCAGAAATAGGCCGAATTGGCCGGAAACGCGTCTACGGGGTTCTCCGGATTAGGCGTCCCTGCAAGGGACTCCCGTGACTTGTCGGCCGAAGCTGCCAGGGTCTGAACTCGGCACCGACAACGGTCGTGATCGCCCGGAGCCGGGCGCTGGCAAGGAAGCTCGCGCAGCGCGGGCTAGTGGCCCGAGCAAGTGAGTTGACGCAGTCCAGCGTTCGCCTCCGGGCGACCGCGAAGCGGCGGGCGCATTTTGGCGCTGGGCGGCGTCATTCGTCGGTCCTGAGGGTGCCGCCTCACTCCCTCCTCATTCCTTGCCCAACGCCAAAATGCGCTCCGTCACGACCATTGTCGGTACTGAGTTCAGACCCTAAGGCTCGCTTTATGGGAATAATCGTCGCTATCGAGGGCGCCGACGGGGTCGGCAAGAACACCACGTCCAACGGATTGTGCGCGGCGCTCAACGCGGCTGGGCAGAAAGCCGAGGTGATCGGTTTTCCGCGCTATGGCGAGACGGTCGCGGGCGTGACGATCGGGCAGTACATGGCGGGCGATCTGGGCGTTCCGGTCACGCCGCATGCCGCCGCGACGCTCTATGCGCTCGACCGGTTTGAGTGGCGCGATGCGATCCACGCTGCGGTCGCGGCCAATGATGTGCTGATCTTCGATCGCTATGTTGCCTCTAACATGGCGTATCAGGGCGCGCGCGTGCCGGCGGAAGAAAGCCGCGCGCTGATGGAATGGATATTGGCGCTGGAAACCGGGCAATTCGCCCTCCCCGCCCCGGCGCTTTCCATCTACCTCGACACACCCTGGGAACTGGCCAAGGCGATGATCCTGCAAAAGGCCGAGCGCAGCTACACCGCCAAAAGCTATGACGAATATGAGGCGGATGTTGCGCTTCAACAGCGCGTGCGCGCCAATTACGAAGCGATTGTTGCCGCCGATCTGCTCGGCCCCTGGCGGATCGTGCGCGCCAGCGAGGATGGCGCAATGCGCGCGCCTCACGTGATCGTCGACGAAATCATCCGCCATATCCACGCATAAGACCAAGGTCTTGTGAGCGCTCACAACGCTTGACAGCGCGCGCCTGTGCAAGCACATGGTAGCGCTATCAAAAGACGAGTGGGGCAGAGGAAGTTGAAGGCGTCTCCGGCGGATATTCTGCCTGCGGATCATGCGCAGGCCATTCTTGTGGGCCGTATCCAGACGGACGCGGGCCCCAGCCCGGTCGTGCTGCGCGGCGGCAATCTCTATGACGTCTCGCGTTCCGTGCCCACTGTGGCCGACCTTCTCGAGCGCGGCGACGCGGCGACAATAGAGGGCGAACGGATCTGCGGCGCTGAAGCAATCGGCACCGACGAAGGCCCGCAATTGCTCGCACCCGTGGATCTGCAATGCATCAAGGCATGCGGCGTAACCTTCGCGGTATCGGCAATCGAACGCGTGATCGAAGAGCGCGCACGCGGTGATGCTGTTCGCGCCAACGAGATTCGCGGCGATCTGGAAGCCAAGGTCGGATCGATACGCGACGTGATCCCCGGTAGCGAAGAAGCGGCAACGCTGAAGGCCGTATTGATCGATGCCGGCATGTGGTCGCAATATCTGGAAGTCGCGATCGGGCCGGACGCCGAAGTGTTCACCAAGGGGCCGGTGCTCTCTGCTGTGGGCTGGGGCGCCGATGTTGGCGTGCGGACCAATAGCGACTGGAATAACCCCGAGCCCGAAGTGGTGCTGATAGTGACGCGCGATGGCAGCATTGTCGGCGCGACGCTCGGCAACGACGTAAATCTGCGCGATATCGAGGGGCGCTCGGCGCTGCTGCTCGGCAAGGCTAAGGACAATAACGCTTCGACTGCGCTCGGGCCGTTCATCCGCGTGTTCGACGATCATTTCTCGCTCGACGATGTCCGCACCGCGACGATCGATCTGGTGATCGAGGGTACCGACAATTACCGGCTCGAAGGCACCAACAAGATGAGCGAGATCAGCCGCGACCCCGCCGATCTCGTCCGCCAGACGATGAGCGAGCATCAATATCCGGATGGCTTCGCGCTGTTCTGCGGCACCTTGTTTGCGCCGATCCAGGACCGCGATACGCCCGGCCGGGGCTTCACCCACAAAGAGGGTGATATGGTCAGCATCTCCACGCCGAAGCTCGGCAGCCTCACCAACCGCGTCACCACATCGAAAGCCGCGCCCCCCTGGGAGTTCGGCATCCGCGATCTGATGCGCAATCTTTCCGGCCGCGGCCTGCTGTGAGCCGCGTGCTTTTCCCTCCCAAGGTATCTTCGATCCATGTCTGAAGCCGATCCCATCCAGACCACAGCGACCCGCGATCAGCGGGCGATCTATCCCAGCCTGAAGGGCAAGCGCGTGCTGATCACCGGCGGCGGTTCGGGGATAGGTGCGGGCATGGTAGAAGGCTTTGTGCGCCAGGGCGCGGATGTGACCTTTTTCGACATCGCGCAGGCGGATTCGGAAGCGCTGGTGACGAGCCTGAGCGGCGCGCACACGCCCGCATTTCGCCGTATCGACCTGACCGACATCAAGGCCGTTCAGGCCACCATCGCCGGGCTGATCGCGGAAAATGGCAGCTTCGATATCCTGATCAACAACGCCGCGAACGATGACCGCCACACCATCGAGGAAGTGACCGAGGAATATTGGGACAACCGTCTCAACACCAACCTCAAACATCTGTTCTTCGTGGCCCAGGCAGTAATCCCGGGCATGCGGGCCAAGGGCGCGGGTGTGATCGTCAATCTCGGCTCGATCAGCTGGCATCTGGCACTGGAGGAACTGACGCTCTACCAGACATCCAAGGCAGCGATCGAAGGCCTGACCCGCAGCTTTGCGCGAGAATTGGGCCCGGATGGCATCCGTTCGGTCTGCATCGTGCCCGGCAATGTGAAGACCCCGCGCCAGATGAAATGGTATACGCCCGAGGGCGAGGCCGAGATCGTCACCGCACAATGTCTGAAGGGCCGTCTGGTGCCCGACGATATCGCCGCGATGGCGATGTTTCTCGCGAGCGACGATGCACGGCTGGTTACCGGCCATGAGTTCTTCGTGGATGCGGGCTGGCGCTAAGCGATGAGCGTGGTGCTTTCCCAGCCGGTCAGCGTCTGGCAGCTCGGGGCGCCGTTGCTTGAAGGCCCGGTTTGGGTCGACGGGGTTTTGTGGTTTGTCGACATCAAGGGGCGTAAGGTACATCGCCTGGATCCGGCGAGCGGCGACAGAAGCAGCTGGGATGCGCCCGATCAGGTGGGATTTGTCGCACCGATCGAGGGCGGCGGATTTGTCGCGGGGCTGAAGACGGGCCTTGCACGGTTCGATCCTGCGGATGGCAGCTTCACGCCGATGGTGGATCCCGAGCCGCAATTCCCCGGCAACCGGCTGAACGACGCGACGGTGGACGGACAAGGCCGCCTGTGGTTCGGCACGATGGACGATGCCGAGGAGGCAGATAGCGGCGCGATCTATCGACTGGCGGCGGATGGCAGCTGCGTTGCCTCCAGCCCGATGGTCTCGATCACCAATGGCCCGGCAGTGAGCCCCGATGGGCGGACGCTCTATCATATCGATACGCTGGGCGGCGTGATCTTCGCCTGCGATCTGGACGCGGACGGCGCCCTCTCCAACCGGCGCGAATTTACCCGCATTCCGAACGAAGAGGGCTATCCGGACGGGCCGACCGTGGACAGCGAAGGCTGTGTGTGGGTGGGGCTGTACAAGGGCGCATCGGTGCGACGTTACTCCCCGGCAGGTGAACTGCTGGAAATGGTCCACTTCCCGGTCGATGCGATCACCAAGATCGCCTTTGGCGGGCCGGAATTGAAGACGGTCTTCGCGACGACTGCGGCCAAGCATCTGTCCGCGGACGAGAAAGCCGCGATGCCCGGTGCGGGCGATCTATTCTCGTTCGAGGTCAGCGTGGCCGGTCAAGCGGGCGCGCTGGTGCGCGAGGGCGTTTAGCCTTCCCTCTCTCATGCGGAGAGAATTTAGAGGTAGATGCCCTTTGCCAGCGCCTTCACCGCAGCCCGCGCCCGTGCCCAGCCTGCATCGTCCAGCGTAATGCCCATGAAGGCGCCATTCGCCGCACTGGCGAGCACCAGATGCTGGACTCCAGCGATCAATACCGCATTGACGGCGGGCGCATCGACCCCGGCAGGCGGGGCGAGATCGCCGCGTTCGCGCATGATCCACGTCATCATCGCTTTGCCCCGCGCTTCCGCGAACAGCTTTACCAGCGGCGATTCCTCAGCGACTTCCCAGGCGAGGATGCGCTGGACGAGGCGATTGGAACGCAGCGCATCGAGATAGGCGAGCGCAAGGCGCGTCATCAGATCGGCGTAGCTGGTGGCCGGCGAGCTATCGGGGTTTGCGGAGAGCGACTGTTCCAGCCACACGGCCATCTCTGCGCCGATGGCTTCGGCGAGGCCGTCCAGGCCACTATGATAACGATAGATCAACTGCTTGTCGCAGCCCGCCGCGCGGGCAATTGCGTTGATCCCCCAGCCCGCAAATCCCTGTTCAGCGAGCACGGCTTTTGCCGCTTCGAGTATCGTATCGGCGGTGCGGCCGCGATTCCGCTGCTTTTCGGGCATGTCCATTCCGCTTCGTAATCCGCTGATTCCGCGCGCGCCAGCTATTTTGTCACTGACCGGTGATAAATTCGCTTGCCCATGTCACCATCCGGAGATATTTGGCTTTGTCACCGGATAGGGACAAAAGGATTTCATCATGCGCTCAACCAAGATTCTCGGCGCTGCAGCCATCGCACTCGCCATCGCTTTCAACGTGCCGTTCTCGATCCTCGCTTCGATCTATGACTATCCGGACATCCTGCGCCGCTCGGCGGGCGAAGCGCTCGACAAGTTCGCGGCCGGCGGCCCGGCGCTGATCCTCACCTGGTATGGCTTTGCGCTCGCCGCGATGGCTTTGGTGCCGATCAGCATCGCACTTTCGGTGACGCGCGAGCGGATCGCAGAGCGCCCTGCCCTTGCCATCGGCGCGGCGGTTACCGGGGCATTGGCCGGCCTGGCGCAAGTGATCGGCCTGCTGCGCTGGGTATTCGTGATCCCCGGCCTTGCGCATACCCATGCGACCGGCACCCCCGAAGCAGCGGCAGCAGCCGGGCGCGCGTTCGATCTGCTCAACGCCTATGGCGGCGTCGCGATTGGCGAGCATCTGGGGCAGTTGATGACCGCGTTGTTCGTCGGCCAATTGGCCGCCCTTCAGTGGAGCGAGCGCGCGAAGGTCACCGCAGGGATCGGCTTTGCGACAGCAATCACTTTGGTGGCGGGCACCGGCGAAGGGCTGACGATCTCGCTCGGCGCGGATGGCAGTGGCTTTGCGATGGCTACTATCGCCGGGTTCATGGGGCTGACGCTCTGGCTGATCGCCACGGGCATCGGGCTGATCCGCAAGGGCTGAGCCCCCTGCCCTCGCTCCAGCCATTTCTGCCGTTGCCGGATTTGCCAACCGCGGCAATAGTTTCCGGCAGGCATAGGGGGATCAGAGGATGCGGATCGCGGCAATTGGCGCGGCACTGGTGATGTGCACGGGCGTGGCACACGCGCAGGCAGTGGATGCGAGCAAGGACAAGGGCGCGTCGATCACGGTGCGCGAGGCGGCGGCGCGAAGCGGGATCCAGGCCGCGCGCAAGGGAGACTGCGATACCGCCGCCACCGCGCTGGATCGTGCGCTGGCCGATGGCGGCGGGGATCCGCTGCCGCGCGCGCTGGCGATCGACGCCTATGAAGCCGCGACCGCCTGTGCCGCCAATAGCAGGGACCGCGACCGCGCCTATCGCATGGCGATGGCGGCGATCGCCAAGGGCGGCAGCAGCATGATGCTGTGGAACCAGCGGCTGGACCATGAATCGCGCAACTCGCCGGACGCTGTCGCGGTGACGATCGAGGCGATGGCCGCACGGGCGCCCGATATCCTCAATCGCATTCCGCTGCGCTGGCTGTCGCTGTACGACAATGACCTGCGCGATCGCAAAGTCGTGGCGGCGCGCCGGCGGCTACTGCGCGTGGTGACTTCGCCCGCATATCAGCCCGAAGAGCCGGTGCCGCTGCTCGACGGCTTCCTGCAGAGCGAAGCCGAGTATCTGGTCGCCGATGGCCGCAAGGCCGATGCGGCGAAGCTGGTCAGCCGGATCAAGCACCCCTCGATCCTGCTGGAGATGAGTTTCGATCCACGCTTCCGGGCGATGCTGCCGGCAGACCTGGACCTGCGGGCCGCGGCAACGCGGCTGCTGGCGGAGGCGCGGACGGCGATGCAGGACTATCCGCAGATGCTCAATCCGATCCTGCTCGCCGCGCAGCAGCAGCGGATGCTGGGCGACGCCGAAGGGGCGCTCAAGACGCTGGAGATCGCCGGCAAGGTGCGCACATCGGCCGCGGATTATTCGGACGGCGACGAGCAGCGAAACTGGTGGTGGGACGGGCTGTCGCGCACCTATTGGCTGCTCGGCCGCCCCAAGGATGCCGAGGCGGCGCTACGCTCCGGCTCCGGCGCGGAAGAGAATGGCGGTCTCAATGTCAGCCAGTTGATCAATCTCTCCCAGATGCAGCTCGCCACCGCGCCCAAGGAAGCGTTGGCAACGCTGGCCCCGTTCGCCAGGCCGATGCCGGTCAGCGCCTATGGCGCGGCGGAGATGCGCTATGCGCGCGGCTGCGCCTATGCGCTGACCGGCGACCGGACGGCGGCCCAGGCCGACCTCGCTTTCCTCTCGGAGCGGGAGAAGGATCATCCGGAGGCGCTGACCCGGCTGCTGCTCTGCATGGGCGAGATGGATCGTGCGGCGGCGGCGCTGATCCGGCGGCTCGAAGATCCGGCGCGGCTGGCACAGGCGCTGGCGCTGCTGAGCGACTTTGACGCTCCGCCCGCCGCAGCGCCGATCGACCCGATCACGTCACGGCTCCCGGCGCTCAAGGCGCGGCCCGATGTGCAAGCTGCGATCGCGCGCGCGGGCGGCACGCGGCGCATCCACCTGCAAGGGATGGAACTCTAAAAGGGCGCCCGCGCCATCAGTGATTGTGGCGCGGGACCTTTTCGCTGGTCTTGCGATATTTGAGCGCAAACTCCAAAACACCGCCCTGCCCCAGCTGGTTGGTCTTTTCGCGATACAATTCTTCCCACGGCGTCTGGCTTTCGGGGATCGGCGGCGCGGGTTCGCCCTTGCGGCGCTCGATTTCCTCCGCGTCAACCAGAGCGTTGCAGCTGCCCTTGTTAAGATCGATGCGGATCGTGTCGCCGGTGTGGAGCCACGAAAGCCCGCCGCCCGCAGCACTTTCGGGGGAGGCGTTTAGGATCGAGGGGCTGTCTGAGGTGCCCGACTGGCGACCGTCGCCGAGCGTGGGCAAGCTCATGATGCCGGCCTGGATGAGGTGATCTGGCGGCTGCATGTTCACCACTTCGGCCGAGCCGGGCCAGCCCAATGGTCCGGAGCCACGAATGACGAGGATGCAATTCTCGTCCACGCCGAGCGCGGGATCGTTGATGCGGTGGTGGTAGTCGTCCGAGCCGTCGAACACGATCGCGCGGCCTTCGAACACATTCTCGGCGCCGGGGCGCGAGAGATAGCGGGCGCGGAAATCGGGGGAAATCACGCTGGTCTTCATGATCGCCTGATCGAAGAGATTGCCCGAGAGGACGAGGAATCCGGCTTTCTCCATCATCGGCTGATCGTAGGGGTAAATGACGTCGCGGTCGGTCGCTTCGCGGCCCGCGACATTCTCACCGAGCGTCTTACCGGTGCAGGTCATCACGCTGCCGTCGATATGCCCGGCGGCGATCATCTCGGTGAGAACCGCCGGAATGCCCCCTGCGCGGTGGAAGCGCTCCGACAGATACTTTCCGGCGGGCTGCATGTTGACGACCAGCGGCAGGTCGTAGCCCTGCATCCAGTCTGCCGGAGTGATCTCTATGCCGGCATGCGCGGCCATTGCGATCAGGTGCGGCTGGGCGTTGGTCGAGCCGCCGATCGCGGTGAGCAGGTTGATTGCGTTGAGGAAAGACTGGCGCGTCAGGATCTTGGACGGGCGCAGGTCTTCATAGGCCATGTCGACGATGCGCTTGCCGGTCTCGTAGGCCATCTGGCCGCGCTCGCGGTACGGCGCCGGGATCATCGCGCAGCCGGGAAGCGACATGCCGAGCCCTTCGGCGATGGAGTTCATTGTCGAGGCGGTGCCCATCGTGTTGCAATGGCCGGACGAGGGCGCGCTGTCTGTGGCGCGGCGGAGGAATTCGGCTTCGTCGATCTCGCCCGCAGCCAGTTTGCGGCGGCTGCGCCAGATGACGGTGCCCGAGCCGACGAGTTCGCCATCGTGCCAGCCATCAAGCATGGGACCGCCCGAAAGGACGATTGCGGGGATATCGACGGTGGAAGCGGCCATTAGCGACGACGGCGTGGTCTTGTCGCAGCCGGTGGTGAGGATGACAGCGTCGATGGGATAACCGTTGAGGATCTCGACCAGGCCGAGATAGGCCAGGTTGCGATCGAGCGCGGCGGTGGGCCGGCGGCAATTCTCGAAGATCGGATGGAGCGGGAATTCCATCGGGATGCCGCCTGCCGCGAGAATGCCTTCGCGGGCGCGCTTCACCGTCTCGAGGTGGATGCGGTTGCACGGGGCGATATCGCTGCCCGATTGCGCGATGCCGATGATGGGCTTGCCGCACATCAGCTCGTCACGCGTGATGCCATAATTCATGAAGCGCTCGAGATAGAGCGCCGCCATGTCGCTGCGGCCGGGTGCGGCGAACCATTCGCGCGAGCGGAACGGGCGTGCGGGCGTGCGGGTCATCATCGTCCTCTTGTCATGCAGAGGGCGCGAGCCTCGCGGCCCGCGCCCCCGTTATAAGCGTCAGCGCGGAAAGGCGTCAGCCCTCCATCGCCTCCAGTTCCTTGCCCTTGGTCTCATGGATGAACCTGGCGACCAGGAAGAAGCTGATCACCGCGCACACGCCATAGAAACTGTAGCTGGCGGCAAGGCCGATGCTTGCCAGCATCACCGGGAACGCCTGTGCGATGAGGTAGTTCGCGGTCCACTGGAAGAACCCAGCCACGGCAAGCGCCGATCCGCGGATCTGGTTCGGGAACATTTCGCCGAGCATCACCCACATTACCGGACCCCAGCTGACGTTGAAGAAGATGACATAGATGTTCGCGGCCACCACTGCGATCATGCCGGTATCGTCAGAGAGCACGAGGTTGCCGTTTTCGATGCCACCCTGGCTGAAGGCATACACCATCGCAAACAGCGATGCGGCCATGCCGACCGAGCCGATCAACAGAAGCGGCTTGCGGCCGACCTTGTCGATCACTGCGATGGTCACGAAGCAGGCAGCGATCGAGACTGCGCCAGAGACGATGTTGATCATCAGCGAGTCCTGCTCGCTGAAGCCGGCAGCCTGCCAGAGCGTTGCGCCGTAATAAAAGATCACGTTGATGCCGACGAGCTGCTGGAACACCGCCAGCATGATGCCGACCCAGACGATCTTACGGACGCCGAGGAAGCCAGCGCCACCCTTGGGCGTGAGCACATCGCTGAGGCGGGGGCGGTGATCGTTGGAAAAGCTCGCCTGGATCTCGGCGACCTTGGCCGCGGCCGCACTTGGGCCCGACAGGCTGGTGAGCACGGCCAGCGCCTCTTCATTGCGCCCCTTGGCAACCAGATAGCGCGGGCTTTCCGGGATGAAGAAGAGCGCGATCAGGAAGACCACCGCAGGGACAGCCTGGAGCAGATACATCCAGCGCCAAGCCTCGATATCAGCCCAGATCTTGTTGGTCGAAACACCCGCCACCGCAGTGACGTAGTAATTGACGACGAAAGCTGCGGTGAGGCCAGTGATGATCATCACCTGCTGCACCGTGGTCATCCGTCCGCGAATGCTGGCGGGGGCGACTTCGGAAATGTACGCCGGGGAGAGCACAGATGCTGCACCGACTGCCATGCCGCCAATGATACGGGCGATGACGAAGACGGTGTGATCGTGCGCGAAACCCTGAACCAGCGCGCCGCCGAGGAACAGGACGGCGGAAATGCGCATCACGTTGCGGCGGCCCATCGAATCGGCGAGGAGGCCAGCGAGCGATGCGCCAATGACGCAGCCGATCAGGAGCGAGCCTACGGTGAAGCCCAGGCCGGCCTCATCCAGCATAAACGCGGCCTTCAGACCCGGCTGTGTGCCGTTCACGGCGCCGCTGTCATAGCCGAACAGCAAGCCGCCGATCGTCGCCACCGCAACGATGGCGAAGACGAGGCCCATATTGGTCCTCTCGCCTGTTTGATTCATGGAACTTCCCCTCCTAGTCGCCACGATTCCCGTGGCGTGTTAGCGGTAACGGTGGCCCGGACGCAGAGGAAAAGCAAGCGTTGTCAGCGTCGTTTTTCGACCTTGGTCGAGCCAGGCTTAGCCGATCCAACCACGGCGCGTGGCGGTCCGGAGGATTCGCGGGTGATCAATTCGTGATCGAGCACCTGCTCCTCCAGCTTGCCGCCATCGGCACCGCGCCGTTCGCGCAGACGGGCGAGCAACAGATTGAGCGCCGATTCGGCCATGGCGGCAATCGGCTGCGACACGGTGGTGAGTTCGGGCCAGATTGTGGTGGCGAGCGACGTATCGTCGAAACCGACGATGCTGAGATCCTGCGGCACATGCAGCCCCCGACGGTGCGCGACGCCGACCGCGGCGGCGGCCATATCGTCGTTCGACGCGAAGATTGCGGTGGGCGGATCGGCGCGATCGAGCAGACGCTCCGTGGCGACGATGCCGGAGCGGAAGGTGAAATAGCCCTGCTCCACCGCCAGCGACTTCACATCCAGCCCGGAATCTTCGCAGGCCGAGATGAAGCCGCGATAGCGCTCCGCCGACGAAGTCTGGTTCGGATTGCCCCGGATGAAGCCGATCTTGGTGTGGCCCAGATCGAGGAGGTGCTGGGTCATCGCGGCAGCTGCGGCGAAATCATCGATGCGGACGTTCAGGCTGCGGGCGGGCGGAAGGCCCATCGCGACCGAGACCCAGGGAATGCCGGCAGCTTCGAGTTCGGCGCGGACCGGTGCGGCCTCCGACAGCGGCGGCGGCAGGATCACGCCCTCCACACTGGTGGCGACGAACTGGCGCGTGGCCTCGGCCTGTTCATCGGCGCGTTCGCCTTCGCAGGATTCGAGGACCAGATGGCACCCGGCCTTACGCGCAGCGGCAAGCGCGCCGATCAGGAATTGCGAGAGATAGGCCGCCGAAGGGTTTGAATAGAGCAAGCCGATCTGAGTCGCCTCGCCTGCGGCAAGGCTGCGTGCTGCGCTGTTTGGCGAGTAATTGAGCAGTGCGATGGCTTCGAGCACGGCGACGCGCGTCGTCTCCCGAACATTGGCGCCGCCATTGACTACACGCGACACCGTCATGGCCGACACACCTGCGGCCTTGGCGACATCTTGCACGGTGACCGTGCCTCGGCTTCTTCGGCTGGGTCTGCTCATCGTCTGCGGGGATAGGCCTGCGATGTTACGTATGCAATCCCGTAACAATCGTCGTGGACGGTTGACCGTTCCGAGTCCGCATCTATAGTTGATAGCGCTACCAAACACCGCGAGACAGCGCCCAAAGCTGCGCATCAGGAGAGAGAAATGCGTCTTTTCAACCGCTTGCCGATGGCTGCCCTTGCCGCGTTGAGCGCAACCGCGTTGACGCCATTCGTCGCAACGCCCGCCTTCGCCCAGAGCAGGGCCGACAAGCCGATCTACAAGGACGCATCGCAGCCGATCGATGCGCGCGTCGACGATCTGCTCAAGCGGATGACGCTGGAGGAAAAGGTTCAGCAGATGGTCGCGATCTGGCTGGCCAAGGAGAAGATCCAGACGCCCGAGGGCGAATTCGACGGAGCGAAGGCAGCGCAGAACTTCCCCAATGGCCTGGGCCAGATTTCGCGGCCTTACGATCGCCGCGCGATCACGCAGGGCCCGGCGGCGGGCGCTGCTGCAGGCACGGTCAATCGCGGCCCGGAGGATACGGCGCGCTACATCAATGCTGCGCAGAAATGGGCGGTGGAGAAAACGCGGCTCGGCATCCCGCTGATCATGCATGAGGAAGCGCTGCACGGTTATGTGGCGCCGGGCGCGACCAGCTTCCCGCAGGCGATTGCGCTGGCCTCCACCTGGAACCCGAAACTGCAGGAGAGAATCTTCTCGGTTGCGGCGCGCGAGATGCGCGCGCGTGGCGCCAATCTGGCACTGGCACCGGTGGTCGATATCTCTCGCGATCCGCGCTGGGGACGCATCGAGGAGACGTATGGCGAGGATCCGTATCTGGTTGGCGAGATGGGGCTGGCCGCGATCCGCGGTTTCCAGGGCACCACGCTGCCGCTCGCGCCCGACAAGGTCTATGTCACGCTCAAGCACATGACCGGCCATGGCGCACCGGAGAGCGGCACCAATATCGGACCGGCGACGGTTTCCGAACGCACGCTGCGCGAGAATTTCTTCCCGCCCTTCGAACGCGCAGTGACCGAGCTTCCGGTGATGTCGGTGATGCCATCGTACAACGAGATCGACGGCATTCCGAGCCACGCCAATCGCTGGCTGCTGCACGATGTGCTGCGTCAGGAATGGGGCTTTAAGGGCGTGGTGCTGAGCGATTATTTCGCGATCCGTGAGCTCAATACGCGGCACAAGATGTTCGACAATCTTGGCGATGCCGCGGTGCGAGCGCTCGACGCCACGGTCGATTTCGAGACACCGGACGGCGAGGCCTATGCGCTGCTGCCCCAACTGGTGCGCGAAGGGCGCGTGGACGTGGCCCAAATCGATGAATCGGTGCGGCGTATCCTGAAATTGAAGTTCAACGCCGGGCTATTTGAAAACCCCTATGTCGATGCCAAGGCAGCGGCGAAGAAGACCGAGACGCCCGACGCAATCGCACTCGCCCGCGAAGCCGCGCGCGAAGCCATGGTGCTGCTCAAGAACGAAGGCGGGCTGCTCCCGCTCGACGCGAGCAAGATCAAGCGGATGGCCGTGATCGGCACGCATGCTAACGACACGCCGATCGGCGGCTATTCGGATGTGCCGCGCCACGTGGTGAGCGTGCTTGAGGGGCTGAAGTCCGAGGGCAAGGGCAAGTTCGAAGTGGACTTTGCCGAGGGCGTGAAGCTGACCAAGAGCCGGGCCTGGGCCGCGGACGAAGTCGAACTCGTCGACGATGCGACCAACGACAAATTGCGCGCGGAGGCAATTGAGACCGCGAAGAACGCCGATGTGATCTTCCTGGTGCTGGGCGATAACGAACAGCTCAGCCGCGAGGCATGGGCGGACAATCACCTGGGCGACCGCAACTCGCTCGAGCTGATCGGGCCGCAGAACCAGCTGGCCAAGGAACTGCTCGCTTTGGGCAAGCCGGTGGTGGTGCTGTTGCTCAACGGACGCCCGCTGGCGGTGAAGTATCTGGCGGACAATGCGCCGGCGTTGATCGAGGGCTGGTATCTGGGCCAGGAGACCGGGAATGCCGTGGCCGACGTGGTCTTCGGACGCGACAATCCGGGCGGCAAGCTGCCCGTGACGATTGCCCGCGACGTGGGCCAGCTGCCGATGTTCTACAACCACAAGCCGAGCGCGCGGCGCGGGTATCTGTTCGCAGAGACAAGTCCGCTCTTCCCGTTCGGCTATGGGCTTTCGTACACGACCTTCGACATTGCCGCGCCGGTGATCGCGACGCCCACTATTGGCCGGATGAACAACGTGAAGGTGAGCGTGGACGTGACCAACACCGGCACGCGCGCGGGCGACGAGGTTGTGCAGCTTTACGTGCGCGACGATCTGGCGAGCGTGACGCGGCCGGTGAAGGAGCTGAAGCGCTTTGAGCGCGTGACGCTGAAGCCGGGCGAGAAGAAGACCGTGCAGTTCGAGCTGACGCCGCGCGATCTGTCGCTGTGGAATGTGGATATGAAGCGCGTGGTGGAGCCGGGCACGTTCACGATCTCGTCAGGGCCGGATTCGGTGAAGTTGAAGAGCGCCACACTGACTGTGAAATAAGGGCGAGAGGGCGGAGTTTTTTCTCCGCCCTCCGCTCAATGCGGCACCGCGCCGAGTTCGAAGCCGGTTTTGTCATGCAGTGCGAAGCGATCGACCAGGTCGGCGCTTGCCTCGTTATAGCCGATGACGTCCACCACCGATCCGTCACGGCGGAGACGCGCGACGATCTTGTCGAGCGCGCCCACCCCCGAGATATCCCAGAAGTGCGCGGCGGATACGTCGATGGTGACGGCCCTGCCCCGCTCCACCCCGAACGCACGTGTGAAGCGATCGACCGAGGCGAAGAAAATCTCTCCGCTGACGCGGTAGACGACGCTCTCGCCGCTTTCCGAGCGCTCGACCGCGAACATGCGGCGGACCTTGCCCGCGAAGAAGATACCCGAAAGCAATACGCCGGCTAGAACGCCCCGCGCCAGATCATGCGTGGCGACCACGACCACAACGGTTACCAGCATGACGATCGACGATGTCGGTGGGTGGCGGCGGAGATTCGAGATCGAGTTCCAGCTGAACGTGCCGATCGAAACCATGATCATCACCGCGACCAAAGCCGGCATCGGGACACGGCCCACAGTCGGCCCGAGCACTGCGAGCAGGAACAGCAGGAATGCGCCCGCGGCGAAGGTGGAGAGCCGCTTGCGCCCGCCCGAGGTGACGTTGATCACCGACTGGCCGATCATCGCACAGCCGCCCATGCCACCGACCAGAGCCGCGCCGATATTGGCCGCGCCCTGCCCCGCGCATTCGCGGCGCTTGTCGCTGTCGGTATCGGTCATGTCATCGACGATCTGCGCGGTAAGCAGCGATTCGAGCAGGCCGACCGCCGCCATGGTCAGCGAGTAAGGCAGGATGATCTGGAGCGTTTCCAGCGTCAGCGGGATTTGCGGGAGATGGAAGCTCGGCAGCCCCTCGGGCAATTTGCCCATATCGCCCACGGTGTTGACCGGCAGGCCAAATGCGACGCTGGCGACCGCGAGTACGATGATCGCGACGAGCGGCGATGGCACCGCCCTGGTAAGCCGCGGCAGCAGATAGATAATCGCGAGACCCACGGCGATCATCGCATAGCTGTGCCAGCTGACGCCGATCAGCTGCGGAAGCTGCGCCATAAAGATGAGGATCGCCAATGCGTTGACGAAGCCAGTTATCACTGATCGCGAGACGAACTGCATCAGCAGATCAAGGCGCAACAGCCCCGCGCCGATCTGGATCACGCCCATGAGGATCGACGCCGCGAACAGATATTCGACCCCGTGATCGCGCACCAACGGCGTGACGACCACCGCGACCGCAGCGGTGGCCGCAGAGATCATCGCGGGCCGCCCGCCGAGCAATGAGATGATGATCGCGATGGCGATCGAGGCATATAGCCCCACGCTCGGATCGACCCCGGCGATGATCGAGAAGCCGATAGCCTCGGGAATCAACGCGAGGGAAACGACGATGCCCGCGAGCACGTCACGGCGCAATTCGCCCGCGCTGGAGAACCATTCCTGTCGGAATTGATTGAGTGTGGTCATTTGCCTGCCGTGAGACGCACCACATGCCCGGGCGCAACTCGCCCATGATTAGCTGAACATATGGAGGTTGCCCGGCGGATCGGCGGCCGGGATAGCCACCCGGACTTGCACCGGGTCCATGCGATTGACCGGGCCCTTAGACGCGTGGGTGCGGCGGTGGCAAGCGCGCTAGTCGCTATCCGCCCAGGCCGCGACCCAGAAGAGCG
>JAZKJE010000044.1:0-50860 GCA_040384525.1 Pseudomonadota bacterium
GTTGGCGCCCTGGGTGATGATGCTGCCGGTGTTGCTGACCGTGACCACGCCGCCATTGCCGCCGCCGCCGCCTGAGCCGCCGGCCGAGAACAGGCCGGCCGAGGACCCGCCATCGCCGCCGCCGCCGCCCACCGACTGCGCCTGGATGCCCGTCGAGAAATTGCCGCTCGTTTGGATCGAGCCGGAATTGGTGACGGTGACGTTACCGCCCGGACTAGTCGTCGCACCCGAGCCGCCAAAGGCGATGGCGCCCACCGAATCACCGCCGCTGCCGCCGCCGCCGCCCACTGACTGCGCGAAGATACCGCGCGCCTTGTCGCCGCTGGTGGTGATCGAGCCGGAGTTGGTGACGTTGACCGTGCCGCCCTGGCCGCCGCCCGCACCCGAGCCGCCCAGCGCGCCCAGGCCGATCGCAGTCGATCCGGAGCCACCGCCGCCGCCGACCGACTGCGCAAAGATGCCGTCCGAACCCTTGCCGGTCGTGCTGATCGCCCCGCTGTTCGAGGCGCTGACGTTGCCGCCAGTGCCGCCACCGCCGCCGCTGCCGCCCAACGACACGAGGCCGCCGGTACCCGAGGCATTGCCGCCGCCGCCGCCGACCGACTGCGCGAAGATACCTTTGGAATCGGTGCCGGTGGTGGAGATTGTCGCACCGCTGCTGAGCGTGACGGTGCCGCCGGTGCCGCCGCCCGAGCCACTGCCGCCCAGTGCCGCCGCGAGACCCACCGTCAGGCCGGCGCTGCCGCCGCCGCCGCCGATCGTCTGCGCCATGATGCCGTAGGAGCCGCTGCCCTGAGTGCTGACCTGCGCGCCCGCATCGACGGCAATGTTTACGATGCCGCCCGCGCCACCCGCGCCGCCAGTGGAGCCCAGCGACACCGCGCCGACGGCCACGCCGCCGTCGCCGCCGCCGCCGCCAACGCTCTGCGCAAACAATGCCGCTGCGTTGGCGCCCTGCGTCTGGGTAAAGGAGGTGCCGGATGCAGTGATGACCGCGGTGCCGCCGTCGCCGCCTGCGGCGCCGCCCGATGTGGCGGCGAACAGGCCGCCGCTAAAGCCGCTCGATCCGCCCGATCCGCCGACGGATTGGGCCAGCACGCCGTGCGCACTCCCGCCGCGTGTGACGATCGTGCCCTGCTGATTTGCGGTCGCGACGCCACCCTTGCCGCCAAAGGAGCCGCCGCCCGAATCGGACACGAGCCCGATCGAATTGCCGCCGTTGCCGGCCGAGCCGCCCAGACTCTGCACTTGAAGACCGATCGAGCCCTTGCCCGACGTGTCGATGTTGCCCGAGCCGGCGGACCCCGCCTGCACCGCGTTGGTCCCGGTGGCGTTCCCAGCCACGCCTTCTGCTACACCGCCCGAGCCACCGCTCGAAAAGATATAGCCGTCGCCGCCCGCGCCGCCGCGGCCGGCGGTGCTGCCGACCAGAACGCCGATGCTATTGTCCTTGGTGGTGGTCACCTGAGCGCGATTGGTGAAAACCACGTTGCCGCCGACGCCGGCGCCGCCGCCGTCGCCGGCCGGCAATGCGCCATAAGCGTTACCGCCGTCGCCGCCCGTGCCGCCGATGCTCTGCACCACCACACCGGCGACGCCCGCCGTGGTCGATAGAATCGCGCCGTAGCTGGGCGCTAGCGAACCGTTGGCGATCGTTCCGCCGTTCGCGCCATCTTCGCCGTCGCCAGCCGCGTAGCCGAGCGTCCAGCAACCGAAGAAGCAGATCTCGACGCCGAAGCCATCATTGCCGTCGCTGCCATCGCTGCCACGCTTGATATCGCGATAGATTCGATCGCCGCCGGTGACGACCGGTGGAGTATAATTGGCAATCCCGGTCGCCGCGCCGCCCGACGCAAGAACGGGTGTATTGGCGTATTTGGCGGAGTCATCGACCACCACGGCCTGCGTGGCGTCGGTCGTGCCGTCGTTTAAGACGACCGACGTGACGTGCCCACCACTGTTCGCGGTGACGGACTTGACGGTGTAGGTCTTGGTAACGGCAGCGGTGCTGCCATTGGCTGGCGTGGTGATGCTGAAGGTCTGGCCCACCTTCGTCGCCAGGAAGATGCTGTTGTGGAGCGTGGTGATGACCGTGGCGGGCGGGTTCACCCCCTCCACCGTCTCGTTGAGACCCGTTACGGGATTGTAGATCAAGGCGCCCTTCGCCGGCACCACGATCGCAGGTGGTGGTGCCGGGGTTGGCGTCGGCGTCGGCGTGCTCTGCGCGAAAGCGGCTGGCGCCAGGAAGCCGATAAGGCCCATCGTCGAAGTCAGCGTAAGCAGGGAAGCGCCACCGCGCAGCCGCAGCACTGCCCTCACGGCACGCGAGCCAAGACGAGCGCCACGGTTCGGCGAGTCAGAATGCCGCACAAAGAATTCCCCACTGCTGCTGTAGCCGGACCGAAACCACTTATGGCTCCCGGCACAGACCCCGCGCGGCAAGTATCACTGTTAAATCCTTGGCGCAAATCACTTTAGCGACGCCATTTTCCCATCAAGCATAGATTTTCGCCCCCGCAAATCGCCTAACCCATTGAGGCGCCGGGAAACACGACTGTGCTTGTTGATGCATCGCTTGGCTCGCAAACCGGCCAGCGCCGACTGACCCGACACCGCATCAGCCGGATCGGGCACCACGCGGCAAGCGGAGGCGCGACAAAAGACCGGGACCCGGCACCATCGCCCTCCGGTCCCTACCTCCTAATCGCGAGCCCTCAGCCTTGGAGAAGCGGCAGCACCATCCACTGCGCCTGCGACGCGGCCACCGCATAGGCTGCGCCCACAAACTGAGCGTCGCGCAGCTTCTGAAAGCTTTCCGCGTCCAACGCGTCCAAGCGTGCCCGATCGATCGTCAGATATTCCAGCAAAAGCGTCGATGTGTCGCTCGCGGGCGGCGTATATTTTGCACTCTGCCGCTCCAGCAGACCCAGTTCATCGACCAGATCGATGAACGCACGCGTGCGCGCGCTGGCACCTTCATAGCTCTCGCAAAAGGACAGCGCCTGCTGCGTCAGCGCCGTCGGCGTGTCGCCATCGAACAGCGCCTCGGTATCTGCCTCACCCGCTGCCGCAAGACGGTTCGATGCCTGGTCCAGGCACAGGATCAGCGCATCGCTGCCCTCGTCCTTGGCGAACACGAACGGATAGCGGCGAAGATAGGCCGGAATATAGGCGCCCGTGCGATACTCGCCGTCGCTCACAAACTGATTTTTTTCGAGTTCGACACTTGTCACCACAAAGGGCTGACGGTCGTCGCCGAAGAACACGATGGGATAGTCCAGCATCGCCCTTTCGAACTCATCGACGGTGACCTGCACCAGCGGCATCTTCGCGGCGAAGAAATAGTCGCCCTGACCGGTGCGCAGCGCGACCGATTTATGCGTGATGCTATTAACCGCGCGAGGCTCCGCATAGAGCGGCAGGCTTCCGCTGACCTTTGGGCCTTCGACCAGCGCCGCTTCTCCTGCTCCACCTTTGCTTTTCGGCATCTGAAATATGTCCTAAAATAAACTGGTTGAAAGCGGATTCTGTGGCATTTGCTTCGATCGCGGCGATAGGCCAGCGGCCCAAACCGCGCAAGTGGGTGTTGTCAGACCATGTGGCAGCGGTTGAGAGGCGTGTAGCTCCGACCGAATGGACGGCAATCGAGAGCGAAGCCGCGAAGCCCGTTTCGGTATAGAGCTCGCGGGAATCGCGCAAAACATCGTGCGGGGCGGCCCAATATCGAGCGGTTCCACAAAGAGGCGCTGCCCTTGACGGTGCCGGCGAAGCGACGGTGCCGCCTGAGGCGATCCTGTCGATAAATAGGTTGGTCGCCCGGGCCGCAGCCTCAGTTGCTCACCAGGTAATACAGCGCGGATACCCGGCCAGAATTGGTAATGCGGATTTGAACGCGGTCCGTGAATGTCGGTATCCAGTCGCACTTGATGCGAGGCCCGGCGGAGGCGCGCGCGCAGATTGACCTTTCTTTGAGGACAACCGTGATAGCCAGGTTGCGGCCCGGCTGCGGGACAAGGGCGACTTCGGCCTTTTGCCCGGCGAGAAACACCTGCTCGGTCGATAAGGTCGCGCCGGGCGAGAGTGAGCCGCGGCTATAGGCCGGGCCGAGCGCGCGTCCGCGTACCGGCGGGAGCTTGTCCTTGACGCCGCGCGCGAGCGCCTGCGCGCGCCAATAAGCAGCAAGATCGGCCTCGCCCGATCGCGGGGCCGCGCCCAGCGCTTCCAGCGTGCGGGCGGCGGCGAGCATCCCCCGGCCATCGCCCGCCGCTTCCGCTGTGGCACCCCGCGCAATGGCCGCCGATGCGCTGTCGGTCGGCGTTTCGGCGGTCGCCAATGCAAGGATCAGGGCGAGGGGCAGCATCACAGCGTTCCTTCCGGTTCGATCAGGAATTCGGCGCCGGGGCTCGCATCCCGGCAGGATATCTGCAGCCCATGGCGCGCCACGATCGCGCGGACCAACGCAAGCCCCAAGCCGTGCCCTTCGCCCGCGCCGATTCCGCGTTCGAACCGGCCGAAGACGCGCTCGCGAAACGCCTCGGGCACGCCGGGGCCATTGTCGCGCACGATGACGCGCGGTCCCGGCGCGACAATTAACGTCACGCGCGCGCCGGCGCCGGCATATTTGAAGGCATTGTCGAGCAGGTTCGAAAGCGCGCGGGTCAGCTGCATCGCGTCGCCGGTCAGCGTCACGCCGGGCACTATCTCGGTTTGCAGATCGAGGCCAAGATCGGCGGCGCTGTCGGCATAAAGGTCTGCAAGGCTTCCGGCGATTTCCGACAGATCGACGCTCTCGAAGCCGCGTCGATCGCCCCGTCCGGCTTCGCTCGCGGCGATGTCGAGCAGCGAATCGAGCAGGTCGGCGATGCGCCGGGAATCCTGCCGGACCTGCCCGAGCGCGGCGGTGAGCACTGGATCGACGCTGCGCTCGATCAGCCGCAACAAATGGGTGTCGAGATGCATCAACGGCGTGCGGATCTCGTGCGCAACCTGATCCGTCACGTCGCGCTGCGCTTGCACCACTGCCGCCAGCCGCGCGACCAGTTGCTCGACATGCACGGCAAGCTCGCCGAGTTCGTCGCGCGCATCCTTGCCGATCAGCCGGTGCTGGAGATCGCCCGCTTCGATCGCGCGCAGTCCGGTGTTGAGCGTGTCGACACGCCGGCGCAGTCGCAGTGCCGCAAACCAGCCGAGCAGCAAGGCTGCGGCGAGCACCCCGGCGCCGGCAACCAGAAACGCAGTGCGCACATGTTCGAGAAGCGCGCTCCGCCCGCCATATTCGCGCGCCGCCACCAACCGCAGGTTCGGCGCGAGCTGGGTCGCGCGCGCGAAAACGGGTGCCCCGTCCGACAGCGTCACGAACCCGGCCTGACTGTTCTCGGCCGACAGCATCGGCCAGCGCGCGATGTTCCCGGCGATCGGGCTGCCGCTTTGGTCGGCGAGCAAGTAATGCGGCTGGTCCGGCCCGTCTGCGCGCATCGCCAGCCGGTCGCGCATCCGCGCGATCAGCTCGCTTTGCCCGCCGGTCGCGTGGATGTCCGCCAGCGCTGCTATGTCGGTATCCACTGTCGCCCGCAGCGCAGCCTCGGTCTCGCTGCGGATTACGCCCGCAGTCACCGCATAGAGCAAAGCGGTCGCCGCGAGCGCCAGCGCCGCCACCGCCAGCACCAGCGGCGTCGTCAATGAGGTACGCCTTCGCGCCCTATCCATATTCAGGCCGCCACCAGCCGATATCCCGTTCCCCAGATCGTCTCGAGCACCGGCGTCTCGAAGCCATCCTCAAGCTTGCGGCGCAGCCGTCCGACATTGACGTCGATCACGTTGGTCTGCGGATCGAACGACAGGTTCCAGACATTGCGGAGCAGCATCTCGCGAGTGACCACCTCACCGGCATTGTCCATGAAATAGCGGAACAGCGTGAATTCCTTGGGGCTGAGCGGAATGTGCCGGCCCGCGCGGTGCGCGGTGCGCGCCTTCACATGGCATTCCAGGTCGCCGAACAGGATCACCGCGCTATGCGCCATTCCCGCCGCGCGGCGATGCAATGCGCGCACGCGAGCGCTCAATTCAGGCGGGTCGAACGGCTTTGCCATGTAATCGTCCACACCGGCGTCGAGCCCCTCGGTGCGGTTCTCGGCGCGGCCGAGCGCCGATAGCATCAGCACCGGCGCGGCCACGCCCGCCTGGCGCAGGCGGCGGACGATTTCGATGCCCGACAGATCCGGCAACATGCGATCGAGAATGACGACGTCGAACGCCGTGCTCGCGGCGCGCTTCAGTCCTTCTTCGCCGCTATCGGTCCATGACAAACGATGGCCATCGGCTGCCATCAGCCGGGAAACCTCCTCCGCCAGCCGCAAATCGTCTTCCACATAAAGGATGTTGAGACCCGCCATCGGACGCACAATACCCCAGAGCGTGGCCAAGATGCAGTGAAAAACCCTGTTATCTACGCAAACTTGCGGGGAATGGGCACACGCCTTAGCATGTCGGCAAGGGGTGTTGGTCGCGCAGACCCCGTAATTCTTATGGGGGCGAACCATGAGCGTGCGTAGCGTGGCGTTGACGATGGCCGGATTGCTGGCCGGGGCGAGTTTCTATCCTTTGGCGGCGGAGACCGCCTGGTCGCAGCAGACGGTGGCCCAGGATGCGGCGGCGGATGCGCGCAAGGCAGCCGAGGCGATCGATACCAGCGGCAAGCCCGCCGAGGCGGAAGTGGCCTGGCGCAAAGTGATTGCCGCGCAGCAGGCGCGCACCAGGCCGGATCCCGAGACTATCGCGCTTGCCCATAATCGCATCGGCGATACGCTATATTATCGGGGCAAACCCGATCTCGCCCAGAAGGAATTGGAGGCCGCGCGCGATACGCTGGCCGCTGCCGGCCTGGGCGAAGGCGACATGATGTCGGAGACGCTGTCGAACCTCGGCACGATGCACACGGCACAGGGGCGCGCGGCCACCGATGTCGATCTGCAGCGCCGGGCGCTGGCGATGCGCGTCAAGCTGCACGGGCCGGACGATTCCCGGCTGGCGATCAACTATTACAATCTCGGCTATGCGCTTTACGAGCTTGGCCAGCCGCTCGAAGCTGCCGACAATATCGAACGCGGCACGCGGATGCGGCTTGCTACCATGAAGCCCGACAATCCCGATCTCTTCCTCACACTCGCGACCGCTGCGGGGATCGTCGAGGCGGCGGGGCGGATCACCATTTCGATCGAGTTCGCGCAAAAAGCAGTTGAGCTGGTCAACACCTACCATCCCAAGCACCCCTACCGGGGCTTTGTGCGCGGCGTTCTCGGCAAGACACTGACCGGCGCGGGCCGCGCGTCGGAAGCGATCGAAGTCACCCGCCAGGCGCTCGACGAGCTTGCCGCGACGATGGGCCCGGATAGCCCCATGACTCTCGACGCGGTCGGCAACCTCGCGGTGAGCATGGCGCGGCTCGGGCGCTTTGAAGAGGCGCAGGAACTCACACTGCGCTCGATCCCCAAAAATCGCGAGGAACGCGCCCCCGATACGGTGCGCGCGCTGATCACAGCATCGAATTATGCCGCAGAAGGCGGGCGCGAGGCCGAGGCGATCGCAATCGGCGAGGACGGCTATGCGCTGGCTGTGAAAAAGATGCCTGCGGATCACGCCATCCGCGCGCAGGTCGCGTTCATCCTCGCTATCCATCTCGAGCGCGGCGGGCAGGTGGCACGTGCGCTCACACTGATGCGCGAAGCCGCCGCCATCTATGCCAAGCGCGAGGATGCGGAGAGCCCGCGCCGGCTGGGTGCAGACGTTTATCTGGGCGGGCTTGAGATCGCCAACGGAGAGCGCGAGCAGGGTTATGCGCGTGTCGCCGCCGCTGCAGACAAGATGGCGCCGCGCATGTTCGCCATCGCGCAGGATCCAACGCTCGGCGCGACCAACAGCTATTATGAGACCTTTGCCCGCGCAGCCGAAGCGGCGGTCCAGGCCGATCGGCCTGCGGATGCGTTCCGCTATTACCAACTCGCGTCCTACGATCTGAACGTTCAGGCGAGCCAGCAGGTGGCGATGCGCACAGCGTCCGGCCGCGGTAGCGCGGCAGCGGCGCTGGTTCGCGAACTGCAGGACGCAGGCCGGGCGTTGCGGGTGCTCAATACGCAAAAGGCCGGGCAACTCGCACGCGGCAATACAGAGGGCGCGCGGGACTCCGACGCGGCGCTCAACCAGACCAAGGCGACAATCGCGCGACTGAATCGAGATATCGAATTGCTGTCGCCCGGCTTCGAGCGGATGAGCCGTGCCGAGATCGTGCCGATGGCGACGCTGCAATCGCGGCTCGCGGCGGATGAGGGGTTGCTCGTCGCAATGCCCTCGCGCACGCGAACCAGCCTGATGCTGATCCGTCGCGACGGCGTGAAGATCGCAATCAGTGCCAAGCCGCGCAGCGCGATACGACCCTTGGTCGCGGCGGTACGCGGTTCGATCCAGAGTGCATTATCCACGGGCGAGGAAGCGATGCCGCCGTTCGACTTCGCGGCCAGCCATGCGCTGTACGGCGCGCTGTTCCCCGCCGAGATACGTGCCGGCGCGGGCGGCCTGAAGAAGCTGCATATCGCAGCGACGGACGCGCTCGCTTCATTGCCCTTCGCCGTGCTGGTCACGCAGCCTGTGCGGGGCAAGGGCGACGCGGCGCTGCGCCAGGCGCGCTGGCTGATCCGGGACCTGAGCCTCGACGTGCCCGTCGCGATGGCGAGCGTGGGTGCGGGCGGGGCGCCGATCAGCCGCGACGCAAGCTTCGCGGGGATCGGCGCGCCCGCGCTCACCGGTACGCCGGGCAAGCCCATCCAGCTCGCCGGGCTGTTCCGCTCGGGCCGTGCCGATGTGCGCGCGATCCGGGATTTGCCGCCGCTTCCCAACGCGCTGGCCGAGCTTGCAGACATGCGTGCGGCGCTTGGTGGCGCGAGTTCGATCCTCGTAACCGGCGCCGAGGCGAGCGAAGCCAGGATCAAGAAAATGGACCTTTCGCGTTACTCGATACTGGCCTTTGCCACCCATGGCCTGATCGCCAATCAGGTCGATGGGCTCGAGGAGCCGGCGCTCGTCCTCACGCCGCCCGACGAAGCGAAAGACGGTGAGGACGGGCTATTGACGGTCAGCGAGATTGCCGGGCTGCGCCTGAATGCCGATTGGGTGATCCTCTCGGCATGCAACACCGCGGCGGGATCGACGCAATCGGCGCCCAGTTATACCGGCCTCGCCCACGCATTCCTTTATGCGGGTGCGCGCTCGCTATTGCTCTCGCATTGGCAGGTCCGCGACGACGCTGCCTCGCGCCTAAGCGTGGCGACAGTGAGGGGGACGACATCGGGCCTCGACCGTGCCGAAGCGTTGCGGCGCGCGATGCTGGCGCTGATTGCCGACAGGAAAGTGCCCGGTGGCGCGCATCCCGCGGTGTGGGCGCCCTTCATTCTGATCGGTCAGTGACGAACAAAGGGGCGCCGCTGACGTGATGTCGGCGGCGCCCCTCCTTCGATAACCCGCGCCGGGTCGCTTCAGCGCAGGTCCTCTACGGATACCCAACCTTTGGTGCCATAGCCGTCGGTGACTTCGACGAAGAGGCCCTGACGCGGCGCGCCGGTGGGGGTTAAGCTTGTTGCAGCGCGTAGCGCGCGAAGCGGTGTGCCAGTCGCGGCGGGCGCGCCCCACAGCTTGGTATCGACCGCGACGGTATAGCCTGCAGCCGGCGCCGGCGCGGCAGGCGCCGGGCGGGCGGCGGCAAGGACGCCACGTTGCTCGACCAGCCCGTTATAGGCCTGGATGAAAGCACCGGCGAGCATCTTGCCATCGGCAGACGAGGCATAGCCACCCATATCCCCGCCGCCGGTGCCTCCCCAGCCACCGACATCCATGATCTTGATGAAGGATTTTCTGGATTCGCCGGTTCCGGTGATCAGCGTCTGCCCGGTGGCAGGGCTCATGATGCGCAGGCCAGTGAATACGGTCTTCTTCTTGCCGCCCAGGCCGCCAAATGCGCGGAAAATCGCGCCGCCCATCGGCACCTTGGTCAGCAATTGTCCGGCCGCGCCGGAGCGGATCAAACCTTCGGTCAGGGCACCCTTGGCCATGTTTACCCCCTGGTCGATCTCATCCTTGGAGCCCGCGATCGCGCTCATCAGGAAGTCGGCGGGCTGCCCGCTTGCAGGATTGTGCAACGTGAAGCAGCCCGATTGCTCGATGAGCGTGCCCAGCATGCCGCGCGGGCTGGAGAGCTTGAACTGGGTCCATCCCTGCTGATCGCCATCCGTGATGGCTATCGTGCCGGCCGAGGCTTCGCACTTGGCGAGCTGCACTTCCTTGTCCTTATCGCCTGCACTGGCCGGCGTCGCTGCGCCGATCAGTGCCAGCGCACAGGCGGCTTTCATGAGATCATGCTTGTCCATCGCGATTCCCCTCGTTTCGATGAAGCAGGCTTCAGCTGCTGCGGTCAGACTGGGCTCGCCCGCCACTGCTCTCCAGTTACAAGCGCTGTTAGATTGGTGATGAAACCTGTCAGGGAATGACCTTGTCGAAGACCGCGACGCCGTGGACCGATCCATAGTCGAACGTGCCGACGTCATATGCGAAGCCGACATAGCGCGCGCCCGTCCCGGATACGAAGCCGGTGGCCGTTCCGGTGCAGCCGCCGCAGCGCCCCTTCTCCGAATAGACGAGGCCCTCGCCGTTGAAGACCGTGCTGCCCGACACGACACCGAGTGTGACCGATGGCGTGGTAAGCCCGCCGGCAGAGACGAAGTTGAAGCGATCATCGGCAATCGCGATCAGCACGTCCCAGCCCACCTTGCTCGTCGCGAAGTCGATCGCGAACTCGCCCTTGATCGAGCCGGGCGTGCCCAGCCCGTCGGCGCGGGTCGGGCGGGTGCCGCCGGCCAGCGCGTAGCTCGCTTTGCCGGTGGGCATGGTGCCGGTGGGATTGCCGCCATAGACCATATGGATCGACGTCGATCCGCTCAGCGTCCGCCCGGGCGTGCCGAGCATGGTGATCGTGCCTTCGGTCCAGCGCGTCCAGCCGATGGCACCGGGCAGACCGCCAGTATCGGCATTCTTCGCGGTGCCGATGCCGCGGTTGGACTGGCCCGCCCCCGCATTGACGCGAACCTCGGTCAAAGCGGGCGTGAAACCTCCCCCGCCCCGCGTGGCATCGTTGGGCCGCAGTCCGCCGCCATCAGTAGTTCCATTGCGCCCAACCTCGCGCATCAGGGCTATATCGCTCAGCCCAGCGTAGGTTGTCGTCGGCTGGGTGAAGCCGCTGTCCACGGTCACGCCGCGATACGCCGTCGCGAAGTTGCCGCCAGTCCCCGGCAGCGGCCCGGGATTTCCGAACACGGCAACGCCATCGACGAACTTGAGCGTGGTCGATGTATTGTCGCGGATCGTATAGGCCATGCCGTAGTGGCTGGCGGCCGGACCGGCGAGAAAGCCGTTATAGATAAAGCGGCAGCCGCCAACGCTGCAGGCGGGTCCGCCGTTCGTCAGGTTAATCGTGCCGCTGGCAATGCTCATCGATGGCGCCGCGAGCCCGCCGGTCGACTGGATCGGGATCGAAGCGCCGCCGATCGCGACGGTCGCGTCGATGCCGAAGCGTGACGTGGCGAAGGCGATCGAGAGGCGCCCGGTGAAGGTGCCGGCAGCCACGCTGTCGTCGCGCATGGTCGGCCGGGTCACGCCGATCAATTCATATAATGCGGTGCCGCCCGTGGGGATGCTGGTGGCGGGCACGCCCCACACGAAATGGTCGCCGCTCTCGGGCCCGCGGCCAAGCCCCAGCACCTTGGTACCGCCAACCAGGCGCGACCAGCCGATCACGCCCTTGTCGCCACCGGCATCAACTTCGGTACGACCGGCGAAACCATGGCGAAAAATGTTGGTGGCGTCGTAATTCTTATCCCAGGCGACGAACTTTCCATCGGCGTCATAGACGGGTGAAATCCGCGTCTCGTCGCCGGTCTCGGTGAGGATCGCATAGGCGATCGTCTGGGTCTTGATGCTTTCGGGCGGACGAGCGCCGTCGGGCACATATGCCCCGGTCGTAGGCGGCGGAGTTGGGGTAGGGCTAGGGGTAGGCGTTGGCGCCGGAGTGGGCGTGGGTGTCGGGGTCGGAGTGGGCGTCGGAGTAGGTGTCGGGGTCGGCGTAGGCGTAGGCGTAGGTGTCGGCGTAGGCGTAGGCGTAGGCGTAGGCGTAGGCGTAGGCGCCGCATTCACGGGAATGTTGCCCACGGAATAGCCCGCTATACGCAGCCATTGGCTGATCTGCGCGCCCATCGCCGCATCGATGCCCGGCGGAAAACCATAGGTTTCCAGCGTGCGAAGCAGCGACTGGATCTCAGCATCGGTGAGCGGCAGCGGTCCCGATCCATTATAGCCGGCGAGCCGCGTCAGCAGGTTCGTGATCGAGGCCAGACCCGGAATCGATCCAAACATGTTCAGCGCCTGAAGCGGATTATTCGCGTTCTGCAGCGCCGCCGGCGACGGGTTCTGCCCCAATGGCACCCCGGAAAATCCCTGGAGCGCCGGATTGGTAAGGCCCGGATTGCTCAAATATTGCGCCGCTGCCACGCTTTGCAGATTGACCTGCTGAGCCGGATTGGCGGGGCTTGGCTGCGCGCCAGCGGCGACAATCTGGTTCGTGCCGCCGCTGCCGTTCGCATCGAAGAACATGCCCGAGCTGAAGGCGCGCGGAGCCGAACCTCCACTCGAGATATTAACCTGCCCGGCACCGGCAAAGCCCTTCACGCCGCCACTGCCGTCGATCTGGAAATTGCCGGTGCTGTTCTGAAAGAATTGCAGCAGCACGCCGCTGCCCGCCATGATCGAAGTCTGGCTACCGGGTGCCGACACCACGGTGAACGATCCGCTGCGCACCGCCAGCTGCCCGCTTACCATCTCGAACTTAGCCGGCCCCATGATGCTGACCGTCGATCCGTCCTTGAGCCGCAGCTGGACCAGCCCCGCGCCGATCTGTTGTTCGCCCGCCGGGATCGGGCCGCTTTTGGGGCCGCTCGCCGTGGAAAAGAGCAACAGGTCGTCGGCCAGCACCGGCGCAGCCTGCAGCGCCAGAGCGCTCGTTGCGGCGAGCATCGCGATCTTCGAGAGAGTTTTCATGGCAGTTATGCTCCCGTCAAAATTCAAGCCGCAGGCCCGCGGAAGCGGTCCAGCGATCATAGTCGTACAGAGCGAGGTTGCTCTCGTTGCGGCTGTAGGTGACGCGTGGCCGCACACTCAGCTGCTTGGTCAGCAGCACGCGGAAGCCCAGGCTTCCGTCGATCCGATAGTCCTCGCGCGACGCCAGGAAGAGCGGGTCGGCGCGGTCGTGGTGGCGATATTCCACGCCAATGCCACCGATGATCGATAGCGTCTCCATCACCGGAAACTCGCCCCCGGCCTGCGCACTGACAAAGCTGTGGCTGAGATGATCGAAGGTGCCTCGCACCGTCTTCTCGCGCCCCGCGCCGATCCCTGCGAATATCTCGCGCCCCGAATAGGTGACGCTGGCACCGTAGCGATCGGCATCTGCGAAGGGATTGTTGTCGTAGTTCAGCCGGAAAAAATCCCCGCTGAACGAAAGCGCCGTATTGTCCGAAAGCCGCATCGTATAGCGGGCGACCGCGCCCAGGCTTGTCCGATACCCCTTGCCGTCCAACAGGAATTCCTGCGCCTGAGCCGCCACCGAAATCACGTCGCGATTGCCCAAGGTGTGCGCCACGCCCGCCGAGCCTACGAAGCTGCCCTGATCGACAAAGCTCGATTGCAGATTGTCGCGCCAGCTCGCCAGCACGGATGCAAACAATCGCGTCTGCCGCGCCAGCGCCGTCGATAGCGAAACTCCGCCCTGCACCTGCGCAAACGCCTCGCCGCGCTCGACCGCCGCGCCGTTGAGCGATGCAGGCCCCAGAAAGGCAAAGGCAGGCAGGATGATCGACGTCTCGTCGGTGGCGGTGTTGATATTGCTGTCCCAGCCCCCCTCGACATCGATGAAGCCCGATATGTCGTCAGCACCCCCGGCGATCTGCCGGTCGAAACCGCGGATCAGGCGCGTGAAGCGCTGGCGAACCGGATCGGGCACGCTGGGGTCATCGACGACGGTGTCGAACTCGGCCCGCGCCGTATCGATGTCGCCCATCAGGGCATAGACCCGGGCGATCTCTGCACGCGCAACAGCGTTGTCCGGCTGCACCGCAAGGACGCGCTGCAGCGCGATCAGCGCTTCGCCGAAACGGCGCGTGTCCGCCGCCGCCACGCCGAGAGCATAGTCGAACGCGGGGTCGCCTGCCTGGGCGGCCTCCAATGGCTTGAGCGCGCGATACTGGCCCTCCGCATCGGCTTGCGATGGGGCGGCCGGCGCGTCAGTCACAGGCGCTTCCTGAGCCCATGCCGGCATCGCGGCAGACAGTGAAAGGGCGACGAAGACCCCGGCTTTTAATGTGCGTCCTGCCCTGTGCGGCATCGTCGTTCCCCAGTCGATTTGGCTGGGGCAACAGGGCGCCGGACGCGCGGGATTTTCAAATTACAAGACGCGACAGCTCCATGACAAAGCCAGTTAGGGGAGCGCTGCGGGGCTGATTTCAGAAATACCGGTGAACGTATCGAACCGATTACGCGCGTGCCGCTACTTCGTGCCGCTCGTTGGCCTTGCCACCATCTTCTGCACAGGCTTTCTGCCTAGCCCGAGTGATTTCGCCATCTCGCTGCGCTGTGCGGAATATTCAGGTGCCACCATTGGATAGTCGGCTGGTAGTTTCCACTTCGCCCGGTACGCATCCGGCGTTAGCCGGTGCGCTGTCCCCAGATGCCGCTTCAAGGCGCGTTTCTTGCTGCCGCACTCCAGGCAAATAAGGGCATCGGGCTTTACCGAGCTGCGTATCGAGACGGCGGGCTCTTGTTCTGGTTCTGGTTCGGCAACCGCTTCCACTAGGCCCGAAAGAGCGCCGTAAACTCCGCTGATCATTTCAGGCAGATCGCCTATCGCGACGCTGTTATTTTCAACATGGGCCGCAACGATGGAGGCGGTTAACTCGACAAGCACAGGGTTTTCCATTGCGGAACTCTCAAAAAACTACCCAACCGTCCTATGGGACCATGCGAATTTCGCAACCACTTCGAGGCGCTTCAACGATCAAAGTTGTTGCTTCGGTACGCTGCACCGGAACCCTCACGTATTTGACACCGCCGAGTACCGGTCCTTCACCGTCTCCATCGCAACAAAGGTAGAGGTGCTGGCTACGTGCGGCAGGCTCGATATCTTCTCGCCCAGCACCATGCGGTATCGGCGGATATCGGCGGTGCGGACCTTCAGCAGATAATCGAAACTGCTGGCGATCATGTGGCATTCCTCGATCTCGGCTATGCGCAAAACGGCGATGTTGAACTCGCGCAACGCCTGTTCGCGCGTGTCGGACAATTTCACCTCGGCAAAGGCGACGTGATCGAACCCTAATTTGGCCTGATCGACAATTGCGCCGAAGCCGCGGATTACGCCCGCATCGATCAACCGGCGCATCCGCACCTGACACGGCGTTTTCGACAGACCGACCTTCGCGGCCAAGTCGGTCATCGTGATCCGCCCGTCCAGTATCAAAGCCGCCAATATCTTGCGGTCGAATTCGTCCAGATCGCCTAGAACAGTGCCATTTTCCACGCATAACATCCCGATAAGCGCCACTATTTAGCCGTATAGCGCAATTGCTGAGCCCAAAGAAGTCGGATCGACTTTCCCCTATCCGCTATGAAAGTTGCATGACCACGCCCTTCGCCGCCTTCGCGCCCGCCATCCGCACGCCTTCGCCGCTGCGCCAGTTGATCACCGCCGCCTATCGCCGCGATGAGGCCGAAGCACTTGCCCCGCTGATCGCCGCCGCAACGCTCGATCCAGCCGAGAGCGAAGCCGCCCGCGCCACAGCGCGCGGCCTGGTGACAGCGTTGCGCACCAATCACAAAGGCACCGGCGTCGAAGGGCTCGTGCAGGAATATTCGCTTTCCAGTCAGGAAGGCGTAGCGCTGATGTGCCTGGCTGAAGCGTTGCTGCGCATCCCCGACCATGCCACCCGCGACGCATTGATCCGCGACAAGATCGCAGATGGCGATTGGGGTGCGCATCTTGGCGGCGGCAAGTCGCTGTTCGTCAACGCAGCCACCTGGGGTCTTGTCGTTACCGGCAAATTGGTCGGTGGCGTCGACGATAAGGGACTGGGCGCCGCACTCGCCCGGCTGGTGGCGCGCGCAGGCGAGCCGGTGATCCGGCGCGGCGTTGATCTGGCGATGCGGATGATGGGCGAACAGTTCGTCACGGGCGAAACCATCGACGAAGCGCTCAAGCGCGCCCGCAACATGGAGAGCAAAGGCTTCGGCTACAGCTATGACATGCTGGGCGAGGCCGCGACGACCGCTGCCGACGCTGCACGCTATTTCACCGATTATGAGCGCGCCATCCACGCTATCGGCAAGGCGTCGAAGGGCCGCGGTGTCTATGGCGGGCCGGGCATCTCGATCAAACTCTCTGCCCTGAATCCGCGTTATGTCCGCGCGCAAGCGGATCGCGTGGTGGGTGAGTTGCTGCCGCAGGTGAAGCGGCTGGCATTGCTCTCCAGAAGCTACGACATCGGCTTCAATATCGACGCAGAGGAAGCCGACCGGCTCGAACTCTCGCTCGATCTGCTCGAAAGTCTCGCGCTCGATCCCGAACTCAGCGGCTGGAACGGCCTGGGCTTCGTCGTCCAGGCCTATGGCAAACGTTGCCCCTTCGTCATCGACTGGATCGTCGATCTCGCGCGCCGCGCAGATCGCCGCATCATGGTGCGGCTGGTGAAAGGCGCCTATTGGGATGCCGAGATCAAGCGCGCCCAGGTCGATGGCCTTGCCGATTTCCCGGTCTACACCCGCAAGCTCCACACCGATGTGGCATACGTCGCCTGCGCGAAGAAACTACTTGCGGCACACGACGCCGTTTTCCCGCAATTCGCGACGCACAACGCCCAGACGCTGGCGACCGTCTATCAGATGGCTGGCCCCGATTTCGCAATCGGCGATTACGAGTTTCAATGCCTCCACGGCATGGGCGAGCCCTTGTACCAGCAGGTCGTCGGCAAGGATAAACTCAATCGCCCCTGCCGCATCTATGCGCCGGTCGGCACGCACGAGACCCTGTTGGCCTATCTGGTGCGCCGCCTGCTCGAAAATGGTGCCAACTCCTCCTTCGTCAATCGCATCGCGGATCCGGATGTATCGATCGAGGAGATGATCGCCGATCCGGTCGAGATCGTCCGCGCGATGCCGCATCCCGGCGCGCGTCACGATCTGATCGCCAGCCCCGCCGGGCTCTATCCGGACCGCCGCAACTCGGACGGCATCGACCTTAGCGACGAAATCGCGCTCGCCGGGCTGAGCGAAAAGCTGCTCGAAAGCACACAAATCGCATGGACTGCCGGCGCGCGCGGCGAAGCGCGCGCAGTGCTTAACCCCGCCGACCACCGCGACACGGTCGGCACCGTGTTCGAAGCTTCGACCGATCAGGCACGCGCCGCTGTGCAGGCCGCCGCCGCTTCCAACTGGAGCAACACCCCCGTCGAATCCCGCGCCGCGATGCTTGATGCCGCCGCCGATGCGATGCAGGCGCGCATGCCGACCCTGCTGGGCCTGATCGTCCGCGAGGCGGGCAAGTCGATCCCCAACGCTATCGCCGAAGTGCGCGAGGCAATCGACTTCCTGCGTTATTACGCCGCGCAAGCCCGCATTAATTTCGGCGCCGCACAGGCGCCGCTCGGACCAGTGGTCTGCATCAGCCCCTGGAATTTCCCGCTGGCGATCTTCGCCGGACAGGTCGCCGCAGCCTTGGTCGCGGGCAATCCGGTGCTCGCCAAACCCGCCGAGGAAACCCCGCTGATCGCCGCCGAAGCGATCCGGTTGCTCCACGAAGCGAGTGTGCCTGCCGATGCGCTCCATCTGGTTGCCGGCGACGGCAAGATCGGCGCGGCGCTCGTGGCGTCACCAGAAGTCGCCGGCGTCATGTTCACCGGATCGACCGAAGTCGCCCGCCTGATCCAGCGCCAACTCGCCACCCGGCTTTCCTCCGACGGCAAACCGATCCCGCTGATAGCCGAAACCGGCGGCCAGAATGCAATGATCGTCGATAGCTCCGCGCTCGCCGAACAAGTAGTGGCAGACGTCATCGCATCGGCATTCGACAGCGCAGGTCAGCGTTGCTCGGCGCTGCGCATATTGTGCCTGCAAGAGGATGTCGCCGATCGCACCCTGACGATGCTGAAAGGCGCACTGAAGGAATTGCGGATCGGCCGCACCGATCGCCTCGCCGTCGATACCGGCCCGGTCATCACCGCCGAAGCGCAGGCCAATATCAACGAGCATATCGCGGCGATGCGCACGCTAGGCCGCCGCGTCGAGCAGCAGGAATTGCCGCCCGAGGCCGCGCACGGCACCTTCGTTCCGCCAACGATCATCGAGCTGGAAAGCATCGCGGATCTGAAGCGCGAAGTCTTCGGTCCCGTGCTGCACATCGTCCGCTTCCGCCGCGAAAAGCTCGAAGCCCTGATCGATGCAATCAACGCCACCGGCTATGGCCTCACCTTCGGCCTGCACACCCGCCTCGACGAAACCGTCGCGCAGGTCACCGCGCGGGTGAAGGCCGGAAATCTCTATGTGAATCGCAACGTGATCGGCGCCATCGTCGGCGTGCAGCCGTTCGGCGGACGCGGGCTTTCGGGCACCGGGCCAAAGGCAGGCGGGCCGCTCTATCTGCGGCGGCTGGTCACCACGCCACCGGCACCCGAAGCCCATGGTGCCGGCAATCCGGCGCTGGCCGATTTCGCCGCTTGGCTGGAAGCGCAAGGTGAGCGCGAAGCCGCTGCCGTCGCACGGCGCTATGGCGAGGCATCGGCGCTGGGCGTGGTATGCGAACTCCCCGGCCCGGTCGGTGAACGCAACCTCTATGCGCTTCATCCGCGCGGTCACATATTGATGCAGCCCGCAACCAAGCACGGCCTGTTCGCCCAGATCGCAGCGGTGCTTGCGACCGGGAACACCGGTACGATCCAGGGCATGGCGCTTCCGGCGAACCTTCCGCCAGGCGTCGCCGCAGCGTTCCCGTCAAAGAGCGGGGATTTCGCCGCGGCTCTGGTCGAAGGTACCGCGCAGGTCGCCGAGACCGTCGCGGCAATGGCGGCCCGCCCCGGAGCCATCGTCCCGGTTCACGCCGCCGATCCCAGGCAGCCTTTGCCTTATCGCTGCGAATGGCTGCTCGAAGAAGTCTCGACCTCGATCAACACCACCGCCGCCGGTGGCAATGCCAGCCTGATGATGATCGGGTGACGCGCATCCTCTGATAGGGAAGCGGCCAAGCGGTCGCTTCCCTCTCCGATCAGAACTTCAGGCAGCGCTGCGCGCCTACCATGCTCGCGCGCCCGGACGGCCGAACCTCGCTAGCCAAAGCGCAGGCTTAACTTCTGAGACGGCCTCAGTGCGTGACCGCCATCACGTCGCTGCCCATGCCCGCACTCGCCAGTTCGCGCTCGGCCTGGGTGAAGCCGTAATCGGGAACGATCTCGCCGCCACGATCCGACGCTGCATCCCACTGCGCCACCAATTGCTCGCCCGCATCCGCCGTGCCGCCGATGAAGCGCCCCTCGGTCAACGTGACATTGGCGCGCGCGAAATGCCCGGCACCCGCGCAGACGATCGCCCGCGTCGGCGCCTGCTCGCCCACAAGCGCCAGCAAAGCCGGGCTCACCAATGCCGGGTCGAGGTTCTTCATGCTGTCTTCGGAAAGCACGCCATTGGTCATCTGCGTCGCGGCGGTCGGCGCCAGCGAATTGACGCGGATGCCGTATTTCTCGCCTTCGATCGCCAGCGTCTGCATCAGCCCGACCAGCGCCATCTTCGCCGCGCCATAATTGGCCTGCCCGAAATTGCCGTAGAGCCCGGAGGACGAAGTCGTCATGACGATCCGCCCGTAATTCTGCGCGCGCATCGTATCCCAAACTGCCTTGGTGCAGATCGCCGAGCCCATCAGATGCACGTCCACCACCAGGCGGAAATCGTCCATGCTCATCTTGGCAAAGCTCTTGTCGCGCAGGATGCCGGCATTGTTGATCAGCACATCGATCCGGCCCCATTTCGCCAGCACGGCTTCGACCATCGCCGCGACGCCGGCTTCGTCAGTTACGGAAGCGGCAATCCCAATCGCTTCGCCGCCAGCGGCCACAATCTCGGCGGCAACACGGTCGGCATTTTCCTGCGCGACATCGTTGATGACCAGCTTCGCGCCGTGGCGCGCAAGGTACAAAGCATGTGCCCGGCCAAGTCCGCCACCCGCACCGGTGACGATCGCAATACGACCTGAAAGTTCCATCCCTAACTCCTCTTATAATTGCCCAGAGGAATAGCGCCTCATTTATTCACTCACAAGAGAGCGAATAAAATCACGCAGGACGGCTTAACGCTTTTTGAGACAGATTTCCAAGAAGCCAGCGGCCATGAAATCGGCCATCCGCTCCTTCACCGCGACAAAGTCCTCGGACTTGCAGCGCCCGCCCGAAAGCTTGTCGATGCGGCCCGTGCGTGCCAGCGTCAGCATCAGCGCGCCGGTGACGAAGTGATACCCCCAGAAGATGTCTTCCTCGGCGCAATCGGGCAGCGCTTTCTTGAGCAAGGTGATCAGCCGCAGCACCACCGGATCGAAATGCTCGTCCATCAATTCGGCGCCCCATTCGGGGGTGTTCGCCACCTGCGCGCCCAATGCGGCGTAATTCTTCCAGCCCTCGCCGCCTTCGATATACAGATCGAGATCGGTATCGAGGAACGCGCGCAGTGCACCCACCACAGTCGGGCTGCCGGCGCATTCGGCTTCATATTCGTCGAGCGCCCTGATCCGCCGCTCGCTGGTCACCACTGCGCGGCGCGCAAACACCGCGTCGAACAGCCGGTTCTTGTCGGCGAAATAGTAATTGAGCAGCGTGTGGTGCACGCCCACGCGCTTTGCGACATCCTTCAGCGTCACGCCGTACAGGCCATGCTTCGAAAAGAGATATTCAGCCGCGTCGAGGATCTGCTCCATCGTCTCGGCGCGCTGTTCGGCCTTTTTCGTTTTGCGCGGGGCTTTTACGGTTTCGGGCACGGCACCGTCATTCGGTCCGTTGGCGGTTGACGTCAAGGCGCGCGAGCGCTCCGCGGTTTCAAGCGTCGCCATATTCACCCCGCAGCCGCATCTTGTCGATCTTGCCGGTGGGCGCGAGCGGCATCGCATCCACGCGCACGACCTCGTCGGGAATCCACCACGGCGCCACCCGCCCTTTGAGCGGCGCGAGCAACGCCTCGTCGCTCATTGTCTCTTGCTCACGCATCTCGACCAGCAGGATCGGCCGCTCGCCCCATTTGGCATCGGCGCGTCCGATGACGGCGGCAAGGCTGACCTGCGGAATACCACCGACCACGGCTTCGATCTCGGCGGGATTGATCCATTCACCGCCCGATTTGATCAGATCCTTCGCACGACCGGTGATGACCAGACTGCCATCGGCTTCGATCCGCGCAAGATCGCCCGTGGCGAACCAGCCATTAGCGTCCGTAGCCTTTTCGGCATGTCCGAAATAGCGCTCGACCACCGCTGCGCCGCGCACCCGCAAATGCCCTTCGACGCCGCGTTGTTCAGGGAGTGCCACGCCATCGGCATCGGTAAGCAGCAGATCGACCCCCACCGCCGGCCGCCCCGAAAGCGCCGCAAGCCGCGCCGGATCATTGGGCCGCGAAACGGTGCCGGAAGGTGACAATTCGGTCATCCCCCAGCTCGTCTGTACGGTCACGCCCAGCCGCCGCTCGACCCGCGCCATCAGCGCAGGCGGCAGCGGTGCGCCGCCCATGATCACGCGCTCCAGCGTCGGCACTTCGCCGCCGTGCGCATCCAGATGCTCGACCAGCCCGAGCCAGACGGTCGGCACACCCACGCCAACGGTCACACCCTCGGCATTGATCAGCCGCGCAAGGCTCGCGCCATCGGTCAGCCGTCCCGGCAGGACCAGTTTCCCGCCCACCGCCGGCAACGCAAAGGGCAGGCCCCAGCCATTGGCGTGGAACATCGGCACCGCGACCAGCACAGCATCGCGCGACGTGAATGCCATCACATCGGCCTGCAGCACCCTGAGCGTGTGGAGATAGCTCGAACGGTGCGTGTAGGTGACGCCCTTCGGCGCGCCCGTCGTGCCCGAAGTGAAGCACAAGCCCGAAGGCGCCGTTTCCTCGAATTCGCCCCAGACGAAATCCGCCTCAGCCGCATCGATCAGCGGCGCAAGCGCAGCGACATCCACGCCGGGCTCGCCCGTCGCCAGATCGCCAGCCATATCGATCAGCAGCACGCGCTCCACGGTCACCACTTCGCGGGCAATATCGAGCGCCAGCGCCGCCAGATCGCCGCTCGCGATCAGGATGCGCGCCTCGGACTGGGTCACCATCGCGGATAGCTGCGCGCGGGTCAGTCGCGGGTTGAGCGTGTGACACACCGCCCCCATGCCCATCACCGCATACCATGCCTCGACATGCGCCTGGCTGTTCCACGCCAGCGTCGCGACACGGTCGCCCTTGGCGATCCCCATGCCCGCCAGCACGCGCGACGCCTTGATGCTCCGCTCACGCAAGCCCGCATAGCCGATCCGCGTGTTGGCGGCGCCATCGCGCGCGCTCACCACCTGGGCTTGCGGATGCCATTTGGCCGCGTGGTCGAGGAATTTGTCGAGCGTCAACGCAAACGGCTGCACATCGCCGTCGATCATCGGCATTCTGGCGCTCCCGTGGGAAGCGGCGGCGACGAGACCCCCGTCGTCCAGTTCCAGGCAAGATTGCCCGCCGCGCGCGCCCGGCAAACCATTGCCTCACGCAGTTCGTACATACCCGGCATCATATGCGCGCCAGCGATTGGCTTCTGCGCAAACGCCATGAAATTCCTGGCCTTGCCATAAGGCTGCCAGGCCGGCTGGCCCTTGGCGACAGGCGAACCCGTGCGCGCAAACGACGTCCAATAGCCGCGCATCGCGCTCGACATCTGCCGCTCCTGCGCTGTCGCCGGCACCTTGGGCCAATAAGGCGGCGTCGAATCTATCGTGCCGAAGACATAGGGGATTTCGGCGGCGTGGAAGGCATGCAGCCCGGCCTCGCTCGCGGCGGGATAAGCATGGTCGAAAATGTAGAGATAGCCCGGCTGCCCAATCGCGCTCTGGCGCATCGCGAGCCGCTCGCTCGTCCAGCCATATAGCGCGTCACGGGTCGCCGCGAGCAGGCTCTCGCCAATCGCGTCCGAGGGATAACGCTTGAGGAACGCTTCGGCCAGATCGCCATAGCGCGCGCGGATCGCAGCCTCATATGCCGCCGCATTGGCGGGCGCAGGCGGCAGCAACATTCGAAGCGTTCGAATCTCGCCCGAATTGAACCCCGCAATCACCGGCACCGGCGCTTGCTCGCCGCGATCGAACGTGTCGACCAATTGGCGCGGCAGCACCTTGCCATCGACAGCGCCCCACGGCCCATATCCGGCCCCGGCCGCGCCCAGAGCGAGCTTCTCGGCATCCATCGCGCGCAGGCCAGCCAGATCGCTGGCACCCAGCGTCTTCATGATCTGCACGCCAGCACCTTCCGCCGAAGGTGCACCGTGGCGTGCCTCGCGCAGTTCGGGCGTCGAAATCATGTACGCGCTCTGGGCAATCGCCTTGTGAAACAGTCCGCGCGCCTTCGGGCTCGCCATCAGATACATGACGCTCAGCGCGCCCGCGCTCTCGCCCGCAATCGTCACATTACCCGCATCGCCGCCGAACGAAGCCACGTTGCGCTTTACCCAGCCCAGCGCCGCGATCTGATCGAGCAGCCCGTAATTGCCCGAGATATGCTCGCCCGATTCCGCGCTCAGCTCAGGGTGGGCGAGGTAGCCAAGAATGCCGAGCCGATAGTTGATCGAGACGACGATGACGCCCTCGGCGGCGAGCTTCGCGCCGTCGTACATCCGCTCATTGCTATATCCGCTGAGCAATGCCCCGCCATGGATCCACACCAGAACCGGCGCATTCTTCGCGTTCTTCGGCGCCCAGATGTTGAGCGTCAGACAGTCTTCGCTGATCTTCGCGGGCGGATTGGTATACACCCCCACCGCCGTCGGGCGCGGCTGGATGCAGGCCGGGCCGAACTCGGCCGCCTTGCGCACACCCTGGCAGGCCGGCAATTCCACCGGCGCCTTCCAGCGCAGATCACCCACCGGCGGCAGGGCGTAAGGAATCCCCTTGAACAGCCGCAGATCGCCCTGCGCGCGGCCCTCGATGGTTCCCGCCGGGGCAGCAACCGTTGGGCCCTGTGCCAGTGCGGGAACGGCTGTGAACAGGCTTGCCGCAAACGTCAGATGCGCCAGCAATTTCATGCCTTTGCCCCTTCACGGCGCAGGATACGCGCGAGCCACAGGAAAAGCCCAATTGCGATCAGGTAAAAGGGCGTGATCGAGTAGAGCGCGAGCTGCAGCGTGTTCTGATAATCATGCGCCTTCAGCCAATCGCTGGCGGCGCCCACATAAGTCGGCCCAAGCCCCAGCCCGATGAAGTTCATCACCAGCAGCAGCAGCGCACCCGAAAGCACACGCCGGTTGGGCGAGACTTCGTCCTGCACCAAAGCCACCGATGCTGAGAGATACACATAGTTGAACAGCATCACGACAGTCAGCAAAGCCAGCGCCATCGGCCATCCCGGCGCCCAGACGAACGCGACGTAGAAGGGCATGGCGATCACCAGCGAGATCGCCGGAGCCAGCGCATAGCCAGTGCGCGAACGCTTGGTGAGACTATCGAGAATGCGCCCCGATATGATCATGCTGCCGCCCATGCCGATCAGCACCGCGAGGGCATACCACACCGAAACCTCGGCGAGGTTCATCCCCTTGCTCTCCATCAGGAAGAGCACCGCGAAATTGCCCAGGCCATAGGTCACGAACTGCGTCGCGCCGCTGCCGAGCGAAGCCAGCAACAGCACCGGATTGGCAAAGAATTCCTTGGTGGTCGCCCAGAACGGCGCCTTTTCATAGACCGGCACTGCACCCGAAGCATCGCGATCGAGCCCACCGCGCGGCGGATCGCGCAGGATGATGCGCACCAGGATCGCCGCGAAAATGCCGATCACGCCGATGGTGATGAACGCCTCGCGCCAGCCATAGGCAATGGCGATCCAGCCGCCGAAGGCGATGCCGAGCGCCGCACCCAAAGGCGGTCCGAAATTGAAAATGCCAAATGCGAAGCCGCGCTTGCCGGGCGGGAACGTGTCGGTGATGATCGCATAGCTGGGGGGCACGCCGCCGGCCTCGCCAAAGCCCACTGTCATCCGCGCGACGACAAGCTGCGGATAGGTGGCGGCCATCCCGCACGCCACGGTCGCCCCGCTCCAGATCGCGCAGGCCGCCGACAATACGTTCACGCGATTGGTGCGATCCGCCAGCCAGCCGACGGGGATCGCGATGAAGCAATAGAAACAGGCGAAGTAAAAGCCGCCGATCAGCCCGAGCTGGCCATCGGTGATCTGCAGCGAATCCTTGATCGGCTTGGCAAGGAAGCCGAGCAGCTGCCGATCGAGGAAATTGATGACGTACACAAAGGTAAGCATCGACAGCACGACCCAGGGTCGCGCTGTCGAGCTCGAGACCGGCTCCATTGCATCGGGAGGAGAGATAGAGCCGGTCGTCATCGCTTAGAGTCCGTAGCCGAGGCGGATGCCGATGGTCCGGGGCCGCATCGTGCCGAAGCGGCTGACCAGGAAGGCTTCCGGGTGAATGTAGGTGATCGAGTGATCGTTGAAGACGTTCTCGACGTAAAGCTGCGCCGACATCGAACCCTTCTTCACCCCGAACGTCATGTTGACGTTGGTGTACTCGTCCGTCTTGCCAAAGGTCGACAGCCGCACCGTCGGCGCACCCGGCGTATTCGGGAACGAGCTGTTATACGAACCCACATTCTGGACATTGACCGCGAAGGTCGCCGGCACGCTCGGCGCAAGGTCGAACGAATACGCGACATAGGCCGAACCCTGAAGCCGCGGCGCGGACAGGCGATGCCCGAGCACCGCACCCGAAATCGCGGCCTCGACAGCGCTCAGCTTGGTGATCTTCGAATCATTATACGAAGCGTTGAACCCGAAGAGCAGCCCGGTGGTAGGCACGATGCTCGCCTCGACTTCGAAGCCCTTGCTGACTGCGCCGCCGATGTTGGTGGCGAACTGCACCGAATCCGAAACGCGGTTGGCCTGCGCCTGGATGTTGCTCCAGTCGATATAATAAGCCGCGACGTTCAGGTTGATGCGGCCGCCCAGCCAGCGTGCCTTGGCGCCGATTTCATAGCTCTTCAGATCGTCCGAGGATGCGCCGTTCGGAATGATGATGTCGGCCGGGTTCACCAGGCTGGCACGCCCCGCAAACGCATTGATGATCGGCGCACGGAAACCGGTCGAGAAGGTCGCATAGGTCGTTATCGCGTCGGTCGGCTTGAACGTGGCGCTCGCCTTCCATGAAGGCTTGGAGCCCGACGCCTTCACACCGGTAACCGCGGCATAGGGCGTGAAGGTGTTGAAGTTCACGGGGATGCCCAGCAGCGCATAGGTGAAATAATTCTGGCCAAATGCCGTGGCGAGATAGCCCCCGGCTTCCGTGAAGCCCTGTGCCGAGGTGCGGCCGTAGCGCAGGCCGCCGGTCAGCCAGAATTTGGGCGAGAAGCGGTAGGTCACCTCACCGAACCCTGCGAGTTCCTCGCTGGTCGAGTGGGTGTACTGCTTCTGATAATATTGATCGGGCAGCCCGGTGAGCCCGCGCGCCGCGAGGAAGGGCAGCGAAGAACGATAGAAATAATCCACGTCGCGGCGGCGGTTCAGATAAAAGCCTCCCAGCGTGAACTGGAACGGGCCGTCGAGTGACGACGTCAGCCGCGTTTCCTGCACGAACACCTTGTCATAGCCATTGGCGTCGAGGCCAAAGGCGATCGGCGCACCAACAAAGGAGCCGGGCGCGAAAGTGCCCGCAAGATCGACCCAGAAACGCTGATCGAACTTCGAATAGGTCGAAGAGCTGGTCAGCTGCGCAAAATCCATGTCGTATTGCAGCGTGCCGTTGAAAATTGTCTGCTTGCCGGTGAAGCGATCCGGCTGATCCGAAGTGCGCTTTTCGCGACCGAGGGACGGGCTGGTCAGCGACGAATCCTTGGGATCGCTATTCTCATACGAACCCAGCAGCTTGATCGAGAGGCGGTCGGTCGGCTGCCACAGCGCGACCAGGCGCCCGCCATAATCGATCAGCTTGTTCGCGTTGCGAACGCCGGTGCCGACATTGTCGAGATAGCCGTCTTCGTTGCGGTAGAAACCGACTGCACGGATCGCCAGCTTGTCGGTTACCACCGGCAGATTGACCATCAGGTTATAGCGCTGACGAACCGAATCCGAACCGGTGAGGCCAATGTCAGCAAGCGCCGACACGTCGAAATCGTTGAGGTCGGGGCTTTTCTGCAGGATGCGCATCGCGCCCGAAAGCGAACCCGAACCGAACAAGGTGCCCTGCGGTCCGCGCAGGAACTCGACGCGCTCGACGTCGAAAAGGTTGGGATCGACCACCGTGGTATTGCCGATCGTCGAGACTGGAAGCTCGTCGACATAGACTGCGACCGAGCTCTGCAGATTGGCGTTATAGCCGTTGGTCGCGATGCCGCGTGCCGTGAAATTGTTAAAGTTCTGGGTCGGGCGATTGAGGACCACGCCCGGCGTTTCGCGAGCGATGCCTTCAAAGCCGACAATGCCCTTTTCGGTCAGCTCTTTCTGGCTGAACGCAGAGATCGACAGCGGCACATCCTGGATGCGCTCTTCGCGGCGCGTCGCAGTGACGATGATGTCCTCGTCGGACATATCATCCTGTGCGGACGTCTGATCGGCGGATGATGCGGACTGTGCCCAGGCAGGTGCTGCGCTTGCGGCAATGGCGACGGCGCAAGCCGACGCGAGAAGATGTACTCGCATGCTGTCTCTCCCAATATGCCGATCCTGAGTGCCGGCTTGTGCAGCATGAGATGCCTGCGCAAATGGCCTTTGTCAACGTTCACTATCACGCGTGTGAATATCCAAAGCGGGGAACCCGAAGCGCAGCGCCCGCTCCCGACCGGCAAGGTCGGGAACGGGCGCCGGTGACGCTTCATGGCTGGTGGGCGATGCGATTTCTCGCGGCCGCATCGCCCGCGCCTCAGGCCGCTCCGCAGGGTGGAGCGGCCTTGGCGCTAGGTTAAGCGACTAGAAGTTTACCCGCGCGCCAACGCGGAAGTAACGGCCCATGATGTTCGGCCCGCCCCATGCCGGGTTGAACTGGAAGATGCTGTAGGCAGCACTCGGATCATAGGTCGGCTCGGTATTGAGCAGGTTGAGCACGTTGGCATAGATGGTGAAGCGATCGCCGATCTTCTGGCTCAGCGTCAGATCCACGTTCCAGGTTGGACCGGTGGCGCACTGCACTGGCGTGACCAGATCTTCATACGCGACCACAGAGCCGCCGATATTGTTGAGGCAATCACCCTTCACGCCACCGTAATCGACAGACGCCAGATCATAGCCGCCCGTGTAATATGCGGTGACCGAAGCAGTGGTGCCGCCGGTCTGGATCGTGTTCTGCCAGCTGCCGCGCCAGCGCGGCGAACCCGAGCAGGACGTCACGTCGCACGGGCTGAGCGTGCCTGCATATTCCTCGACACGGCCGGGATAAACGCGGTTGAACTCGATCGTGTACGAGGCTTCGAAGTTGCTGGTCAGCACCAGGTCTCCGGTGATCGGCAGGCGAATATTGGCGCCGATGTCGATGCCCGAGACGCGCTGCGAATCGGTGTTCTCGAACGAAGCTTCGATGAAGCCCAGATGCGGCAGCGCATTCGGATTGTTGATGTCCGGAATGCCGGGGCGCACCACGATGCCCGGAATATTCACAACGCCGTTATTGCCGTAATATTGATTGAAGACGTCGTTGATGTCGTAGGTCGCGTTGGCGATCAGATCGCGCACTTCGATGTTGAAATAATCGATCGTGAAGCTGACGTTGCGGACCGGCTCGAAGATCGCGCCCAGCGTCCAGCTGGTCGATTTCTCCGGGGCGAGCGCCGCATTGCCGATATTGGTCTGGCCGACAGCGAACTGGCCGGTCGCATAGGCATTGGGCAGACCGGTCGGATCGAGATGCGCGTTGAAGAACGCCTGCTGGCCAGTCACCGAAGCGTTGAGCGAGCGCGTCACGAAACCGGTGGTCGGCAGACCGAAAGCTTCGTTGAACGACGGGATGCGGAAGCCCTTCGAATAGGTGCCGCGGATCGCAAGCTGCGGGATCGGCGTGAACTTGGCGCCGATCTTGGGCGAGAAATTGCTCTGGCCCGAAGAGTAATCGTCATAGCGGCCCGACGCGTTGACCTCGAACTTGTCGAGGATCGGCGCGCTGATTTCGAAGAAAGCCGATTTGACGTTGCGGCTGCCCGTCGCGCCGACTGCGTTGATCACGAAGTAACGCGAAGCCGGGTTTGCCGGATTGCCCGGGTTGGCGCTCGGATTGGTGATCGATTCGTGGCGATATGCCACGCCAACTGCTGCCTGGAGCGGGCCGCCGGGAAGGTCGAACAGCGCCTTGGAAAGCGTGCCTGAAGCCTGCCAGAGGTTCGATTGCGAGCGGTTGAAATTCTCCGGAGCAACATAGTCGCGGATCGCTTGCGAGTTGGCCGACGGGTTCACGAAGTTATAGGTGCCCTGCGCCACTACATCCATGATCCGCTGCGGGATCAGGGCATTGCGGTTGGTCACGTCGAGCTGGACGTTCGATGCCGTGGCTTCGACTGCATAGTTCCAGTCTTCACCGAACGAGCCGTTGATGCCCATCGAGCCGCGCAGGCTGCGCGACTTGGTGGAGATCGTACGGGGACGATCATAGGTCACCAGGATCTGGGCACGATTGCCTGCCGATGCGAACGGGTTGTTCGGGTTCAGATTGCCATTGGCCGCGTTGCAGCCGGTGTTGAGCATCGTCACCGATCCCACCCCAGCCGCGCAGACATAGACCGGCAGGAACAGGTTGGGCATCGCGAACTGGGTCGGCGCAGGCGTGGTGCCGGTGAAGCCCACCGGTGCACCCTGCGTTTCGGTGCGAACCTGGTAATAGTTCGCCATCGCATAGAATTGCGCGCGGTCGCCGACGTTTGCGGTGAAGCGGAAGGCACCACCCAGGCGCTCCTGCTCGGGCTGAAGCGTGTTGTAGAGCGCACGGTTGTCGCGCGAGCACTGGATCGGCCCTGCCGTCGCCGAGAGGTTCTGCGGGACGGTCACCGACGGCAGATCGCGGCAGCCGGCTGCCGCATTGAGCAGGTTGAAGCGGCTAAGCACAGGAGACACGCCCGTCACCGGATCCGGCGCGCCCACTTGGCGAACCGTTGGCACCGGCGTTGCGAACAGGCCGTTGAAGACCGCGCCGGCGGCGACGATGTTCGATGGGCGCACCGTATTCTGGATGAGGTTACCCATGCAGACCTGGGTGCCCGCGGCAACGGCGGTCTGCGTGATCTGGCCCGCCGCGTTGCGAAGTTCGGGGCGCCCGATCGATGGCGCGCAGATGCTGCTGAAATTGTTGGTGCCGAACGGAAACTGGCGATCGCGCGCCCATAGCGTTTCCTGGCGCTGATACTCGCCGTTGACGTAGAAGTTGAAGCCCTGCTCTTCCAGATCGCCATAGCCGAACGTGGCGTCGATGCGCTGCTCGGGCGCATCGCCCTTTTGCGAGATGCCGGCCGATGCGTTCAGGTGCAGGCCCTTGACCTCTTTCTTGGTGATCACGTTGACCACGCCGGCAACGGCATCTGCGCCATAGGTCGACGAAGCCCCGTCGCGCAGGATTTCGATCCGCTCGACAATGGCGTTCGGGATGGTGTTCAGATCGACGAAGTTGCGATGCCCGTCATCTGCGAGCGGATACGGCGCCATGCGCAGGCCGTCGAAAAGCGTCAGGGTCGATTGCACGGTCAGGCCGCGCAACGACACGGCATTCGCGCCGGTCGCGAAATTGTTACCGTTATTCCACCCTTGCGTGATCGTGCCCGCGCCATTGGCCGAAACGCGCTGCACTGCTTCGGCAACGGTGTTGATGCCGCGCTGCTCAAGGGCCGCCGCGCTCAGCACGGTGACCGGCGAAGGCGTTTCCGAATTGGTGCGGCGGAACAGCGAACCGGTAACGACGATGTCGCCGTCCGATTCGGCCGCCTGGGCGTCGTCGCCAGCCTGTGCGGGGGACGTCGTCGGCGCGTCCTGCGCCGCTGCGGCCGATGGGAATGCCATCGCCGCAAAGGCCGAGCACAGAATCGTGCTGGTCATGAAACTTGTCTTACGCATTTTGATCTCCCTGTTATCTGACACCGCCAAATATAGGCAAAGCGGAGCCATGATATTTTGCTTAGCTATCGGTTGATGCGTTCTTGTAAACTGCAAATTATTGCCCTGTTGCTTGGCGCATACAGCTATTTGGTGATCACGTTTCCGGGATATACAGCGGATATACAAAACTATACTTTGGCCTTCCGTCAGGCGCCCCTGGTTCAGCCTGTTTGCGGGGATTGCAGGCTCAGCCCGATCACCGTTGCAGAGGAGCCCAGCGCGTCGGCTTCGATCCGCAGCCGCACGCCGTGTTGCCCCAGCCGCACGAACGGATCCTCGCTGCCCAGCGCCATGAACTTGCGGCGGATCCGCATCATCACCACCGGGCGCGTATCGGGGTTGGATCCGAATGCGCGCAGTGCTTCGTCGATCGCCTGATTGGTCGCCCGGCCGCGCACTGCGATCGTGCGGAAAACAAATGCCTCGGTCGGCGAGAGCGGCACGGGCATGCTTTGCCACGTCACTTCGATCGGCTCGTTCTGGATCAGGATCGCGCCGCGCTTGATCACGGTTTCGCTGGCATGCCCGCAATAGGGGCAGCACCCGGCTGCGCGCCGGATGGCCGGCTCGGCCGCACGGGGAGCTTGTGGGCTGTAATGCATGGCGGTCTCCTGTTCGGGAAACAGCCTAGTCAGCAGGGCGAGCGGCTCATGGAGAGATGCCATGAGCGGCGGCGGGGCTGCTATGAAATGCCGGGCAGCATAAACTGCCCGATTCTGCCTATCGACGGCCGCCCTTCGGCTCGATCAACCGCACGAGCTGCGTCGGCTTGGCGGGCGAACGTCCCGCTTCCGGTTCGGCGAGTCGCCCCCATTGGCTGTTGGCCACCATCAGGACCGCGCCGCCGCGTCCCAATGTGAACTGGCCCGGCTCTTCGCCTGCCGGCTTGCCCCGTGCGAGCACGCGAACCGAAGTAGCGGTGGAGCCTTTCGCGTCGAATCCGATCTCGATCACGCGGGCCGGCGCCCAGCCATTCTGGATCGCGATCAATTTCGTGCCGCGCATCGCGATGCCGTCGATCCCGTCGAGCGCAATGCCGGGTGCCTTGTCGACGCGCACGGTGGCGCCGCTCGCAAGTTCCACCGCGAGCAGGCCATAAGCGAAGTCCGCGACGTAGAGCCGCTTGCCATCCGGCGCGAGCGCCATGCCCTGCCCACTGCGCAAGCGGCCCGCAGGCACCAGCACGCGCAACTGCGTGCATCCGATGGCGCAGCGATAGACCGCGCCACTCTGTGAGTCCGCCGCATACACCGTCCCGTCGGGCGCAACCGTGATGTCGCCGATATGCAGCGCCGCGCCCGGCTCCGCACCGATCAGCACATGCTCGCCAGTCTCGGGCGACATCCGCATCACCCCGCCTGCCCCGGCCTTGTCCGTCGGGAAAAGCGCGCTGTCCACCGCCGCCCACAGCAACCTCCGGCGGCTGTCATATGCCAGCGCCATCGGGAAGCCGTCAGCCTCAGTCAATTGCAGCACATTGCGGCGCATGCCTGCGCTGTCGACCTGCTCGATCCGGCGATCGCGAACACTCGATGCGTAGATCGCGCCACCACGCGGATCGCGCGCAATGCCTTCCACCAACTCCAATTCGCCCGGGATTTCCGCAAGCAATTCCACAGTGCCGATCTCGCGCATATTCTCGCCAGCCCTTGCCAGCACAGCCTCGCTGCCCGCGCCCAGCATCTGGCCTATCTCCGCGCGATCCTCCGGCGCAAACCCGCCGCCTTGCTCGACAAACAATGCCAGCCAGCGCGCCAGCCGCACGCGATCCTGCGCTTTCATTGCCACCGAAATCGCCGAGAGCAACACGCCCCGATTGCCCGTCGCCGTCTCGATCAGCGCATCGTACCGGGGCAGCGCCGCCCCCGCATCGCTGCGCGCGGCTGCACGCGCTTCGGCCCATGCCGCGCGGATCGCCGCATAATCGCTCTGCGGCGTTGTGGGGACGGCATTGCCCGCCAGCAGCGTCAACGCCGCCACCGCCGCAAGCACGCGGCCTTGCATTCCAGCCATCCTCAAATCCCCTTAGTCCCGTAGCCCCGGCGCACTCGCCACCAGCCCGCGCACCACCTTGCGATAACTGCGCCCCACCGGCAGATCGGTCCCGTCCTCCATGGTCAGCCGGTAGCTTCCGGTCGGATTGCGCAGCACCGCTGCCACGCGGCGGCGATTGATAATCAGCGATCGGTGGACGCGCAGGAAATCCGCATCGTCCAGCCGCGTCATGAATTCGCTCAGCGGCTCGCGGTGCAGATAGCTCGCCTGCCCCACAACGATGCGAACATATTCCGCCTCGGCCCGGATCCAGTCGATCCGCTGGAGCGACACGCGCACCGTTTCGCCGCGCCGCTGGATCCAGATATGCGGATCGTCGGCTGTGCCCCCGCCCGTACGCCGCAGCGCCTCCAGCTGGCGCGACAATTCCTCCAGGCGGGTATGCGCGCTGCGATCCTCCAGCGCGCCGCGAATGCGCTGGATCGTCGTCTCCAGCCGCGCGAGCCGCACCGGCTTGGTCAGGAAATCGATCGCCCCGGTCTCGAACGCCAAAGTCGCGAAACGCGGAAAAGCCGTGGCAAACACGATCAGCGGGCAAGCTTCGCCGCGCCGGATCACTTCCTCGACTACGTCGAACCCGTCGAGATACGGCATTTCGATATCGAGCAGCACCGCATCGGGCTTCAGCGCGATGATCCGCTCGATCGTCTCGCGCCCGTCATTGGCAACACCCGCCACCTCCACATCGGGAAAGCGCGCGAGCATCTCGCTCAGCCGCTGGATCGCCAAAGGCTCGTCGTCGCACAGCAGCAGCCGAATCACAGCCCCTCCCCCGCCCGGATACACGGCACTGCGAAGCGCACTTCGTACATCCCGTCCGCCGCCAGCCCCGCGGTGAAGCGCGCGTCCGGCCCGAAGCGCGCGCGCAGCCGCTCCTCGACATTGATAAGCCCCACGCCCGTGCCGCGCTTCCCCGGTCGGGTCGCATTGGGCGCGGTGTTGCGGATCGCGACCTGCAATTCGGTGCCCACCACCTGCGCCGAGATAATCAGATCCACTGGCTCGGTGGTTGCCGCCACGGCATGGCGGATCGCATTCTCGATCAGCGGCTGGGTGACGAGGCTCGGCACCAAGGCGCGCGCCGCATCGGGGCTCACTTCCTCGCGCACGCGCAGCCGATCGACGAAGCGCACTTTCTCGATCGCCAGATACAGCCATTGCAGTTCCAGCTCGCGCTTCAGCGTAATGTCTTCGAGCGCGTCGAGCGAAAGCCCCGCGCGCAGGAAATCCGCTAGATTCTCGACCATCGATTCAGCATCGGATGACCGCCCGGCCGAAATCAGCGCAGTGACCGAATTGAGCGTGTTGAACATGAAATGCGGATTGAGCTGATAGCGCAGCGCCCGCAGCTGCGCGTCGGCGGCCACCCGCTGCAAGCGGCTGATCTCGCGTTCGCGCTCCTGCGCTTCGAAATGCGAAACCAGCGCATAGATCATGCCCGTCACAGCAGCATAGGATGTGAGCCACTGCATCACGGCTGGCACATAACTCAGCAGCACTTCGAGCGGCGGGCTGGTGACCGTGAAGAACAGCTTGAAGACCAGGAAACTGGCAAGCCCGTGAAGCGGCGCCGCCGCGACGACCAGGCCGATCGCCAGCATCACGCGCGTGCGCGGCCGCTTGCCGATCGATCCCGCCAGCAATCGCGCGATCCCGAACGACAGGAACATCGCGATGATCGACACGCCAAGCCGCGGCAACACGGATAGGAGCGACTCTTCCTCGACAAAGGCCAGCCGCTGCGCCGTCACCAGCCCGAACTGCGCGACCCAAAACAATATGATGAACAGCGCCAGCACACGGCGGGCGCCATCGGACCAGGCCGGGGGTGTGGCGTTTGCTTCGAATATCACCCGCATCTCCTAACGGTCTGCCGGTCCAGGCGGAATAATCACCGGGGACGTTCATAGCGCGACGGCGACAGGTCATAGCATCCATATCCGATGTGCTTTTGCCGTCGTCCCGCTATCTATGCCTAACCTTTGGGGAATAGACGATGCTGTTCACTTTGCTTCTGGCGCATGCGCTTCCGGCCGATCCGCTCCCCGAAACCACCGCGCCAAAAACCGCAGCAGGCGCCGAGATCGCCTTTGCCCGCGCTGCGCAGACCGATGGGCAATGGACCGCGTTTCGCGCTTTCGCGCTCCCCGGCGGATTGATGTTCTCCCCCGATCCCGTGCCGATCGAGGAAGCGATCAAGGATCTGAAGGATCCGCCCGTCGCGATCCAATGGTGGGCAGCGGACAGCTATGTCGCATGCGACGGGAGCCTCGCGGTAAATACCGGGCCATGGCTGCGCAGGAACGGCGCGAATGGCTATTTCACCACCGTATGGGAGCGCCAGAAAGCCGGCGGCTGGAAATGGAGCGTCGATGGCGGAGACGGCCTGGCCAAGCCCCGCGCCGCGCGTGACAAGGCCGCAACGCATCGTGCCGCCTGCCAGGGCAAGCCCGGCACGGCGCCCGCCACCACCTTTGCCGATGGCAAGACCGGCGACGGCGTTTCGCAGGATCGCACGCTGGCGTGGCGCTGGCACGTCGCCCCCGATGGCGCGCGCAGCTTTGATGCGTGGCTGTGGGACGGGCGCACGATGCGCTCCGTCATCGCGGACCGGATCGCCGCTCCGCCCAAGGGCTGAGCCGGCCTCGCTGCGGGGTCGATGGACAGCCATTGCGCGCGGACCTATCATGCCGTCATCCGCGTGACTGGCGACTTGGATGGAGCACCATCGGGAAGCGCGGATGCTGGCCGCCGCATCGCCTGGGCATCTCTTTCGATGGAGCCTGCATGCCCGATACCGCACCCGTCCACATCGCTTTCCTGCTCTTCCCGGGCATCACCCAGCTCGACATGACGGGCCCTGCGCAGGTGCTGTCGCGGCTGCCGAATGCCAGGCTTCAATTCGTCGCCAAAACGATGGACCCGGTGTCTACCGATGCGCAATTCTCGCTGCTGCCCACCGCCACCTTCGCGGATGTGCCCCGCGCCGATATCCTCTGCGTCCCCGGCGGCTTCGGCACGATCGCGGCGATGGAGGATGAAGCAACGCTGGCATGGCTCCGCCAGATCGGTGCCGGTGCAACATGGGTCACCAGCGTTTGCACTGGATCGCTGCTGTTAGCGGCGGCGGGTCTGCTCACCGGCTATCGCGCCGCATGCCATTGGGCATCGCGCGATCAACTGGCATATTTCGGGGTCGAGCCCGTCGCCGAGCGCGTCGTCTTCGATCGCAACCGCGTCTCGGGCGGCGGGGTTACCGCCGGCATCGATTTCGCACTCGCATTGGTCGCGGCAATCGCGGGCGAGGACCACGCCAAATTCGTCCAGCTCAGCCTCGAATATGATCCGCACCCACCCTTTGACAGCGGCTCGCCCGAACGCGCCGATCCGGCAACGCTCGCCCGCTACAAGGCGATGGTCGAGAAATTCGCGCCCGGTCGTGCGGACAAGGTCAAGGCCATCGCCGAACGGCTTGCAATGTAGGATTTCGCCTGCTTGGCTGGTGCGGCAGTGCCTCCCGGCCGCTCATTGAAATCGCTGCGAAACGAAAATGCGAGAAGGCGCGCACTTTCGATATCCATGCGGGTGCCCGACAGGCGCTGATAGTGTCAACTTGGTGTAAACTTCGGTGTCTCACAGCGCCTTCGCCGCGCCTTTCAGATCCTCGACGAACATCGCATATTCGTCCTCGGCACGAGCCTTGTCGGGCAGCCGCAGCAGGAAGCTCGGGTGGATCGTCACCCAGCCCTTGCCGCCCTCCGCCAGGTCGATCGCCCGGCCACGCGTGGCGGTGATCGTCACCGCCTTGCCCAGCATCTGCCGTGCCGCAGTCGCGCCCAGCGCCACCGTCATCTCGGGCTTGAGCAGCAGCCGTTCCTGTTCGTACCACCATCGGCACGCAGTCACCTCGCCCGCATCGGGCTTGGAATGGATGCGGCGCTTGCCGCGTTGCTCGAACTTGAAATGCTTGACCGCATTGGTGACGTACACCCCCGCCCGATCGATCCCGGCATCCGCCATGGCGCGATCAAACATCTGCCCCGCCGGGCCGACAAACGGCACGCCCGCCAGATCCTCCTGATCCCCCGGCTGCTCGCCGACAAACATCATCCGCGCATCGACAGGCCCTTCGCCAAACACCGTCTGCGAGGCGTGCTTGAACAAATGGCACCGCGTGCAGCCCAGGGCCTCATCGCGCAAAGCCTCCCACGCCCCGGCGATATTGCCGCCCACCACCGTCTGCACCATGGCCGTCTCGCGCTGCCGTGCCCCCGCGACCAGTTCCTTGACCAGAGCCGTCTCCGGCATGTTCTTCCAATATTTGCGCGGCATCTCCTTCAGCATCGCCCCGGTCTTCAGCCGCGCCGGGTTGAAGGTGGATGCGTAATAGGTCTTCCACACATCCTCGATCGGATCGCCCTCGGGTGCCTGCGATTTTGTAGCGGGCGGGCCTTCCTGAAGTGCCTCGCCATTCCAGTGGATCGACAATTCAGGCGTCAGGATCGACCAGCGCATATTGGCAAAGCGATCCATGAAGAACCGCGCATTGGCCCGCACGATATGATGCTCGGGCTCGAACCAGGCAACGTAGCGCGGCCCGTCATCCTCCACCTCACGAAAGCGCACAAACGCCCGCATCTTGTGGATATCCCGCCGCACCGCCTTGGCCATTTCCTCCAGCCGGCGAACCAGCGGATCGGCATGATCGTCGATCCGCTTGGGTTGTTCGATCAGCCCGGCGAGCAGCAAATAGAGCAGGGCAAAACGCTGCCGATCGCTGTGAAGAATGACGGTCTGGGCAAGATCGAGAAAGGCACGCGGCACCTTGAACGGTCGCGGCGCGGCGGACTCTAGCACCGCCTCATCGCCAAACAGATCGGCAGGCTGATCGCCTACCTGCCACACGACTTCCGATGGCGGCACCCGAGCACCCGCCAGCGCCCGCGCGGCATCGCGCCAGCCTTCGAAATCATCCTCTGTCGCCAGGGTAACAACGCGCATCGCGGTTCAACGCTTGGGAAGTGAATCGATCCATTCGCGCAGCATCGCGACACCTTCCTTGTGGACCGTCGCGCGGCCAAGCTCGGGCATGGCGATGCCCGGATCAATGCTCTCCATCCGATAGATCAGTATCGACTCCTCGGCGCTCCCCGGCTGGATCGCAAAGTCCCGCCCCCCCGAACCACGCCCCGCCGCAACCGGACGCTTAAGGATGCCGCGCGCATTGGCATCTGCCTGCTTCCAATCGAGGAACAGCCCAGAGTTGGAAGCAGCACCCGCCGGGTTGTGACAATGCGCACAGTTGATCTCGAGATAGGCGCGCGCGCGATCCTCAAGCGGCACCGCGGCATCATCCCAGCGCGCAATCCGCGGCGCATCCTTGGGCAGCCGGTCCAGCATACCCGCAGCCAGCAACTTCTCCAGCTGGCCATCATGATTGAGATAGCGCGCCTTCACCCCGATCGGCGCGATAACGCCGTTCGAAGCGTGGCAATCCTTGCACTGGTTCTGGTTGGGCACCGCATAGCTGATGCTGCGCGTTTCGCCCGAAGGGTCGGTAAAGCGCACCGGAATCCGCGTACCCGCACGCTTGAGATCGGCGTCGGTCCCCGAAGCGTTCCAAACATAGGGAATCGCAACCCAACCATTGGCCCGGTGGAGCAGCAACCGCGTCTCCAGCGGCTTGAACGCGCCGGCTTGGCTGTAGCCGAAGGTCTTGATCAGCGCCGCGCCGACCGGAAGGTCGAGCGGCTTGTCCGCCTGATACCCGGCCTTCGCGCCAACGGGCAGATAGAGGTAGCGCTCCTTCTCGGCATAATCCGAGAAAAGCGGCGTCTCCAGGCCATAGCCGCTGACCCGCGCATTGGGCGTCCGCTTTGCCAGATCGGCGAAAAAGCCATAGTCGGAAAGGTGCGCGGGATAGCCCTCCGCTACAATCGCCGCGTCGTTTACTGCGCCGGGCCTCGCAAACAATGCGGCGCCGAGCAGCAGGGCCGCTGCGACAAGCGACTTCACTTGGCGGCCGCCTCCATCGCCGGGGGCAGCGTGACCCTATCAACCTTGGCCGAAGTTGCACCGGCGAGCTTGACGAGACCCGGCTGCGCCGTCTCGATCGCGGCACCGGCTTTGAGGCCCATGCTGAGCACCATCACATCGTCGCCAACGTGCAGCGTCTGCGGATCGCCGGTCCCGTCCCATATGATTGGCGGGATGCTGCCGCCGAACGCAGCGGTCAGCTGATCCGCGCCCGGCAATTGTGGCGCAAAGCCTGCCTTGCCATGGCGATTGCCCGATACGCTTATGTGGCGCGGCAGCGGGTTATATTTCGCATCGTCAAACTTCTCGCGGTACGAGATCAGCATCACATTGCTGGTCGCATTGCCGGACAGATCGTTATCAAAGACGCTGACATTGTCGTTGGCCATGATCAGCACGCCCGTGCCCTTGCGCACGGTCGCGACGATATTGCCCTTGGGGGCGAAATTGGCGGTATCGTTGTCCACCACCTTGTTCTTGAACACGCGCACATCGCCTCCCCCCATTTTGGGCAAGCTCGGCAGATCGAACACGAGGATGCCCCCGGTGTTATGCGTGGCGGTGTTGCCATAGACATCCGCGTGGCGGCTATTCTCGATCTCGATGCCCGCAACATTGTAGCTGACGAGCGAGTTGCGCACCACGATCTGCTCGGATTGGCCCACATAAATGCCCGCATCCGATGCGCCTTTCACTGTCACGCCATCGACAAGGATGTGGGTGCTGGAGACCGGATAGACGCCGTACGCGCCATTGGTTTCCTTGGGTCCGCCCGTCCATTCGACGCGGATATTCTTGTAGACGATCCGGTCCGCGCCCTTGGATTTGATGCCGTCGCCCTTGGTGTCTTCCACCGCGAAATCGCGCAGGACGACGTCGTCTGACGTGACCAGCAGGCCTTCGCCCGCACCCAATTGCCCCTTGAAGCTGAGCACCGTCTTGTCCGCTCCTGCACCGCGCACCGTGACGCGGGCGACGTCGAGACTTAGTCCATCGGTCAATTCGAAACGCCCCGCGCCGATGCGGATCACGTCACCCGGCTCGGCCTCAATCAAGGCGGTCTGGAGCCGCTCCTGTGCATTGGGGCCGGCCTCGACCACAATATCCTTCGCGGCAGCGGGTGCGGCGGTCAACACGATGGCGAACAAGGCGGTCCGAAGCATCATTCTCTCCCGATTTTTGGGCAGCTTACCCAAGCTGGAGCGAATTGACACCCTTGTTAGTTACTCGCGCTCGTCGCCGGGCTTGGCCTCTTCGGCGCGGACCAGTTCCTTCGGCTTGCGCCTTTCGAATATCGCGGCGAGGCGCTTCTCATCGTCCTTTGAGACCTTTTGGGATGCGGAGGGGAACATCTCTTCCTCCTCTTCATCGATATGATGCTCATAGCGATGGCGCATTTCCTTGAAGGTGCGCTCCCACGCTTCGCTGCCAAATTTCAGATCGAGCAATTCTCCGAAATAATCGTCGATCTCCTTATGTTCGGAAACCGAATGCCGCGCCTCGTCGCGCAGATCGGGATTGGCGAGCATCGTCGCGTAGAGCGATTCTTCTTCAGCGGCAGCATGCGCGGTGACTTCGACGCGGAGCGCTTCGAACAAAGCCTCGCGCTCCTCGGTCTTCTTATCGGCAAGTCGCGCCAGCATTTCGCGGTGGCGGTCGTGATCGGCTTTCAAATCTTCGAAGATGCGCGCATCGGCCATGAATTGCTCCTGTTACGGCGGCACAACAAATCAGGCGGCGAATAGCTCCAGTTGCTCGCGCTTGGGAGCGATCAGGCTTCGCAGATCGGCCTTTTCGGCGAGCGCGACCGGGCGCCAATCCTCCGCGATCAGGAAAGGCCGCACCTTGACGATCGACACCGTCAGCCGCGCGACATCGGCAAGGCCAAGCCGGCGCCAGCGGCGACTGGTAAGGATCGCATCGACCGCTTTCACGCCGAGACCCGGCACGCGAAGCAACGCCTCACGCGGAGCGCGGTTGACGTCGACGGGAAAACGCTCGCGAAATTTGAGCGCCCAGGCGAGCTTGGGATCGATATCGAGAGGCAGCATGCCGGTGGCGGGATCGGCAGCCTGGGCGACTTCCGCGGGCTGGTAGTCGTAGAAGCGCATCAGCCAATCAGACTGGTACAGCCGGTGTTCGCGCATCAGGGGCGGGCGCTGAAGTGGGAGGACGGCGCTGGCGTCGGGGATCGGACTGAAAGCCGAATAGTAAACGCGCCGGAGGCCGAAGCGGCCGTAAAGTCCGGCGGCGCGCTCGATAATGTCGCCGTCGGTTGCGGCGTCGGCACCGACGATCATCTGGGTCGACTGGCCCGCAGGCGCGAATTTGGGGGCGGATTTGTAGCGCTTCTTGGCATCGCCCAAATCCTCGATCGCGGTCTTCACATTCTTCATCGCGCCTTCGATGCGCGGGGCGGACTTTTCGGGGGCGAGGCGCGTCAGGCCCGCGACGGTAGGCAACTCCACATTGATCGAGACGCGGTCCGCATACAACCCGGCCTGATGGACCAGTTCGGGATCGGCGTCGGGAATGGTCTTGAGGTGGATATATCCGCGGAAGTCGTGCGTCTCGCGCAGCACCTTCGCCACGCGAACGATCTGCTCCATCGTGTAATTGGGCGATGCGATGATGCCCGAGGAAAGAAACAGGCCTTCAATATAATTGCGCTTGTAAAAATTCAGCGTGAGATCGACGACTTCTTCGGGCGTAAAGCGCGCGCGGCGTACGTTCGAGCTTTTGCGGTTGATGCAATAATGGCAATCGAACACGCAGGAGTTGGTCAGCAGGATCTTGAGCAACGAGATGCAGCGGCCATCGGGCGCGTAAGCGTGGCAAATGCCCATGCCTTCGGTCGAGCCGAGGCCCTTGCCGCCCGGCGCCGACTTGCGCTTCGCGGTGCCCGACGAAGCGCAGGACGCGTCGTACTTCGCGGCATCGGCGAGGATCGCAAGTTTCGCGCGCAGGTCCAGACTTGCCATATGTTCGTATTATGTTCTTGAGATTGCAGAGTCCAGTTGCTTGTGAGAAAGCCGCGCCATGAAGCTGTTCGCCGATCGCCCCGCACGGTTGCTGTTCTTGGCGCTGGCGCTGACCTGCAGCCTGGGCTGGCTGTTCAAGGCGCATTGCACGCCCGGCGGCTGGACCAATGCCGAGCAATATTCGACCGGCTGCTATAGCGACGCGGTCCCGTTCTGGACGTCGCGCGAAGTGGATAAGGGCAAGATTCCGTATTTCCAGGCGCGAATGGAATATCCGGTGCTGGCGGGCGCGGCGATCTGGATCGAGGGAAGCGCGGCGCGATTGCTGTTCGGCAAACACGCCAACGCCACGCATTTTTTGGGCATCGCAACAATCGTAAATGCGCTGCTGGCCGCTCTGGTGTTGCGGATGTTCCTGCTGGCAGGGATAGACAAGAAGCGGCTGTGGATGTGGGCACTTGCGCCGCCGCTGATCCTGTATGTCGGGCATAATTGGGATATGGTGGCGGTGACGCTGGCGGTGGCGGCGATGCTGTATGCGCGGCAGAATCGGCTGGTGCAGGCCGCAGCGATGGCGGGGCTGGGGACGGCGGCGAAGCTGTGGCCGGTGCTGATGCTGCCGCTACTGGGCTTGAGCGGATTATTCGAGCGCGACCGGACATGGCTGCAACGCTTCGTTCGAGCAACCGCGCTATCGGCGGCGGCGATCGGGGCATGGGCCTTGGTCAATCTGCCCGTCGCCGCCTTTGCGTTCGAGAATTGGAGCGAGTTCTACCGCTTTTCCGCCGAGCGCGGGGGGACAGCGGCGGGCACCTGGAACGTACTGGTCAATATGGGCTGGCTGTTCACCGGGGACGGGGACCAGAACCGCTATGCGACGATCCTGTTCGCAGCGGGCGCGGCCGCGATCGTCGGCCTGGGCTGGCAGCGGCACCGCGACCATTTGTGGGTGCTGTTCACCCCCGTGCTCGCCTGGTTCATGCTGACCAACAAGGTCTATTCGCCGCAATTCGACCTGTGGCTCTATCCGATGCTGCTGCTCACCGCGCCGCGACTTTGGCCGGTCGGGCTGTTTCTGCTGGGCGACGTCGCTGCGTATTTCGCGGAGTTCTGGTATTTCGCAGGGATGGAGGGCGGCTGGCCGACCGCCCAATTCGCCGATGTGGCGTTCGCGGCGGTGCTGCGCGGGGCAGTGATGCTGTGGCTGATCGTCGATGCGGTACGGCGCGACCCGCCCGAATGGATCGGACGCGAACCCGCCAGAGGTCCCCAAAGTTTACACTAGGGTTACACTATCAACGGTTTCTCGGCATTATTATTTGCAGCAATTTCAATGCGTTGCAGCACTGTCGACTGCGTCCACCAAAGCAATTCAAATCCTACATTGCAAGCGATCAGGGCAGCGGCAGATTCTCTTCCGCCTTCTTGGCTGCCTGACGTTCCTTCTTCGCCGCAGTCGCCTGCTGGACGAAGCAGCCGGTGCCGCCGCCCGCGCCTACGGCCGAGCAGCTGCCGGTGCCGAACCGGCCCGTATCTAGCGCGCCCTGCGAGCGGACGGCCCAGCTTTCATTGGTCTGGGGGCGGCCCTGCGCATCGCGCAGATTTTTGGGAATGCGGAAGCGTTCGGCTTCGTCGAGGCGCTGGCAGACGACGATTTCCTCGCCATTGTCATTGGTCGGGCATTTGTCTTCGCCGTAAATGACCAGAACGCCGTTTTGCGCGGCATTCTGCGCCTGCGCCGAGGGAATGAGCGCGGGAGCGGCGGCAAAAGCGGCCAAAAAAGCGATTTTCTTCAACATTGTGCCTGCTCCTTCACGGGGCCTTGTCAGCGCCTTTTACCAGCGCCGAACTGAACCTCGCCTGTCGAGTACAAGATGCCTGTCAGATTCGTTTCGACAGCGCAATCGCCGCCCGACAGCCAAGGCGTATCATTCCGGACAACAAAGGATAGCCGATAAGGTTCTCTGCGCCCGCTTCGATTGCGGTATCCCGGTGCTCAAGCTCCTCAGCCCGAAACTCGGCGACCGCATCGCTGAGCTCGGGATCGCTGTCACCCAATTCCTCGAGCTGCTGGCGATAATGAATGTCGATCTCGGTCTCGACCGCGGCGGTGCATGCCATTGCGGCATTGGGACCCAGCGCAGCGGTGACCGCGCCGAGCGCAAAACCGGCTACATTCCAGAAGGGCTGGAGGGCGGTGGGGCGAACGCCTCGGTCCGCGATCATCTTGTCGAAGAAGGCACGGTGGCGTTCTTCCTGCGCGGCCATGCCGGCGATGGTGCGCGCGGTGGGGATGCGATCGCCCATCACCGCCAATTGCCCGGCATAGATCCGCGTCGCGCCATATTCGCCCGCCTGATCCACCCGGACCATCGAGTGCATAGGCTCGCGCGCGTCGCCGGGCTTCCAGCTCATCGTGCCAAGCTCATTTCGGGCGCTTTGCTGCGAGGACGAAGATCGCGACCGCGCCGGCGAGCGAGATGATCGCGTTGAAACCGGCAAGGCTGATCCCGAACAGCGACCATTGCGCCGCGTCACAGCGGATAATCGGCTTGCCCAATTGTTCGATCATGATCTGCATCGGATCGCCATGCGCAACATCGGTGGAGCACGGCGTGATACCCGGCCACCAATGATATTCGACACCTGCATGGAAGATGCCGATGCCGCCCGAAAGTGCGATCAGCACAGCGGCGATGAGCACGAATAGCATCCGCATGGGCCGATGCGGGATAGCGAACGACACCGCGGCGACGATGATCGCGGCATAATGCGGCCAGCGCTGCCAATGGCACATCTCGCACGGGATCAACCCGCCAAACACCTGCGAGCCCAGGGCACCGGCGATCAGAGCCAGCGGCAGAAGCAGCGCGATCAGCTGCGCGTTGCGGAAATTAGTATCGCGAAGTCCGTTCATGGCCATGGCTTATTTACTCTTCGCCGCGACCTGCGGCTTGGGGCCGAGGCGTGCGATCGTCTGGAGCGCGTAATGCAGCTGGAAATCTTCGATTCCGAGCTTCTTGAGCTGATCCGGCGTCTGCGAGAAGCGTGGATCGGTGATCGTGTCTTCTTCGAGAACCTTATCATCGACCTTGTCATTGTTGATCAGGTGACGGCGCAGATCGGCTTCGCGGATCACCGGGCGTTCCTTGTAATTCGCGTCCGAGATTTGCGGAACGACGAGATCGGGGCGGATGCCACCCTCCTGCACCGAATGGCCCGACGGCGTGTAATAACGCGCAGTGGTGAGGCGCAGAGCGGCGCGATCGCCCATCTGGAGGATCGACTGGACCGATCCCTTGCCGAAGCTGCGCTCGCCCATCACCAGCCCGCGATGATGATCCTGGATCGCACCGGCAACGATTTCCGACGCCGAAGCAGTGCCCGAATCGACCAGCACAACCACCGGCAAGCCGCGTGCGAGATCGCCCGGCACCATCGATTCGGCATAATAACGCTCGATATCGCCCTTCTCGCGGCCACGCTGCGAGACGATCTCGCCATGGCTGAGGAAGATATCCGACACAGCGATCGCTTCGCTCAGAAGGCCGCCGCCATTCTCGCGCAGATCGACGACATAGCCGAGCGGCTTGCGGCCGAGCTTCTTGTCGATCTCTGCAATCGCCTTGATCGTGTCCGAGCCGGTCTGCGCGGTAAAGGTGTTGATGTTGATATAGCCGATATTGCCCTTCACTTCCCACTTCACCGGCTTCGAGGTGATGATCTCGCGCACAAGCGTGAACTGGAGCGGCTTGTCTGCGCCGGGGCGAATGACCGTCAGCGTGATCTTGGTGCCGGGCTTGCCGCGCATCTGCTCGATTGCTTCATCCAAGCTACCGCCGACGATGAACTTGCCATCCAGATGCGTGATGAAGTCGCCCGATTTGATGCCCGCGCGCTGCGCCGGAGTATCCTCGGTCGGTGCGATCACCTTTACCGCGCCGTTTTCCTGCGTGACGGTGAGGCCGAGGCCGCCATAATTGCCGTCCGTCTGGATCTTGAGATTATCGAATTCCAAGCCGTCGGCGAAGCTCGAATGCGGATCGAGTGCTGCGAGCATGCCCTGGATCGCGCCCTTCACCAAAGTTGCGTCATCGACCTTGTCGACATAATTGGCCTTCACCCGATTGAAGACCTCCATGAACATGTCGAGTTGGCGGTAGCTCGCGGTATCGACCTGCGCCATCGCGCCCGAGGCGATGGGAATGAGCGCAAGCGCGCTGACCGCAGCGGTAACCTGAAGAAGCGGACGGAGCATAAGACGGCTTTCAAAATAAACGACTGGCGTGGAGCATACGCCGGAGTGATTTAGTGCAGGATAACGGCATTTGCACGGCGTGTCAGTCGAGCAATTGGGCCAAATCCATCGGCTGGCCCCTGCGGCGCAATTCGATGGTGATGCGGGGAAGGTCGCCGCCGGGCGCGCGGCCGATGGTGGTGCCCTGCCCGACCTGATCGCCGACCTTGACCGCGACGGCCCCGAGCCCGGTGATCAGCGAGGTCCAGCCATTGCCGTGATCGACGATCACCACGCCATTATAGGCGCGGAAGGCGCCGGCATAGACGATGCGGCCCGCAGCAGGCGCGACGGCAAGCGCATCGGGAGCACAAGCGAGCGTGATGCCGCGCGCACGGACGCCGGTGGAAGAAAGTTCGCCCATGCCGGTGACGACCTGTCCGCTGACCGGCAGGCGATAGGGCGCGCCACCGGCGCTTCGCTTGGGCACGATTGCGTCGCCAGAGCGTGGCAACGGGCCGGGAAGTGCGGCCAGATCGCCCTGTAATTCGGCGGCTTCGCCAGCACTTTCCATCTGGTCGACAATGTCGCGGGCCTGTTCGCCCAATGCGAGCGCGCGATCCGATTCGGTGAGCGCGCCGCGATCAAGTTCGCGCGAGCGGGCACGGTGTTCGCCCTCCAGCTTGACCAGGGCGACCCGCTCCGACTCGATGCGGTTGCGGGCTTCCTGAAGGCTGGCGACGGCGTCGGCGGCTTGGGCGCGGAGCGCGCGGATGCGGCTGAGTTCGGCGCGAACATCGGCGGTGCGCGCTTCGACCACGGGCATTGCCGTGCCGAGGACAGCGCGGACATGGACGACGTCCTGGGTGGAGCCCGGCTGGACAAGGCCAAGGACCGGCGGACGGCGCGCCATCGACTGCAGCGCGGCGATGAGCCGGAGGATCGGGCCCTGCCGCTCGGCGACGCGGGTGCGCTGATCGGCAAGCTGGCGATCGACGATGCCGATCCGCGCGGTGGCGGCGGCGATATCGGCTTCGGCGGCCTTGATCCGCTCGGCGGCCGCGGCTTCCTGTGCGCGGGCTTGTGCTGCCTGATCGCGCTCGCCGGCTGCGGCTTGCTCCAATGCGCGGCTGCGGGCTTGCGCGGCTTGCGACTGGGCATTGGCGCTGCTCAGCCGGCCTTGCTGCTCTTCGAGAGTGGGGATCTGCGCGGCGGCGAGACTGCCGGTCGCGAGGATGGCGATGATGCCGGTCGAGAAAGCAAGGGCGCGGATCACGCGCTTATCCTTCGCGATGATAAGGGTGGTTGGCAAGGATCGAGGCGGCGCGCCAGAGCTGCTCGGCCAGCATCGCGCGCGCCATCATGTGCGGCCAGGTGGCGCGGCCGAAGGAGATCAGGAGATCGGCCTGCTCGCGCTCGGCATCGCCAAAGCCGTCCGCTGCGCCGATCAGGAAGCGGGTTTCGCGCACGCCATCGTCGCGCCACGCGCCCAGCCGTTCGGCGAGGACGCGCGAAGGGAGATTCTCGCCCAGTTCGTCGAGCATGATCACGCGGGTGCCGGGGGCGAGATCGGGCATCTTGCCGCCGGTATCGGGCAGTTCAGTGACGCGGGTGGGCCACGTCACGCGCTTCAGATAGCGCTCGACCAGTTCGGCTTCGGGACTGCGGCCGATCTTGCCCCTCGCTACGATGTGGAGGAGCATACGCGGTTCAGGCGTTGGTGGCAGGCGCTTCGCCGAACGACCACATCCGCTCGAGATTGTAGAAGCTGCGCACTTCGGGGCGGAAGAGGTGGACGATCACGTCGCCCGCATCGATCAGCACCCAATCGGCGGTCTGCAGGCCTTCGACGCGTGGGGACCGGCCCGACTGCGCCTTGATCTTCTCGGCCAGTTTGCTCGCCATCGAGGCGACCTGACGAGTCGAGCGGCCTGATGCGACAACCATGTAGTCGGCGATGCTGCTCTTGCCGGCGAGCGGGATCGACACGGTTTCCACCGCCTGATCGTCATCCAGCGACGCGAGAATGATCTGGTGCAGCGCCTCTACTCCATCGGACTTGGGAACAGGCGAGACGTTGGGCGATGTGGCCAAGGGGCCTCCTAAGGGTGAACGGATGCTGTGCTGCTGGGCAATGGAGACGACGAAAAACGTCGATGCCAGGCAGGGTCGGCGGCCCGAAGGCTTGTCGCCGAGGTCGGATCGGGGCGGAAGCGCAGCAGCACGAGGGCCGGCAATCTCCAACTCGTCCAGTTCTTAGCCTGACCTGCGGGCCGCACAGCGCGCCGCAGCCAACCCATCGCAGGACTTGCGCGGGCGTGCCGGTCATACCCCGGACGCGCGATTACCGCAATCGGAACCTTCCGGGCGATTCCGCGCCAATCGCGCCATTTGTGGAATTGCTCCAGATTGTCCGCGCCCATCAGCCAGATGAAGCGATGCTTGGCGTGCAGGCGAGTGAGCTTGGCGAGGGTATCGGCGGTGTAGCGCGTCTTGAGCCGGGTCTCGATCGCCGTGGCGCGGATGGGCGCGTGGCGGGCCATTTTGCGCGCGGAGGCGAGTCGCGCGGGGAGCGGCGCCATGCCCTCCTGCGCCTTCAGCGGATTGCCGGGCGAGACCAGCCACCACACTTCATCGAGACCGAGTGCGCGGATGGCGTGGAGCGAGATCGCGCGATGCCCCTTATGCGCCGGGTTGAACGAACCGCCGAGCAGGCCGATGCGCTTCAAGGGCGCGCCTGACCCGTCCCGCGCACTACCCATTTGTATGTCGTCAGCCCTTCGAGCGCGACGGGACCACGCGCATGGAGCCGGCCGGTGGAGATGCCGATCTCGGCGCCGAGGCCGAATTCGCCGCCGTCGGCAAACTGGGTGGAGGCGTTCCACATGACGATGGCGCTGTCGACCTGGGCCAGGAAACGCTCGGCCACGGCTTCGTCCTGGGTGATGATTGCGTCGGTGTGCGCGGAGGCATGGGTGGCGATGTGGGCCATGGCTTCGTCCACGCCGTGGACCAGTTTCACCGAGAGGATCGCGTCGAGATATTCGGTGTCCCAATCGCTGCATTCTGCGGGCAATGTGCGGGGCTCAATGGCCTGGATGTCGCTGTCGCCGCGCAATTCGCAGCCTGCGTCGGCGAGCGCTGCGAGGATCGGGGCGGGATTGGCGAAGGCGCGGTCGATCAGCAAGGTCTCGGTCGCGCCGCAGATGCCGGTGCGGCGCATCTTGGCGTTCAGCGCGAGTTCGCGGGCCATCTGGGGGTCGGCGGCGCCATCGACATACGTGTGGTTGATGCCGTCGAGATGCGCGAGCACGGGAACGCGCGCTTCGGACTGGACGCGGGCGACCAAGCTCTTGCCACCTCGCGGCACGACCATGTCGATCAGGCCCTCCGCGGTGAGCATCGCACCGACGGCGGCGCGATCCACGGTCGGCACCAGTTGAACCGCATCGGCGGGCATGCCGCCGGTTTCCAGGCCGCGCGCGAGGGCCGCGTGGATCGCGCGGTTGCTGTGCACGGCTTCGGAACCACCGCGAAGGATCGCGGCATTGCCCGACATTGCCGCGAGCGCGCCGGCATCGGCAGTCACGTTGGGGCGGCTTTCATAGATGATGCCGATCACGCCGATGGGCACGCGAACGCGGGTGAGGATCAGTCCGTTGGGACGCTCGGTACGCTCGATGATATTGCCGACGGGATCGTCCAGCCGGGCGACGGCTTCGACACCGGCGGCAGTGCCTTCGACGCGTCCGCCATCGAGGCGGAGGCGATCGAGCAAGGCGCCCGACAGGCCATTGGCTCCGGCGGATGCCATATCGCGGGCATTGGCGGCGATGATCGCGTCCGCATCGTCGCGAATTGCTTGCGCGGCGGCGAGAAGCGCGCGGCTCTTCGCGGCGCTCGACATCCCCGCCAGCTGCACAGCGGCGGCACGGGCGCGCTTGCCCATATCGGCAATCAGTTCGGGTACGTTCGAATCTGCCATTTCGACCCGCTAGCACGCACGAAACGAAGCTGATAGGCCCGCGCACATGGTGGGGGAAATCGAAGCCGCGGGTGAATTGGCGACGGGCGCGCTGCTCGG
>JAZKJE010000045.1:0-26852 GCA_040384525.1 Pseudomonadota bacterium
ATCCTGAAACTCACGCCCGAGGATCGCGCGCGGATCGAGACCGATCTGAAGCGCGCTGCGGGCTTCCAGCCGGTGCAGGTGCTGGAGAATCTGGATTGGGAGCGCTTCGCCGCCATCAGCGTGCGCCTGCCCGAACTGCCCGGCGTTGCGCCCACGCGCGGCTTTGCCCGCAATTATCCGCTGGGCGCCGGCGTCGGCCATCTGGTCGGCTATGTCGGCACAGCCTCCGTCGAGCAGTTCAAGAAGGACAAGGATCCGCTGCTCGTCACGCCGGGCTTCAAGCTGGGCAAGGACGGGATCGAGCGGAAGCTTGAGGACGAATTGCGCGGCACGCCCGGCGCCAAGCGCGTCGAAGTGACCGCGCACGGCCGGCTGGTGCGCGAGTTGGCGACGCGGCCCGATTCGCCGGGCAAGACCGTGAAGCTCACGATCGATGCCGGGCTGCAGGAATATACCGCGCGGCGCATGGGCGAGGAATCGGGATCGGTCACGGTCTTCGATTGCATGACCGGCCAGATCCTCGCGATGGTCTCCATGCCGTCCTACGATCCCAACGCGTTTTCAGACGGGATCGCGCGCGCCGAATGGCGGATGCTGTCCGAAGACGATCACATCCCGCTGATGAACAAGACGCTGCAGGGCCTGTATCCGCCGGGATCGACCTTCAAGCCCGCGACCGCGCTGGCAGCGCTCACCGCGGGGATCGATCCGTCGCGCGTGGTCTATTGCAATGGCGGGTATCAACTGGGCAATCGCCGCTATGGCTGCCTTGGCCGCCACGGGCCGATGACGATGCACACGGCAATCGCGCGCAGTTGCAACACCTATTTCTACACCGTCGGCCGCGAAGTCGGGATCGATCGCATCGCCACGGCGGCGCGTGCGCTTGGCTTTGGTGCGGAATATGATCTGCCCCTCCCCTCGCAGCGTTATGGCACCATTCCGGACGAGGCCTGGAAGCTGAAGCGCTACAAGCAGGAATGGACCCAGTCCGACACGCTCAATGCCGCAATCGGCCAGGGTTATGTTTTGGTCAGCCCGTTCCAGCTGGCGCTCTCCGCCGCCCGGCTTGCATCGGGCCGCTCGGTGCAGCCGTCGCTGGTGATGGGCGCGCCGACCGAATATCCCGCCCTCCCCTTCCCGCCCGAACATGTCGCCATCGTGCGTGCGGGCATGGACGAAGTGGTCAATGGCCGCGGCACCGCTGGTGCATCCAAGCTTCAGGTCGAAGGCGTGCGGATGGGCGGCAAGACCGGCACCGCGCAGGTTCGCCGCATCATGGACTCCAATCGCGGCCAGGGCGGCGCATGGAAGTATCGCGACCACGGCCTGTTCATCTGCTTCGCACCGGTAGAAAATCCGCGCTACGCCGCATCGGTGGTGATCGAGCACGGCATGGGCGGTGCGCGCGCCGCAGCGCCGATCGCGAAGGATGTGCTCACCTTCATGTTTGACCGGCCCCAGGCAATGGCGCGGCTCCACGCGCTTGAGGCTGGATGGGGCGGCAATATCAACCAGCGCATGGCATCGCGCGCCGCCGCGTGGAAAGCAGCACAGGCCCCGACGACGCCGGCAGCCGCAGCCGCAGCCGTGCCCGAAGATCCCGCCGCAGCCGCCGAAAGCGTCGTTTCCGCAGCCTCCAATGCATCGGTAAACGCGATCGATCCTGACGCCACCAACCTCAACTCGACGGGTCCCCAGGAGTGAAGACCGGCAATATCGGCCCCTCCAGTGTCGTTCCCGCGCAGCTTTCCCAGCTTCCATGGCGCATCATCCTGCTCGTCATGGCCATCGCCTTTTTCGGGCTGCTGGTGCTCTATTCGGCGGCAAGCGGGAATATCCGGCCCTGGGCATTTAACCAGGGCACGCGCTTCCTGATCTTTCTGGCGATGGCGATTCTGCTGTCGCGCGTTCCGGAGAGCTGGTGGGCGCTGGGCGCCTTCCCTGCCTATATCGGCACGCTCGTGATGCTGATCGGCGTCGAGCTGCTCGGCGCAGTCGCGGGCGGCAGTCAACGATGGCTCGATCTGGGGATCATCCGGCTCCAGCCATCCGAGCTGATGAAGCCGGTGATCGTGCTGGCCTGCGCGCGATTTTACGAGATGCTGCCTGCGGGCGAGATACGCCGTTTCGGCGCGATCTGGCCTGCCGTGGTGCTGATCGGGCTGCCCGCGGGCCTGGTCATGCTCCAGCCCGATCTGGGCACCGCGTTGATGATCGTGGCAGGCGGTGTGACGGTGATGTTTCTTGCCGGCATCCCGCTGCGGCTGTTCATCGGTGGCGCGCTGGCGATGGCGGTCTCGATCCCGATCATCGTGAACTATGTGCTGCACGATTATCAGCGCAAGCGCGTGCTGACCTTCCTGAGCCCGGAAAGCGATCCGCTGGGCACTGGCTATCATATCAGCCAGTCGAAGATCGCGATCGGATCAGGTGGCTGGTTCGGCAAGGGCTTCCTTCAGGGTACGCAGAGCCATCTCGATTATCTGCCCGAAGGGCATACCGATTTCGCTCTGGCGACGATGATGGAGGAATGGGGCCTGATGGGCGGCCTGTTCCTGATCATCGCGTTCGGGCTGCTGATCAAATGGGGCATCGGCGTGAGCGTCCGCTCCAACAGCCGCTTCGCGCGGCTTACGGCGGCCGCTTTGTCCGCCACGATCTTTTATTATGTCGCGATCAACATGGCGATGGTGATGGGCCTCGCCCCCGTGGTGGGCGTGCCGCTGCCGCTGATCAGCTTTGGCGGGACCGCGACGATGACCTTCATGATCTGCCTGGGCATCCTGATGTCGATTGACCGCGCAAACCGCAAAGTAATGCGCTGGTAAGCTCCTAGAGCTTCACCATTCGCATGCCCCGCTCGGAATACCGTGGGCCTGCGGTGGCGCCCCGTGGCGCTGCCCCGTCGAGTTCGGCGAGATCGGTGGCGCTCAGCCTCACATCCGGCGCACCGGCGGAATCGCCCATCGTCGCGCGGCGCTTGACGCCGGGGATAGGCACCACATCGCTGCCTTGCGCGAGCAGCCAGGCCAATGCGATCTGCGCGTTCGAGACGCCATGACGCGCCGCAACCCGCGCGACCGTGTCGATAATGGCCAGGTTCTTGGGCAGATTCTCGGGAGAGTAGCGTGGATCATTGTGCCGCCAATCGTCCGCCGGAAGGTCGGCCACGCTGTGAATGCCGCCCGCCAGGAAGCCGCGCCCCAGCGGGCTATAGGGCACGAAACCGATGCCGAGCTCGCGGCAAACGGGCAGAATCTCCTCCTCCACATCGCGTTCCCAGATCGAATACTCAGTTTGCAGCGCGGCGATCGGATGGACGGCGGCGGCGCGGCGCAAGGTTTCCGGCCCGGCTTCGGAAAGCGCGATGTGGCGCACCTTCCCCTCTCTCACCAGATCGGCCATGCCGCCCACGGTTTCCTCGATCGGCACCTTCGGATCGACGCGGTGCTGATAGAACAAGTCGATCGTCTCGATCCCCAACCGCTTCAGCGAACCTTCGCACGCCCGGCGCGCATTTTCGGGGCTGCCGTCGAGCCCAACCGGGCTGTTGCCATCCCAGCGCATCGCGAATTTGGTGGCGATCACCAGCCCTTCCCGCTTGCCCCGGATCGCTTCGCCAACCAGCTCCTCATTGGTGAAAGGGCCATACATTTCGGCGGTGTCGAAGAAGGTGATGCCCAGATCGATCGCCGCATGGATGGTCGCGATCGATTCAGCATGGTCGGCCCGCCCATAAGAGATGTTGCCACCGCTGATCATCGGCATGCACCCGATGCCGATTGCCGAAACCTTCAAATTAGGCCCAAGCGAACGATATTCCATCCATCTGCCTTTCAGTGATCCTTTGCAGGATTACGACAGGCATGGGGCTCTGGGTAGCCTCTCGGAGAAGGAGAAATAGCCAACACATTGGGGCTCGCGGCGCATCCTCGGGAGAGGAAAAAGCTTCATCGCGGCACTGCACCGAACCCCTTCGGAGCCGATCGCTCCGCAGGGGTTCGGTGCATCAGAAGGCGATTTTGACGCGCATCGAGGCGCGGCCCTCGCGCGTGCGGCTGCCATAGGCGTTCTCGACCGCGACGCCGAGGCTGACATGATCGCTGGCCCGGACGTCCACGCCTGCGCCGAACGTGCCGACCAGCTGCTCTATCCGCGCACCCTGTATCTGGAACGTGCCGGTGCCCGCGGGCGCGCCGGAGAAGCGCATGTTGCCGATCGTGTCGAGATCACCCGCATTGTAGCGCACGCCAACGTTCACATAGGGCATCGCGTAGCCGGCGCCGGTCTTGATCCACTGGCCGAGCTTGATGTCGCCCGTTGCGGTGAACAGATCGCGGTCTGCGGCCGCAACCGTCAGGCCCAGACCGCCACCGGCGTTCTCGGTAAAGCCGTCCTGTGAGTCGCGGGTTTTAGTGGCGCTGGCGCTGACCACGGCGCGCAGGCCGTTGCCCAGATCCACGCGGGTGCCGCCTGCGATGCTCAAGGCGTAACCGTCGCTCTCGAAACGCGCCCGAGCCGGCTGCGTCGCGCCGCCGATGTTGATGATACGCAGCGTCTTGAACCGGCCGGAATAATAATTGCCGGACAGGCTCACGAACGAAACGCCGTCATCATAGCTGGCATAACCGCCCGCCTGATAGAGACGTCCATCGAGGTTCGAGCTGCGCGCATCCACGTCCGCGCCGATTTCGGTCAGACCGCCTGCCACGCCGAGCACGAGATCGCCGATGCGACCTTCGCCGCCCATCGCGACGCCTGCCGCGCTGGTTTCGAGCGTGGCCTGGCCCGGCTCACCGAGAAGTCGCTGATAGCCGCCATAGGCCTGGCTCCACAGCCCGCCCGACGAACCCTCGCCGCCATCGCCTTGCCCTGCCGAAAGACGGCTCGCCACCGAATTGGCGTTCCGCGTCGCTACTCGCGCGCCGCCGAGCGAGCTCTGCGAAAAGCCGGTTCCGCTCAGTTTGTCGTCACCATTGCCCATGCGCTGGCGCAGCGTGTCGAGGAACAGATTGTTCGCCAATATCGCCGAGGTGCTCGCATCTGCGTTCACTTCGCCGCTCAGCGAATTATAAGCCGCCGCACGCTGGCCGATGGAGAGCGCCGCGATCGAATTGAGCGATGCCGACCATTGATCGCTCGCCATACCGGCCCCGCCGGTCAGCGCCGCGCCAATCGCCTGCTGGTTGGCGCTGCCGCCGATAACACCGGCCGAGAAATCCACGTTCTTCTGGACCTGCAGCACGACCGAATTCGCCACCAGGTCATAGCGCAGGCGCCATTGCAGCGTCGGATCGCTCGCCACGCTCGCGAAGGTCGTGCCGTTGGCGAAGGTGCCGGTCAGCGAGCCAGCCTGAACGACCAGATACTGGTTGTTGAAGTTGTACTGGCTGGTCGCGGAAAGCGAATTCACGTTGACCGTGCCGCCGGTGAGGACGGCCGGGCCAGTGACCCGGATAGTGTCCGAAGCAAAGGCGAGGTTCGCGCCGCCGAAGTCGAACGCCAGATTGCCTCCCGAGACGTTCAGGCTCTGCGCCTGGAGCGAACCGATCGGCTGGACCGCATTGTTCACGATCAGACCGCCGGGCGAAAGCGTGCCGGAAGTCATGCCGAGGTTGCCGGCGAAAGTGCCGTTGCCGATCAGCGTGCCGCCCTGCACCCGTGCGCTGCCCTGGCTGGTGCCGGAGAAAGCCAAGGTACCGGCAGAAGCATCGATGCGGCCGGTGGCAGCAAAATTGCCAGCAAGCGTGAGGCGGCCGGTTCCGGTGTGATCAATCGAACCGCCGCCCGTGATCTGGCCCGAGAAACCGTAATCGCCATTGCCCGCGAGCACGAGGCGACCTGCGCCCAGCGCCAGCGTGCCGCCGCCTGAACCGCCGTTGGTCAGCGAGCCGACCGTCTCGGTGAAGCCGGCCAGGTTGAAGGTGGCGCCGGTGTTGACCGCAAGCGCCGCGCCGTTCGCCAGACGCTCGCTGGCACCCAGGGTGAGCGTGCCGCCCTGCACGTTCACCGCAGTCGCCGCACTCGTTCCGTTCAGCGTCGAGGTGCCGGCGTTCGTCAGCGAGCCTGCGCCCAGATTGGCGTTCACGGTAGCGCCGTTGAGCGCGTAGCTCGCCGCAGTGAGGGTGCCCGTACCTGACAGCGTACCGTTCAGGGCAAGCGTTGCGACAGTGTCGCTGGACGTGCCCAGATCCATGGTCGCACCCGTCGCCACCGCAACCGCCGTCGCATCCGCAAGCACGTTTGATGCACCAAGCGTCAACGTGCCGGCATTGATGCTGGTCGCGCCGGTATAGGTGTTAGCGCCGCTCAGCGTTAGCGCGCCGCCTGCGAGGGCAAGATTGCCCGCACCGCCGATGACGCCCGCATATGCGCCACCATTGCTGAGCGTGAGCGTGTTGGCGCCCAGTGCTACCGCGCCTACGCCGTTCAGCGAAGCGATCCGCTCTGAGCTTTCGAGGCGAAGCGTGCCGGGGACCGCGATCGTGACTGTCGCTGCGTCGTTGATTGCAGTGCCGCCGGATGCGGCAAGCGTGCCGCTATTGATCTGCCACCCAATCGCGGACGTGTCGGTGCCGGTCAGCGTCCAGACGCCGGTGCCGTTCATCAAGCCCGCTTCGAAATTGCTCACTGTGCCGGCATCGAGGCTTGCGTTGACCGCGCCCGCCAGAGCCAGCGAGTCGGTACCCACGCCGCCATCTAGCGTGCCATTGGTGGTGCCCCCCGCAATGAGCGTCAGCACATCGTCGCCCGCGCCCAGATCCAAATTGCCGGTAAGCGCACCCGCCAACGTAAGCTGGTCCACACCGTCGCCAAGCGAGATCGCGCCATTGGTGGTCGATCCGGCATTAAGCAGGACAGTGTCAGCAAATGCTCCGGTCGAAACGATTGCGCTGGTGCTGCCCGATAGCAGCGCATTGTTGACGATGCTGAGCGCGCCACCCGTGCTGACGATGCCGCTGTTCGTCCCCGCGATCGAGCCGGCGTTGTTTGCCACACTGCCGCCGGCTGCAAAGCGCACACCGGCATCGCTGGAAGCGATGGTGCCCGAATTGGTCACGGCTAGCATGCCGGCATTCACGGTAAGGACACCGTTCAGCGAGGCATTGATCGTACCGCTGTTGGCGAACGTGCCCGTGCCACCGACCTTCACGACGCCGCTCTCGGCGTTGATCGTGCCTGCATTGGTGGCAACTAGAGTCGCGCCCTGACCGTCGATGCCCCAGCCGCCGATGGCCGTCGCATTGATCACGCCGCCCGCCAGATTGTTGACCGTGGCCGAGCCAAGCGCCGTGATGGCGTTGTTGGTCAGGCCGTTCAGCGTGCCGGCATTGTTCAGCGTGCCGGTGAGGAACCGCACCGCCTCATAGCCGGTGATGACGCCACCGGCATTGTTGGTGAGCGTCAGGCTGCCCGCCGCATTGTTCAGGAACACGCCGGTATAGGTGGCGTTGCCCGCGATCGTGCCCGAATTGTTAATGGAAACCGCGCCCGCAGAGGACGAGAAGATGCCATTGCCACCCGTCGCCGTGATCGAGCCGCCCGCCGCATTCGTGACGTCAAGTGCGCCTGCGCTCACGGAGATCGCCGTTGCGCCGCTGGTTACCGAGCCGGCATTGACGATCGTCGTGGATGTCGCCGCACCGGTTGCGCTGATGCCGTTGCCGATCGTGCCGCTGGATGCGTTGGTCAGCGCCAGCGCGCCGCTGTTGAAGACACCGTTATTGATGCCGCCATTATTGGTGATCGTGGAGGCCTGTGCACCTGTCACGGTCACAAACCCCAGCGCTCCTTGGTTCGCAAGCGATCCGCCGCCCGCGATTGTGGTTTGGCCCGTAATCGTGCCGGTGTTAGCGATTGCCGAGGCATCCAGAACAGTGAAGCCGCCGCTCACACCACTGGTGCCAGCGAAGGTAAGTGTCTGCCCTGCGACCACGCCCGAAATGCGCACGGCGCCGGTGCCCGTGATGTTCTGCGAAACCGTGCCCGAAGTCGGCTGAACATAGGCCAGCGTGCCGTTGGCGACGATATTGCCGCCCGAGATCGAGCTACTGCTACCCTGGAGCGTCGCGCCGGCATTTACCGTGGTGGTGCCGCTCCACAGATTGCCCGTATTGGTCAGGATGATCGTGCCCTGCCCGGCGATAACCAGAGGCTGGTTGGGGTCGACGCCCACGCCGGTGCCCTGCGTGATCGTGCCGGTGAGCGTCGCAACGACGCCCGCATCCGGCGACAAGGTCGAGGGATTGGCCGTGGCCGGTGCCTGCACTTCGAGGCTGATGTTGTTCGCATAGGTGCCGGTCGCGCCGAAGAATGCGGTCGGATCGATGAAGTGGATCGTGCCGGTACCGAAAGCGCCCGCGGTGTTCGCGCGGATGTCGCCGCCGTTGATGTAGATATCGCCGGTATTGCTCTCGGTGTTGGTGAAGCTGGTCGTGCCCGAGTTGGAATAGATCTCTGCATCGGGCGACGCGCTCGGCCCGGTCAGGTTGAGGTTGCCCGAGGTCGAGGTGAAGCGCTCGAAATTGATGAAGTTGGCGAGCGTGACCGTTCCCGAATTGCCCGCGCCGAAATCGGCGTTGAGCGTGTCCGTATCGGCATCGCCATCGATGATGCCGCTGATCGTGCCGCCATAATATGTGAAGACGTCGTCGCCCGCGCCCAGATTGGCGCTGGTCATCGATCCGCCGGCCAGCATCGTGATGGTGTCCACGCCGCTATTGCCAGTGGCGTCGTAATTGCCGTCCAGCGTGCCTGCGACCATCACGGTGCGCGTGCCGGTGCTCGCTGCCCGAACCACGCCCGTCACCGTCGAGTTCGCCTGGAGGTCCAGCGTGACTGCGCCCGCGCCGTTCAGCGAGATCGCACCCTGGCCGGAGCCGCCCGCGATTATTCCGTTCGCCTGGTTGGTGATCGTCGCGTCCCCGGCTGCGACATAGATGCCATAGCCGCCAGCCGCATCGCTGCCTCCGGTGATGCTGCCGCTGTTGGTAACGATGCCCCCCGCGCCGAGCTGGATCGCATTGTCGAAGCTTGCGGCAATCGTGCCGGTGTTGTTCACGACCGTGTTGGCCTGGTTGCTGGCAACGACATAGCCGCCGGTGCTCGAAGCCGAGCTGCCCGCAGCGATGTTCACGGTCGCATTTGCGCCGGTCACAGTCACCGAATTGCCGGCCGTGCTGACATCGCCGGCAGTGGTGCCGTCGCCAATGTTGAGGACGGTATCGCCAGCGATCGACCATCCAGGCTGACCGCTCGCGGTGCCGACAAGCGTCAGCGTGCCCGAGGTCAGCGATTGGGATTCGAAGCCCGCAACATTACCCTGATTGATCGTCGCCGAATTTCCCGCCCCGATGGTGGCCGTGAAGGCATCGGTGCCCGCACTGCCATCGATCAGGCCGCTGAAGCTGCCGCCCTGATAGAGGAAGCTGTCATCCCCGCCGCCCAGATTGGCGCCGGCCATGACGCCGGTTGCGGCGAGCGTGACATTGTCGATCCCGGTGCCCGAGGCATCATAGTTACCGCTGACGGTGCCCGCTATCGTCACGACGTTCGTGCCGGTGCCGCCCGAGAGGATCTGACCACCGATCGTCGCATTCTGGCGCAGGTCGAGCGTGACGTCGCCAGCCAGCGTGATCGAGCCGAGGATGCCGGCCGCCGCAATGCCGTCACCGATGCGCAGGACGCCGACGTCTAGCGCAGTCGCGCCGGTATAGCTGTTATTGCCCGTCAGGATCAGCGTGCCGAGGTCGTTCTTGGCCAGGCCACCCGTGCCGGTGAGCTCCGATGCGATCGTCGCGGTGTAGCCTGCGCCCGGCGCGGTGCCGTCACCCACGCGGATCAGCGTCGCGGCATTGGCGAGGGTGAGCGGATCGCCTTCGATGCGATAGCCGTCCACTGCGAACTGCATGCCGGTAACGCCAACTGCGCCGGCGCCGATGTCGACCGTGACGGTGCCCGGTGCCGACTGGAACACCGCGAAGCCTGGCTGCGGAGTCATCGGGCCGTTGGCAGCGCCCGTGGAGTCCGTCCAGTTGGGCGCAGTCGCGCTCCAGGTGCCGCTCCCGCCGTCAATCTGGCTGTTGTTGCTGAGCGCTGCGTTGCCGCCATCCCAGAAAAGCAGTTCCGAAGAAACCGCGACCAGATTGACCTGGCCCGCACTCGCCGTCTGGATCGCATAGCTGCCGATATTCGAGCTGGACGGCGCAGTGCCAATCACCAGCCCGTTATCGGTCAGCGTTCCGCCATAGCTGATCAGGCGGTAGATGCCCGCGCCGAACACGCCTGCGCCGCTGTTGGTAACATTGAGCGTGCCGTCGAGCGTGAGGTTGCCGGTAACGCCGAAAAGCGCCGTGCCGCCGGGCGCATTGAAGCTGGCGTTGATGATTGCGCCGGAAGACAGGCCCAGGCTGCCCATGGTGAGCGTGCTACCCTGCGCGCCGATCAGCGTTCCGCCATTGGCGATCGTGACGGCGGCGTTGATCGAACCGAGCCCGGCCAGCGTTGCGCCGTTGGCGACGGTCGTTGCCGATGCTGTCGATCCGTTGACCACCAGCGTGCCGCCAGCAACCGAGGTCGGCCCGGCATAGCTGCTCGTACCGGTCAGCGTCAGCGTGCCCGATTGATGCGTGACGCTCTCGAAGTTGAGGATATTGCCGAAATCGATCGTCGCGCTGTTGAGCGCGCCGAGGTTGCTGTTGAAGGCATCCGTTCCCGTGCCCCCATCAATCGTGCTGCTGAACGTGCCGCCGTTGAAGTTGAGAATATCGTTGCCGCCGCCCAGATCGATCGCTCCGGTAACGGTGCCGCTGTTCAGGGTGACACTATTGGCGAAATTACCGCTCGCGCCCCGGATCGCCGCGGTCGTGCCGCTGATCGAACCGCTGTTGACGATTGTCCCCGCCCCGCTCAGGTCGATGCCATAAGTGGAGCCGGATATCGTGCCGCCCGCATTGTTGGTAACCGTCAGCGGCAAGCCGCCAGCGCCGATGATGGCGGCGCCCGCGCTGTTCACGATCATGCCCGAATTGGACACGACGGCGTCGGCCGAAGCGATGTCGAGCGACTTGATGGAGCCACCCGTCAGATTATTAACCCGCACCTGGCCGTTGCGCAGGTATGCGCCCGCACCGGTACCGGTGATGGTGCCAGAGTTGTTGACCGTGATCGTCGCGCCCACCGAATAGATGCCACTCGCGCCGGCGCTCAACAGCGCTCCGGCGTTGTTGGTGATGAGGCCGCCGTCGAACAGCTGCAGACCGTCACTATCGCCATTCGCCACAAACGCACCGCCGGACACCGTACCGGCGCCGATCGTTCCACCGTTCGTGATCGTCGCTGCGACGTTTGAAATCACGCCGAGCGCCCGGCCGGCGATGATGCCGCCCGCATTGTTGGTGATCGTGCCCGTGCCGTTGGTGACGTTCACACCGTAGCTGGTGGTGCCGGTGCCGCTGATGACGCCGCTATTGATGATCGCAAGAGCACCGGTCCCGGTGCGCACAATGCCGCCCCGCGTGCCGGTTACCAGACCGCTGGCGTTGTTGGTGATCGTACCGGTCGCTCCAACACCGGCGTTTATGCCGTAGCCGGACGACGCCCTGGTGCCACCAGTAATGGTACCCGAATTCGAAATGCTGCTGGCGGAGCCGTTGAAATACAGGCCGGCGAAGTTCGCGGCGGTGATCGTGCCGCTATTGGTGACTGTCGCTCTGCCGAGTACCTGAACACCATAAGACTGGCCGGTGCTCGCAGTGCTGATCGCACCCTCGTTGGTCAGTGCCAGCGCGCCGTTTGCGTAAATTCCCGATGCATCGTTGAGCGCCCCCGTATTGGTCGCCCGGATCGAGCTGGCGCCCGTATAGTTGAACACTGTGCCGCCTGCGTTCAGCACAATGCCCTGCGCGCCGCCCTGGATCGCGCCGTAATTCGTGATCGAGGTGGTGGCATTGGATGCATTAATGCCGGCCTCCCCCGTGGTAGTGCCGGTGATCGCGCCATAATTGGTTACAGTCAGTGCGCCGGTGCTCTGCAGGCCGACCGTCCCGGAAACTACGCCGGCGGCAAGGGTGTTGTTGACGGTCAGCGTGCCGCCGTTGGAGTTGATGCCTGCGCCGGTGCCGCCCAGGATCGATCCGCCATTGTTGCGGATGATGCCGCCCGTAGCGACCGAGACGCCACGACCGCCATCGACAGTCAGTGTTCCCGACGTACCGCCCGACAATCGGCCGCCGGCGATGATGCCGGCGTTCGTGATGTCGACTGAGCCACTGCTCTCGATGCCCCCGGTGGCGCCGACGATTCGCGCGTTGGCTGCGTTCGTGATCGTCATCAACGCATTCACGCCGGAGTAAACGCCCTGTGCGCGACCGACGAGGGTGCCGTTTGTCTGGTTGCTGACGCTGCCGACGCCGTTGATTTCGATCGCCCGGCCAAAGCTGGTGTCCGTACCGCCGCTGATAGTACCGCTATTCGTGATCTGAGAGTTGGCGCCGGCGAGCACAGTGACGAAGTTGCTCGACGAGACCGTACCGGAATTCACGAGTGTCAGCGCCGTGGTTCCGGTCTGGATCGTATTGCCCGAAGTTCCGTCGATCAGACCCGCATTATCGATCGTGAATGTCGTACCCGCGCCGATGGTGGTGGCTGCGGTGCTGCGCACGACGCCGCCCGCAAGAACATTCAGCCGCGCGCCATTCGCCGCCAGGATGGCGGTGCCGCCGGTGATCACGCTGCCCGATGCGCCGATAGTCGCGGTCGAGGTATCGAGGATACGCAAACCGCCCGCATTGGTCAGCGCGCCGTTGAAAGTCACCGCGTTTCCTGCACCAAGGCCGGAAACATTGACCACGCCGGTGCCCGAAATGCTCTGCGCGGCCGTTCCCGACGCCGCCTGCACATAAGCCAGCGTGGCATTATTGACGATGCTGCTGCCAGAAATGCTCGCGGTCGTGCCGGTCAGCGTGCCCGCTGAAATGGTGGTGACGCCCGAGTAGTTGTTGGCCCCCGACAACGTAAGATTCCCGGCACCGGTCTTGGTGAAACCGCCAGTGGTGCCGGTGATCGCGCCCGAAATCGTGCCCGCCGACGCATTGTTCGCGGCCAGCGTGTTCGCGCCGAGCACCACGGTGCCGGTGCCGGTCAGCTGATTGACGGTAGTGCCCGCGACGCGGCCCGAAATGTCGAGGTTCGCGTTGTTGGTAACGCTCGCCGAATTCAGGATGGATCCCGTGCCCGTCAGCGCCAGCGTGCCCCCCGAAATCGTCGTCGCACCGGTATAAGTGTTGAGGCCGCTCAGAGTCTGCGTGCCGGTACCGGCCTTGGTAAACCCCAAGATACGCGGAGCCCCGCCACCGACCGGACTGTTCTGGATGACGCCGGTGAACGTGCCGGATCCGTTGTCCACGCCAGCCGTGAAGGTCCGCTCGCCGCCAAAGCCACCCTGCAGGATGCCCGCGCCGTTCAGCGCATCGACCTGCACCGTGCCTTCGACCGTGTCGAAGTTCGCACCAGCGGCGATCGTCATGTCACCCAGATTTCCGGTCCAGAAACCTTGGGCGCTGGCGCTGCCACCCACGGTGCCGCTGACGATATCGATCAACCCGCCCGACGCGAGGCTGAAGGTCACATTGCCCGCATTTCCCAATGCAAACCCGGCGGACGCATTCGTGCTGGTGAAGCGGATCGTGCCGGCGCCGGTATAGCTACCGCCTTCAATGGTATAGATGGTGCCGGCGGTGGCGTCGAAATTCAGCACTGCACCTGCGTTGGTCAGTACGCCGCCGCTGCCGAGCGCGGTGCCGGTATTACGTTCCACTACAGTGCCCGACGAGATCGTCGTCAGCCCGGCATAATTGTTCGAGCCATTGGTGAGGACTACCGTGCCCGCGCCGTCGAATACCAGCGGCTGGGTGCCGCTGCCCTGGGAGATTAGGCCGGTGAGCGTCGCCGTGACGCCCGCATCGGCCTGGATTCGAGTCGGATCTCCGGCGGTGTTCGCCGAAGCCAAAACGACGTTGTTGGTGTAGGTGCCCGTTGCGCCATATTGAATCGTCGGATCGACGGTGGTGATCGTCCCCGAGCCGAAACCGCCCGCGCTCGTCGCGCGGATGATCGCGCCGTTGACGTTGATTGCAGCGGCCAGATTGCTGGTGTTGTTGAAGATCAGCACGCCTGCTGGCGTGCCGGTGCCCGCGTTGATCTGCGTCACCCCCACGCCGCTGGCGTTCCCGGTGATCGTCCAAGTGCCCGCATCCTGCTTGGTGACAGTCGCCAGCCCCGCGCTGCCGGTCAGCGTAAAGGTGCCCGCTGCTCCGCTGGCAATGCCATCGCCAGTGCCGCGAAGTGCGACGGTGTTCGCGCCCGTGCCCAGATTGAGCGTACCGAATGCCGCCGCACCGTAATTGCCCGCCGCGCGCAGCGTGAACGCGCCGCCCACGATGGGATCGGTCGTCGTCACCGCCGCCGCGCCGACCACGCCCGTATAGAGAGAAACGCTGTCGGCGCCGGTGCCGAGCAGAATGTTGCCGGTAGTGGACCCGGCGAACAGGTTCACGATATAATCGTTGTTCTGGCTGTTGACGGCATAGGGCGTGCCGGCACCACCAAGCGCCGTGCCGTAATTGTCGAACGTCGAACCGGACGTGGAGTTCAGCTGGACTGCCTGGCCATAGATGCTCGATCCGCCCTGGATCGTGGCGCCGTTGGCGTTCCTGACGATGAGCAGGCCGGCACTGCCCTGACCCGCAACGCCCGCATTGGCGGTGCTGCTGATCGAGCCAGCGTTCACGACGGTAAGCGCCTGGCCGGAATTTACATAGACGGCGTTGCTGGCGGCATTGTTGCCCGTGGCGGTGATCGTCCCGCCTGCGCGATTGACGACGGTGACTGCGCCGGTGCCGGTGCCACGCACGCCGTCGTTGACCGTTCCCGCGATCGAGCCGGCATTGTCCACGCGCAAGATGGCCGCACCCGCTGCAAGTATGCCGTTGGTGGAGCCCTCGATGGTTCCGCCCGCCCTGTTGGTGACGCGAACGGTCCCAGCGCCGCCGTTCGTGGCATAAATGCCCGAGTCCCCGGTGCCCCGGATGGACCCGAAATTGGTGATGTTGGGAGCTACGGAGCCGGTCACACTGCTGTATATCCCGGACACAACGCCCGTGATCGATGCCGTCGAATTGGTCGCCGAACCATTGGTAAGCGTCAGCTGGTTCGTCACGGAAACCGCCGAGCCGAGACCGGTGCCTACCGAACTCGGGAAGTCAGTTGAGGCGCTCGAGCCCGTCGTGCTGATCGAGCCGAGATTGTTGACCGTTAGCGAGTTAATGGCGCTGATCGAATGGTAATTGCCGCCCTGCACGACGCCGGTGGCGCCGATATTCAGAATCCCCGCGCCAAATATCGCTGCGGTCGTACCGCCGCTGCGCGTACCGTTCAGCGTGACGTTTCCGAACGAGTTGTTGAGCAGGAATGTGCCCTGCGTGGTGATATTGCCATTGAACGTCAGTGGCCCGGTCGCAGCGACACTGGTCGTACCAGTGCCGGAGAGGCTTTGCGAAACCACGCCCGCGACCGAGTCCGTGTAGACCAAGCCAAATCCGCTTGCGCTGGTGTTGTTGACAATGCTGCTGCCCCCGATCGAGGAGGCCGTGCCGGTCAATCTGTCCCCGGTGATCGTCGTCGTGCCGGTCCAGCTGTTGGCGCCCGTCAGCGTCACGCTGCCGCTCGAGAACAAGAGATTGCCCGATCCGGAGATTGCCCGGGCAACCGTGCCCCCTGCCGTGTAGTTCAGCGTGCCATTATTGACGATGCTGGCGCCTGCGATCGTCGCGGAGGTTCCGCGCAGAGTCGAGCCGGCGTTGATCGTGGTGGTGCCGGTCCAGCTATTGGTGCCGGTGAGCGTTACGGCGCCGGTGCCGCTAGTCTCGAGCGAACCGCTTCCGCTGATGTCTTTCGCGACCGTGCCATTGGTATTCTGATCATAGATCAGCCGGCCATCATTGATGATGCTGGCACCTGAAATGGAGGCATTGGTCCCCTGGAGCGTGGCGCCGCTGTTGATCGTGGTGGTGCCGGTCCAGCTGTTGGTCGCGTTGGCGAGCACCAGTGTGCCGGTGCCACCCACGACGACGGGCTGATTGGTATCGCCGATGCCGGTCTGGTGCATCTGGCCCGTGATCGTGGCCACCACGCCTGCATCGACCAGGAAGGTGCTGGGGTCGCCGCTGGCGGGAGCAGGAACCTCGAGACGGATCTCGTTGCCATAGGTTGCGGTCGTCGAATATTGTATCGTCGGATCGACCATGTGGATGATCGAGCTGCCCAGCGCGTTGACGTGGTTTACCTGCAGCGTGCCGGCCGCGACATAGATATCGCCGGTGAAGGCCGAATTGTTCTGGCTCAGCGTGAGCTTGCCGCCCCCGATGAAATTGATCGTGCCGGCGCCCGAAAGCGGGTTCTCCAGATTATAGGTCGTGCCCGAATCGACATTGATGTCCTGCGTCAGCAGCGAGACGATCTGGCGATTGGCCGAGATCTGCGCACCGGTGAGATCGAGACCGCCGCCGTTGAGATACAGCGCACCAGTGCCCAGCACCGCATCGTTGGTGACATGCAGCAGGCCACCGTTGAGATAGGTGCCGCCGGAATAGGTGTTGTTGACGTTGCTGAGGGTGATCGTACCGGTGCCGGCGACGGTCAGCGACCCCGTGCCTGTCATCAGGCCCGCATAGGTGCCGTTGAAGGTCTGGTCGATTACGACCGTCCCATTGTTGATGATGGTTCCCTGGATTCCGTTGGTCGTGCCTGTCAGCGTGCCGAGGCCGCCGATCGTCGTGCCGCCGGCATAGGTGTTAGTGCCTGTGAAGACGACCGTACCGCTGGTCACTGCAATAGCGGCGCCCGCGCCGGTGCCCGATCCGCGGCCCGTTGCTGCGCTCAGCGTGCGGCTGCTATCGTCGCCGATCGAACCGGTGAAAGTCGCAGTGTTGCCCGCGCCCGGCGCCAGCGTCGTCGTCGTGCCACTGGCCAGGAAAAGATCGGACGCCGCGCCCGCGCCGGCATTGGCGCCGCTGCCGCCCGTGGCGGTGCTACCGCTGGTCGATACGTTCGCCCCGATCGTCAACGCGCCCGAGCGCACGAATACCGCGCCGCCCAGACCCGCGCCGCCGCCGCCAGCAACATTCGAAGCCGCGCCCGCTCCCGCGCCGGCGGTTCCCGAAGTGGCGAATGCGCTGCTACCGGCGCCACCGCCAAAGCCGCCTGCGCCGCCCGTGCCCGTCGTCGAGCCGCCACCGCCGCCGCCAAAGCCGCCGCGGCCGGCGGTGCCATACGCGCCGCCGCCACCAGCAAGGCTGCCGCCCGCGCCGCCGGTCCCGGTAAATCCGCTGCCGCCGCCGCCGCCGCCGCCATCCGTACCCGCGCCGCCAACCGCAGCGCCCGTACCGCCCTGGCCCATCCCGGCTCCGCCGCCGCCGCCGCCCGCCTGATTACTCCAGAGCGCGCCGCCGCCCGCGCCACCGCCGACACCACCGCCGCCGCCACCGCCGCCGCCGACGGCGACTTGCGTTACGACAGACTCAGTTCCATTATAATAATTGGAATAGTATGAACCGTAGCAAGTACGAATCCAGTTACAGGTATAGCTGTAATAATATACGCTACCCCCATAAAGAGCGATGTCCGTATAGCTGCGTTGCGTATGACCTGCGCCACCCGAGCCGCCGGTACCGAATCCGCCCTGTCCTTCACCATTTACGTTCCCGCTACCTCCGGCAACAGTGCCAGCAGTGCCAGCGGCGCCAGCACCACCGCCCCCGGCAGGAACTTGATACGCATAACTCGGCGTCGAATACGCATATTCATTGAAATAGCCGGAATAACTACCGTCCACGCCTTTAATGGGCGCATAATTCTGTTCGTAGTCGCCGCCGCCGCCGCCGCCGCCGCCGGAGAATCCGCCGCCGCCGCCGCCGCTCGCCTGTCCGCCGGAGCCGCCGGAGCCGCCAAGGCCGCCACCACCGCCGCCACCGACTGAAGGGTTCACCGACCCTCCGGCCCCACCAATGGCCTCATTGCCCAGGAAATTTACGTTATCGACCGAAACATTGCCGGCATTGACGAAAATCGCGCCGCCTGCGCCGAGACCGCCGCCGCCGCCCCCACCACCCGCACCGCCCTGTGCCTTGGCGTTCGAAATGGCGGAGAAATTCGAGATGGTAACGTTCTTCGAACCCGCATCGATAAAGAACAATCGCGTCGAGTGATTGGCATCGAGCGCATGCGCGCCGCCGTCGATCGTCACGCTATCCGTGATGACCGGCAGCAGGCTCGAAATCGAGATGTTGCCGGTGATGTGGATTACGTCTGCACCAGCGCGCAAATTCGCGGCCTTGATCGCCGTGATAAGCTCGGCCTGGGTCGCGGCGTAATAATCGTCGGCCAAAGCGGGGGTCGCGATCGATGCTGCGATCAGCGCACTGCTGCCCAGCAATATCGTCCGCATCCGATCATAGGAAGCGCCAGCCTTGCGTGCGCGGCCGGAATTCACTGCAAGCACTGCCGTGTCGCGGATATTACGCATACTGAAAGCCCCCATGCGAAGACTCTCCAGAATCACGAGAATCTTCATAACTAGACGTAGATAGCTGGCCCATAGCGGATATATTCCAGAAACATATTGAACCAGTGTGTCATGCATCTGTGCGCTTGTGTCAGGCTGGTGCAGAGTCTCTGTATAGGACATGGCCAGATTGCTTCGTTTCGCTGGCGGCGCGAAAGAGCTTGTTATTCACCGACTTGCCGGGGCAGTTGGAGTATATGCGGGTCTTCCGCAGCGGAACCCGCGTGTGCGTGCGCTCGCGACCAATCACAGGCAGCGACATGCATCTTCCCCACGGTTTCCCAGAGCGTCTGGTCATTCTTGGCGGAGGAACCGCCGGGTGGATGAGCGCGGCCTTCCTCGATCGCACTTACAACACACCGCAGCGACGGCAGCTCGAGATCGTACTGGTCGAAGCGCCTGCGATCGGGCGGATCGGGGTTGGCGAGGCTACGCTGCCCACGATGCGAGATTTTTGCAGCTTCCTCGGCATACCCGAGGAATTGTTGATGCAGCGCACCAATGCCACGCTGAAGCACGGCATTTCGCTCGAAGGCTGGAATGGCCCGGACAGTCAGCTATTTCATCCGTTCGAAGCGCTCGCACCTGATGTAGCAATCAATGCGGGCCCTTCCTGGCTTGCCCGCAGGGCGCGCGGTACCGCGCGCGCATTCTATGAGGAGATGGGCGTTCAGTCGCGCCTGGCTTATGCTGGCTACTCGCCCAAGCCCATGATGGATTCAGGCGGATATCAGTCCCGCCTGCCCTACGCCTACCATTTCGACGCCGAGGCCTTTGCGGATCTTTTGAAGGAAATCTCGCTCGCGCGGGGCGTGGTGCATGTCGAGGGGGAAGTGGCTGAAGTCGGCCAGACCGAGCATGGCGATGTGTCTCAGCTCCGCCTCGCCGACCGCCGCGTCATCGAGGGCGATTTCTTCATCGATTGCTCGGGCTTTGCCGCGCTGCTCAACCAAAAGGCGCTGGGCACGCCGTTCGTTTCCTTTGCCGATGATCTGCTGTGCGATCGTGCTATCGCGATGCCCGTGCCCTATGCGGCCGATGAACCGATCCCGCCTTACACGCGCGCAATAGCGCAATCGTCCGGCTGGCGCTGGCAAATCGGCCTGCAGAACCGGATAGGCACGGGCTATGTCTATTCGAGCGCATTTCAAAGCCAGGAAAGTGCGGAGATGGAGCTGCGGCGGGCACTCGCTTGCGCCGGAGATCCCCCTGCCCGTCACCTCAAATTCCGTGTCGGCCGACCCGAGACAACCTGGAACCGCAACGTCGTTGCCGTTGGCCTGGCAGGCGGGTTTATCGAACCGCTCGAATCGACCAGCATCCACATGATCGAGATCGCGTTGCAGTCGCTGGTGCGCTATTTTCCGCTGTCCGGGATCAACCCTGCCGCGCGTGATCGCTTCAATATTGCCGTGAACGAACGCTATGCCGAGTTGCGCGACTTCATCGTCCTGCATTATTGCCTCAGCACACGGCGCGATACACCGTTCTGGCGCGAAGTGACGCAAGCCTCTCACGTACCGGAAAGCTTGAAAGCGCGGCTGGAACTATGGCGCGACCGCCATCCCTCCGCCGAAGACTTCGCAGCCGAACGCTACCTCTTCTCCCACCATAGCTGGCAAGCGATCCTGTACGGGATGGATGCGGCTGACCCCCGCGCAATCGCCAATGCGGACTATTGGCTGGGCGATGTGGACGGCCTGGTCCAGCAAATCGACAACGCGGTCGAAGCTGCGAAACAGGACCTGCCGTCGCACATGATCTGGCTACAGGGGCTGCGCTCGATTGCGGTCAACCATCCGGGTTGGTGACCTCGCCTTTCGGGTTGAGAAACGCAGTCACGGTTAAGCGCCCCTTGCGCGGATCGCGGCTGAAATGGGCATGCGGTGCGATGGCGGGCGAATGCAGGATGCTCGCCCGGTACACGATCAGCCGGTCGAAGCGCGACGGTATCGCGACCACGCGCTCGAAAAAGGGGTGATCCGCTCCCGGGAACTCGGCGGGCATTATCCGCGAGTTCGTCTCCCGGTTCACCTGTATGTTGAACGGTGCGAGACGTTCTTCGTCGATCCGCTGCCATCCCGTCGCGCGATGCCGGAAAAAGGCTGTGCCTCCAAATTCCGGGCCGCACAGATAATGCACCATCGCCAGATTATACGGCCCGTTGCGATCGGTGTGCGGAACGCGCTGGTTGTGCCGCAACGACCCTGCGGGTTCCGTCACCATCGAGAAGGAAGCGTCGAGCGTTAGCGGTATCTCCGCCGGCACGCCGAATACCTCGTGCAGCAGCGGGGCGAGACCGTCATGCAAGTTGAGATTATATTCAGCCGGGATCGGGCAGCGAATACCAGGGTATGCGGCGCCGGCCGGACCATAGGCTCCTTCCGACGAAGCATAATCGACCAGCGAGCCCGCGTCGGCCATCAGCCCATCGATCAGGATCATCGGCTCCGCTTCCGGCCCGATCGAGAGTATCTGGTAATCGATGCTTGGATTGAGCGCGAAATTATACGTCATCGCCAACATCCTTCGTCCACACGTCGCGAACTGTCTAGCTGGCACCATGCGATAGCGAGATGGGCTGCCCCGCTGCCAGATGGAAGTGCCCTAATGGCGATGCATCGATGACGAAGTCAGGGATGGACGCGTGACGGGCAACCGGGCACTTTCGCTGCGTGATAAATCCTGTCGCCGATCCGCCGCTGCGGCAATTGACCCGGCTGCGTGGCGAAATGGCGATCAGCTCGGCCCAGCTGACTGCCGCGATGTTCCCAGACCAGCCGCTGCTCGGGGTCGAGTTTGGGGTCGTGGCGCGCATGTGCCTTGCCGATTGGGCACAGAGCCGGTCGTTGGCACGGCCCACCGCCCCGGCACGGACGATTTCCATACGGCAAATGGCATTTTCGCTGGGCGAGGCTCCCGAAACCACGCGCCGTCACGTCAATCGCCTGATCGAGCGCGGGGCGTTCGTGTCATCGGCGCAAGGCGTGTCGCTCGCCACAACAGCCGAAAACGAGGCGTTGGTTATCGGCTATTATCTGAGCGTCCATGACCTGCCAGCGACGTCGTCTAAGCTGTTCAAAAATATGGTGGACGCACTTGGGCTCGAACCAAGGACCCGCTGATTAAGAGGTCTTGTGTTGTTCTGCGACGGCGGCCCGCAATTGCCAGCTTTTTAACGTGTTCAACCGCTTGCCGGGGCCCGCTTAGATCGACGGCCGTCGTGAGCCCCCATCTGCACGCTCTCACCACCATCCACCCAAGGGCAATCCGGGGGTGATCCCAGGTATCGCTCCCGGAGGAATGAAGGCGAAGGATCACCAACGTCTTGGCGAAGTTGCGCTAAGGATGGGGTTTAAGGCACGCGGCTGGATATGGGCCGAAAGCGGTCCGGCAGCTTTTGTTGGAGAACGCGCTAAAGCTGCCTTGCCCTTACGCCGTGAAATCGCCGCTGGGTCCATTATGTCCAAGCTTCGTCGGCAGATCCGCGACATCTACGGGCGCGTTTGCATCGTGCTGCTCGACGGGCTCTTCACCCCGGTCGCCGGCGGATGAACAGTGTGACGAGGTGACCATTCGTCGCGCGGACCTCGTCCGGCACGAGATCTCGATAACGCGCACGCGATGTTAACGGGCAGGTGCTGAGAAGCGCACCGATTCCAGCTCCACCGAATTTGCGATGATCGTTGATCTACCAGAGTGTTTTAGCCCGAAAGCTATCGCGCTATCGAAACAGCTTGAGCGGGATGACCTCACCCATCCGGGTTTGGCCGCGGCCATCGGGATGGAGATGGTCCCCACCCTGCAACCCATCTGCAAGCCGCGCCGGGTGGGCGGGATCGGCCATGACCTTCTCCATGTCGATTACTGCATCGAACACACCGGATGTTCGGATCCAGTGATTGGCCGCCATCCGGATCGTATCGCGCTCGGGCGCATAATAGAATGCACCTTCGAACGGCAGGATCGTCATCCCGATCACCTTGATCCCCCGCTCATGCGCACGCTGGACCAGCTGGTGATAGCCCGCAATCAGTTCGGCGGCGGTGATCACCGGTCGCGTCGTGCCGTTGCGGGTCAGCCCGGAGCTGCCGACATCATTGACGCCCTGCAGCAGCACGAGGTGAGTCACCCCCGGCACGGCGAGGACATCGCGATCGATCCGCCCGAGCGCGCTTGGCCCGGTATCGGATGAGAGCACGCGGTTGCCCGAAATCGCCTGATTGATCACGACATGCGGCATTCCCGCCGCCGCCAGCCGCCGACCGAGCACTTCGCTCCATCGGCAGCGCGGCATCACATCATCGGGACAACTGCCGACGTCCGTGATCGAATCGCCATAGGCAACGATCACAGGCCGCGACTTGCCGCCGAGCACATCAATGCCGGCGATAAGCGGCCGCAGCTTGCTCGTGCTCGTGGGGGCAAAATCGCTTAGACTATGATCTCCCAGCGGCGAAACCAGCGTCGGCGAGCCCGCCGCCTCATGCACCGTTTCCAGCATCACCTTTTCAGGCAGGAACAGCGAGATTTCGACCAGCTCGAACGCGTTGACGGGCAATGCGATCGGATCGCTCACCAACGGCGCCGATTCGAAGATCCGGGTTTGGGTTTGCCCGCCGAAGGTCACTTTGACTGCGGGCCGGCCGGCGATGCGCACGGTCGCAGCGCCAATGGTCAGGCTCTGGCCATAGTCATTGGCCAGCCGCAGCCGCAGCTTTCCCCCGCCCGCACCGATACGCACCGTCGAGCGGATAGTCACATTTTCAAGAGCGACCGCCTGCTCGGCTTTGGCCTGCCACATGCTGGCGGTCCAGGCCCGCGTCCAACCTGGCTGCGCCGTGGCGGGCATCGCGACGGTCATCCATATGCCGGCCATTACGATCGATAGCGCGCGCATCAGAAATCACTCCGCTCGACACGAAAGAAATCCATATCGACCGAGCCACGCGGCGTTCCGGGGTCTCGGTTGAACGTGAAAAGCGCGGGGCGCGATCCCTTCCACCAAGAAAAGCGCGCCAGCCAGAATGGATCGCCCAGCACCGTAAAGCGCCGCCCGCCATCGATGCTGTAGGAATAGCGCACGCTCTGCCCTTCACTGACCTCGGCGCGCAGGTCGATTGTTTTGCGCGTCAGCAATGGCCCTCGTGTCTCGACGCCCTCGGACGAGAGCGTGATCCGGTTTTGCCCGCGTTCGCGGACCACGCCGATCCAGGCCGGCCGCACGCCGAACAGGGTCAGCCCCGCACGCTGGCCGTCCGTCATGCCGCTCACGTCGATCCGCGTCGTGATCGTGCTGCGCGGTCCCTGCAGGATCTGGGTAAGCGTGTTGCGCGCATTGACCAGCTGCGCCGCCGGCAGCGCAGTCAGCCGAAGCCAGCCGGGCCGCGCGGTAAGGCTCCAGGCGCTATCATCGGGATTGTGATTCCACGACCATTGCAGCCCTAGCTTCGGCTTCGCGAACTCGTCGGAATCCTGCAACCTGTCGCGCGTTGGCGCATGGCCGGTATCGGGCATCGCGTGCCTCGCCACCGGCTGGCCACCATCCTTGCCGGCGATCGGATCGCCCATCACCGGCCAGCCAGCGCGCCACACCACTGGCTGCAAATGCACGATCCGCCCGAATGCGCCGGTCGAATTGAAGTGCGCGAACCAGCCCTGCCCGGATGAAGTCTCGACATAACCACCTTGGTGCGGCCCCTGGATCGGCGTGGTGCCGGGTTCGAGCACGTTGCGCCATTCATAGGGCCCGCGAATGTCCTTCGCCCGGCCCACTGCCTGCGGCCCGGTGCCGACCCCGCCGATCGGGGCGAAGATATAGTACCAGCCGTCGCGCTTGTAGAGTTTCGGGCCTTCGAGGACCGGCAGCTGCTCCTTATCCTCGGCGATCACCACGCCTTCGTCGAGCAGTCTGGTGCCATCAGGGCTCATCCGGTGCAGGATCAGCGGCCCGGCCCCGACCTTGCCATGGACCAGCCACGCCCTGCCATCGTCATCCCAGAACGGGCATGGGTCTTCGAGGCCGGCAGTGGCTTCGACCGCCACCGCTTCGCTCCATGGTCCGGCCGGGTCGGTCGCGGTGGCCATGAACACGCCTTCGTCCGGGGTTGCCCAATAGACCCAGAACTTGCCGTCGTGATGGCGGATGCTCGGCGCCCAGACGCCGCTGGCATATTTGGTGCCGCCGATCGGCTTGGAGATCTTGTCGGTCAGCATGTGCGGGCCGGGCATGTCGTAAAGCGGCCCGAACGGCAGCTTTGGCAGGACGTGCCCGATGATGCTCCAATGCACGAGATCGCGCGATTTGAGCACCGGAATGCCCGGCGAGAGGTGGAAGCTGGAGGCGACCATGTAATAATCGCTGCCGACGCGAATAACGTCAGGATCGGAATAATCGGCGTAGATAATCGGGTTGGTATAGGTCGCTTGCTGCGCCGCGGCTGGCGCGACGGTGAGCAGCAGGGCGGCGGTCAGGGCGCTGCGCATCGCCTCACACCCCCAGCGAATTGCCATAGCCAATCACCATAGTAGCCAGCACAAGCAGCCCGACGCCACCCCAGACCGTAGCCTTCACGCGCGGCACTGCGTCCTTCCATTCGCGTAAGGCGAAGCCCCAGATCGTGCCGAAGATGATGATGCTGGCCATATGCAACGTCCATGACGAATAGCCGTACTGCCCCATCTGGCTCTCGCCCATCGTGTAGAAGAAGAACTGGAAATACCAGGCTATGCCCGCCACCGCGCAGAGCAGGAAATTGGCGAGCAGCGGCGCGCCTGCGCCCTCGCCATTGCCCAGCCACTGGCCGGCGCTGCGGTTCTTGACGATCAGATAGCCGCACCAGATGCCATTGGTGATCAGACCGCCGAACATCACCAGACACAGAACCGGCAGCCCGGTCCACAAGGGTCCGGTGCCCGCCGCTGCTGAGATCGCCTTGATCGGCTCGCCCGCCGCGAGGCCGAAGGCGAAGCAGGACGACATCACTCCCGAGAAGATCGCGACCCAGATGCCCTTGCGGAAATCGAACTCGGCGACCGCCGCCGCCTTCTGATCGGACGTGAGCGCGGCATCCTTCCGGGCGCCGGCTGAGGCGACGACGATGATCCCCAGCAAAGTGATCGCCAGGCCGATCAGGGTGATGTTGCCGCTGCTCGTCTCGAGCAGCTTCGGGGCGAAGCTGCCGTCGAATAGCGGTGGGATCAGCGTGCCGAACACCGTGCATAGACCCAGCACCACCGCCATGCCGAGTGACAGGCCGAGATAGCGCATCGTCAGGCCATAGGTCAGTCCGCCAAAGCCCCACAGCATCCCGAACACGATCGGCCACATGATCGTCGGTATCTCCGCTCGCCCGAGCACGCCGAGCAGATCCTCGGTCTGGATGCTGGCAAACAGCCACGGCGCCAGCAACCACGAGAAGATGCCGCCGGTCAGCCAGTAAACCTCCCACGACCACCGCTTCACCGCACGATACGGCACATAGAAGCTCGCGGACGACAGCCCGCCCAGCCAGTGGAAGAACACGCCGAGCAGTGGATCGGGGGTCATGGGGTCAACTCCTCAGACGTCTATATTCAAGCGATAGATGCGGTTGGCATTGCGAGCGAACAGCGCGCGGCGCTCGTCCTCGCCGAAATCGGCGACGGCATCGGCGAGCGCGCCCAGCGTAGTGTCGAAATCGGCGAACAGGCGGTCGGTGGGGAAATTGCTGGCGAACATGCAACGATCGACGCCGAACAGATCAATGGTTTCGCGCACCCGATCCCGTACTGCGCTGGCGATAAAGGGGCGACAGACGAAGCCCAGCCCGGAAATCTTGATCGCGACATTGGGCAAGGCAGCCATCGCCATCATGCTGGCGCGCCAGCTCTCATCGCCATCGACGCCCATGCCGGTGTGATCGACAATCACCTGGGTTTCGGGATGCCGCCCGATCAGATGCGCCAGACCGGCGAATTGCGTCGGATAGGCCTGAAGATCGAACGACAATCCATATTTGGCGAGCAGGGCGAAGCCGGTTTGCCATTGCTCGCTCGTGGTGAGCTCCGCGGGGACATAGGTGCGGTTGGGATCGGCGTGCCAGCTGACGATATGGCGTATGCCCCGCACATTGCGGCGGCGGGCATGATCGGAGAGCAAGGCCTCCACCAAAGGATTATCGAGGACCGCATTGGCGACGATGCCGTTGAGGACATCTACGACCGCACAGTTCGCAGGGCTGGTCTTGTC
>JAZKJE010000045.1:26862-72503 GCA_040384525.1 Pseudomonadota bacterium
ATCGGTCTCGGCTAGCGGATCGGCCGCCCCGGCATCAAGATGGACCATTCCGACGACGTTCCAGCTCGCCGCTTCGGTCAGATAATCGTCGAGGAGATGGTTGCGCGCGATGCGCTGGGTATTGCCGTTCGGCCCGGCATCGCAGAACGGCGGCGACAGCCAGTCATAGCGATCGCGCGCCAGATCCCAGAGATGGACGTGCGCATCGATGAACGGCAGTTCGGGCATTCCTCTCCTTTCCTCCGCGCCCGGCTTTTGCCGGTGCCGCGGTCTTTCATGGCTGCGTTAGAAGGTCGTGCGCCCTCCCGAAGTGTCGAAGGTCGAGGCGGTAGTGAAGCTGCATTCCTCGCTGGCCATGAAGCACACCATCGCCGCGGTTTCCTTGACGTTGCCCAGCCGCCCCATCGGGATCTTGGAGAGCATGTATTCAACCTGGCTGGCGGGCAATTGGGCGAGGATCGGGCTCTCGAACGTCGCCGGCGTCACGGCATTGGCGATCACGCCATTGGTTGCCAGTTCCTTGCCCAGCGACTTGGTGAAGCCGATCACCGCCGCCTTGCTTGCCGAATAGGCCGAGGCATTGGGATTGCCTTCCTTGCCCGCAACCGACGAGACGTTGACGATGCGGCCATAGCCGGCGGCCAGCATGTGCGGCACGGCGGCACGGCAGGTGTAGAAGGTGCCATTCAAGTTGACGTTGACCACGCTCAGCCAGCTTTCGATCGGGAAGTCCTGGACGGGCGCGGTTGCCCCGGTGATCCCAGCCGAATTGATCAGCACATCGATCTGCCCGAGCGCCGCGACCACGTCCGCCATGCCCTTCTCGACCGCAGCCTGATCGCTGACGTCGATCGCCAGCGAATGGCTCGCGCCCACTTCCGCGACGGCCTCGGCAAGCCAATCGGGATCGACATCCCACAACGCGACCTTGCCGCCTTCCGCGACGATCCGCCGCGCGGTTTCGCGGCCCAGCCCCGACGCGCCGCCGGTAATGACCGCGACGCGGCCCTCGAAGCGCCCGGCGCAGATCATGTGCCGGCGCTCCAGGCCAGGAATTCCTGACGCTGCTCGCCGAGTTTTTCGATACCAAGCGTCACGACATCGCCCGCCTTCAGATACCAGGGCTCCGGCTTCTGGCCGAGACCAACGCCGGGCGGGGTGCCGGTGGTGATGATGTCGCCGGGCTCGAGAACCATCAATTGCGAGAGATAGGCGACGATCTGCGCCACGTTGAAGATCATCGTCGCGGTGCTGCCGTTCTGGGTTCGGGCGCCATTGACGTCGAGCCACATGCTTAGCGCTTGCGGATCGCCGACTTCATCGGCGGTGACCAGCCAAGGGCCGACCGGGCCGAACGTTGGAAAGCCCTTGCCCTTGTCCCAGGTCGGGCCGCGTTCGGTCTGCCAGTGCCGCTCCGACACGTCGTTGACCACGGCATAGCCGGCGACATGACCGAGCGCATCGGCTTCGGAAACGTAGGACGTGCGGGTGCCGATGATCACGCCGAGCTCGACTTCCCAATCGGTCTTTTTAGAATCCCTGGGGATGATGACGGGGTCATCCGGACCCTGAAGGCAGGTGATCCATTTGTTGAACACTACTGGTTCGGCCGGGATCGGCAGGTTCGATTCGGCGGCGTGATCGGCATAGTTCAGCCCGATCGCGACGAATTGGCGGGTGCCCGCCACCGGCACGCCATAGCGTGGACTACCCTCGACCAGCGGCAGCGTCGCCGGATCGATAGCGGCGAGCGTTGCCAGCCCGCTCGGCGAAATGGCTGATCCGCCAATGTCTGCGACATGACCGGAGAGGTCGCGAACGCGCCCTTCACCGTCGATCAGTCCGGGCTTTTCCTGTCCCGCAGGTCCGTAGCGGCAAAGCTTCATGGCAAGTCTCTCAATGCGTATAGGGGCGATGGAGCGCGATATCGCGGTTGAGCTCGACGCCGAAACCGGGCCTGTCGAGCGCACTCGCGCGCATGCGTCCATTGATCGGAACGGGTTCACCGAGCAATTGCGGCGCGAACATCGGCGCCACTTCATCGGCCTTGGGCGCCATCATCAGGAATTCGGCGAACGGGCTGTTATGCCGGGTGATGACGAAATGATACGAATAGACCGACGAGCCATGCGGCACGACCAGCTTGCCGCGGGCATCGGCCAGCGCGCTGATCTTGATCAGTTCAGTAACCCCGCCGCACCAGCCCACATCGGGCTGGATGATATCGCAGCAATCCATTTCGAGCAGCATGCGGAAGCCCCAGCGCGTCGCCTCATGCTCGCCGGTGGTAACCAGCATGCCAGCCGGCACATTGTTCTTGAGCTCGGCATAGCCCCAATAATCGTCGGGGCTCAGCGCCTCCTCGATCCATTTCAGGCCATGCGCGTGCGCGGCATGCGCCAGGCGCGTCGCGTAATTCAGGTCTAGCGCCATCCAGCAATCGAGCATCAACCAGAAGTCGTTCCCGACTTTGCTGCGCATGTCAGCGAGTGCAGCAATATTCTTGTGCAGACCTTCCTCGCCCTCTGCCGGGCCGTGGTGCAGCGGCAATTTGCCGCCGATGAACCCCATCTCCTTGGCGAGATCGGGCCGCGCGCCTGTGGCATAGAATTGCAATTCGTCGCGCACCGCGCCGCCGAGCATCTGATAGACCGGCTCCTGGCGCAATTTGCCCAGCAGATCCCACAGCGCCAGATCGACGCCGGAGATCGCGTTCACGACCAGACCCTTGCGGCCATAATATTGGCTCGCGAAATACATCTGGTCCCAGATCGTCTCGTATTCCGACGGATCGCGCCCTTCGAGGAAGCGCGCGAAATGCTTCTCGACCAGATAGCAGGCCGGCTCGCCGCCAGTCGTCACCGCGAAGCCGATCGTGCCATCTTCGGCTTCGATCTCGACGACCAATGTGCCGAGCACGTTGATCCCAAAGCTGCGCCGCGATTGGCGATATTCAGGATATTTGCTCATCGGCGTGGCGATATGATCGTCGATCCAATGGCCATCGCCCTGATCGTGATAGTCTGCCCCGCCGCCGCGCACCGTGAATGCGCGAACATGGCGGATCTTCGGAAACTTCATGCAGGCGCTCCCCAAACCACGCTTCTACGCAATACCATTATTTGGTACTCCGCTGCACATCGGGGATCGCGGTGGCCTGCAGCAATTTCCCCTCCGACCATTGTCCCGTAGTATATTCCATATTATGGGACTTAGTATTATGAGATGAGACACATGGCGTCAAATGATTCTGTTAAGGAGAGCAAAGCCAGTGGCGGCAGCCAGACATTGCTACGCGGTCTCGACGTGATTGAGGCGGTCGCGGACGGCCCGATCGCGCTTGCCGATCTCGCCGCACGCCTCGACCTCACTCGTTCGACGACACACCGGCTGGCGACGGCCCTGGTCGAGCGCCGCTACCTGACCTTTGTCCCGCGGCTGGGCTATCAGTTCGGCCCCAAATTGCTCGAGCTCGGCTTCCTGGCACAGCAGCACACCGACGTTGTCCAGATTGCCCGCCCGCATCTCGAGGCGCTTGCTGCGGCGACCGAGGACACCGTCCATCTCGGCGTGCTCGACAATGAGCGCGCGCTCTATCTCGACAAGCTGCCCGGCCGCCGCCGCATCGATATCAGTAGCCGCGTCGGCGATCGCCATCCCCTCACCTCCACCGGCCTGGGCAAGGCATTGCTGCTCGACGACGATGCCGAGCATTGGCGCAAATTGTTCGACGAGGACCGCGCCAGCGGATCGCCGCCGGCGGACTATGATGTGTGGCTGGCGCGCATGCAGGGCTATGTGCAGGCCGGGCGCTCGTTCGATCTCGAAGAGAATGAGGACAGGATCCGCTGCGTCGCCGCGCCGGTGCGCGATTTCAGCGGCAACATCGTCGCCGCGCTCAGCGTCTCCAGCGCCGCGCAATATATGTCCGACGCGCGCATGGCGGACCTGACTCACGATGTGATGACGACCGCCGGCGCGATCAGCAGCGACCTGGGCTTTGCCGCCAACGCGACACAGCGCACCCGGCGATAAGGGAGGACAGATGGGGCTTCTCGAAGGCAAGGCCGTATTGATCACAGGAGGCTCCGCCGGCATCGGCCGTGCCGCCGCGATCGAGGCCGCGCGCCAGGGCGCTGATGTCGCGATCAACTATATCGGCGACGATGCGCTTGCCGAAAGCTGCATCGCGGAGATCGAAGCACTCGGCCGCCGCAGCTTCGCGCTGGCAGGCGACGTTGCCGATCCCGAGACTGCCAAGGCGTTTGTCGGCCAGGCAGTCGCTGTGCTCGGCCGGGTCGACGTGTTCGTCTCCAACGCCGGGATCTGCCCGTTCCACGCCTTTCTCGACATGCCGGTCGAGACCTTCGAACGGACCATGCGCGTCAATCTCCACGGCGCCTATTGGATGGTGCAAGCAGCCGCCAACGCGATGGTGGCGCAGGGCAATGGCGGCGCGATCGTTGCGGTTTCTTCGATCTCGGCCCTGGTCGGCGGTGAGTATCAGACGCACTACACGCCAACCAAGGCCGGCGTGCACTCGCTGATGCAGAGCGCGGCAATCGCACTCGGCAAGCACGGGATCCGTTGCAATTCGGTGCTGCCCGGCACGATCCTGACCGACATCAACAAGGACGATCTCGCCGACCCGGACAAGCGCGCGCGCATGGCCGCGCGCATCCCGCTCGGCCGGCTGGGCCAGCCCGAAGACCTCGCCGGTCCGATCGTCTTCCTCGCCTCCGACATGGCACGCTACATCACCGGCGCGGCACTGCTCGTTGATGGTGGGGCATTCGTGAACCTGCAATGAGGCGGGCGGCATCCACCCTCGATTATCGCGAGTTGGCGCGGCGGCGGCTGCCCCATTTTCTGTTCGAATATATCGATGGTGGTTCCTACGGCGAAATCACGCTCAAGCGGAACATCGACGATCTCGCCGGAATCGCGCTGCGCCAGCGCGTGCTGACCGACATATCCAAGCTCGATTTGAACACCACCTTGTTCGGCCAAAGCCTGTCGATGCCGGTGGCGCTTGCTCCGATCGGCTTGGCGGGGATGAACGCCCGCCGCGGTGAAGTGCAAGCGGCGCGGGCGGCGGAGAAAGCGGGGGTGCCCTTCACGCTCTCGACGGTTTCCGCCTGCCCGATCGCCGAAGTCGCCGCCGGCACGACCAAGCCGTTCTGGTTCCAGCTCTACATGATCCGCGATCGCGGCTTCATGGCCGATCTGCTCGATGCGGCGAAGGCGGCGGGCTGCAACGCATTGCTGTTCACGGTCGACATGCCGGTCGCCGGATCGCGGTATCGCGATCAGCGCTCTGGTCTCGCTGGCGCGCCCGGTCTCGGTGGTGACCTTCGTCGGATGTGGCAGGCGGTGCTGCGACCAGGCTGGGCGTGGGACGTCGGAATGCGCGGCCGCCCGCATCAGCTTGGCAATGTTGCGCCGGTGCTCGGCAAGCAATCTGGGCTCAACGATTTCTTCGGCTGGCTCGGCGGTAACTTCGATCCCTCGGTCACCTGGAAGGATCTGGATTTCGTTCGCTCGCGCTGGGATGGCCCGTTGATCATCAAGGGAGTTCTCGACGCTGAGGACGCCGGGCTGGCGGCCGACAGTGGTGCCGACGGCATCGTCGTCTCCAACCATGGCGGGCGACAGCTCGACGGCGTGCCCTCGACCGCGCATGCCCTGCCCGAAATCGCCGATGCGGTGGGCGAGCGCCTGACCGTGCTGGTCGATAGCGGCGTGCGCACCGGGCTAGACGTGGTCCGCATGCTGGCATTGGGTGCGAAGGGCGTGCTGCTCGGGCGCGCCTGGGCCTATGCGCTCGCGGCGCGGGGCGAAGCAGGCGTCAGCCACATGCTGCAACTAATCGAAGCCGAGATGCGCGTCGCAATGGCGCTCACCGGCTGCGTGCGGATCGATCAGATCGGCCGCCACATCCTTGTAGGAGAGGGAAACCATGCAACGTCGTGATGTAATGAAGGGTCTTGCGGCTGGCGCCGCAATCGCCGCTGCCGTGGACGCCAAGGCCGCCACAGCCACCCGCAAACGCTATGTCGCGGTCGGCACTGGCAGCCGCAATCGGATGTTTCAGGATGCGCTGTGGGGCCCGCACAAAGCCCAGGGCGAACTAGTCGCCACCTGTGATGTCAATCCCGGGCGCCTCGACTATGTCGCTCGCCGCGCCGCCGAGGCCGGGGTGCCCGCGCCCAAGCCCTATCTCGCCGCCGATTTCGACAAGATGCTGCGCGAGATGAAGCCCGACGCGGTGATCGTCACTCCGCCAGATGCCTTCCACGACGATTACATCGTCCGCGCGCTCGATGCCGGATGCGACGTCATCACCGAAAAGCCGATGACAACCACCGCAGCCAAGGCGCAGCGGATCCTCGATGCCGTCAAGCGCAGCGGCCGTCACATCCGCGTCACCTTCAACTATCGCTATTCGCCGTTCCGCAGCCAGGTGAAGGAGCTGCTGATGTCGGGGGTAATCGGCGATGTCCTGTCGGTCGATTTCCACTGGCTGCTCAACACTGTTCACGGCGCGGATTATTTCCGCCGCTGGCACAGCCACAAGGAAATCTCCGGCGGGCTAATGGTCCACAAGTCGACCCACCATTTCGATCTGGTCAATTGGTGGCTGTCCGATCTGCCGGTGGAAGTCACTGCGGTCGGCAAGAAGGAATTCTACACACCAGCAATGGCGCGGCGGATGGGCCTGTCAGGCCCACACCAGCGCTGCACCGGCTGCCCTGAAAAGGACAAGTGCAGCTTTTATTTCGATGTCGCCGCCGATCCGGGCCTGAAGGCGCTCTACATCGATAACGAGAAATATGACGGCTATTTCCGCGACCAGTGCGTGTGGCGCGAGGAAATCAGCATCGAAGATACGATGAACGTCATCGCCCGCTACTCGGGTGGTGCGACGCTGAGCTACAGTCTCAATGCTTTCAATGCCTGGGAGGGTTACAAGCTCGCATTCAACGGCACCAAGGGGCGGTTGGAGCACGACCTGGTCGAACCGGCTTTGGTCGCGGGCGCCACGCGGGCGCAGGGCGAGGACCAGATATCGCTGCGCATCATCCCGATGCGCGGTCCCGTGCAGGAAATCGAGCCTTGGACTGGCGCTGGCGGCCATGGCGGCGGTGACGCCGTAATGCTTGCCGATATCTTCGATCCCGACGCCAAGCGCGATCCGCTGCTGCGTGCCGCCGACGAGCGCGGCGGCGCCGCCTCGATTCTCGTCGGCGTCGCGGCAAATCGCTGCTTCGAGACAGGCAAGCCGGTGAAGATTGCCGACCTCGTCACCGGGCTCGACTGGCCGGACTATCCGAAGATGCCCAGCCACAAGGATCCCGTGCCGATGCCGCGCCGCACCGATCAGGTCTGATCGGGGGGTGACGGTCCGCTTCCTTGCTTCGCTGTGCCTCGTAGTGGCGGGGGCTCCGGTCCTCGCCCAGCCGATCGACCGCCACGCGCTCGTCACGCGCCACAGCATCACGCTCACCCGCGTCGATCCCCACGCCCCGCTGATGCTCGGCAACGGCGATCTCGGCTTCACCGCCGATATAACCGGTCTACAGACCTTTCCCGAGCAATATTCCGCAATCGCGCCGTTGCTGACGATGGCGCAATGGGCGTGGCACAGCTTTCCCAATCCCAATGGCTATACTGAGCAGGACGGGCTGGTGATGGTCCCCGTCCCGGGCCGCGGCGAGCAAGCCTATCCCTGGATTCGCGACTGGTCCGAGATCGACAAGCGCCCCGCGCTCAAATGGCTGCGCGAGAACCCGCACCGCTTCTCGCTAGGGCGGCTGGGACTGGCATTGCTTCGCGCAGACGGATCGCAGGCGGTATTCTCCGACCTTAGCGGCACCAGCCAGCGGCTCGATCTGTGGACCGGCGCGCTAACGTCCAGCTTCGTCTTCGACGGCGCGCCCGTGACCGTCGAGACGCGCGTCGCGCCCGACCGCGACATGGTGATGCTCTCGATCCGCTCGCCATTGGTGGCGAAGGGCCGGATCGGCGTGGACGTTCGCTATCCGGGCGTCTCGACCAGGCTCAATCCGGACCCGTCGGACTGGTCAAACGACGCCGCGCACCAGACCAAGATCGTGTCGCGCACCAAAGGCAGCCTCCAGCTGGAGCGCAAGCTCGACGGCACGACCTATTATTCGAGCATCGCCGCCCCCCGCGGCACGATCGCCGAAACCGGTCCGCACGCCTTCCGTATTCTATCGCGCAGCAGCGATCGCCTGACGGTCACGACGAGTTTTGACCGGGCGCTCGCCGAGCCCGGCGAATATGATACCGGTCGCGTTGACGAGCATTGGCGCAATTTCTGGAAGCGCGGCGGCGTCATCGACTTCACCGGCAGCACCGATCCGCGCGCCGCCGAACTCGAGCGCCGCGTCGTGCTCTCGCAATATCTTGCCACGATCAACGATGCCGGCGAATATCCGTCGCAAGAGGAAGGGCTGTTCTCGAACAGCTGGAACGGCAAGTTCCACCTTGAGGTCCACCCGCTGCATGCTGCGCACTGGGCCGCCTGGGGCCGTCCGTCGCTGCTCGAAAAGAGCCTCGCCTGGTACGTCGGTCAGCTTCCCCGCGCCAAGGCCGTCGCGCGTAGTCACGGCGTGGAAGGTGCCTGGTGGACCAAGATGTCGGGACCGGAGGGATGGAACAGTCCCTCGACGATCAACCCCTTCATCATGTGGCAACAGCCTAACCCCATCTACATGGCCGAGCTGGCTTGGCGCGCGACCCCCGAGCCGGCGACCATCTCGCTTTATGCCGAGTTGGTCGAAGAGACGGCGAAGCTGCTCGCAAGCTGGCCGCGAAAGGATGGCAACCGCTACGTGCTGGGCCCACCGATCGTGCCGGTACAGGAAAATCATCCGCCGCTGACCACGGTCAATCCCGCCTATGAAACCGAATTCTTCCGCTGGGGGCTGGAGACAGCACAGAATTGGCGCATCCGCCGGGGGCTCCCGCGTGATGCGCAATGGCAGAAGGTGATCGACGGCCTTGCCCCGCCCGCCCGGAAGGATGGGTTATACCTGCCCGTCGAAAGCGAGCCCCATTTCTGGGCGACGACGATGTCGAAGTTGTGCAGCCGCCATGCCGAGCCGCCCGCGAACTGTCTCAACCGCGATCATCCCTCGTTCCTGATGGCCTGGGGCCTGATCCCCGGCGCGCGCATCGATCGCGAGACGATGCGCCGCACGCTGCGCGCCACCGAAGCGCATTGGGACTTGCGCCAGACCTGGGGCTGGGATTTCCCGGTGATCGCGATGACCGCCGCGCGGCTAGGCGAGCCGGAGAACGCCGTCGCCTGGCTGTTCCGCGATCTGCCCAACAACAAATGGGGTGTCAGCGGCATGACTCCGCGCGTCCATCTCGAAGCCGAGAAGCAGCTCGTCGGTGCCGCGGGCGCCGCCGGTCCCGATGGTCCGGGATATGCCCGCGCCGCCGAGGCCTACTTACCGTCGAATGGCTCGCTGCTGCTCGCGGTCGGCATGATGGCCGCCGGCTGGGACGGATCGACCGGCCCCAACCCCGGCTTCCCCAAACAGGGATGGAAGGTTCGCTACGAAGGCATAAGGCCGCTGCCCTGAAAGCAAAAAAAGGGAGGGCACGATCGCTCGCGCCCTCCCAGTCTTGATGCACCTCGTTAGAACTTGATCGACGCGCCCATGAAGAACACCTGGCCTTCGACATCGTAGGTCGCGGCGAAGGTGTTGGCTGCCGGTGAAGGCGAGCCGACGATCGGCGGGTATTTGTTGAACAGGTTGCGGACGCCGAAGTTGATATCCAGCGTCTCGGTCGGGCGGACATTGGCCGTCAGATCGAAATAATGCTGAGTCTTGATCACCGGATTGGTCAGCGAGTCGATCGGCGGCGGCGTGGCGCCGGCGCGGCGGCTGGGCAGCACATAGGTGTCGACCGTGGTCTTGCCGATATAGCGATGCCGCAGGCTGAGCCCCACCGGACCGGTGCGCCAGGTGACGCGGGTCGAACCCTTCCATTCGGGGATCGGCTGGCCGCAAGTCTGGCCAAACGAACCTACGCACTCGTTGGTGAGGTTCGGGAAGGCCTGCACCGGCGTCACCGTGAACTCGCGGGTCCAGGTCTGGTAGGTATGGAAGTCCAGGCTGCTGGTTTCGCTGAACAAGCCGAAGCCGAGCGGCAGATTGTAACTCGCCTCGATGTCGATGCCCGACGTCTTTAGTCCGCCGGTGTTGGCGTTGAGCGTCTGCAGATAGTTCGGCGCGGCAATCGAACCCGTCACCGTCTCGCGGTTCACTGCCCGGCAGAACTCGCCCGTGGCATCCTGCAGAATGTTGTAGCACAGATTCAACACGTTCTGAGGTCCGCCGCCCAGCGGTGCGATGGCGCCGTCAAGCTTGATGCGGAAGAAATCGACCGTCATCGTCAGGCGCGGGATAAAGGTCGGTGTAAGCACCGCGCCGAACGTGATCGTGTCGGAGACTTCGGCGCCAACATTCGGATTGCCGCCCAGCACTTGCGTAATGAAGGTGTTCGGCTGAACCGGCAGCGTGAAGACGTTGGCCGCCGGCACGCCGGTGGCAACGCACACCGCGCGCACCGCGGCCGTTTGCTGCGCCACCGGTTGGCGGCTTGAGCATGGATCGATCAGCGACGGGCCGCTGGTGGTACGGCCGCCGTAGAGCTCACCGACATTCGGTGCGCGGATGGCGTGCTGATATTGCCCGCGGAAGGCGATGTCGCGGGTCGGCGCATATTCGCCGCCAACCGAATAGGTCCAGACCCCGCCGACGCCGGCAAGGTTGTAATCCGAATAGCGGAATGCGCCGTTGACGTTGAGCCGTTCGATGCCGGTGATCCCGGAAAGCAGCGGCACGCGCGTTTCGCCGTAGATTTCCGTGACCTTCTGGCCGCCTGCGGTCGGCTGCGCCGCGTTGAAGCCGGAGACGTCGCCCGAAGCGAGATAGCCATCGGGCGTGAACACCGCCGATGTCGCCCGATGCTCGACGCCCAAGTTGAACATCACTGGACCATAAGGCAGCGAGAACAGCTTGCCGGCCATGTTTGCCGCCAGCACTTCCTGCTGTGCTTCGGTGAAGCTGGTGGAGGTGATGCCGATAGCCTTTGATGCGGCGGCAGAGATGTTCTGGCCGAAGATGTTGAGCGTCGGCGCCGCGCCGTTCTGGCGGAGCAGGCCCTGCTGGAAGCGGCTCAACGAGATCGAGCCGTTCTGCACTTCGGTGAACGAGGTGCGCGCATAGGTGTAATATGCGTCGTACGACAGATCCGAGAGGAAGCTGTCTGAAACGCTGCCAAGGTTGCCGCGGAAGCCGACCGCGACGCGAACCACTTCACGATCCGAAGTCGCCCGGCGGTTGCCCACGTCGGTCAGGCGGCGGCCGACGTTGAGCACGGCGCGGCCATCATTCGGTGCGTTGACGAGTGTCAGCGTGCCGTTGGTGACGTTGGAATTGCCGGTCTCGCGAATGTCGAGCTGGCGTAGCACTTCCTGCAGCTGCGGAGTCAGATACGGATTGTTGACGTCGAACAGGAAGTTGCCGCCCGCGCCCGAGGGCGGGATCTGCGAGACGACGCGGTTGCTGCTGAAATGCAACTCGGTATAGCCGGTGATGCCTTCGGTAACGTCGTAATGGGCGAAGACATTGCCCATCCAGCGTTCCTGCGGGAGGATCAGATAGGCATCCGGGCTGAGATCGTAATCGTCGCCGGGCGTCAACGCAGGGCGCGCCGTCGTACCGGCGGCGTTGAAAGTGAAGCCGCGCGAGGTCATCGAGCCGAGGCCGGCCGCAACCAACGCCGCGTCATAGGCGGGAGTATTGCCGGCCTGGCCGACGATGGGGATACCTGCAAAGCGCCCGTTCGGGATGGTGCCGCTGCCACCGAAGATCAGGCCGGGAATGCCGCCGGCGCTGCGGCAGGTCTGGCCGCCGGGAATCGCCATCGGTGTGCCTGCGGCATCGCTGCGCCATGAGGCCGCGGTGACGCAGCTATCGGCGAGCGACGTCGCCATCGGACCGCCGCGGGCGCCGCGGGTCAGGCTGCCACGGTTGAGATAGTTGATCGAGGCGACGATGTTGCCGCGACCATCGGCGAAATTGCCGCCGAAGGTCAGATCGACATTGTAGGTCGGCGTGGTCGTCGGCCGGTCGAAGCGTACGTCACCGCGCAGCTCCACACCTTCGAAATCGTTGCGCATGATGAAGTTGACGACGCCGGTGATCGCGTCCGAACCATAGACTGCCGACGAACCGCCAGTAACGATTTCGGTGCGCTTGATCAGCGACGATGGAATGGTGTTGAGATCGGTGGTCTGCGTCGGGCCCGAGATCGCAAAACGGCGGCCGTTGACCAGAACCAGGTTCCGCTGCTCGCCAAAACCGCGCAAGTTCAGGTTCGCGACTCCGCCGGGCACTGTATTGCCGGTTGGACCCGAATTCTGCGAACCGAGGAATTGCGGCGTGTCGTTGAGCAGGGTCTCGATGTTGACCGTTCCGCTAAGCGAGACTTCCTCCGCATTCAGCACGGTCACAGGCGTCGGCGCCGTTGCGCCGGTCAGGGCGATACGCGAACCGGTAACGACGATCGGATCGCCTTCGCTCACCGTTTCAGCAGTCGCTGCAGGCGCATCTTGCGCCGCCGCATTCGATGCCAAGCCGAGCAGGCAGGCAGTGATTAGCGCCGTGCCGCCCAGCAAACGCGCGCGACTATTCTTATGCTCTATGTGATTCATGATGTCCCCTCTCCCAAACCAAGCGTACATTCGTGCAGCGCAGTTGCCGGCTCTTTTGACCGGTCAATCATTATGGATTGTCCCACAATGTGAGACTTAATTCTATAAGATGGTAGTCCTCGCGTCAATCCGATTTCGCCTCGGCTACGCCGCGCGTTTGGCTGGGGAATATATCAATGCAATCAGTAACTTACCGCTTCGTCTTAGCCTGCCGGGCTTTTTATCGGCTATCGTCGGACGAATTCGTACAGGCAGATTCGATCTGCCCGCGCATCCGACACCGTCCGCTGTCCTTTCCGCTATCCCACCGGGGATAAGACCCAAACGACCGCTTTTAGGATCGCGTCCTTTAAGTCTGAATGTCCGATTTTAGCGCGCTAAGCGGTCATTCGTTGGGCCCATGGGCCTCAAGTGGCGGCATCTGGGCGCGAACGAAAGTTAGTAGGCTAAAGGCAGGACGAAAAGCTGTATCGCCGCTCCTCCTCGATTTTCGTTGGCCGCAAGATCGCTTTCTTAGCGGTCGCCAATCGTAACGCGCCTCGTCTTGCCTCTGGGAGGACCGCGACGCAACGAGCAGATTTTGAATGCGACATCCGTGCTTACGGGGTGATTGCTATCAATATGCCCAGTACGAGTGTGACACAGCTAACTATTTGAAAAATATGGTGGACGCACTTGGGCTCGAACCAAGGACCCGCTGATTAAGAGTCAGCTGCTCTACCAACTGAGCTATGCGTCCATTCCGTCGGGCTCGAAAATTGGCGCTTTTGGAAGAGCGCCGCCGCGATTGGAGGGGCGCGGTTAGCATCGCTCCGCGCGTTTGCAAACCCTAAAATCGCCCTCCGCGAAAAAGCTTTGGAAAGCCCCGGAGCTGCGCGCGGCGCGGCTCCGGGATCCCCCTCCCCCTTAGAAGCCGATCTTGATGCGCATCGAGCCGCGGCTTTCGCGCGTGCGGGCGCCATACGCGTTCTCGACTGCGACACCCAGGCTGACCCGATCGCTTGCGCGAACATCGATGCCAGCGCCGTACGTGCCGACGAACGGCTCGATATGCGCCCCCTGCACCTGGAACGCGCCTGTGCCCGCCGGCGCGCCCGAGAAGCGCATATTGCCCAGCGTATCGAGGTCGCCCGCATTGTAGCGCACGCCCGCCGTTACATAGGGCATCGCATAGCCCGAGCCGGTCTTGATCCACTGGCCGAGCTTCACTTCGCCCGTCGCGGTAAACAGATCGCGATCCGCGGCCGCCACGACCAGACCCAGGCCGCCCGTGGACGTCTCGGTGAAGCCGTCACGCGAATCGCGGGTCCTGGTGGCGCTGGCGCTCAGGATTGCGCGCAGGCCGTTGCCCAGATCAACGCGGGTGCCGCCAGCGACGCTGAGTGCATAGCCCTTGCTGTCGAAGCGGGCACGCGCCGGGCGAAGGGCACCACCGATGTTGATCTGGCGAAGCGTCTTGAAATCACCGGAGTAATAATTGCCCGTGAGGCTCGCGAACGATACGCCATCATCATAGCTGGCATAGCCGCCGATCTGATAGATGCGCCCGTCAAGGTTCGAGCGGCGCTGATCGACATCGGCGCCCACTTCGGTTCCGCCACCGGCAATGCCGAGGATCATGTCGCCGATCCGCCCTTCCGCGCCCATTGCGAGGCCCGCCGTGCTGGTTTCCAGCGTGGCCTGACCCTTGCCGGCCTCACCCAGCAAACGCTGATACCCGCCATAAGCCTGGCTCCAGAACGCGCCCGAGGACTGGCCCTCGCTGTTCGCCTGAGCCGCCATCAGGCGGCTGGCGACCGAGCCCGCGTTGCGGGTTGCGACGCGCATGCCGCCCAGCGAGCTTTGGGCGAAACCGGCGCTGCTCAACGTATCTTCGCTGTCGCCCATGCGGCCGCGCAGCATGTCGAGGAACAGATTGTTCGACATGATCGTGGCGGTGCTTGAATCCGCATTCACTTCGCCGTTGAGCGTCTCATAGGCGGTGGCCCGCTGAGACGGCGAAAGCAGCGCAATCGAATTGAGCGTTGCCGACCATTCGTCGCTCGCCTGACCCGCTGCGCCATTGAGCGCACGGCCGACTGCGGCGTTGTTCGGGTTGGTGTTGGCGTCGATGCCCGCGGCGAAGTCGATGTCTTTCTGGACCTGCAGCACCACCGAATTGGGCATCAGATCGTAGCGCAGGCGCCACTTCAGCATCGGATCGGTCGCGACAGCGGCGAAGGCGCCGCCGTTCGCGAAGGTACCGGTCAGCGTGCCCGCCTGGACGATCACATACTGGTTGCTGAAGCTATACTGCACGGTGCTCGACAGCGCGTTCACGTTGACCGTCCCGCCCTGCAACGTCGCCGCGCCGGTCACGCGGATCGCGTCCGAAGCGAAGTTGAAGTTCGAGCCACCGAAATCGAACAGCAGATTGCCGCCCGAGATCGTCATGCTGTCCGCACGGAACATGCCGATCGGCTGCACGACGTTGTTGCCGCCGAGCAGACCGCCGGGCGCAAGCGTGCCCGAGGTCATGTTGAGGCTGCCGCCAAAGGTGCCGTTGCCGATCAACGTGCCGCCCTGAACGCGTGCGCTGCCCAGGCTGGTGCCGAGGAACGCCAGCGTACCCGCCGAAGCATCGAGGCGGCCGGTGGCGGTGAAGTCACCCGCTAGCGTGAGACGGCCGGTGCCGGTGTGATCGAGCGAGCCGCTACCCGTGATCTGGCCCGAGAAGCCATAATCGCCATTGCCCGCAAGAACGAGACGTCCGCTGCCCAGCGCCAGCGTGCCGCCGCCTGCCGCACCGTTGGCCAGCGAGCCGACCGTTTCGGTGAAGCCGGCCAGGTTGAACGTACCGCCTGTGCCGATTGCGAGCGCGCTGCCGTTTGCCAGACGCTCGCTCGCGCCCAGCGTGAGCATGCCGCCCTGAACATTGACCGCAGCCGCCGCGCTCGTCCCGTTGAGCACCGAAGCGCCGCTGACGTTGAACAGATTGCCCGCACCGAGGTTTGCGTTGACCGTAGCGCCACCCAGCTGGGTTTCGGCTGCGCTCAGCGTGCCCGTGCCGGCCAGCGTGCCGTTGATGGCTGAGAGGGCGACCGTGTCGGTGAACGCGCCGATATCGAGCGTGGCGCCCGATCCGATCACGACCGTGGAGGTGTCGGCGATCCGGTTCGATGCGCCCAGACGCAGCGTGCCGGCATTGATGCCAACGCTGGTCGAGCTGGCCAGGCCGTTGAGCGTCGAGACGCCGCCGGTATTGACCAACACAGCACCGCCAACATTGCCATTCACCGTTGCGCCGGTGAGCTGGATCGTGGCGGCGCTCAGCGTGCCACTCCCGTTCAGTGTGCCGCTAATGCCCGCTGCAGCAACCGTTTCGTTGAAGGCGCCCGTATCGAACGTCGCGCCCGACGCAACCATCAGCGTTGCAGTATCGACAATCCGGCTCGATGCGCCGAGCGACAACGTGCCGACCTGCACGGTCACAAGGCCTGCAGCCGTTGTGCCGTTCAGCAGCGAAGTGCCGCTGACGTTGAACAGATTTCCTGCGCCGAGATTGCCGTTCACCGTACCCGCGTTCAGCTGATATTCCCCAGCCGTGAGCGTGCCCGTGCCATTCAGCGTGCCGCTGAGCGACAGAGTGCCGATCGTGTCGTTGAAGCTGCTCGTGTCGAACGTCGCGCCGTTCGCCACCACTACAGTCGCGGCATCGGCGAGGCGATCCGACCCACCCAGCGCCAGCGTGCCGGCATTGATGCCAACACTTGCCGCACCGGACATGCCGTTCAGCACGCTCGTGCCGCCCAGCTGGAGCAAAGTGCCAGCGCCAAGATTGGCGTTCACGGTCGCGCCGGTCAGCTGATACTCGGTCGCCGTCAGCGTGCCGGTGCCTGCAAGCGTGCCAGCAAGTGCCGCGATGCCGACCGTGTCGTTGAACGCGCCGATATCAAGCGTCGCGCCCGATGCGACCGCGAGCGTGGCCGCGTCCGACAGGCGATCCGAAGCGCCGAGCGCCAGCGTGCCGGCGTTGACGCCGACATTGGCTGCCGCGGAGCTGCCGTTGAGCGTCGAGATGCCACCCGAATTGATCAACGTGCCGCTGCCGAGGTTCGCGTTCACCGTCGCGCCGTTCAGGTCGATAATGTTCGCGCTGAGCGTGCCCGTGCCCGCAAGGGTGCCAGCGAGCGCCGCAGTCCCTACAGTCTCATCGAATGCGCCCAGATCGAACGTGCTGGCGGTGAGCACCGTCAATGCCGCCGCATCGGCAAGGCGATCCGAAGCACCGAGGGTCAAGGTGCCGGCCTGAACGGTCACGATCGTGCCCGCATGGGTGCCATTGAGCGTCGAGATGCCCGAGAGGTTGAACAGGCTGCCTGCGCCAAGGTTGGCGTTCACGGTCGCGCCGCTCAGCTGATACTCGGTCGCCGTCAGCGTGCCGGTGCCTGCCAGCGTGCCGGCAAGTGCCGCGATGCCGACCGTGTCGTTGAACGCGGCCATGTCGAACGTGCCACCGGCCAGAACCGCGAGGTTCGACGTGTCGGCGATACGATCCGAAGCGCCCAGTGACAGCGTGCCGCCATTCACCGAGACCAGTGCGTTGGAGGCAGTGCCCGACAGCGTGGAAGCGCCGCTAAGCTGAACCAGCGTATCGCCGGCGACATTGCCGTTCACCGTTGCGCCGGTGAGTTCAATCTGCGTCGCGGTGAGCGTGCCCGTGCCGGCGAGCGTGCCGGAGAGACCCGCCATTCCCACGGTGTCGTTGAACGTATCAAGGTTGAGCGTCGCGCCCGATGCGACGGTGAGCGTGGCGGTATCCACCAGACGATCCGATGCGCCCAGCGCCAGCGTGCCCGCATTGACTGCAACCGTAGCCGCGCCGGCTGTGCCGTTGAGCGTGGAAACGCCGCCGGTGTTGACCAATGTGCCCGCCCCCAGATTGGCGTTCACGGTTGCGCCGTTCAGGTCGTATTGGGTCGCGTTGAGCGTGCCCGTGCCTGCCAGCGTGCCGCCCAGCCCAACCAGCCCGACCATTTCGTCGAAAGCGCCCAGATCCAGCGTCGCGCCAGATGCGACCACGAGCGTTGCCGTGTCGAGCAGACGATCCGAAGCGCCGAGCGCCAAGGTGCCTGCGATGATTCCGACATTCGCCGCAGCGGAGGAGCCGGTCAGCACGCTCGTGCCGCCGAGCTGGAGCAAAGTGCCCGCGCCGAGATTGCCGTTCACCGTCGCGCCGGTCACCTCATATTGGGTTGCAGTCAGCGTGCCTGTGCCGGCCAGCGTGCCCGCCAGAGCAAATTGCGAAACCGTCTCGTTGAACGCGCCCAGGTCAAGCGTTGCGCCGTTGGCAACCTGCACCACGGCACCGTCAGCGAAGCGATCCGAAGCGCCGAGCGCCAGCGTGCCGGCATTCACCAGCACCGAGAGCGAGCCAGCAACGCCGTTGAGCGTCGCGGTGCCGACACCGTTCTTGGTCAGCATGCCCGCGCCGAGGTTCGCGTTCACCGTTGCGGTGGTCAGCGTGTAGCCGTTGGTCGCGGTCAGCGTGCCGGTGCCGTTCAGGGTTCCGCCGATGCTCGCGCTGCCGACGGTCTCGTCGAAGCCCTGCATGTCCATCGTGCCCAAGACATTCAGTGCAACCGTATCGGCCAGCACGTTCGCTGCGCCGAGACGTAGCGTGCCTGTGCCGCCGACATTGGCGACGCCGGTAAAGGTGTTTGCGCCGCTCAGGACGAGCGTCGTGCTGTTGCTTACATTGACGCTACCGGTGCCGCCGATGACGCCGGCATAAGTGCTGGTCGTGCCGCTTGTCAGGTTCAGGGTGTTCGCACCGAGCAGGACATTACCGGTGCCACTCAGCGATCCAATGAACTCGCTGGCAAGCAGCTGCAAAGTGCCGTTCGCGCCAATGGTAACGCCCGTGCTGCCGCCGATCCCCTGCGCGCCGGTGGCAAGCGTGCCCGAATTGATCGCCCAGGTGCCGGCGGTGCCGTTAACGCCGGTCAGCGTCCAGATGCCCGTGCCGTTCATGACACGCGTCTCGAACAACGATACGTTGCTGCTGTTGAGCGTCTGGTTGGCCGTGCCCGTCAGGGTCAGCGTATCGGTGCCCGCTCCGCCATTCAGCGTGCTCGCGCCAAGCGTCGCGCTACTGTTGATCGTGACATTGTCATTCCCGCCTCCCGCAAGCAGCGCGCCGTTGAAAGTGCCTGCGATGTTGACGGTGTTGCCTGTCGCATCGAACAGGAAGACGCGGCCATTGGTGGTCGATCCGGCCTGCAGGTCGATATTGGCCTTGCCGAACGACAGGATCGCGCCAGCGCCGCCGCCAAGCGTGCCGCCAGCGCTGTTGGTGACGTTGAGCGCCCCGCCGGCGTTGATAGCGTAGCCCTGATTGGCATCGCTGCCGCCAGTGATGGTGCCGGTGTTGGTGATGGTCGCGCCGGCCAGAATGCCGATCGCATGCTCGGTGCCAGTCGTACGGATCAGGCCGGCATTGGTGATTGTCGCCGGTGCGCTGAAGGTGCCGACTGCCGTGCCCGTGGCCTCAATCGTCGCGCCCGCTGCGTTGTCGAGCGTGAGCGCACCCGTCGATACCAGACCAAAGGTTGCGCCGCCGATAAGGCCGCCAGCCTGGTTGTTGACAGTGCCGCCCGCGCTCAGGTTGATCGCGGTATTGCCACCCGCGGGATTGTACCCACCGACATTGAAGACGCCGCTGACGATGCGGCCGTCATTGTTCACGATGGTGCCGGCATTGATGGAATAAATGCTGCTGGTCGTGCCCGAAATGTCGCCCGAATTGTTGACGATCAGTGCGCCAGCTCCGGCGCCGGCCGACAAAGCCATGCCGGTTGCAGCAAGCGTAGCACCCAGCGCATTGTTAAAGGTCAGCGCGCCGGTGCCGAAGTTGGACACCGAACCGTTGATAGTGCTGTTGTTGCTGATGGTCGCCGCAACGCTGCCCTGATTGGCGAGGAAGCCCGTCACGGTGCCGTTGTTGACGAAGGTGCCGCCGGCGAGAATCTCGACGCCATAGCCGCTGCTGGCGAGCGTACCGGTGTTGATCACCGTCGAAGCGTCGACAATGTCGATGCCGCCGTTATTGCTGATGTTGCCGCTGAAGCTGAGCGCCTCGCCCGCGCCAAGGCCCGAAACGCGCACCGCGCCGACGCCCGAAATGTCCTGCACAACCGTGCCCGAGAGCGGCTGGATGTAGGCCAGCGTGCCGTTCCCAACGATGCTGCTGCCCGAGATCGATGCGGTCGTGCCCTGCAGTGTCGAACCGGAATTGACCGTGGTGGTGCCGGTCCAGAGGTTGCCCGCGTTGGCCAGCACGATGGTGCCTGCACCGGCGATAACGAGCGGCTGGACTGGATCGATAGCGCCGCCCGACCCTTGCGTGATCGCGCCGGTCAGTGTCGCGGTGACGCCCGCTTCGGCCGAGAGGGTCGAGGGATCGTTCGACGCAGGAGTTACAACCTCAAGGCTGATATTGTTCGCATACGTGCCGGTCGCGCCGAATATCGCTGTCGGGTCGATCAAATGGATCGTGCCCGTGCCGAATGCGCCCGCTGTCGCGGCGCGGATCGCCGAACCGTTGACATAGATGTCGCCGGTATTGGCTTGGGTGCCCGAGAAAGTGAGCGTGCCACCCGGCGTGCCGTCTCCCGCATAAATCGCCGCATTCGGCGAATCGCTCGGGCCCGTGACCGTGCCGCTTCCGGTGAAGCCGAAAATCTCGAAGTTGAGGAAGTTCGACAGATTGACGGTGCCGCCGCCCACATTGGTGTAGAGCGAATCCGTGCCGAGCCCGCCGTCGATCGTGCCGGTTATCGTGCCCGAGATGTAGTTGAAGCGATCGTCGCCCGCGCCGAGATTGGCCGAACCCATCGTGCCGCCATTGAGGGTCAGTGTGTCCACGCCGCTGCCGGAGGAGATATAGGCGCCGTTCAGCGCGCCCGCGATCGTTACGGTGCGCGCGCCAGTACCAGACGATGTGACGTTGCCGGTCACGGTCGATCCGGTCTGCAGATCGAGCGTGAAGGCGTTTGCGCCAGCCATGCTGATCGCTGCGTTAGAGCCGGCTAAGATGGAGCCGCCATTCGCGTTGGTGATCGTGCCGCCGCCAGCACCGGCCACTGCAGCGCCCGCGCCGCCGGTGATGGTGCCGCTGTTGGTGACGGTCAATGTGCCCGACGCATATGCGCCATAGCCCGCCCCGATGGTGCCGCCGGTGATCGTGCCGCTATTGCTGAGCGCAAGGCCGCCCGAGCTGTTGATGGCGCTCGCGCCGCTCGTGATCGATCCCGCGTTATTGACCGTGACGATGCCGGCGCCGCTACCGGAGACGGTGTCGAAGATCGAATCGAGCGAGCCGCCGGCCAGAACCTTCAGCGTTGCGCCCGCCGCTAGGGCGACGGCGTTATCGTCGTTAGACAGCTGGCCACTCACATCGAGTTCGGCGCCGTTGAGAACGGCCCAGTTGGTGCCGATCTGGCCGCTGCCGGTCAGCGTCAGCGTGCCGGAATTGAGATTCTGGTTCTCGAAGCCCGTTACCGTGGTCGCGTTGAGGCTGGCGGTGCCGCCCGCGCCGAGCGTGACATTGATCACGTCGGAGCCCGAGCCACCCCTGATCGCGCCGGCGATTGTGCCGCCGTTGAAGTTCAGCGTGTCATTGCCGTCGCCCATTTCGATCGCGCCTGTGATCACCGAGCCGGTGTTGAGCGTGATCGTATTATCGAAGTTACCCGTCATCGCGATCGCAGCGGCCGTGCCGCTTATCGTACCGCTATTGGTAATGTTGCCCGCCTGGCTCGCCACATATACGCCATAGCCGCCGCTGGCGGTGATCGAGCCGGTGTTGCCGATTGTGCCGGTGCCGGAACCGTTGAACAGCACGCCGTAGCTAATTCCAGAGATCGTCCCGGCGTTGGTCACAGAACCATTCGCGCCGAAGAAATCGACGCCCTCGCCCCCCGAAATCGTGGCGAACATAGTGTTGGTCACCGACGAATCCGCCGCGCGGAGGACTATGGCAGTGCCATCGGAAGCACCGGTGATTGCGCCGCTGTTGACCAGAGTGAGCACGCCCGAAGAATCGATACCGCGATAACCCGAAATCTGCCCCTCGGCCGAATTGGTTATGCTGCTGGTCGTGGCGCCGTTGCTGAGAAATATCCCGTAATTATTGCCGCCTGCCGAGATCGAGCCGCTATTGGTTATCGTGGTTGCACCATTGCTGATGATACCCGATCCGACGTTCGAATAGATCAGGCCACCAACATTGTTGGAAATAGTACCGCCGGCGACCCACATGCCGCCGTTATCGCCCGTGATACTTCCGCTATTGCTCGTGATGTTGACCGCGCCGGCGCTGTACACGCCATAAGAAAGGCCGGAAACCGTGCCCGCATTCGCAAGGGTGAGCGCGCCGCCGGCCATGGAAATGCCGTTGCCGCTACCTCCAAGACCGCGGCCGACAATCGAACTGCCGGCAAAATTATTTACCGCCAGCGCGCCCGCGCCAGCCTGGTTCTCGATACCGTTGGCCAGATTGCCGATGATCGAGGCGTAATTGTTGACCGTCAGCGTGCCCGCTGCGTTGGTCGCGTGGCGGATGCCGTTGGACCCGCCGTAGATCGATGAAGCGTGATCGGACACCGAACCATTGGTAATCGTGGTAAGACCGCTGGCCGCCGCGAGATACACGCCGGCGTCGGTGCCGTTGATTGCGCCAAGGTTGCTGGCCGAGATGTTGCCAACGGCGTTGATACCGTAGCGGCCAGCAATCAGGCCGCCCAATTGGTTGGTTACCGTCCCGCCGGAGCCGGTATCGAACAACAATCCCGCACTGTTTGACTGGCTGCCGCCCTGAATCGTTCCAGAATTGGTGACGGAGCTGCCGGTGCCGGTGATCCGGATGGCAATTGCGCCAGCTGTGGTAATTGATCCGGTGTTCGTCACCGTCGCAGTGCCGAGGATGCCAACGGCATTGTAGAGGGTCGAGGCCGAGGAAATCGTGCCACCGTTGATCAGCGTCAGTGCGCCGTATGATACGAGGGCCGGGCCGCTGGCGGTGTTCAACTGGCGGATGATGCCGCCCGCGTTGTTGGTGACGGTGCCGCTTCCTACGCTCACCATCACATTGTTGCCCGAGCCCACATTGGTCAGGTTTTCGATGATGCCCGAGTTGGTCAGCGTCGCGCCTGTGCCCATGGAGGCCGTGAGCGAGGAGCCGCGGATCGTCGCGCCGCTCTGATTGATAATTGTGGCATTGGCGCCAACCGTCGCGGCGGTGAAGCCTGTGATAAGCCCGCCGGTCTGGTTGGTAATCGAGCCACCGTTCGTGCGGAAATAGACGCCCCAAGCGCTGGCGCCGTTGCCGGTGATCGTTCCCGCATTGGTGACGGAGCCGGCCACCAACATGTCGATACCGGCCACGCCGGTGATGGTGCCGCCGGTCTGGTTGATGACGGTGGTAGCAGCGCCGCGCGTCAGAATCGCCATATCGGTTGTGCTGGTGATCGTTCCGGCATTGGTTACAGTGCCGCCCGCCTGCAAATCCATGGCGGCCTGATTGCCAAGGATCGTGGCTCCGGCATAATTCGTGATCGTTGCTCCCGCATCGAAGCTGACGATACCGACGCGGTCCGTACTGCGTATCATGCCATAATTGTTGACGACCAATGTGCCGCCCGCGCCATCCGCATGCTGGATGCCGTGATAGCGTCCCGTGAGAGATGCGGTGCTGTTGCTCACGGAGCCATTGTTGATCGTCGCTGCGCCGCTTAGCGAAGTGATGAGAATTGCGGAGCCCGCAGCACTATCGCCGCCAAAGCCTGTATTGGTGATCGAGCCGAGATTATTGACTGTCACACCCGCGCCCGAGATGCCGACACCGGCATATTCGCCACCTTGCACTGAGCCGGTCGAGGCCACGTTGAGCACAACTGCGTCGCCGCCGATGTTGAAGGCCGAGCCAGTCGCGCCCGAACGGGTGCCGCCATAGGTCCAGGTGCCCGCATCGATGAAGACGCGGCCGCCGGTAAGGGCGCCGGTGTACGTGCCCGATGCGTTGGTGAGCGTAAGCTCGCGCGTGCCAAGCGTGGTTGCGCCGCTGCCGGTAAGCGTGCCGATCTCTTCCGAACTCAGCAGCTGGAAAATGCCCGAAGCGCCGACCGTAACCATGCTGGTATCCGCGATCACCGAGCCGTTCTGGATGGCGAGCGTGCCGCCATTGATCGTGGTGACGCCGGTATAGGTGTTGGCGCCGGTCAACGTGATCGTACCGGTACCAGCCTTGGTCAGCGCCAGGATGCTGCCCGGATTCGTGCTGTTTGCGATAATGCCGTCGAAGGTCGAACTGCTATTGGCCACGCCGATCGTGGTCGTCCGTGCCCCACCGAAGCCGCCGCGCAGCGTGCCCGAACCGGTCAGGCGATCGAAGATGATCGTGCCTTCGACGCCGTCGAAGATCGCGCCGTTCGCGATGTTGAGGCTGCCCTGGTTGCCCGTGAAGAAGCCCTGACCGGAGCTGCTGCCGTTCAGCGTGCCACTCTGCAAGTCGATAAGGCCACCCGCGGACTGGGTGATGACGACATTGCCGTTGCCGCCGTTGCCGAACGCGGTGATGCCGCCGGTGAACACGATCGTGCCCGCGCCAGTATAGCTGCCGCCTTCGACAAAGCGCGTAGTGCCGCTCTGATTGTCGAACTGGAGCGTCGCCCCTGAAGATATGTCGACCCCGCCAGTGCCAAGCGCGTTGGCGATATTGATCTGGACGACCCGGCCGTTGAGGATGCGGGTCTGACCGGCAAAATTGTTCGCGCTGTTGGTGAGTTCGGCCGTGCCGCTCCCGTCAAACACCAGCGGCTGCGCAGGCACGCCCGATTGCGTAATCGCGCCGGTCAACCGGGCGGTGATGCCCGCCGTCACGCGCAGGCGTGTGGGATCATTGGTCGTATCGCTCGAAGCGAGCACGATCGGATTCGCATAGGTGCCCGACGCGCCGAACACGATGGTCGGATTCATGGCGGTGATCGTGCCGGTACCGAACGCACCGGCGCTGTCGGCACGAATCGTGGCGCCATTGACTGCAATCGCGGCGCTCAGATTGCTGGTGCCCGTGAACGCCAGAATGCCGTTTGCCGCCAGGCCGCCCACGCCGTTACCGGCGTTGATCTGCGTCACGCCGGCGCCGCTGCCGGTAATCGTCCAGCTGCCGCTATCCAGCTTGCTGATGGTTTCGGCGCCGATTCCGGCTGCCAGCGTGAGCGTGGCGATAATGCCGTTCGCCGCAGTACCGTCGCCGGTGCCGCGCAACTGGATCGTGTCGCTGCCGCCGCCCATGTCGATCGGGCCGTAGATCGCAGTCGCGAGCGTGCCCGCGTTCTGCAGCGTGATCCCGCTTGCACCATCGACGATCGCCGTGCTGGCGGTGCCGCGCCCGCCATAGATCGCCAGCGTGTCGTTGGCAGAGCCCAGCGTGATCGCACCCGTCGTCGATCCCGCATGCAGCGCGATCGTGGAGGCGATGTTGTTGGAATAGATGCCCCGGCCCGCAGTCGAGCCAATCGTTCCGTAATTGGTTACGGTTCCGCTCGCGGCATTACCCGCGATCTGCACGCCGACGCCGAACACTGCGATGTTGCCGCCGTTGATCGAGCTGCCGGTCGCGTTGGTGATCACCCCGGCGCCGCCGTTGATGTTTACGCCCGCATAGGTCGCGCTGGTGATTGACCCGCTGTTGAGAATATTGCTGGTGGTGACGCCCGTGAAATCGGTGACCACCGCATCCTGATAAAAGGCAGTCCCATTGCTCGAGGTGCTGATCGTACCCCGGTTGGTAAGCGTCATCGCGGCGGTAGAATAGATTGCCGAGCTTGCGCCGCTGATCGTACCGCCAGCATTGTTGTTGATCGTGCCGCCGGTGGCCGCGAGGCTGATGCCATAGGCGCTGGCGCTCGATACGGTGCCGGCATTGTTGAGCGAGAGCGAGCCCGCCGAGAACAGAATGCCGGCTGCAAGGCCGGTGATCGACCCCGCAGCATTGTTGGTAACATCGGCGATACCCGCCGACAGGTTCATACCATAGCCCGCCGCGCCAGTGCCGGAGATGGTGCCGGTGTTGCTTACCGAGAACGAAGTGCCGCCTGACACGCGAACGCCGCTGCTTACGCCCGAGATCGTGCTGCCGCTATTGTTGGTGACACCCATCGCTGCGGCGATCTGCTGAACCCCATGGCCGGCCGCGCCGGTGCCGGTGATCGAACCGCTATTGATCAGCGTCGTGTTGCCCGTGGCCAGCACGCCGCCGCTCACGCCAACGATCGTACCACCGCTGTTATTGGTGATGTTGGATGGGCCGCTCGCAATGGCGAAGCTGGTGCCACCCGCGACATAATTGCCGCTGCCATCGAGCGAGCCGGTGGCGATCGTGCCCGAATTGTTGACGGTCAGGACACCGGTGCCGCGGTTATAAATGCCGCTGGCGCCCCCGCCGACAATCACACCGCCGGCACTGTTAGTCACGGTGGACAGGCCGGAGTTGATCAGCAGGCCCGCGCCTTCACCGGTCGCGCCATAGATGCGGCCGGTGGCGCTATTATTGATGACAGAGCCTCCGGAGATTTCCACGCCGGCGAACCGGTCGCCCTGAATCCGGCCCGAATTGTTCATGAAGATGCCAACGTTCGCACGCACGCCATCCCAACGCCCGTAGATGCCGGCACCAGCATTGTTGGTAACCGTGAGCTGGTTGGTGCTCCCGAGCACGCCATTGCCCTGCGTCGTGATCGCACCGCCAGCTGCATAGGTGATCGTGCCGGAGTTGGTGATCGAGCCGCTGCCCACCGCGATGGCCGAGGACAAGCCCGTGCCCGAGGTAATCGTGCCGGCGTTCTGGATATTATTGCCATTGGCGACCGAAGTGATGACGTCGCCGATCGCGCTCAGATCCGCGTCCGCACCGATGGTCAATAGAGTGGAAACATTCAGCGTGATCGCACTACCGGTGATGTTGGTCAGATCACCATTCATGGCCAGGCGCGCGGTCGGAGAGGTGGCTGCCACGACCCAGCCCGGGCCGCCGTCGCGGGCGCCGGTGAGCGTCAGTATGCCGGTGTTGAGCCTATAGGCTTCTATGCTCGTAAGATTGGTGCCGAGTGTGGTGAGGTTGAGCGTGCCCGCGACACTCGCGCCCAGATCGACCGCGAACGTGTCTGTCCCGCTGCCGCCGGCAACCGTGCCGAACGTGCCGCCGGCCCAGGTGAAGGTGTCGTTGCCCGATCCGAACGTCGCGTTCTGCATCGTACCGCCCGCAAGGCGCAGATTCTGCACGCCGGTGGCGGTGCTGGCGTCGTAATCGCCGGTAAGCGTGCCGGCGATCGTGGTGGCCACCGTGCTGCTGCCCAGGATCTTGATCAGGCCGCTAGTAGTCGAACCGGAATTGAGGTTGAACGTGGCCGCACCCGAGCCATCGCTATAGATCGAGCCCGCTACGCCGCCGGTGATCGTCGCGTTGTTACTAACGGTTCGCGTCGAAGCCCCGCCATCGAAACGCACCGCATAGCCGGCAACCGCGCTTGTACCGCCGACGATGGTGCCGCCGGTGTTATTGGTCACGGTACCGCCGCTGAAGCCCAGGACGCCCGTGAATATTGTGCCGCTGATCGAACCGGCATTGGTGACCGTTACCGTACCCGAGAGATTGATGCCCGAGCCGCCGCCGCTGATAACACCGGTGGCGGTGTTTGTGATCGAGACCGTCGCAGGCGATGAGGAATTCGTAATTGCGTTGCCGAAGCTACCGCCGTTGGTGCCGCCGCGCATCGTGCCCGAATTGTTGACGGTGACGCCGCGCCCGGAGGAAATGGCAGCGGCAGTCTGGCTGGTAACCGTGACGCCGGCTGCCACGTTGAGCGCGGTGTCCAGGTCGCTCCAGCCACCCTGAATTGCATTGCCACTGGCGCTGATGTTTGCGTTGGCATTGACGGTATTGGTGCCGCCCACACCGTTGACGCCCGTAATGTTGATGCCCGTAGTTGGACGCGTTCCCCCACCAATCGCCGCGCCCACGGTGACGGTGCTGCTCTGACCGGCCAGCGCGGCATTGATCTGGATACCGTATTGGCCGCCATTGATCGTGCCGCCGGCGGTCGTGGTCACTTCCGACGTCGCATTGGTCGCAACCGCGTTGATTCCAATCGCGCTGGAACCGACGGTGGTGATCGCTGCGCTGCTGTTCACCGTGGTAGTACCGCTGCCGCTGTTGCGCGCGTCGATACCGGTCAGGAACGCAGTTCCCGCACCGATGGTGGTGCCCGAATTGACGAGCACGTTTCCGGTGCCGCCGCTGGCCACTGTGGCCCGTATGCCTGTGCCAGTGCCTGAACTGGTCCAGTTGAGCGTACCCGCGCCGCTGGTGGTCACCGTCGCGGTCTGCGTGCCGTCTGCCTGGATGCCGACCGGCGCAGTGATTGCCGATTGCGAATCGACGATGGCGGTCGGCCCGGAAGCACGGATGCCGGTCGCAGTGGCGCTGATCGAACCGCCGGTGGTTGTGACCGACGCGAAGCTGGTGCTGGTCGCCGCAGCATTGATGCCGGTCGCGAAGCCGGTGATCGTCGAACCAGCGCTGTTGACGCCAACAGCATTGCTGCTGACCGCGTTGATCCCGGCGACAGCCGTACCATAGGCGGTGATCGTCTGGTTGAACCCGTTCGTGTTGATATCGACGAACGAATTGGCGCTCGTCAGGTTGATGCCATAGCTGCCGGTGAAGCTATTGGCGGCGTTGATCGACAGGAAATTGTTGCCGGCCGACGTCTGTTGATAGGCGGCATTCCCGCCAACCGTTGTCGATAGCGTGCTGCCGCCGAGGTTGACCGAGGTCGTGCCGGAATTGCCCTCGATACTAAGCGCAGCCGTTGCCGGCCCCGCTACGCTCTGGCTGATTACCACGCCGGTGACGGTCACGGCATTCGCCTGCGTGACGTTTGTGACGCGAACGCCCTGCCCGCTGCCTGGATCTTCGGTCGTCGCGCCGGGCGCAGTGATCGTACCGCCGCCAAACGCCGCCGGGGTGGGGGTCGGAGCCGGTGAAGGCGATGGCGTGGGCGGGGGAGTCGGAGCGGGAGTACCGCCGCTGCCGCCGCCGCCGGAGCAGGGATCGTCCAAATCGGCATCGTAGCTGACAAAGGAGCAATTCTGCGTTTGCGCCCAAGCCGGGTTCGCAATCGCCATGCCGATCAGCGCGGTCGAGCCGAGGAGTAGCTTCCGGCCGCGTCCGCTACGTACTGCACGAGCGATCGAACCCGCCGGCGCGCCTGCGCCGTTGCTACGATGAACCATGAAACTGAACCCCCGGAACCGATAAGAACTGCCCGGAAGCCGCACAAAAACCGTGCGAATCCCGGTGATAACCCCGCACGCCTACCCGATACGGACCGATTCGGCCTTGAACGCTTGTTTCTAGGATTTGTCTGTACGTCTCACGGCGGTGAAATGATGGCCCGTAACGGGACAGTGCAATCAGGCCTGATCGGGACCTTGCGCGCGCCATTCGCTTGGGCTTTGCCCGAAACGTTCGCGAAACAATCGGCTCAGATGCGCGGTATCGCTGAACCCCAGGCGATCGGCGATGGCGCCGATGCGCTCTTCATTACCCGGCTCGCTCAAGGTCTGGCGCACGACATCGAGCCGCTGGTTGCGAATATAGGCCTGAACCCCGCCCTCTTCCTCGAAAAGCCGGTGCAGCGTCGAGCGCGAGATCTGGAGCCGGCGGCACAGATTGGCGACGGTCAGCGCAGGCGATCCCAGATTCTGCCGGATCTCGGCGCGTGCGCGGATCAATACGGTTGAGGCATTCGCGGCCGTCACCGAACCCTCGGCACGCCCGCTTGCGCCCACTGCGATCACCAGCAGATCCACCACGCTGCGCGCCAGCCGCGCACCATCATCTTCGGTCAGTTCTGGTAATGCCTCGCGGATGCGCAGCGCATGCGAGGTCAGCATCTGCATCGCCGGCGAACTGAGCACCAGCCCATGCATCTCCGCGACGTCCAACCCCGCCGCCGACGCCATTTCGCGCGGTACGAGCAGCAGGATCGTTCGCCCCACGCTCCCTTCAAATACGGACACCTGCGAAAAATCTGTGACCAACGCGTCGCCCGATTCCTGCCGGAAGGATCGCTCGCCCATCCGTCCCTTCGACACGCCGGTCAGCCCAATGCTGATCGCCATCGCGTCATGCTCGCTTGAGCGGAGCATCGCCGCGTCGCGTTCCCAGCGCTGGCTGGTCATATCCGCATAGAGCAGCGAAATGCCGCCGAAATGCGTGGTGAGGCTGTCGGTAGAAAAAGGCTCTAACGGCTCCGTATTGAACACGGGCGCCAAGCTCGGCCAATGCCGGTTTTCCCACGCCTCGTGCCGATCCTTGCGCGCAAGGTCGGCGGTCGAGAAGCGCGAAGTGACTAGGCGGCGTGGAGCTATGGTACACCCGATTTACTGGTCCGTGACCGGACTGGCAGCGCACAGGATCGGGACACCCCACCCCCGCCACGCTTCGTCGTTCAATTGAACGTATGTGTCAACGGCAAGTACTTGTCCCGACAAGGGATTCTATCGCGGGAGAAACCTCTACCTGCGAACCGCCTCGACAAAACCGGCACGCGGCTCCAGGTTTGAGACCATGAGCACTGCCTTATTCCAGATCGACCCGCGCGACAGCGTCGCCACTGCGCTCCGTGATATGGCTGCGGGTGAAGCTGCCTTGGGCGTCATCCTGACCACTGACGTGCCCAAGGGGCATAAGGTTGCGGTGACACCAGTGGCGGCGGGCGATGCGGTGCTCAAATTCGGCTTTCCGATCGGCCGTGCCACCCAGGCGATTGCGCCGGGCGAGCATGTCCACATCCACAATGTGAAAACCGCGCTGGAGGGCAGCGGTACCTATCGGTACGCGCCCCGCCACGAAACTCGTGCGCCCTTCGAAGGCCCCGGCTTCATGGGCTATCGCCGCGCCGATGGCCGGGTGGGCACGCGCAACGAGATCTGGGTGATCCCCACCGTAGGCTGTGTCGGTCGTACCGCGCAGAAGATCGCCGAGCGCGCCGCGAGGCTCCATGAGGGCCAGATCGACGGCGTCCATGCCTTCGCGCACCCCTTCGGATGCTCGCAACTTGGCGACGATCTTGCCGGAACCCGCGCGATCCTGACCGCGCTGGCCAATCACCCCAATGCGGGTGGCGTGCTGATCGTCGGGCTCGGTTGCGAGTCCAACCAGATGACCGGAATGCTCGCGGGCATTGTCCATCCCAATATCCGCACCCTCGGCGCGCAAATGGCGAGCGACGAAGTCGAAGAGGGCCTGGCGCTGATCGAGGAACTGATTGCAGGCGCACAGTCTGAGCGAACCCGCGTCCCGCTCTCCGAACTCGTGCTGGGCGTGAAGTGCGGCGGGTCGGACGGCTTTTCGGGCCTCACCGCGAACCCGCTGGTCGGCCGGATGAGCGACGCCGTAACCGCGGCGGGCGGCACCGCGATCCTCACCGAAATCCCTGAAATCTTCGGCGCAGAAAAACTCCTGATGGAACGCGCCGACAATCAGGCGGTGTTCGGCGGCATTGTCGATCTGGTGAACGGCTTCAAACGCTATTTCACCGATCACGGCGAGCCGGTTTCCGAAAACCCCTCCCCCGGCAATATCGCTGGCGGGATCACCACGCTGGAGGAAAAGTCACTCGGTGCGGTGCAGAAGGCGGGGCATGCGACTGTCACCGACGTCCTCCGTTACGGCCGCAGCGTAGCCAAGCGGGGGCTGACGTTGCTCGAAGCCCCAGGCAACGACGCCGTCTCCTCCACCGCGCTGGCCGCGGCGGGCGCCACCGCGATCCTCTTCACAACCGGCCGTGGCACACCGCTGGGCTTTCCGGTGCCGACTATCAAGATCGCATCGAACAGCGATCTGGCCGCGCGCAAACCCGGCTGGATCGACTTCGACGCGGGCCAGGTTCTCGAAGACGGCATGGACATGGCCGCAGACGCGCTCCTTGCCCGCATCGCCGAAATCGCATCGGGCAAGCCCACCGCGGCCGAGCGCAATGGAGAGCGCGAAATCGCCATCTGGAAGCGCGGCGTAACCCTGTAGCGTTCGTTCCGGGTGCATCGCGGCTGGGCTTCGCGCGCACTTGTGTTAACCATATTCGATTGACGATTCGCTGGCGGGGGCGCGGGCTTTGTTATTGCTGACGATGGGAAATAGTTCGGCCGCGAAAGCCAGTTCCTGGGCAGATGGCATCACCGTGTCCGATTGGGCGCAGCTATTTCTTGTCGTCGTCGGCCTGTTTACGCTCATCGCCTTCGTCGCTGCCTTCAAGCGCAGCTTTCCCGAGCCCGCCAATCGCAATGCCGAATTCGCCAGGATTCTGATCAAGGCGGTCAAGCATCATACCGAGCAGCTGGAACGCGAATTCAAGACGGCGCTTCGCGTGCCCGGCATCGACACCGACAGCGGCAAATCGGGCCTCGGCGCGACTGAGGCTGCCGCGCATGTTCGCCACCTGCGCCGGCTGCTGCGTGGCTCGACATCGTTCATCCAGCATACCCGCACGATGCCGCTGGGCGATTGGCCCAATTACGCGTTGTCGCACGCCTTCGCCGAATGGGCCGGCCTGATCGACGGGACGGATACGCTGCTCGACGACATGTACCGCGAAGTCACCGCTGCGGTGGCCACGGGGCGCTGGGCCGAATTGCAGGTGCAATATGATCGCGAGCAATGGTTTGTGCTGCGCGATCTGGAGAAGCTCCCCGCGCTCACCAAAGCCGTGGAAAAGGCCGCCAAGCCCTTTCTGAAGAAATCCGAAAAGCACGAAGAAAGCGACGAAGCGCATCATTAGCCGCGCCAAAATGGTGCGTCGCGGCATTGAAGCCTTAACCTCTTCTCGCTAGAACCGGCGCGGGGACTTCCGGGGTGGGTAAATGGCTGAATTCTTTATCTTCATGTACGCGATGCTCGCGATGTTTGTGATCCAGGCGATGGGCCAGAACCAGCGCCAGCAGCGGCCCAATCCGCAGATGGTGACGCTTGTTGGCTGGGGCCTGTTCTCGCTGTCGTCCACGCTGGCGGTGTTGATGGGCGCGGTTGCCTTGGCGCTCGCGCTGGGCCTGCACATGCCGCTGCCCGACACGTTCAACGCGCCGTTGTTTTAACGGGGCATGCCGCTCTACGAAATTGGCGGCCAAAGGCCACAGATCGCCGAAGACGCATGGGTCGCGCCCAGCGCTGACCTGATCGGGGACGTGCATCTGGGCGAACTGGCGAGCGTGTGGTTTGGCGCCGTCATCCGCGCAGACAACACGCCGATCCTCGTCGGCGCGCGCAGCAATGTGCAGGAAGGCGCCGTCTGCCACTCCGATCCCGGCACCCCGCTGATGATCGGCGAGGACGTGACGGTGGGCCACAAGGCCATCCTGCATGGCTGCACCATCGGCAACCGCACGCTGATCGGAATGGGCGCGACAATCCTCAACCGAGCCGTGATCGGTGAAGACTGCCTGGTCGGCGCTGGTGCGCTGGTTACCGAGGGTAAGGAATTCCCGGCCGGCTCGCTGATCGTCGGCAGCCCCGCCCGCGCGGTGCGCACGCTCGATGAGATGCACAAGGCGCTGCTGAAGGGGAGCGCCGCAGTGTATGTGGCCAAGCAGCGCGAATTTGCCAGCGACCTGAAGCGGGTGGATTAAGCCCGCTCGTTCAGAGCTTCGCGAACGCCACGCCCCGCCAGCCCCAGCCCGCCTGATGCGCAGCTTCCATCAACGGGCGTTTGATCTCGGCCGTGCTGAACTTGTACTCGTAGATCTTGCCGAACGAGAGGTCTTCGCGAAACGCATAGACCGTCTCGAAGCTCATCTCCCATTTCTGCCCGCGAAATGCCTCGGCACTGGCTGACAATGTGGGAACGCCCGCGCGCCATTCGACGGTCCATTCCTGATCGACCGCGCGAACTTCGCCTGCCGCCTCATCGAACTTCATCAGCACCTTAAAGACGCGCTCGATGCCGGCCTTGGCGAAAATCTCGTACCACTTGGCGTCGACGATCTTCCATTCGGCGACGAGATCGACCTTTTCGGGTGCGCCGTCTCGGATGGTGAACGGCGCCGTGCCGCGATTGATCGCGAGCATCGCGTCTCGCAATTTGCTCGCCGCAACGCGCGCTACGCCTTTCGGTGCGGGCTTGCTGCCCGTCAGCCAGTCGAACAACCCCATCCGTGCCTCCATTGCCCTCGTAAACCGCTCTACGCCCTTACGCGCCCGCCCCGATAGTTTTTCCGCGACGAACGCAAAGAGATGTGCTTGTTTCTGCACATCACGCGAACAGGGGACGCGACATGGCTGATATCGCACGAAACATTCTGGCGCCCCTTGGCATGGCCGCGTTGCTGATCCCGCTCACCGTGGTGGACGCGCGCGCGCCCGCACCGATCGCTCCGGCCGCCGCTCCCGCCACCATCTGCGGCTGGGTCGCAAACCCCACGCCGGCGAACTGGTGGATCACCGATCGCTTCGGCCAATGGGTGATGATGACCCAGGGTAGCGAAGGCGTGGATGGCATGGATACCATCCCTGACCTCACCGAGAAGCAATGGGTGAAGACCAACGGCTATTATGGCTATGGCTGCGGTTGCATGCGGGCGACGGTGAACAAGGCGAAGATGCAGATCATCCGCATCCACAGCTTCACGCAAAAGTCGCTCAAAACCTGCCGCGCAGACCGCAAACTGGCTGAACCGCGCGATTAAATGCTGCGCACAAAATAAATCGCGCTGATCCAGATCAGGCGACGCAACTTGCTGTGATTTCCTGCATTTCAGCAGGTATGCCACTTTACTATTTTCAGCTTCGAACCAGTGATGCGGCAGCCCATCCGGCACAGAGCCGCATGCTTCCCAATCTCGCAGCAGCGCTCGCCGAAGCGCAGCATTCCGCGCGCGGCATGATGCGCAATCGCATGCGCCATCTGCTCAGTCCGCCGAAGGGCAGTCTGGATATCGAGGATGAGGCACGACGACCGATCGCGCGCATTCTGCTCGCCGATGTAGTGCAGCAAATCTCGTAGCGATTCGCGTGCGCGTCCATCGCAGCGCCCGCCCGATACACGCCATGCCGTAGCGTCCGGCCCACCTGCCTAGACAGGCCTCCTCGTTACGCTATCAAAACCCCATGGCTCTTCCCCCGCTCTTCGATCGCCTTGCGCTTCCGGTCATCGGTTCGCCGCTCTTCATCATCTCGGTGCCGGAACTGGTCATCGCGCAGTGCAAGGCGGGGATCGTCGGCTCGTTCCCGGCGCTGAACGCCCGGCCCCAGTCGCAGCTTGATGAGTGGCTCCACCGCATTACCGAGGAACTCGCGGCATGGGATCGCGACAATCCGGATAGTCCGTCGGCGCCTTATGCGGTCAACCAGATCGTGCACAAATCGAACATGCGTCTCGAGGAAGACGTCGCGACCTGCGCCAAGTGGAAGGTGCCGATCGTGATCACCTCGCTGGGTGCGCGCGAAGATCTGAACACTGCCGTGCACAGCTGGGGCGGCATCACCCTCCACGACGTCATCGACGATCGCTTTGCACACAAGGCCGTGGAAAAGGGTGCAGACGGCCTGATCCTCGTCGCCACCGGCGCGGGCGGCCATGCCGGCAAGCTCAACCCCTTCCCCTTCGTCCAGGAGGTCCGCGAATGGTTCGATGGTCCGGTGATCCTCTCGGGCGCGATCTCCACCGGGCGCTCGGTCCTTGCGGCGCAGGTGCTGGGCGCCGATCTGGCGTATATCGGCTCGCCCTTCATCGCCACCGATGAGGCCAATGCCGTCGACGCGTACAAGCAGGGCATCGTCGAGGGCCGCGCGGCGGACATCGTCTATTCGAGCCTGTTCACCGGCGTGCACGGCAATTACCTGCGCAGCTCGGTGGTCAATGCCGGGCTCGATCCCGACAATCTGCCCGAAAGCGACCCCAGCGCGATGAACTTCGGCGGGGCGAAGGCGTGGAAGGAAATCTGGGGCTCCGGCCAGGGCATCGGCGCCGTGCGCGCAGTGGAGCCTGCCGGCGTGCTGATCGATCGGCTGAAAGCGGAATACGCTGCTGCGAAGGCGGCTATTCGCTAGTTCTAAATCCTCCTCCGCCAGGAAGAGGTGGCAGTCCCGGCCTTGTTTCGGGGCCGATGGAGGGGGGAGGTATGCGAACCGACTAGTTGGTCGCTTACCCCCCCTCCACCACTTAGTGGTCCCCCTCCCCTCGGGCGGGGAAGGAGTATAAACGAGGAGGGCCGCTCAGCTGCCCCCAGGCGAGCAGGCCCTCCCCTATCTCTCAGCGCAAGCGCGAGAGAAGCTCAGAATGCTGCGGCGAGGCGATCCATCATGCTGCGCGCCGGGCTCGTCATGATCACCGGCAGATCGAGCGACTGGTCCAGCCGCGCCACGCGGCGATACAGTTCGATGCTCGTCTGGATGATCGCCACTGCATAAGGCGGCATGGCCTGTAGCAATGCTTCGTCAGTCTCGGGCGCATCGCCCAGCCGGTGTGACGGCGCAAGCGCGTCCCCCGGCGCCAGTTCGCCCGCATCCACCGCGCGCTGCGTAAGCAGCCAGGCGATGATGTGCATCAGCCGGGTCGTGACCTTCAGCGATTCGCACGAAAATGCCACGCGGTTCAGCGCTTCAAGCGCATCCCGCTCGTTGCGGCCCAGTTCGTCGAAATAGCCGCGCGCCTCGTCCGCCAGCAGCATCGCCTCCACATAAAGCGCGTCGATCAGCTTGCGGTGTATCCGCGATGTTCCCTGCTGCCCCATATGACGGAAGCTGCCACAGCGAACATGGTAACGAAATGCTTAATCTTATTAAGTTTTCGTCCCGTTGCGGGAAGATATGCCGTTAATGGCGCGGCGGCGGATCGGGCGCCCGATCAGGCAATGATATCGGGGATCAATTGATCCTCGAGCATCTGGATTTCGTCGCGCATCATCAGCTTGCGCTTCTTCAGCCGGGCGAGCTGCAGCTGATCCGATGAACCCGCATCGCGCAGCGCATCGATCGCCGTGTCGAGATCGCGATGCTCGGTCTTGAGCACGGTCAGCCGCTTCCGGATCTCAACGTCTTCCATCCCGCCCCCGTGCACGCCAACGCCACAACTGACAACGCTCTATCCCGTCTTTTCGGCACCCTGTCGATTGCGGATAGAAAGAGGCGAGACAAGCACCGCGAACAGTGATTTACTGACCCTTCCGGCCACGATGAAGGAGACTGCCATGCAGAACACACATCTCACGGCACTATCGGCAAAGCACAATGTGCTGGACCAGCGGATCGCTGCAGAAACGCAGAGGCCTATGCCCGATCAGATTATCCTGGCGGGTCTGAAGAAGCAAAAGCTTCGCATCAAGGAAGAGATGGCCCGCTAGCGGGCCTCTACCGGGGGTGTGGCGGGAGGCCGCACCCCGCACGGGGGCTCAGCCCCAATCCAATTCAGAAAATCAGCGCTGCGCCAGATCGTCCGCGCGCAAGATCACAGCCTGAAATCAGCGAAGAGGCAAAATCGGCTTCACATATACCGGCGTGTGCGTGCCCTTGCCCACCGGCTTGCGCGCCAGCATCGGATCGATATCGGTATCGAATGCCACGCCGACCCGGCCATCGGTGGCCCAGGCGATCTTGCCCGAGACCCAGCCCACACCGCGCACTTCGACCTGCACGATCGTGCCGCGATCGATCGGCGCGGTATATTCGGCCATCATCCCGCCGGACGAGAGATTGCGCACACGCACATTCTCATCGGTCCTGCCCGCGATTCGGAAATTGGCGGTCAGCATCAGGCTGTCCCGCGCGCCGGCACGCTGGCCAGTGAAATCCTCGGCCGAGAGGGCCATCAGGGGATCGTGAGAGAATTGTTCCATCGCTGCTCAGCTCGAACGTAAATTGAGGTTACGCGCGACTAGAGCAGCAATCCCTGTCAAAACCGTTAATTCGGGGGCGCCGCCGCATGAAAATCGACGGCGCTATACCCAAATCCACTATTCCTCGCGGCTGACCTTTTCGTTCCGCTCGTGGCGCTCCTGCGCCTCTACGGTCATCGTCGCGATCGGGCGGGCTTCCAGCCGGCCCAGCGAGATCGGCTCGCCGGTCACTTCGCAATAGCCATATTCGCCTTCGTCGATGCGGCGCATCGCCGCGTCGATCTTCGAGATGAGCTTGCGCTGGCGATCACGGGTGCGCAGCTCGATCGACCAGTCGGTCTCGCTCGATGCCCGGTCGGTCAGGTCGGCTTCGCGCAGCGAATCGGCCTGAAGCTGGTTGAGCGTGCCGGCCGACTCGCGATAGATCGCGTCCTTCCAGGCAAGCAGCTTTTCACGGAAATATTCGAGCTGACGCGGCCCCATAAAGGGTTCGTCGGCGCTCGGGCGATATCCGTCACCGCCGTCATTCGCGGCTGGTGGCATAAATTTGCCCGGCTCGTAGCTCTCAAAAACTGTAGCCATCCCCATACTCTCCACACCAGTCGCCCGGTGGCGAAGCCGCCAGCGACTGCTCCTCTGCCCGCGCAGCCCTATACTTTCGCGCGAAGCAGTTAACAAGCGCGCTATTGTACCAATGTTGCGCTGATATCCCTTTAGAAAGGGGGAAATTACGCAGGGCTGAACCAACCCACACAAAGGCCGCGTGGAGGGCCGATGTTAACCAGCCACCTTCATAAGTTGTTAACAAGTATTAACCGATCACGTCCCGAAACAATACATTAACCATCACCTATCCACTCTCGATCCCCAAAAATCGACAAGAAGACGGTAAACAAGCCCGCATTCGCTTGCACTTAATAGTTTGTTTTGCACTTTCGATGCATTGACGGCGTGGAAAGCTGCTGACGATCCCGTGGGGAGCGTGCACGCCAGCAACGGAAGAGTGGGACAATAATGTCGGTTCGCATGGCTCTTGCCAAACTTTGCGCCTGCGCTTGCGGGGGTGCTGTTATTGGGGGAAGTGGCGTTTACGTCACCGAACGCGCGTCCAAACCGCGCGTCGTCCAGCAACAAACCGTCGCGAAAAAGAAAGTCGTTCGCCGCGTCGTGCGTACGCGTCCGGCGCAGCGAGTCGTTCGCCGCACGGTCACCACAACGACTAGCCAGGGCGCGGCGCAGGTCATCATGACGCCGCAGGGCGCACCGATTCCCTTGCCCCCGCCCCTTTACGGGTCGAGCGGGCAATATCCGGTCGTATCGTCCAGCGCGAGCGGCTCCAGCAGCTCGTCGGGCGTTGTCGGCGGTTCGGGCGGTGGCGGCTTTATCGGCGGATTCTTCGCGGGCGGCTTCTTCGGCAGCTCGGGCAGCGGTTCATCGGGCAGCAGCGGCAGCTCGGGCACCTCCAGCGGCATCAACATCGAAATTTCGTCGACCAGCACGTCGAGTGGTTCGGTCTCCACGTCGAGCGGTCAGGTATCTACCTCGTCGGGTGTGTCATCGACCGGCGGCTCGACCTCGACCTCGACCGGCGGCTCGTCCACGGGCGGTTCCTCAACGTCGAGCGGCAGCGTGAGCAGCACCTCGTCCACCGGCGGCAGCTCCACAGGCGGCTCGTCGTCCTCCACGTCGAGCGGTGGTTCCAGCGGTGACGTTTCGTCGTCCACCTCTACCGGCGGTTCTTCGACTTCGACGGGCGGTTCCTCGACCAGCAGCTCCACGGGCGGCTCTTCGTCTTCGACGTCGAGCGGCATCTCGTCCTCGACCTCGTCTTCGAACTCCAGCTCGACCAGCGGTTCCACGAGCGGATCGACTTCGTCGTCTACCTCGAGTTCATCGAACGGTTCGTCCAGCTACGGTTCGAGCAGCAAGGGTTCGTCGAGCCATGGTTCGAGCGGCTGGAGCAACAGCAGCGGCTGGAGCTCCAACGGCCACGGTTCGAGCAGCCATGGCTGCGGTCGCGGCGGTTGCGGCGGGTCGAGCGGCACCTCGTCGGGCGGCCCTGCCCCCGTCCCTGCTCCGCCGATGCTTCTGCTCTTCGGCGGTGCGGCAGCGGCGCTGGTCGTCCGCAAGCGCCTCGCAAAGAAAAAGGCCGCGGAAACTACCGAGGCCTGATCCTTCGCCAATCAAACGAAAAAGCCGCCCCGGAGCATTCTCCGGGGCGTTTTTTTATTCGGCCTTCGCCAGCGCCGCCTCAATCTGCGGCACCGTGTGCCCGGTCAGATCCTTATCGATCTCTAGCGTAATCCGGCGTTCGACTTCCTTGTGATAATGTTTGCGAAGCTCGCCCAGCGTGCGCGGCGGCGCAATGATGATCAGCGACTCGAAATCATTGTTGAGCGCGCGCTTCTTGAGCAACTCCGCGGTGTCGGCAGCGAAGCGGTCTTCCTCCAATTGGTGGAAATCCACTTCCTCCATATTGCCGCCGCCCCAGGCCCCGCCCGAGGTTCGCGTGCCCATCGCTGCGCCTGCCAGATCGGTCGCCTGCTCGTGGTGCGAGGGGTTGTGGTTATCGACCACCTTCTTCTCGACCTGCAGGTTCGGATAGACCGCATCGCCTTCATTGCGGAGGAACAGCATCTTGCGCCCATCGGCGACCACCACGAAGGCGTTGTGCGGAAGCTGCATCTTAATTCTCCTCGTTTCGATTGTGCATCATCAACGTGGAAGGAGCGGCAGGGTTGCGCCGTCCCCTGCGCAAAGCCATACGCCCGGCATGCACGACATCCGCTTCATCCGCGAAAATCCCGCAGCATTCGACGCCGCATTGGCGAAACGTGGCCTCGCGCCGCTCTCGTCCGAACTGCTCGCGCTCGATGAAAAACGCCGCGCGCTGCAAACCGAAGCGCAGGCCGCGCAAGCGCGCCGCAACGAAGCCTCGAAGGAAATCGGCGCCGCCAAGGCTCGCCGCGAAGACGCGACCGATCTGATGGCCGAAGTGGCTGCGTTGAAAGAGCGGATGCCGGCGATCGAAGCGGAAGAGAAGGAAGTGGGCGCAACGCTCCACACCGCGCTCGCCGCGATCCCAAATCTGCCGCTCGAGGATGTGCCCGTGGGCACCGACGAAGAGGATAATTTCCTCGTCCACGCGCGCGGCACGCCCCCCAGCTTCGCTTTCGAAGTGAAGGAGCATGACGCAATCGGCCCCGTATTGGGTCTGGATTTCGAGACCGGCGCCAAGCTTTCCGGCTCGCGCTTCACGTTCCTGCGCGGCAGCGCCGCCCGCCTCCACCGCGCGCTCGGCCAGTTCATGCTCGATACGCTGACCCGCGATCATGATTTCGAGGAAACCGTCGTTCCCTTGCTGGTGCGTGACGAGATCATGTTCGGCACCGGCCAGCTGCCCAAATTCGCCGAAGACAGCTTCAAGACCACCGATGGCCGCTGGCTGATCCCCACATCCGAAGTCAGCCTGACCAATTCGATCCACGGCGAAATCCTCGCCGAGCGCGAATTGCCGCTGCGTTTCACCGCACTCAGCCCCTGCTTCCGCTCGGAGGCCGGCTCTGCGGGTCGCGACACGCGCGGCTATATCCGCCAGCACCAGTTCGAAAAGGTCGAGATGGTCTCGATCACCACGCCGGATCAGTCCGAAGCCGAGCATGAGCGGATGACCGCCTGTGCCGAGGATATCCTGACCAGGCTGGGCCTCGCCTTCCGCCGCATGAAGCTGTGCACCGGCGACATGGGTTTCTCTGCTGCCCGCACCTACGATCTCGAAGTCTGGCTGCCCGGACAGGCGCGCTATCGCGAGATCAGCAGCGTCTCGACCTGCACCGATTTTCAGGCACGCCGCATGAACGCGCGCTACCGGCCAGAAGGCGAAAAAGGTACGAAGTTCGTCCACACGCTCAACGGCTCGGGCCTCGCGGTCGGCCGCACGGTCGTCGCGGTGATCGAGAACTACCAGCAGGAAGACGGTTCGGTCGCCGTGCCGGATATCCTCAAGCCCTATCTGGGCGGGCTTGACCGATTTGAGTCAGTGAGCCGCTGACGTAACGATAAATCCGCGATATGGTCTGCGGATGAACGGGGATGCCTTGAAGCGGTTTGCAGCGATTGCACTGGGTGCGCTCACGCTGGCCGGGTGCATTCCCCAGCCCGGCGGCGGCTATCGTGAGCCCCGCTACGAACCCGTACCCCAGCGGCAGCGGCAAACGCCCCCGCAGGAGCGCTATGAGCGCCCCGGCCTCGATCAGAACGTTCCTGCCCTCCCCGCGCCGCGCCCGGCCTGGGAAATGCGCACGGTCACGCCGGACGCCCGCCAGATCGACGCAAGCACCTATATCGTCCGCTCGGGCGATTCGCTCCGCTCGATCTCGGTGAAGACCGGCGCAGGCTCCGAAGCCATTGCGCGCAGCAATAATATCGCGCCGCCGTACACGATCCAGCCCGGCCAGCGGCTCACCATACCCGCCGGCCGCTATCACGCCGTGCGCGAAGGCGAGACCGGCATCGCCATCGCCCGCGCCTACGCCGTCGATTGGTCGCGCGTGATCTCGGCCAATTATCTCGAAGAGCCCTATGTGCTGCGCACCGGCCAGCGCCTGCTGATCCCCAACACCGGCCCCGAGACCATCGAAGAGCGCGCCGCGCGCTTCCATCTCGACATCGACGATATCGTCACTGGCGGCAGCCCCGCGGCGCGCGAAGGCGCCAAGCCTGCCCAGCCGACCGCTTCTTCCACCCGCGTGCTGCCCGCGACCCAGCCGGTTGCTGTACCCGCGCGGCTGGCGGGCACGTTCCGCTGGCCAGTCACCGGCAACATCGTCAAGCGCTTCGGCCCCGGCAAATCGGGCGAGCGCAACGATGGCATCAAGATCGCCGTGCCGCTCAACACGCCCATCCTCGCCTCCGCCGATGGCGTGGTGGCGTATGTCGGCAGCGACATCCCGGCATTGGGCGGCCTCGTCATCCTCAGCCATGGCAGCGGCTTCACCACCGTTTACGGCCATGCCGGGCAGTTGCTCGTCCAGCGCGGCCAATCGGTGAAACGCGGCCAGACCGTCGCGCTCTCCGGCAATTCGGGCTTCGCCGATCGACCCGAGCTGCATTTCGAAATGCGCCAGGGCCGCAACGCGATCGATCCGGTGCCAAGGCTTCCCACCAGATAATGGCTGTCCTCCCCCCGGCGACCCTCAAGCGAAGATCAAGCCTGCCTGTCTGGGCGGCAATTGGCTGGCGCGTGTTCGCGGTCGTGGCATTGCTCGGGCTGGCGGTGGGCGTTCACTGGATCGAGCGCGACGGGTTGAAGGACACGCATGATGGCGTCGTCTCCTTCCTCGACATCCTGTATTTCACGTCGATCTCGGTCACGACCACCGGTTATGGCGATATCGTGCCGGTCAGCAATTCGGCGCGGATGTTCGATGCGTTCGTCGTCACTCCGATCCGCATCTTTGTGGTGCTGCTGTTCCTCGGCACCGCCTATAATTTCGTCCTCAAGCGAACCTGGGATAAATGGCGCATGTCTGCGATCCAGAAGAATTTGTCCGGTCACATCATCGTTGCCGGCTATGGCAATACCGGCTCCGAAACCGTCGATGAGCTGATCGCGCGGGGCACTGCGCCGGGAAGCATCGTCGTGATCGATATGGATGAGGATCGGCTGGCCCATGCCCAGGCATGCGGCTGTATCGTGCTGCAGGCCGACGCGACCCGCGATCAGGTGCTCCAGGACGTCAAGATCGAGCATGCGGAATCGATGATCGTCACCGCCGGCCGCGACGACACCTCGATCCTGATCACCCTCACGGCGCGGCATCTTTCGCCGGGGCTGCCGATCAGCGTGACGGTCCGCAACGAGGATAACGAAGTCCCCGCCCGCGCCGCCGGTGCCACCACCGTGGTCAATCCGGTCAGCTTCTCGGGACTATTGCTCGCCAGCTCATGCCAGGGCTCGCATATCTCGGAATATCTGAGCGACCTTGCCTCGTTCCACGGCCGCGTCCAGCTGATGGAGCGTGTGGTGCAGCCACAGGAAGTCGGTGCCCCGCTCGCCAGCATCTCCACCGGCCTTGGCGTGCGCATCTATCGCGCAGGAAATCCCTATAGCTTCGCCGAACCCGAATCGCGCGCGCTGGTGGCGGGCGACACGATCCTCGAGATCGTCACCCAGCACAAATGATCGAGCGTATCACGCCCATCGCGCTGCTGGTCGCGTCGAACATCTTCATGACCTTCGCCTGGTATGGGCATCTCAAGTACAAGGCCGCACCGATTGCGCTGGTGATCCTCGCCAGCTGGCTGATCGCGCTTCCCGAATATATGCTCGCCGTCCCCGCCAATCGCTGGGGCAGCAACGTCTATTCGGCGGCGCAGTTGAAGGCGATCCAGGAAGTCGTGACGCTCACCGTGTTCGCGGGATTCTCGATTCTCTATCTCGGCCAGAAGATTACGATCAACCATCTGATCGGCTTCGGCTTCATCGCACTCGGCGCGTGGTTCGTGTTCAGGGCACCCGTGAGCGCCTGAACTAGCTTTTTCTCCAAAAAAGCCTATGTGCGCGCTCAATCATGGCAACCAAACTTCCTGAAGCCCCCCGCGTGGGGATGGTCTCGCTCGGCTGTCCGAAGAACCTCGTCGATAGCGAGCGGATCCTGACCAAGCTGCGCAGCGACGGCTATGCGATGTCCCCCGATTATGCGGGCGCGGACGTCGTATTGGTCAACACCTGCGGCTTTCTCGACAGCGCGAAGGAGGAATCGCTGGAGGCGATCGGTGAAGCGATCGCCGAGAATGGCCGCGTCATCGTCACCGGCTGCTTCGGTAAGGAAGCCGAGATTATCCGCGCCAAATTCCCCAACGTGCTCGCGATCACCGGCGCGCATCAGTATGAGGAAGTCGTCGGCGCCGTGCATGAAGCCGCGCCGATGCCCGCCAACGCGTTTCTCAACCTGGTGCCCGAAAGCGGGCTCAAGCTCACGCCCCGGCATTACAGCTATCTGAAGATCTCCGAGGGCTGCAACCATCGCTGCGCCTTCTGCATCATCCCCTCGATCCGCGGCGATCTCGTGTCGCGCCGCCCCGATGCGATCCTGCGCGAAGCCGAGAAGCTGGTCGAAGCCGGCACCAGAGAGCTTCTGGTCATCAGCCAGGACACCTCGGCCTATGGCGTCGATATCCGCAAGGAACCGCGCATGTGGAAGGGGCAGGAAGTCGTGCCCCACATGACCGATCTCGCCCGCGAACTCGGCAAGATCGCGCCCTGGGTGCGCCTGCATTACGTCTACCCCTACCCGCACGTCGATCAGGTCATCCCGCTGATGGCCGAGGGTCTGGTGCTGCCCTATCTCGATATCCCCTTCCAGCACGCCAGCCCGTCGGTCCTGCGCCGCATGAAGCGCCCGGCCAACGAAGCCAAAGTGCTCGAGCGGCTCAAGAACTGGCGCGAAATCTGCCCGGATATCGCGATCCGCAGCTCGTTCGTCGTCGGCTTCCCCGGCGAGACCGAGGAGGATTTCCAGTACCTCCTCGACTGGCTCGACGAAGCCCAGCTCGACCGCGTCGGCGCATTCCGCTTCGAAACCGTCGAGGGCGCGCAGGCCAATGCTTTCGAGGACCAGGTGCCCGAGGAGCTGAAGGAAGAGCGCTACGCCCGGATCATGGAAAAGACCGCAGCCATCTCGGCCGCCAAGCTCCAGAACAAGATCGGCCGCACCCTCGAAGTCATTATTGACACCGTAGACGGAGAAGGCGCCACCGGCCGCTCACAGGCCGATGCGCCCGAGATCGACGGCGAAGTTCATCTGCGCGATGCCGGCCATCTCAAGCAGGGCGATATCCTGAACGTCGAGATCGAGGATGCCGACGAACACGACCTTTACGGCGTGCCGCTCACCTGAATTCCCGCTTCGGTGGGTTCGCCCTCCACCGGCACCCATGGCCGCCGCCG
>JAZKJE010000045.1:72513-86052 GCA_040384525.1 Pseudomonadota bacterium
TTCTCTTCCGCAGGTGCGCCTTTTTCGGCAGTGCGCGGCGCCTGGTTGCGCGAGGTCGCGAAGTGTTGATTGCCGCGTCCGCCGCGCCCGCCCTTGAGAACAGTCAATTGCTGACTGGGTTGAGTCAGGTCGCCGATGAGGTCGCCTACGGCAGCCCCTTCTGCGGCGGCGCCGCCCTCGAAGCGCACCATCCACAGCGAATATTCGTCGGTCTCATATTCGTGGATGCTCAGCCATAAGGCGCCCGCCGCTGTCATCCGCATCTCGGCCAGCGACCAATCGGCCAGCGGCGGGCCGGCTTTCCACATCAGCGCCGCCTCCCGCGCCTCGCATGTGGCGCGCACCGCCTCGGCGAACAGCGCCTGAACATCCGCGCCGACCAGCCGCGCCACCGCGTCCGCAGACGGCTCGTCTTCCCAATCATCCGCGCCGCTCACCGCGAGATCGTAGAAATCCCCCGGCAATTCGCCGCGCCCTACCCAGCTGCCATTCTCGCGTCGCCAGTCCATGCCCGCATCATAGCGCACAGGCCGTGTGTTGGTAGCGGTATGGCGCGAGGTTATGCCGCTGGTGACTTGGGCAGCCTCACCCCATAAGGACCGCGCATGCTCCGGATCGCCCTCGCTTCTGCCCTATGGCTCGCGCTCGCGGGCGCCAGCGAACCCGCCGCAACCATCACGCCCATAGATCCGCTCACTGTGCAGGACGACGATTTCGAACGCCACCGCGATCCCGCCGAGTGGACGGGCCTCAAGGTCAGCCGCATCGAGTTTCGCGAGGAGCGCGCCCAGTGGCGGCTGTGGCGGATCGAATCGAAGCGCAAGGGCCCGCTCTGGTTCGTGCCGCATGATAGCGAGAATGGCGGGTTCGAAGCAGCTTTGGTCGCGATCCGCAAATATGGCGGCACCATAGTCGCGGTCGATGCCGGCATCGCGCCCGGCGCAGACGGCACGCGGATGAACCGTGCGGTGGAATATGGCCGGCCGATCGACCCCAATCGCAATTTCGACGACGCTTTGCCCTTCTACGCCCGCACAGTGCTGGCCGGGCGCGGCGCTCCGATCATCGCGCTGCACACCAATTCGCCGGGCTTCGCTTCGGATGAATCGCGCTGCAACCAATCCGATCCGGTCGGCCGAGGCGTCATCTCGATCCGCTTCTGCGACGATACGCTGACCCCCAGCCCGTCCGTGAACCGCACCTTCCCCTGGGACGATGACGACAGCGTCGCCTTCACCACCTATCGCACCGGCACGACGCCCAGCGCCGCTTATTGCCGCGATGCGCTTGTCGCGCTCGATTTCAACGTGGTGCAGGAGCGCGTCGTCACCAGCGACGGATCGCTCTCCAATTATGCAGTGCTGCGAAACCTCGATTACCTGAACTTCGAGACGCAGGATCGCGGGGTATCGCCGGAAGGTCTCGCCGAAATGCGGGATCGGCTGATGGTGATGATCGATCAGGCCCTCGCCGCCTGCGCACCGAAAATCCGCGCCGCGCACTAGCCCTGAGGCCTCCCGCACCCTAAATCGGGCTCCTATGCCTGATCCCAATACGCTGATTCAGCCCGACAAGGGCCAGACCGCCCGCTCCATTCACCTGATCGACGCCAAGGGCTTCGACACATGGCTGGCCGCCCAGCCACCGCGTCACCGCACTGCGGCCATGTCGCAGAAGCTGGCGCCCAAGGGCTATTCGAGCGCGATCCTCCCCGGTGACGGGCCTGAGGATTGGTCGGTCGTCAGCGTGGTCGCCAATGTCGAGAGGCTCACCCCCTGGTGCCTCGCCAAGCTCGCGGAAACGCTCCCCGAAGGCACGTATCGCGTCGAGGGCCAGGACCCCGGCAAGGCCGCTTATGGCTGGATCACCGCGCAATATCAGTTCGATCGCTACAAGAAAAAGCCGGAAAAGCCCGCGGGCGACCGCGTCCTGCTGAGCGGCGATCCCGTGAAGATGGAAGAGGCCGTCCGCATGGCCGCCGTCGCTTTCAAGCTGCGTGACCGGATCAACACTGGCGCAAACGACATGGGGCCCGCCGATCTCGAAGCCGCCGGTGCCGAACTCGCCAAGGCCTATGGCGGCACGCTCACCGTGGTGAAGGGTGCTGAGGTCGAGAAGAGCTATGGGCTCCTGCACGCCGTCGGCAAGGCTGCGGGCAAGGGTCGCGAGCCGCGCCTGATCGAGATCGAATGGGGCAACCCGGATCATCCGCGCATCGCGATCATCGGCAAGGGCGTCTGCTTCGACAGCGGCGGCCTCGATATCAAGCCCGCCGCCGGCATGCGCCTGATGAAGAAGGACATGGGCGGCGCGGCACATGCGCTCGCACTGGCCGAACTGGTCATGCAAAACCGCCTGCCCGTCCGCCTCCACATGCTCGTCCCCGCAGTCGAGAACTCGATCAACGGCGAGGCTTCGCGCCCCGGCGACGTGATGATCTCGCGCAAGGGCATCACAGTCGAGCAGAGCAACACCGATGCCGAAGGGCGTCTGGTCCTCGCCGACGCGTTGACCAAGGCCGAGGAAGGCAAACCCGAACTCGTCTTCGATTTCGCCACGCTGACGGGCGCTGCTCGCGTCGCACTCGGCGCGGACCTGCAGGCGATCTTCGCCAATGACGATACGCTGGCATCCGAACTGATGGCAGCGAGCGAGAGCGAAGCCGATCCGATGTGGCGCATGCCGCTCTACGATCCGTACAAGGACATGCTGAAGTCCGACGTGGCAGACATGGTCAATGCCGCCGAAGGCCCGTTCGGCGGCGCGATCACCGCGGCATTGTTCCTCAAGGAATTCGTTCCCGAGGGCGCGCAATGGGCGCATTTCGACATCTTCTGCTGGAACGGTTCGCCCAAGCCCGGCCGGCCCAAGGGTGCCGAAGCGGTCAGCCTGCGCGCCACGTGGAAGGTGCTGAAGGATCGCTACGCGCGATAAGCTAGTCCAGCCTCGTCTTCCCGCCCTTGCGCCGGCATCCCGCTCTTCTCTCTTACCGGGGCAGGCAGCAGGGGCCCCGGCGCAAGGCCGGGGTGACGGTTAGAATTTCGGCTGCGAAGTGTGTACGCCTGCCGGATGGCCACCGCCCATCCCCGCCTGACGCTCACTGCGTGCATCCTCGCCTCCAGCCTCGCCTTCATCGATGGATCGGTGACCAACGTCGCTCTCCCCGCGATCGGCGAGGATCTGGGTGCGACCCCCGCCGAGCTGCAATGGACGATCAACGCCTACCTCCTTCCCCTCTCCGCGCTCCTGCTGATCGGTGGCGCTGCGGGAGACCATTTCGGGCGGAAGAAATTGCTGGTCGGCGGCATCGTGCTGTTCACTGCCGCCAGCCTCGCCTGTGCGCTCGCCAGCGATCTCACTTTCCTGCTGATCGCCCGCGCCGTGCAGGGCGTGGGCGCGGCGATCCTGCTGCCAAACAGCCTCGCCACGCTCAGCCATAGCTTCACCGGCGAGGAACGCGGCAAGGCCATCGGCACCTGGGCCGCAGCCGGAGCCATCGCAGGCGCGGTCGGCCCGCCGCTCGGCGGTTGGCTGGTCGATGCAATCGGCTGGCGCTCGATCTTCTATATCAACATTCCGCTGGCAGCCGTCGCTATCGGGATCGCAGCATTCTCCGTCGAAGAAAGTTCGGAGGGCGAACTCCCGCTCGATCTCCCCGGTGCCTTCGCCGCCACCCTGGCGCTCGGCGCAACCGCATGGGCGCTCACTTTGTGGTCGAGCCACCACGCCCTCAGCACGCCCGCAATCCTCGGCCTGGCCGCAGGCATGCTCCTCACCACAGCGTTCCTCTGGATCGAGCATCATCGCGGCGACCAGGCCATGATGCCCGTCGCGATGTTCGGCAGCCGCGCGTTCGCGGGCCTCACCCTGCTCACCTTCCTGCTCTATGGCGCACTCGGCGGCGTGTTGCTGCTATTGCCCTATGTGCTGATCGAGGCGGGCGGCTATACCGCGCTTCAGGCCGGGCTCGCGCTCCTGCCGATGCCGCTCGGCATGGGGATCGCCTCGCGCTTCACCGGCAAGTTCACCGCCCGATCGGGCGCGCGTCTGCCGCTCAGCATCGGGTCCCTGATCGTCGCCGCCGGTTTCGTAGCGCTTTTGCTCATCGCGGAAGACGCCAATTACTGGACCAGCGTGTTCCCCGGCATGATCCTCATCGCCATCGGCATGTCGCTGGTCGCGGCCCCGCTGACCACTGCGGTGCTGGCCTCCGTGGACGACACCCATTCGGGCACCGCATCGGGCTTCAACAGCGCCATTGCGCGCACCGGCGGATTGATCGCCACGGCTATCGCCGGCGCAGTAATGGCCACGACGGGCGCAGCATTGATCGCGGCCTTCCACATCGGCGCAATCGTGGGAGCCGCGCTCGCCGCCGCTTCGGGCATCACCGCATGGTTAACGCTCAGCGCGAAAGCGAAGCAGCAGCCTCGATAATCGGCACGAACTTTTCGGCAGTCAGGCTCGCGCCCCCCACCAGCGCACCATCCACATCGGCACAGCCCAGCAACGCCGCAGCGTTCGCGCCATTGACCGATCCACCATACAGGATCCGCACGCTCTCCGCCTCGCCACCAATCAGCTCGCGCAGCTTGGCGCGGATGGCGCCGTGCATCGCCGCCACATCCGCCTCGGTCGGCGTGCGGCCCGTGCCGATTGCCCAGACCGGCTCATAGGCCAGCGCCAGCCACATGCCGTGCGCCTCATTGGGCAGCGAAGCCGCTACCTGCGCGGTCACCACATCCTCGGCCCGCCCCGAATCGCGCTCCTCCAGCGTCTCGCCCACGCACAGGATCACGCGCAGCCCCGCCTTGAACGCCGCCTCGGCCTTGGCCTTCACCTGCGCATCGGTCTCGTGCTGGTCCGCCCGGCGCTCCGAATGCCCGACCAGCGTCAGCGCCGCCCCCGCCTCGATCAGCATCGCCGCAGAGATGCAGCCGGTATGCGCACCCTTCCCGGCCTCATGCACGTCCTGCGCGCCGATGATCATGTCGCCCGCGGCCTCTGCTGCAGAGGAAATCAGCGTGAACGGCACGCAGAGCGCCGCATCCACACTATCGGGCACCGCCGCCGCAATCGCGCGCACTTCGCCCAGATCGGCCTTCAGCCCGTGCATCTTCCAGTTCCCGGCAACCAGCTTGCGAAGCATCACGCTCTCCTAAATTCCCTATCGGGCACCCGATAACGCACCAAGCGCGCGGCACAAGCTTGATGGCCGCGCCTACCCGCCCTAAAGACCTCCAACTTACTCCAGCGAACGGCCCCAAATGCTCAATTCCTTCCGGAACTTCACCAAGTCGCGTTTTGGCTTGATCGCGGTTTTCGTCTTCCTGGCGATCATCGCGCTCGCCTTCGCCGCGGGCGACATCACCGGCTTGCAGTCGAACGGCACCGCCAGCAGCTCCACGCTGGCAAAGGTCGGCGGTTCGAAGGTGACCGAGGCCGAAGTGCGGGACCGGATCGATCGCTTCCTGCGCGGCGCCAGCCGCGAGGGGCAGACCGTCACCATGGAGCAGTTCCTGGCGCAGGGCGGGCTGGAACTCACGCTGGACGAAATGATCAACGGCGCTGCGATGGTCGAGTTCGCGAATCAGAATGGCATGCTGGTCAGCAAGAAGCTGATCGACGGCGATATCGCCAGCAACCCCGCTTTCATCGGCTTTGACGGCAAGTTCAGCCAGAAAACCTTTGAGGATATCCTCCAGCAGAACCGTTTCTCCCCCAGCATCTTCCGCGAAGGGCTGACCAAGGAGAAATATGGCAGCTGGCTGATCAATCGTGCTGCGCTTGGCAGCCCGGTCATGCCCGATGGCGTGCTCACGCCCTATGCCTCGCTGCTGCTTGAGCGCCGCAAGGGCATTGTCGGCCTGGTCTCGACGATCGCGATGGACCCCGGCGCAAACCCGGACGACAAGACGCTCACCGCTTTTTATGCCTCTAATCGCGCCCGCTATCTGGTGCCCGAGCAGCGCGTGATGCGCTATGCGATCATCCGTCCGGAAACGCTGCGCGCCCAGTCCGTCGCAACCGAGGCAGAGATCGCCGAAGCCTATAAGAAGGACGCTGCAAAATACGCCGCGACCCAGAAGCGCTCGATCGATCTGGTCACGGCGCTCGATCAGGCAACTGCGACGACGATCGCCAACGCCGCCAAGTCGGGCGCGCTCGATGCCGCCGCGCGCGCATCGGGCCTCGAAGCCCGCAAGTTCGAGAGCGTCGAAAAGGCCGCACTCGCCACTCAGGTCTCGGCCCCGTTCGCAGAAGCAGCCTTTGCCGCGCAACAGGGCCAGCTTTCCGGCCCCGCCAAGATCGGCACCAGCTGGATCGTTTTCCGCGTGAACAAGGTCGATCAGGTCGCAGCCCGCACGCTCGATCAGGTCCGCACCGAAATCACCGAAGAAGTCACCAGCCGCAAGACCGCAAGGGCGCTGGCCGATACGCGTCAGGCGATCGAGGACGGCGTGGGTGACGGCAAGACCTTTGACGAAGCCATCAAGGACGCAAAGCTGACCGGCGAGCGCACGCCGCAGCTCACCGCGCAGGGCATTGATCCGGCCAATCCCGAATCCAAGCCCGATCCCAATCTCGCTTTGATCCTGCGCGCAGGCTTCGGCACCACGGCTGTCGGCGACGATGCGCAGCTCGTCCAGCTTTCGCCCGATGGCACGGCTGCTCTGGTTGCCCTCGAAAAGATCATCCCCGCCGCGCCCAAGCCGCTCGCCCAGATCCGCGATCAGGTGAACAAGGATTATCTGGTCGATCAGGCACTGAAAAAGGCACGCGCCGCCGCTGCCGGCATGATCGCCAAGCTCGAAAAGGGCATGCCGATGGCACAGGCGCTGGCCGAAGCCGGCGTCAAGCAGGGCCCGCCGCCCAAGCCGTTCGACTTCAAGCGCTCTGAAACGCAGGGCAAGGAGAACTTCATTCAGATGGCGTTCGCCATGGCCCCCAAAAAGGCCAAGCTGATCGAAGCCGAAGGCCGCGTGGGCTATTATGTCGTCTATCTCGACTCGGTTGAGGAGCACAGCGCTGCGGGCGATCCCATCGCCATGGGTCAGGCCAAGGCCGGGATCCTCCCACAGGTCGGCCCGGAATATGCCCGCCAGTTCATCCGCGCGATCCGTGGCGCCGTGAAGGTCACGCGCGACGAGGCAGCGATCAAGCGCCTGCGCGACGATCTCGCCCGCACCGGCGCGCGCTGATCGCCATAGTGGCCGGCGTTGACGTTCCTTGTTCCCCTGCGAAAGCAGGGGCCCAGGATCAGGCAGGTCGGCGCTTGTGGCTCTGGACTTCTGCTTTCGCAGGAGAACCTGAAATGGTTGGCGCAGCATGGCTGACATGATCGAAGGGCTCGACGAGGCCCGTGCGGCGCTTGCCGAGGGCCGCCCCGCCCTTTTGTGGCGCCGCCAGATCGCGGACACCGAAACGCCGGTCGCGGTCGCGCTCAAGCTGATCGAGGCCGGACGCGGCGATTTCCTGCTCGAATCGGTCGAGGGTGGATCGGTGCGCGGGCGGCACAGCCTGATCGGCCTCGCGCCCGACATGGTCTTCCGCGCCACCGGAAACGAAGCCGCAGTCAACCATGACTGGCTGACCAACCGCGACGCCTTTCGCCCCTGCGCCCAGCCTGCGCTCGAAGCGCTCCGGGGCTTGGTCAAGGATTGCCGCATGGATGTCCCGGCGGAGCTGCCGCGCGCGCTCGCCTGCCTGGTCGGCTATTTCAGCTACGAGACCGTGGGCTTGGTCGAGCGGCTCGATCGCCCGCCCGAAAACCCCATCGGCGTGCCCGACATGATGTTCGTGCGCCCCACCGTCATCCTGATCTTCGATCGGCTGGCGGATGCGCTGTTCTTCGTGGCGCCCGTCTGGCCCGGTGGCGATGTGGATGCTGCCGCCGAGCGGATCGAAGCAACCGCCGCCAAGCTCGCCACCGCCCCGCTCCCCGCCCCCATCCGCGATGAGCCGCAACCCGTCGAGATGAAGCCCGTATTGGGCCCGGGCCGCTACGCCGGCATGGTCGCCGCCGCGAAGGAATATATCGCAGCGGGCGATATCTTTCAGGTGGTCCTCGCCCAGCGTTTCACTACGCCCTTCACCCTGCCGCCCTTCGAACTCTATCGCTCGCTGCGCCGCGTGAACCCCTCGCCGTTCCTCTATCACCTCGATCTGCCCGGCTTTGCGCTGACCGGATCGAGCCCCGAAATCCTCGTTCGCGCCCGCGATGGCGAAGTCACGATCCGGCCGATCGCCGGCACCCGCCCGCGCGGCAAGACCGCCGCCGAGGACGCCGAAAACCGCGACAGCCTGCTCGCCGATCCCAAGGAACGCGCCGAGCATCTCATGCTGCTCGATCTCGGCCGCAACGACGTGGGCCGCGCCGCAGAGGCTGGCAGCGTGCGCGTTACCGACAGCTACGCCGTCGAATTCTACAGCCACGTGATGCACATCGTCTCGAACGTGGTCGGCAAGCTAAAGGCAGGCAGCGACGCTCTGGACGCGCTGTTTGCGGGCTTCCCGGCAGGCACCGTCAGCGGCGCGCCGAAAGTACGCGCCTGCGAGATCATCGCCGAACTCGAACCGGAAACCCGCGGGCCCTATGCGGGCGGCGTAGGCTATTTCTCGCCAGACGGCTCGATGGACAGCTGCATCGTCCTGCGCACCGCCTTGGTCAAGGACGGCGTCATGCACGTTCAGGCAGGCGCGGGGATCGTCGCAGACAGCGTTCCCGAATACGAACAGCGCGAATGCGAGGCCAAGGCTGGCGCGCTCTTCGCCGCCGCCCGCGAAGCAGTATCGCGGGCTAGCGAGCCAGGCTTCGGCCAGTAATTTCCCTCTCCCATCGGGAGAGGGATAATTTCAATTACCATTCCCCGGAATCCGCGCGGCCTTTGCCCGGCGGTCGAGCTTATCCTGATACCATTCCTGCAGGAATTTCCGCGAGCACCCGGTCTGCCCGCCCGAACCAATCGGCGAGCAGCTATTCGGCAGCCCTGCACGGTTCACTTCCTCGATGGTCTCGACGCGGTTGGTCCACGCCTGCGACACGGCATCCTCTTTCGGCTGGTCGCGCAAAGATTTGGGGATGCGATACGGCGATTCGCCTGCATTCGCACACACCACGATCTCGTCCTCATTTGCGGGCTTGGGGCATTCTTCATTGCCGTAAAGCAGGATGCTGCGCACGCGCTGCGGCGGATCCTGCGGCACATCCTGCGCCATCACGGGGGTTGCCAGCAGAGCGGTGGCGGCGAACAGCTTGGCGATCATCGTGAAATTCCTTTGAGTACACGGCTTCTAACGCCCCTCTTGGGCGGATCGTTGCGTGTCCATCATGGCCGCGACAAGGCGTACATTGCCTTGTTTGAGGCGGCATGCGCGCTAAGTCGGAGGGATGCGCCGCCTCCTGCCTCTCCTCTTATTGCTCGCCCTCGCCGCCTGCGGACGCGGGAATAATGTGGCTGAGGCATGCCAGGAAGTGCGCTTCGAAGGGTCCCGCTTCACCGCCTGCCACGCCACCCCGCAAACCCACGATATCGCTTTGGTCAATCGCGGTGCAGACAATCTCCCCATGCGCGACTTCGCCGGCCTCGAAAAACGCCTGGGCGAGCGCTACGCAATGTTGGTCTTCGCGATGAACGCCGGCATGTTCGATCCCAGGGGCAATGCCATCGGCTATTATGTCGAGGATGGCGCAGAGCAGGCCGCGCTCAACCGCAAGCCCGGCCCCGGCAATTTCCACTTGCTCCCCAACGGCGTCTTCTGGGGCGACACCGCGGGCTGGCACGCCGACACCACCGATAATTTCGCCGCGATGAAGCCCGACCACGTCCGCTTCGCCACGCAAAGCGGCCCGATGCTGCTGATCCGCGGCAAGCTCCACCCCCAGATCAGCGACAACGGCACCTCGCTCCAGATCCGCAACGGCGTCGGCGTCTCTCTGGATGGCACGGCATGGTTCGTGATCAGCAACGAGCCCGTCTCGTTCGGGCGGTTCGCGCGCTTGTTCCGCGACAAGCTCGCCGCCCCCGATGCGCTCTATTTCGACGGCGCCGTCTCGCGCCTGTTCGATCCCGTCGCCGGCCGCAGCGATGCGGGCGCACCCATCGGCCCGATTGTAGTCGCCCTCCAGAAACGCTAGCGCGCCCGCATGATCCTCGTCCTCGACAATTATGACAGCTTCACCTGGAACCTCGTCCATTACCTGATGGAGCTGGGCGCCGAGGTTCAGGTCGTCCGGAACGACGCGCTCACGGCCCGTGAAGCCATCGCCAGCAACGCACAGGCGTTCCTCATCTCCCCCGGCCCCTGCACCCCCAACGAAGCCGGGATCAGCCTGGATCTGGTCGCCGCCTGCGCCGATCTCAAAAAACCGCTGCTCGGCGTCTGTCTCGGCCATCAGTCGATCGGCCAGCATTTCGGCGGCAGCGTTGTGCGTGGCGGCCTGATGCACGGCAAGACCTGCCCGGTCGAACATGACGCCACCGGGCTGTTCGAAGCACTCCCCAGCCCGTTCACTGCCACCCGCTACCACTCGCTGATCGTAACCGACATTCCGGAGGATCTGGTGGTCAACGCCACGGCGAGCGACGGCTCCGTCATGGGCTTCCGTCACCGCGAGCTGCCTATCCACGGCGTGCAATTCCACCCCGAAAGCATCGCCACCGAACATGGCCACGCCATGCTCGCGAACTTCCTGAAGATCGCCGGTATCGAGGCTAAGGCGTTGGCCTGAGACAAATTGCGACAATTCCATGGAGTTGTCGGCATCCGCGCGCGACACATGGTCGCCACATCGGCCTCCTGCGCTCGATCATGAGCGAACAGGAGCCGATATGAACCTCAACTTAAAATTCGCCGCCGTCGCGCTCGCCAGCGTCGTCGCCACGCTTGGCGTGACCAGCGTCGTCCATCGCAGCATGGACAAAGGCATCGGCCACTTCGCCAATGCGGATTCGGACAATAATGGCGAGATCACCACCGCCGAATGGAGCGCCGCCGCCACCACCGGCTTCCAGAAGCTCGATACCAACAAGGACGGCAAGCTGGTCATCGGTGAAATCCCACGCGGCGGCCCGCGAGGGCATCGCCGTGGCCATAACGGCCCGGACGACGGCCCCGGCGCCGATTGGGATGCAGACGAGCAGCCAGCGCTCGCGCCCGCGGCAAGCACGGCCCCGGCACGCAATGCCGTGATCGGCAATACCGCCAACTAAGCGCTCGACACGGTCACCGCGTCTCTGGATAGAGGCGCGGTGACTGTCTTCTCGCTCCTCCCCAATCCATCGTCGCCGCTAGCACGTGAAAGCGCTGCACAGGCGTTTGCCGATATGCTCGATGGCACGGCCTCCGAAGCTGAGATCGAGTCGTTCCTGATCGCCCTTAGCGAACGCGGGGAAACCAGCATCGAAATCGCCGAAGCCGCGCGCGCGATGCGCTCCCGCGTCATCTCGATCACTGCCCCCGCCGGCGCTATCGACGTCTGCGGCACGGGCGGCGACGGGCACCACACGCTCAACGTTTCCACCGCCGTAAGCCTCGTGGTCGCCGCCGCCGGTGTCCCCGTCGCCAAGCACGGCAATCGCGCCGCCTCGTCAAAGGCCGGCGCGGCCGACACGCTCGAAGCGCTCGGCCTCAACCTGGATCGCGCCGCCGCCGCCGCGGAAGACACGCTCGGCGATCTCGGCATCGCCTTCCTCTTCGCGCAGCACCATCATCCGGCGCTCGCTCGCATCGGCCCGATCCGCCGCCGCATCGGCCGCCGCACGATCTTCAATCTGATGGGGCCCTTGGCGAATCCCGCCCACGTCACGCGCCAATTGATCGGCATCGCTCGCCCCGATTACGCATCCGTCTTTGCCGAAGCGCTGGAGCAACTCGGCACCGAAGCGGCGGCCGTCATCTCCGGCGAAGAGGGGCTGGACGAACTCTCCACCGAAGGCGCCAGCATCGCGGTCAACGTCGGCAGCGCCTCGCTCCCGGCGCGCATTACCCCCGAAGATGCCGGCCTGCCCCGCCACCCGCTCATCGCGATCCGCGGCGGCGATCCCGCATATAATGCGGTGGAGCTCCGCAAACTGCTCCAGGGCGAGAAATCGCCCTATCGCGACGCCGTTCTTCTCAACGCCGCTGCAGCCCTGATGGTCGCGGGCCGCGCGTCAGACCTGCGCGAAGGCGCCGAGGAAGCCGCCGAATTCCTCGACAACGGTCTTGCCAACGCCTTGCTCGACTGCTGGATCGCATATTGATGAGCAATATCCTCGACCAGATTCTGGAAACCAAGCGCGAGGAAGTCGCCGCCGCCAAGAGCAAGTTCCTTGCCGCCGCGCGCCTGGATTGGGGCGATGATTTCAGCGCGGAGGAAGCAGGGCGCCTCTACGGCGCCGAAGCCAATTCCGACGACGAGCCACGCGGCTTCAAGGACGCGCTCGATCGCAAGATTGCAGCCGGCGGCTACGGCCTGATTGCGGAAATCAAGAAAGCATCGCCCTCCAAGGGGTTGATCCGCGAGCATTTCGATCCGGCATCGCACGCTGCTGCCTATGAAGCGGGCGGCGCCACCTGCCTCTCGGTCCTTACCGACGCGAAGTATTTCCAGGGCAGCCCGCGCTATCTGGTCGCCGCTCGCGATGCTTGCGTGCTGCCGGTGTTGCGCAAGGATTTCATGATCGATCCCTGGCAGGTCGCCGAATCGCGCAAGATGGACGCCGACGCCATCCTGATCATCGTCGCTGCGCTCGAAGACAGCCAGATGGCCGAGATCGAAGCCGCCGCAATCGGCCATGGCATGGACGTGCTGGTCGAAGTCCATGACGAGCAGGAACTGGAACGCGCCTATCGCCTCAAGTCGCGACTCATCGGCGTGAACAACCGCAACCTCAAGGACTTCGCCGTCGATTTTGATCGCACGCTCGAAGTGTTGAAGGATGCCCCTCCGGGCTGCACCTTCGTCGCAGAGAGCGGCATCAGCGGACATAAGGACGTCCGCCACCTCGCCGACAATGGCATCAAATGCTTCCTCGTCGGCGAAGCGCTGATGCGGCAAGACGACATCGAAGCGGCGACACGCGAGCTGCTCGGGTGAGACCAACCTCTTCTCCGCTCACCCACCTGAACGCCGCCGGCGAAGCCCATATGGTCGATGTCGCCGGCAAGCCCGTCACCAGCCGCGAAGCAGTGGCCACCGGTCGCATAACCATGTCGGCGCAAGCCGCCGCCGCGATCATCGCGGGCAGCGTCAAGAAAGGCGACGTCCTCGCCACCGCCCGCATCGCCGGCATCATGGCCGCGAAAAAGACCGCAGAGCTGATCCCGCTGTGCCATCCACTGCCGCTAACCCGGGTAACAATCGACCTGACGCCCGATGAAACCGGCGTAACGGTCACCGCCACCGCCGCCACCGAAGCCCAGACCGGCGTAGAGATGGAAGCCCTGACCGCCACCACGGTCGCGTTGCTCACCCTGTACGACATGGCCAAGGCGCTCGATAAGGCGATGGTGATCGGCGAGGTCCGGCTACTGTCGAAAACGGGTGGTAAATCG
>JAZKJE010000045.1:86062-117358 GCA_040384525.1 Pseudomonadota bacterium
AAATCGGGAAACTATTCTGTCCCCGGCGAAGGCCGGGGCCCAGCCCAATAAAAACTCGACGCGCGGCAGCGCGGCACTGCGTGCGAGCCAAGTCTGGGCCCCGGCCTTCGCCGGGGAAAGCTAAGCGGTCACACCCTGCCGAAAACACCCCGGCGCATGGTCGTTCACCATCCCCACCGCCTGCATGAACGCATACACGATCACCGGCCCGACAAATTTGAACCCCCGCGCCTTCAGCGCCTTCGACATGGCCTCGGACACCGGCGTCGATGCAGGCACATGCACGCCATCATTCACCTGGGTCTCGCCGCCTGCCAGCCCCCATAGCCAGCCCGAGAAATCTTCGCCCGTATCCGCCATCGCGCAATAAATCCGCGCCGCGCCGATGGTCGCCTCGATCTTCGCCCGCGCCCGGATAATGCCCGGATCGCCCATCAGCCGCTCGACATCCTCTGGCCCAAACATCGCGACCTTCACCGGATCGAACTCGGCAAACGCCCGCCGAAACCCTTCGCGCCGGTGCAAGATCGTCCTCCAGGAAAGCCCCGCCTGAAACCCCTCCAGCATCAGCATTTCCCACAGGGTCCGCGCATCGCGGATGGGCACGCCCCATTCGGCGTCGTGATAAGCCTGCATCACCGGATCGTCGCCGGCCCATGCGCATCGGGACATTTCGTTCATGAAACGTTCCTATCTGGACAAGCTCGCGGTCGCAAGCCAAACCAGTGTGCATGACGCTGCAACTCTTCGCTCACCCCTTCTCTTCCTATTGCTGGAAGGTGCTGATCCCGCTCTACGAGAACGGGACCGAGTTCGAATATCGCCATATCGAGCATGAGGGCGTCTTTGCCGAGCTTGCGGGCCATTGGTCGATCGGCAAATTCCCGGTGCTGCGCGATGGCGACAAGACGATTGTCGAGACCAGCGCGATCATCGAGCATCTCCAGATTCACCATCCCGGCCCCGTCCCGATGATCCCCGGCGATCCGGACGCGGCCATCGAAGTGCGCATGCTCGATCGCATCTTCGACAATTATGTCATGAACGCGATGCAGCCTTTGGTGAACAACGCGATCCGCCCCGAGGAAAAGCGCGATCCTTTCGTCGCAGAGGGCGTCCACGCCGCGCTCGACAAATCCTATGCGTGGCTCGATGCCCGTATGGAGACCCGCGAATGGGCAGCTGCAGATCGCTTCAGCCTCGCCGATTGCGCCGCAGCACCTTCGCTCTTCTACGCCGACTGGGCCTACCCGATTCCCGAGCAATTCACTCACCTCAAAGCCTATCGCGCCCGCCTGCTTGCACGCCCCAGCGTGACTCGTGCAGTCGATGAAGCCCGTCCATACCGGTCGTATTTTCCCTTAGGCGCTCCTGACCGTGATTAACCCTCCCGCTTAACGCGCCCTTATTCCCGCAGGCACAAAGTCTCATCAGGGCGGGTGGGAATTTTTGGCTATGCGACAAGGACTTGCGTCCTCGACAATCTTCAGTCTCGCGTCCGATCTGCCGGCGGCGGAGCCGCGCGCGCTTGCGACGTCGGAACTGGATGCAGCGACCCTGACCGGTGAGGGAATCGCGCTGCCCTGTTCGGTCCGCAAGCTCAACGCAGCGGGCGCCACGCTCGATCACGATTGCGGGCTCACGGAAGGCGACGCCCTGTCGCTCACCCTCGCCAGCGGCCAGTCCATCCCCGGCACCATCTCCTGGACCAATGCAGACAGCGCCGGCTTCATGTTCGATGCCCCCATCGACGTGGTCAGCACCGTCGCGCGCACCCTCGCCAGCCTCCCCGCCGAGCGCCGCCAGATGCCGCGTATCGAGCTGCACCAGACCGTCAGCCTGCATCACAAAGGCGCCGTGGAATTCACCCGCAGCCGCAATCTCTCGCAGGGCGGCGCCGCGATCGAGAGCCGCCGCATTCTGCTACCCGGCGATGCCGTACAGATCAGCTTCGATGGCCTGCGGCCGATCCATGGCGTCATCCGCTGGTCGCACGAAGGACAGGCCGGTATCGAGTTCGAAGAGCCGCTCACCTGGCAAGTCCTCATGCCCTGGCTGCGTCAGGTCCAGCAGACCCCTGCGCATCCTATCCGCTCGGGCGTGTTCCCCGTCCCCGGCATGATCCCCGATGCCCATGCGATCCAGCTGGACGCCCCCGCGCGCGTTCGCGAAGGCGTGCGCTGGTGGAACGTCCAGCTGCGCGGCCTCACCTCGCAACTCGTCGAGTTCGAAACCCGTGCCACCCTCACTCACGGCACGCCGCTGTGGATCGCGCTCCCGTATATCGGCGGAGCCCCCGCATCGGTGATCGAGAGCGACCAGCACCGCTATCTCTGCGAATTCCGCCTCCCGCTGCGCCCCAGCGACCTCAGCCTGATCTCGGGCGGCGCTTAAGCCGTCAGCCGGTCCAGCAACTGCCGCAGGATCGCTCGCGCAGCGTTCGGCGAGCGCCCCTGATCGATCCGCAGCCGCTGCCAGGCCTCAAAGCTCAGCGTCAGGTCTATCGCCTCGAAAATAACCGCATCCCCGGCCAGCTTCGCCGGCAGCACCCCCTGCAACCGCGCCCGCATCGCGGCCAGCAATTCCGCATGACGCTTCTGCAGCGAAGGCGACAAATGCCGGTGCGCGTCCGCAGCGCGTTTGAAAGGCATCAGCCGCTCGAATGTCTCGGTGCGCCGCGCGCAAGCCTCATCCAGCTGCCCGCGCCAATCGGCCGCCGAAAAGGGCGCGTCCCAATCGGCATAAAGCGCGCGCATCCGCTCGCTCATCTCCGCATACAGGCTGTCCATGTCGCGAAAGTGGCGAAACACCGTGCGCAGCCCCACCTCGGCCCGCCCCGCCACCAGTTCGGCGGTGGGCGTAATCTCCCCTTCCGCAATCAGCGCCAGCATCGCCTCTACGATGCGCACGCGGCTGCTCTCGGATCGCTTGCGCCGCCCGTCAGCCGCCATCAGTTTGACCAATAGCTATACATTTCACCCGGCAACGCCCTGGTCCCCAGCGGGCGATCAATGGCAATCGGCGAGCGGATCATCGCCGGCCAGGACGGCTTCATGGCCAGGGCATCCTGGGCAGCAATCGCGGCAGTCAGCCGCTTCACAATCTCCGGGTTCGCCGCTGCCACATCGCGCTGCTCGGTCGGATCGCTCTTCAGATCGTAGAGCAAGGCCTGTCGCGGCAGATCGAGCAATTGCAGCTTCCAATCGCCCTCACGCACCACCCGATACGCCCCGCTCCGCCAGAACAGAGCCCGCGGCGCCATCGGCTTGCCAGACAGCAGATCCACGCCATCGATCGGCCGATCCGCTGGGAGCTTCGCCCCCGCCGCCGCGCTCGCCGTCGCGAAGATATCGAAATGGCTGGCAGGCGTAGCAATCTGCGAACCCGCCGCGATCCGCGCGGGCCATTGCATCAGCAACGGCACCCGCAACCCCCCTTCAAAGAACGTAGCCTTCCATCCGCGATACGGCCGATTGATCTCGGGCAGCCCGATATAATGCGCCCCGCCATTGTCGCTGGTGAAGATGATCAGCGTGTTCTGATCGAGCCCATCGGCGCGCAGCTTCGCCACGATCTGCCCCACGCCGCGATCCAGTGCCCGCACCATTGCGGCATATACCCGCGTGCGCTGATCCTTGATCTGGGGCAGCGCATCATAATCGGATTTCAGCGCCTGTAGCGGCGTGTGCGGCGCGTTATACGCCAGATACATGAAGAACGGCCGGTTGCGATTGGCGTCGATCGCCCGCTCGGCCTGATGCGTCAGATAATCGGTCATGTAGCGATCCGGGTGGAACCGCTCCCCGCCATTATATTGCACCGCGAACGGCAGATTCGCCCAGATATACTTATCGATCGGGTCGAAATTCTGCTTCGCATTCACCGCGTTCGGATCATTCTCCGGCAGGAACATCTGCCCGCCGACAATGAACCCCAAGCTCTCGTCAAAGCCCTGCTGCTCCGGCCGCATCCCCGGCGATCCGCCCAGATGCCACTTGCCCAGATGCAGCGTGCGATAGCCCTGCGCCCGCATCTGCTCGGCAATCGTCACTTCGGATGCCGGCATGCCCTTGCTGTCGGAGGGCGGATCATTCTTCGCAGCCGCTTCGTCGAATAAGGTCTTGTGCTCCCAATCGCTTGGAAAGCCTGCGATGGTGCGGGCAAAGCGCGTATCGGTCGGCGTAAACTCAAACCCGAACCGCGTCGGATACCGCCCCGTCATCAGCGCCGCGCGCGAAGGCGCACAGGTGGCATTCCCGGCATAGCCCTGCGTGAACGCCACGCCCGCTTTGGCAATCGCATCGATATTCGGCGTCGGCATCCCGGCCACGCCACCGCCATTCAGACTTATGTCGTTAAACCCCAGATCGTCCGCCACGATCAGGATCACATTCGGCGGCCGCTGCGCTGCTGGAACGGCCGCCTGTGCCGGCCCCGCCTGCCAGGCGATTTCGCGAAATTCATATACCGGCGGCGCCATCCAGCCCGGCAGGTGAAGCAGCACATAATCCTTGGCCAGATAGGCGCTCGCAGCCACCAATGCGGTCGCCCCCAGCAACGCCTTGTATCGGCGCTTCACGCCAAACCCCGGTTTCCGCCAGCCAAGGCCATCACTCCCCTCCTATGATCTCAGCCATACTATCACGTGCCAGCGTATCACACGAAAGCCGAACTGCAATCTTTTGGCATTGACCATGCCAATATCCCTGGCCATCCTCCACGATCAATCAGGGAGAGGCCAGCATGAAGACCCTTCGCGTGCCGGACGCGGCCTTTGCCGATCTGCCCGATTTCCCCTTCACTCCGCATTTCGCGCAGATTTCCGATGGCCTGCGCGTCCATTACGTGGATGAAGGCCCACGCGACGCCCCCGTCGTGCTGATGCTCCATGGCGAGCCCACCTGGTCCTATCTCTACCGCCACATGATCGGGCCCATCGCCGCCGCCGGCTTCCGCGCAATCGCCCCCGATCTCATCGGCTTCGGCCGTTCGGACAAGCCAACCCGCACCAGCGATTACAGCTACGCCGCGCAGGTTCAGTGGATGCGCGAATGGATCGAAGCACTCGATCTGCGCAACATCGTATTGGCCTGTCAGGATTGGGGCTCGCTGATCGGCCTGCGCCTCGTCGCGGCGATGCCGGATCGCTTCGCCGGAATAGTCCTGTCGAACGGAGGCCTCCCCGCCGGGCAGCCTGCACCCCGCCCCTTCGCAATCTGGCGCGGCTTCTCGCGCTGGAGCCCGGTGTTCCCCATTGGCCGCATCGTGCAAGCCGGCACCAAACGCCGCCTCTCAGACGCCGAACGCCGCGCCTATGACGCTCCCTTCCCCACCCGTGCGCATAAGGTAGCAGCGCGCATCTACCCCAGCTTCGTTCCGCTCGGCCCCAACGTCGCCAACCGCGACCAGGAAGCCGCCTGGGCAGTGCTGGAACGCTGGGACAAGCCCTTCCGCTGCTGCTTCAGCGACGGCGACCCCATCACCCGCGGCGCAGACCTGCAATTCAAGGAACGCGTCCCCGGCACCGCTGGCGAACAACACGCCACCCTCCACGGCGGCCACTTCATCCAGGAAGACGACCCCAGCGGCTTCGTGGCCAATATCCTCGATGTGGCGCGGAGGGTCTAAAGGGTCTGCGGCCAAGCCTCTCCGTTCCTCAGCCACGTATCAGGTCCTAGACTCATAAAAAGCAGCCTGTCGGCTAGCGACCCAGTTGTTGCCGTTCGTACACGATCGTAGCGCGCCTCAAAGCAGACGCTGGAGAGATCATCTGAACCGGCTTCCGCATCTACGAGACGAAGACGGTTCAACGGTCTCTCACCAGAAAATCTTCCTCGTAAATCCTGTCAGTTCGTTCGATTGAAGATTTGCTTATAAACAATCGGTGTAGAGAGTAATGGGCTGATGATGGTGGTATCCACCACCAGATCCTGACCAACACTGCGATACGTTGTGATCCGCTCGCTGTCGTCGCCACGGAATGTTAGAGAAATAGCTCCACCATTATCTTTTGCGGACACATCGAAAACAAGCACTTCAATGAGCTTCCACTTGACCGGATCTTCGCCTATCCAAACGACCATAGGTGCTTTGTCATCGTACGTGATCCCGACTCGACTTCCTGTAATCGAGATTCTCATTCTATTTACCGCAATGGATTTGAGCAGCCTCATGCGAGCGAGAGGGCGCTTGGCGTTGGAAAGGCCAGCAATAGCGCTCTCGATCGCTTGAAAGGCGTCGTCGCTCCGTTCCCGGTCCAGGACATAGCTGCCTGAAGCCACACCTTGCGCCGGGCTCGCTGAGCCTGTGCTAGAGATCGGGATGGCAGCGCCGATCACCGCCGACAAAGCCCAATGACGCATCACGCTCTCCTCAAATTCCGCTGCTCGCCGTGCCGGGTGTAGTGACGATCCGGCTTAGCGCATAGGTTAGGCCTTGGCTGTCAAATCGAGGGACTTCCTCCCGTTTGTAGACGCACGTACAGGCGGAGGGAGGGCTGGCTGTATCAAAGGGCCGAGCCTCGCGGCCGCTAACTCGATCCGCAAACTTGAGAGCGGACCAGCCGCTACCCACCCAATGTCAGAACTTCGGCCCTTGTGCCGATAGCGCCCGTTTATAGGTTCACGGCCTAGTGTCAGAACCGATCGTCCCCCGGAGGGGACGGGCTAGAGCACACCAGTTGCCGCCCACGCCGGATGATGCGACTGTCCCCAACAAGGGAGAGGCAAAACATGACGCAGGGGATCGCACCGCGCTCCATCATCACAGCGCTCGCCCTGACCGCGCTCTCCGCCCTCGCCATCCTGGCCCTCCTTACTGCGCTAGGCCCAAACTGGGCGGCCTACGCCCCCGCCACCTGCACCGCGACGCACTGCTTCTGCGAAATGCCCCGCCTCGGCGCGCTCGTGCTCCAGCCAGCCGATAGCTGGTCGTCCTACGGCTACGTCTTTGTCGGCTTCCTCATGATCGTCCTCGCCGCCGGGCGCGACGCGACAACGGCAATGCCCCCGCTCGCCGCGCGCACGCTCGGGCTTACGGCCATCGCGGTTGGCCTCGGGTCGGTCCTGCTACACGCGACCCTCACGCTTTGGGGACAGTTTCTCGATGTCGTCGGCATGTATCTGGTCGGCTCGTTCCTGCTGGTCAGCGCGCTGGCCCGCTGGCGCAACATCCCAGATGGCCGCGCGATCCTGATCTATGCCGCGTTGTGCGCCGCGCTGATCACGGTTTTGATCCTTGTGCCCGAAGTGCGCCGATGGCTCTTCGCGGGGCTGCTGATTATCGCGATCCTGATCGAGCTGATCTTCGCCCGACCCCTGCGCCCCGGCGTGCGCCTGGGCTATTATCTCGGCGGCATCCTCGCCAAGGCTCTGGGTTTCACCCTTTGGATCCTCGATCAGCAGGGCATAGTCTGCACTCCGCAAAGCCTGTTCCAGGGCCACGCAATCTGGCACCTGCTCGGCGCAACCTCCCTCTGGCTGACGTTCAATTATTATCGCAGCGAGCGATTGCCGGGCACCACAGGCTAAGCGCACCCAATGTCCGTCCCGCTCCTCCCCGTAGCCGAAGCCCAGCAGCGCTTGCTCACGCTCGCCAAACCTGTGCCCGTCGAACGCGTATCGCTCGCCCAGGCCGCTCACCGCTACGCCGCCGAAGACGTGGCCGCATTGCGCACCCAGCCCTCCGCCAATCTCTCCGCGATGGACGGCTACGCCATCCGCTTCGCCGACATGCCCGGCCCGTGGGAAGTGATCGGCGAAAGCGCAGCCGGGCACGGCTTTGCGGGTGAGATCGCCCCCGGCCAGGCCGCCCGCATCTTCACCGGAGCCCCCGTCCCGCGCGGTGCCGACACCATCCTCATCCAGGAAGAAGCCGCCCGGGACGGCACCTGCCTGACGCTAACCGGCGAAGGTCCGCCCCGCATCGGCCGCAACGTCCGCCCGCTCGGGCTCGATTTCACCACGGGCGACACCCTGATTCACGCTGGCCAGCGCCTCACCCCCGCCCGCCTCGCGCTCGCCGGGATAGCGGGCCACGCCACGCTCCCCGTGCGCCGAAAGGTTCGCGTCGCCATCGCCGCCACCGGCGACGAACTAATCCCCCCCGGCCAGATCCTTGCCGGATCACAACTTCCCGAAACCAACCGCCTGATGCTCACCGCCCAGCTCGCCGATCTGCCCGTCGAGATCATCGACCTCGGAATCCTGCCCGATAATCGCGACACCCTCGAAGCCGCCTTCCGCGCCGTAGACGCAGATTTGCTTGTCACCAGCGGCGGTGCATCGGTCGGCGATCATGATCTCGTCCGCCCCGCGCTTGAAGCTGCAGGCGGCGCCATAGATTTCTGGCGCATCGCGCTACGCCCCGGAAAACCGATGATGGCCGGCACGCTAGGCCGTGCGCTCGTACTCGGCCTGCCCGGCAACCCCGTCTCAGCCTTTGTCACCGCCGCGCTCTTCGTTCGCCCGCTGATCGCCCACCTCTCCGGGGCCGCCGATCCGTTCCCGCAAACCCACAGCGTTCCCTTGGGCGAGGCCCTCCCCGCCAATGATCATCGCGCCGATTACCTCCGCGCCGAAATCCGCGACGGTCGCGCCTTCGCATCCATGGTCCAGGACTCCTCGATGCTGCGCACCCTCGCCCGCGCCGATTGCCTGATCCTGCGGCCGTCCCACGCTCCAGAGGCAAAAATCGGCGACTCGGCGGAAATCCTGCACTTGTCTTGACGCCCGGCTTGACAGGCACGCGGAACATTGCATAAACGTTCCCAGTCTGTTCCGGACGGGAGAATTTGGATGCTCACGCGCAAGCAGCACGAGCTGATCTGCTTCATCAATGACCGCCTCAACGAGACGGGCGTTTCGCCTTCGTTTGAGGAGATGAAGGAGGCGCTCGACCTTAAATCCAAGTCGGGTGTGCACCGGCTGATCTCTGCGCTCGAGGAGCGCGAGTTCATCCGCCGCCTGCCAAATCGCGCGCGCGCGCTTGAGGTGTTGAAGATGCCCGAACGCGGCGCTTCGCCAAAGTCTGCGAGTGCTTCGCCCGTATCCGCATCGAGCACTGGTTCATCTCCGGCTCGCGAATATACGCCGGCGAACGACGTCATCGAAATCCCCCTCCACGGCCGCATCGCCGCCGGTACCCCGATCGAGGCGCTGGAGAGTGCCACGATGCTCCCGGTGCCTGCCGCCTTGCTCGGCTCGGGTGAGCATTATGCCCTTGAAGTCGCTGGCGATTCCATGGTCGAAGCGGGCATTCTGGATGGCGATTACGCGCTCATTCGCCGCACCGAAACTGCCCGTGACGGCGAGATTGTCGTCGCCCTGATCGACGATGCCGAAGCGACCTTGAAATACTTCCGCAAGGAAGGCGCCATGATACGCCTCGATCCCGCCAACCGCGACTACAACCCCCAACGCTACCGCCCCGATCAGGTGCGCGTGCAGGGCAAATTGGCGGGGCTGCTGCGCCGCTATTAAGCGAGATATTCCGCGAAGCTGATCCGGCGATCGCCGTCTCGGTCAAGGTCGTGGAATAATGCCCGGTCGGGCGGCGTGCCCATGAATGCGATGTTCCAAGCCGCGGCATATTCGCTAGCGTCGAGCATCGCATCACCGTTGCGGTCCAGCGCATTGTACCCCCGCCACAACAGCGCGATGCGGTGCGCCGCAAACTCCTGCCGCGTCACCAGCCCGTCCCCATCAAGATCGAGCGCCGCAAATTCAGGCTAATCCCGGCAAACCGCAAACGGCCGCGGACCGTTGCCAAGCCAGCCCCGCTTGAGCGGAAGCGCCATCGGCACTGCGCAGCCTGCGCCTCCCGCCGGCACCTCGGCCCGCGTAACCACCCCGTCTGCGTTCCGATCGAGCGCCTCAAACCCCGTCCCGAAATCCGCGCGCACCGCAGCGGGACTAACCACCACCGCCAGCGCAATCGCCGCGCTAACCAGCATCGGCCCGGCAAATCCGCGTCGCGCCTGTCGCCGCCCGTCCACGAACCGCCGGATCGCGTCGCTCATCGTAATGCCCTCGGCCCGGCACCGCTCGGCAAAGGCCAGTTTCGCCGCGAACGGCAGCCGCACCTCGATCGTCTCGCTCTTCTTGGGTGTCGTCATGCCCGCAATCAGCCACGCATCACGCCGGGAGCAAAGCAAAACCTTGTCCGGACACGGCCAATCAGTGCTTCTGCGCCGCCACTTCCTTCTCGAACGAAGCCTCCGCCGCATCCACTCGCCGCCGCAGTTCGCCCGCATCGACAAACGCACGCTTGTCCCCCGCCACCAGCCGCTTGCGCTTCTCCTCCATATCGAACCCCCCGGGGTGGAAGTTCAGGAACACATCCGCCTTGACCGTCTTCAACTTGGCAAAGGTCGCGCGGAAATCGCTGACCGCGGCATCATAGCCTTTGCCCTTCACCAGCGGCTGATCCGCCACGGTGATGCTGCAAGCGAATATCAGATTCAGCCCGCCCGCGCGCATCGTCCAGCTGGTGCACCCCTTGGTATGCCCCGGCGTCAGATGCGTGGTCAGCGTCGTCCCGCCCAGGGTAATCGGCTGCCCATCGGTGAGCAGCCCGTCGACCTTCACCTTGGCAAAAGCCTCCAGATCCGGCCGGTAATCCGCCACACCCGCCTCCAGCGCAGGTTTGTCCCCGGCGCTGGCCAGCAGCCGCGCGCCCGTAAGCTTCTTCAACTGGGCCAGCCCGCCGGTATGATCCCAATGCGCGTGGTTGATCAGCATGATCTTCACATCGCTCAGCTTGAAGCCCAGCTTCGCAATATTCGCCACGATCTGCGGAACGCTCTCCTCCATCGCCCCGTCGATCAGGATATGCCCCTTCGGCGTGGTGATCAGATAGGCCGCGATCCCCGCCGTGCCGACATAATGGACATTCCCCGCAATCGTGAACGGCGCCACCGGCTCGTTCCATTCCTTGCGGACCTGCGCCCAATCAGTGTCCTGCGCCGCTGCTGGCAGCGTCAGGCCGAGCCCAGTTCCCGCGAGCAGCGCCGCTGCGATTGCCAGTTTCATTCTTGCTCTCCCTTTGTGCAACGAATGGCGGCTGCACGGTCGGCGGGTCAATCCACGGATGCGACGTACCGTGGCGAACCGTCGCCACGCGCCCGCCGGCAAAGCTGATCGCGACCCCGCCGGTTCTCGCCAGCCCCTCGCGATCCAGCTTCAGCCAGCGCGACGCGCACCCCGGCGGCAACCGCCGCTCGCTCACCACCACATCCGACGAAGCGCACAGCTTCATCATCTCGGCCCACGGAACCAGGTAATTGCTCCGCGTCGCCACCACGATCCAGCGCCCCGCGCCCGAACGATGCTCGATCACGCACAGATCGGGGCTGCACCGCGCACCCGCCTCCTCATCCAGCGCCGCGAGTTCGTCGTCCACCCCGCCATTCTCGCCCAGCATCGCCCGCGTATAATCCCCGGCCCGGTCGCGCAGCAGCGCCATCCCGCCATCGGCCATGCGGATCGCCAGATGCCGGCCATCGCCCGTAATCAGCAGATCGGGTGCAGGCGTGAGCAGCGCCCACACCGCGCCCACCCCCAAAGGCACCCCACCCGCCCAGCGCGCCCGCGTCCGCCATAAAGCGAGCCACAAGCCGCCCACCACCATCAGCGCGAACGCCCCATCGGGCATCGCCGGCAGCGAGGCGACTGCCCCCGGCGCAGAGGAAGCAACGTGTGCCAGCCACAACAGAAACTCGAGCGACTTCGCGGTCAGCCACCATGCCGGCGCACCCAGCCCCGCCAGATCGAGCAACAAAGCCAGCGCCTCCAGCGGCATCGTGACGAACGTCGTCAGCGGGATCGCGACGATATTCGCCAGCGCACCGTACAAGCCCTGCTTGTGGAAATGGTACATCCCGATAGGCATCAGTGCGAGTTCGACCGCGATTCCGGTCAGCAGCAGCGATCCGAGCGCGCGACCGAGCCTTTTCCCCCAACCCTCTTCCCGCCGCGAGAACCACGCCTTCACCCGCGGGCTCTCATGCAGCGCCACGATCACCGTCACCGCCGCAAAACTCAGCTGAAAGCTCGGCCCCGCCAGCGATTCCGGCCAAAGCAGCAGCACGATCAACGCCCCCGTCGCGACCAGCCGCAGCGTCAGCGCCTCCCGCCCCACGCTCAGCGCCAGCAACACCAGCAACGAAGCCACGCAAGACCTCACTGTCGGCACATCGGCTCCCGTCAGCAGCGTATACCCAATCGCTGCCAGGGCCCCCGCGCCCGCCGCGATCAGCGGCAAGCGCCAGCGCAGCGCCAAAACCGGGCTCAACGACAATAGCCGCAGCACCAGCAACATTGCCGCCGCCGTCACTGCGGTCACGTGCAACCCACTGACGGACAACAGGTGCGCCAGCCCCGATCGCTGCATCGCCTGCGAATCCGCCTCGGTAATCGCGCCGCGATCCCCCGTCGCCAGCGCGCTCGCAATCCCGCCCGCGCTCCCCGCGATATTGCTCTGGATATGCGCCGAAAGCCGCGCGCGCAGGTCCGCTCCCGCTTCCTCGCCGCGCTTTACCACCACGATCGGCGCAAAGCCCTTCCCCGTCGCCCCCAATTTCCCGAACCACGCCACGCGTTCGAAATTATACGCGCCGGGCACCGAAGGCGGCGGCGGCGGCATCAATCGCGCCCGCAACCGCACCACCGCGCCCCGTGCCAGCCCGGCCGGCACATCCGCCTGCGCCAGATTCACCCGCACCCGCGGCGGCAGATCCGCCCGCTCCAGATCGAGCGTCACCCGAACCATCTCGCGCGCGGGCAATCGCTCGACCCGCTCCACACGGCCCTCCAGCGCCACCACCACTGGCCGCGCCAGCACCGGCGCGGCGACACTATCCGCCCGCCACCAGATCAGCGCGCAGCCTATAGCGGCCGCCAATGCCGCCACTGCAACCACCCGAGCTGCACGCCCATCCCCCGAAGCCGCAACGCCCGCCAGCGCCACCGCGCCTGCCCCCGCGATAAACCCGATCCATCGCCCCGCATCGGGCAGCACGAACCACGCCGCCACCCCCGCGCCCAGCATCACCGGCAGCCAAAGAACCAGTTGCTCGCGCTCAGCCTCCAGCCAACGCTCCAGCCCGGCTCGCCACTGGCGGAATCCACGCCCCGCCCCCATTTGTAGGGAGGAAAGCCCCGTGCTAGGGGCGCCGTCGGTGGCTGAACTGGCCATCAAGTTTCATGTCTGGGAGCACGCTTGCGTGAGCGCAATTGAAGATACCGCCACGCCGGTCGTAACCCGCTTTGCTCCGTCCCCCACGGGCTTCCTGCACATTGGCGGCGCGCGCACTGCGCTGTTCAATCTGCTCTTCGCGCGCCATCACGGCGGCAAGTTCCTGCTGCGCATCGAGGATACCGATCGCGCGCGCTCGACCCAGCCCGCGATTGACGCGATCCTCGATGGCATGCGCTGGCTCGCGCTCGATTGGGACGGCGACGTCACGTATCAGTTCGCCCGCGCCGATCGCCATGCCGAAGTCGCCAATGCGATGGTCGAAAAAGGCGCCGCCTATCGCTGCTATCTGACCCAGGACGAGCTGACCGCCATGCGTGAGGAGGCCCAGGCCGCCAAAAAGCCGCTGCGCATCCGCAGCCCCTGGCGCGATAAGGTCAATGACACCGATCAGCCCTTCGTCGTCCGCCTGAAGGCGCCGACCGAAGGCGCAACCACGATCCACGATCTCGTCCAGGGCGAAGTCACGGTCCAGAATGCCGAGATCGACGATCTCGTCCTGCTCCGCTCGGATGGAACGCCGACCTATATGCTCGCGGTGGTAGTCGACGATCACGATATGGGCGTCACCCACGTGATCCGCGGCGACGATCACCTCAACAACGCCTTCCGCCAATTGCCAATCTACAAGGCGATGGACTGGCCCGAACCCAAATACGCGCACATCCCGCTGATTCACGGATCGGACGGCGCCAAGCTTTCCAAGCGCCACGGCGCACTCGGCGTCGATGCCTATCGCGACGAAATGGGGCTCCTTCCGGAAGCCGTCTCCAATTACCTGCTCCGTCTCGGCTGGGGTCACGGCGATGACGAAATCATCAGCCGCGAACAGGCGATCGAATGGTTCGAACTTTCCGGCGTCGGAAAATCACCAAGCCGGTTCGATCAGAAGAAGCTGGAGAACCTGAACGGTCATTATATCCGCCAGACCGACGACGCGGTTCTCGCCGATCTGGTGGCCGCCCGATTGCCTTTCGAAACCAGCGAATCGCAGCGCGATCTTCTGCGCCGCAGCATGGCCTCTTTGAAGCCGCGCGCTGCGAATCTCCTGGAGTTGACCGAAGGCGCAGGCTTTTTGTTTCGCACTCGCCCACTGGAATTGGACGCAGACGCATCGGCTCTGCTAGAGGGCGAAGCACGGGTGCTTCTGGCCCGTTTGCACGCCGCGCTTGACGGCGTCGCGGACTGGGATAACGAAGCGCTCGAAGCGGCGGTACGCACCGTTGCGGAAGATGCGGGGGTAAAGCTCGGCGCGGCTGCGCAGCCATTGCGCGCGGCCCTTGTCGGGCGGAAAACCTCCCCGGGCATTTTCGATGTTCTGGCGCTGCTGGGACGCGAGGAAAGCCTGGGCCGCATCGCTGACCAGATGTCCCCGCCCGCTTAGGGCAGACATGAACTGACGTGCCGGCCTGAGCCCGGCCAGACTAAGGACGATGAATATGAGCGATATCGCCAAGCTGCAGGTTCCGGGGAAAGAAGTAGAATACCCGATCCTCACGGGCAGCACCGGCCCCGACGTTGTCGATATCCGCAAGCTTTATGCCCAGACGGGCATGTTCACTTATGATCCCGGCTTCACCTCCACTGCATCCTGCGAGTCCGCGCTCACCTATATCGATGGCGACGAAGGTGTATTGCTCCACCGCGGCTACCCGATCGGCCAGCTCGCGGAGGAATCGTCGTTCATGGAGGTCAGCTACCTCCTGCTGAACGGTGAGCTTCCGAGCAAGGATGAGCTTAACAAGTTCACCAACACGATCACGCGGCACACCATGCTGCACGAGCAACTCGCCACTTTCTATCGCGGCTTCCGTCGCGATGCGCATCCGATGGCGATCATGTGCGGCGTCGCTGGCGCGCTCAGCGCTTTCTATCATGATTCGACCGACATCACCGATCCCAAGCAGCGCATGATCGCGTCGCACCGGCTGATCGCCAAGATGCCGACGATCGCGGCAATGGCGTATAAGTACAGCGTCGGGCAGCCGTTCCTCTATCCGGACAACAAGCTCAGCTACACGGGCAATTTCCTGCGCATGACCTTCGGCGTGCCTGCGGAAGAATATGTCGTGAACCCGGTGATCGAAAAGGCGCTGGACCGCATCTTCATCCTCCACGCCGATCACGAGCAGAATGCTTCGACCTCCACCGTGCGTCTCGCCGGTTCGTCGGGCGCGAACCCATTTGCGTGCATCGCGGCTGGCATCGCTTGCCTGTGGGGCCCGGCGCATGGCGGTGCGAACGAAGCAGCGCTCAACATGCTGCACGAGATTGGCACGCCGGATCGCATCCCAGAATTCATCGCCCGCGCGAAGGACAAGAACGATCCGTTCCGCCTGATGGGCTTCGGCCACCGCGTGTATAAGAATTACGATCCGCGCGCGACCGTGATGCAGCAGACCGTCCGCGAAGTGTTCAAGGAATTGAACGTCACCGATCCGGTCTTCGAAGTGGCGATCCAGCTCGAGGAAATGGCCCTCAGCGATCCCTATTTCATCGAGAAGAAGCTGTTCCCGAACGTCGATTTCTATTCGGGCGTGATCCTCTCGGCGATCGGCTTCCCGACCACGATGTTCACTGCATTGTTCGCCCTCGCCCGCACCGTCGGCTGGGTCGCGCAGTGGAACGAGATGATCTCGGATCCCGATCAGAAGATCGGTCGTCCGCGCCAGCTTTACACCGGCCCGACGCAGCGCGATTATGTGGGCGTCGACAAGCGCTGATCCGTTCCGGCGCGCAGGAGAAACACCGATGCGTCAGAATTTGCTGATCTTCGCCGGCATTGCGGGAATGCTCTTCGGAGTGCTGTTCATGCTCCAGGGCCTCGGCATCGTCCGCTGGCCGGCGAGCAGCACGATGATCGATCAGCGCGTATGGCTCTGGCGCGGGCTTGGTCTGACGCTAATCAGCGCAATCCTTGTCGCTGGCGTTCGCCTGGTCCCCACCCGCGCCGAACGCCGCGCCGCCAAGCGCGAAGGGCGTGAGATCGACTAGCCTATCGATCAAGCGATTTACCGCTCCCCGGCGAAGGCCGGGGCCCAGTCTCGGCGTCTTACGCGAGGTGCGGAAGCCTCTCGACCTTCATTGCAGCTGGGCCCCGGCCGTCGCCGGGGAGCCAATTTAAGGACGGGCTAGAAATCACGGCGCCGCGCTGAAACTCAGCACCTGCAACCGCATCGTCGGTTCCGGCGCGCGCTGAACCCGCCCGGCCACCTTGCCCGTGGCGCACTGCCATACGAACGTCCCCTCCATCGCCGAGATCGGCTTGATCGGTGCATCCATCGCGCATTGCCCCACCGCGGCCTTCAGCTTGGCGATATCCGCCTTGCGCCGCGCCGCGTCGCGATCGAGCAGCACGTTCACCGCTAGCGGCGCCGCTTCGGCATCGCCCGCATCCCACGCCTTCTGCGCTGCCGCATAGGCCGCGGCCAGCCCCGTCGAAACCGGCAGCGTACGCACCGGCGCCAGCCCCGCTTTGCGCAAAGCGATCAATGTCTGCGTCGCGGGCAATGCCGGCCCGGCATAGGTCCGGTTGGCAAAGGCGAAGATGCCGATCCCCGCATCGGGCATCAGGATCACGGTCGATCCATAACCAGGATAGCCGCCGCCATGCTGGAGGTAGCGACCCAGATCGCAATCCTCGATCACGCTCCACGCTTTGGCATACGCCACCGACATGCGGCATGGCGCACCCAGCACTGCGGGCCGCTCGCGCATGGTCACGAAATTCGCGCCCTCCACGATCTCGCGCACCGTGCCGCGCTTCACCGGCCCGGCATCCGCCCCATCCCGCGCCGGCCATGCCGAAAGCAGATACGAAACCCAGTGCCAATAATCGTTCGCGGTCGTCTGGAGCCCGCCCATCGCCCCGAAAACGCCATCGGCCATGTCCGGCTCGCGCACCCAGGCATCGTCCTGCCAGCGATAGCCGAGCGCCCGCGCATCCTGCGCCCCGGCAAACACGTCATAGCCGGTCGCCTTCATGCCGAGCGGCGCCAGCATATTGCGCCCGATCCAGTCCTGATACGGCATGCTCGTCACGTTCGTGATGATCCGGCCCAAAGTGGCATAGCCATAATTCGAATATTCCATCCGAACGCCCGGCGCCTGTGCAAACGGCATTCCGGCCTTCAGCATCGTGGTGAAATCCGGCTCGCTCAGCGGCTGGAAACGATCGCCCCAGGGATTGTCCTCCACGAAGCCAGCGGTGTGATGCAGCAGGTCCGCCACCCGGATGCGCGGGCTGTCGCTGGTCGGGTAGCGCCACGTCTTCATCTCGGGCACGTAGCGCTCGGCAGGTGCGTCGAGCGATACTTTGCCCATATCGCGCAGCATCAGGATCGCCAGCGCGGTGAACGCCTTGGACATGGAAGCGATGCGGAAGCGGCTGTCGGCGGTCACCGGGCGCTTGCCCTCCACCTCGGAAACGCCCAGCCCGCGCACCAGCACAAGCTTGCCGTCCTTGACGATGCCAAACACCAGCCCCGGCACGTGCTGTGCGGCCATATAGGCTTCGAAATACGCCGTAATCTCCGGCGTCATCGCTTCGATGCTCGGGGCTTGAACGGTCGTCGGCGCGGTCTGCGCGAACGCAGGCGTGGCCAAAGTGGAAAGAGCAGCGGCGATGGCAAAAGCTTTGGACAAGATTGTTCTCCCTGCCCGCTTTCTCGCCCGCCCGCGCCCCGCTTGCAACCGTAACGAACCTGAACCTCAGAGAACAAAGCAATTCAGGATTGCGAACGAATCATCGGCCTAATCAGGAGTTCTTGCGGGGAAGAAGCAAGAAGAGGAGAGATGAGATGAGCATCAAGAAACTGATCGCAGCAGCCGCACTCGCAGTTGCTGGGATCGCCGGTTCCGCCGGAAACGCCACTGCCGCACCGATCGCTTCGACAAGCGCGGTTTCCAGCGTGGCAACCATGTCGCTCGCAGCCAGCGCCCAGCGCTGGGATCGCCGCGACAATCGCCGCTATGACCGCGGCCACCGCCGTGGCTGGGATCGCCGGCACAGCAACCGCCGTGGCTATGGCCGCCGCGTGTGCCGCACCGAATGGCGTCATCACCGCCGCGTGCAGGTCTGCTATCGCCGCTAAGCGCGCAGATTGAGAAAAGGGCGCCCGCAGCGATGCGGGCGCTCTTTTAGTTTCTGAGCGGCAGGCTGAACACGAAGCGAGCGCCTTGTCCCGGTGCACTATCGACTGTCAGGTCGCCGCCCATCGCGCGCGCCAGACGGCGCGCAATATAGAGCCCCAGCCCGCTGCCACCCGGCTCATTCTGATCTACCCGGCCGAATTTCTCGAAGATCTTCGCCTGATCTTCCGGGGCGATGCCCTTGCCCTGATCGGCGACGATCACGTGCGCACGGTCGCCATCCTTCTCAAGCCGGATCCACACGTGGCCACCCGGCGGCGAATAGCGCACCGCATTGCCGATCAGATTGACCAGCACCTGCAGCGCCCGGCGAAACTCGCCCGTCACCGGCAAAATCTCATAGCTCGCAGGCCGATCGATCCGCACTTCGCCCTCGGCCGCCCGCACGGACAGCAAGCCGGCGGCACGGCGCGCAACATCGGCGAGGTCCATATTCTCGGCCACGATCTTGAAGTCGTCGCGCTCGATTGCCTGCAGATCGACCAGATCGTCGACCAGCCCCATCAGATGCCGCCCCGCACTCGCAATATCGCCGGCGTACTCGGCATAATCGGGCTTGAGTGGCCCCTCGGTCTGCGCGCTGATCGAATCGGCATTGGCGATGATCGTGCCCAACGGCCCACGCAGCGCTCGATCCAGCCGCTGGCTGAACGAATCCGGGAAGCCCCCAAATGGTGCCGCAGGCGCAGGCAAAGGCGCATCCACCTTGGGCCCAACCGGCAGCGAATCGAGCATATGCGCTGCGCCGACGAACCCGGCAAAGCGCCCGCCCGGATCGGCCCGCGGCGTCGCGTCGAGCCTGACCATCCGCCCGGTCCCGCGTATCTCTGCCTTCTGCCCGTCGAACCGCGCCTGTGCCGCCACCGCGCTCAGGATCGGCAGATTGCCGCTATCATCCTGCTCCAGGCTGAAGAGGCGCGTAAGCGGCTGCCCCAGCATCGCCGAGCTATCGAATCCGTACCGCGCACCTGCCTCGATCGAGAGGAAGGAAATCCGCAGCGACGCATCGGTCTCCCAAAGCCAATCGGCGGCAGACCGGAAGAAATCGCCATCCCGCTCCGGCTCGCTCGCCACTGCGCGCCAGCCCGGACGGGGACGCCAGCCACTCACCTCAAGGCGAACTCCGCCATCCTGCGGCTCGGCACGCACCCAAAGCTCCAGGTCGTCCTCGCCATCCGCCGCTATCACGTTGCGCGAAATCGCGATCCCCAGCCGCTGCGAAAGCCGCGCCAGCGTAGCAATTTGCGGCACGGCCAGCGGCGCGCCAATCAGGCCGCCTGCGCGCTGGTTCAGCTCGAACAGCCGCGATTCGGCATCGAGCAACCTGCCCTCGCCATCGAGCCGGCCAATCGCCAGGGGCATCGAGGAATCGATGGCATTCATTCCGGCGGAGTCGAACGCTCAAGCGCAACGACTGCCGCGCGGTAATCGGGATGCAGCTTGAGCGGCGCCAGCGCCTCACGCGCTGCCACTGCGCTCACCGCGGTGATCGTCTCCAGCGTATCGGCAAACGCTTCCAGATCGCGCCGCGGATCGGCCTCGCAAAGCGCATAGCCAATCTGGGCAATCGGCTCACGCCCCAGATCCAGCGCCCGCAGCCCCAGCCACAGCCGGTCCGCGCCCGGATCAAGCACGATATCGCGCGCCAATGAGTAGCTCACGCCCAGCGCATGGCCGAACAAAGCGATGAACAGCACGATCCGCCGGTCCGCGAGCGACTCGACCAGCAGCCCCGACAATTCCTGCGGCTGCGCATCGATTGCCGCCGCGAAGCGCATCGCAGTCGCCTCCAGCCGGTCGCCTTCGTCATAGGCCGCCAGGCTGCGTTGTGCGGCCTCGCTCAGCGCACGATCCAGCGCATCGCCGCCCTCGCTCACGCGCTCGCGCAAGGCAGCGGCGACCCACCACACCAATCGGTGATGCAGTTCTGCGGGCAGATCGGTCCGGGTAAACTGTCCCGCATCGGGACTGCCCCGCCTGCGGCTTTCGGCGATCAGCACCGCCATCGCCCCGGCCGCGACCACGCGATCGGGGTGTTGAACGAATCGGTTGATCAGGCTCGGCCGCTCGGGATCGTCCGGCGCGTGCATCGGCAGCGCGCCGCCCAACAGCTCCTGACGCACCCGTGAAACCAGCTCGGCCATCAGATCGGGCTCGCGCAGCAGCCCCGATTGCCAGAGCCGCGCAAAGATCGAGGACGGATCGTTGAGCGCCACCACCAGCCGCGATTCGCCGCGTCCGTGGAGCAAACGCACAGCGTGTTCGCGCACTTCCCCCTCTACGGTCTCCACCAAACCGCGCAGCAGCCCGGCCAGACCGGAGCGGGTTCGCTCATCGAGTCGCGCATCTTCGGGCAGGAAGAAATCGTCGATCGCCACGGTCAGCCCGCGATAGGCGCGCACTTCCGCAGCCGCCGCACGGGCGAGCAGCTTGTCAGCGCCAACAGCCTGGCTGTCGCGCGGTTCGGCGGGATTGTCCGACATCTCGGAAACTCTAGCGGAACTGTCCTTAAGAGACAGCTAAGCCTTTTCGCGTGTCGCCTCAATTGCAGCGGAAAGCGTCACGAATGCATAAATTGCGATTACGGCCAGCCCATATTCGGCGAATCCGGCCAGAGTGAACGGCGTCAGGATCAGCAAATGCGCCGACGGGCTCGCCCACCAGCGCTTGTGCCGCACCTGTACGCGCTCGATCAGCACCTGCGCCCCCAGCCCGAATGCCGCGAATACCATCCAGGTCCAGCTGAACAATTTGGCGTGCTCAACCCAGCCGCACAGCAACACCACCGCGCCAAACAGCGCCAGGATCGCCCATTCCAGAGCACGCCCCCGCATTTCTTCGCCGCGAAGCGCCGCCATCGCCGATCCGGTCGCCAGCGTAGCGGCCGCAGTCAGCGAACCGACCAGCCCCACGCCTTCCCAATCCATCCCGATCGCCATCAGCGAAAGCAGCGATAATGCGCCGCCTGCGACCATCAACACCCAGCCGCCAACATTGCGGCCGACGAGTTCGGGCAACACAGCGCGGGCCACGCGCGTGAACACCCAGCGATCCGCCCAATCTACCCGCCGCTCGGTCAGCGCCGCCAGCACGCCGGTATTGCGCGCCGCCAGCCCCTCGGCGCTGCGCTCCACCGAATGACCGCTGCGCAGCCAGCTTGCCGTGATCGGCACATGCTCGGCGCTCGATTGCGAAGCGATCCGCAGCAGCGCCGATTGGAAATCATAATCCTCGGGCATCTGCGCGATCTGGCCGAGTTGCGCCACGGATATGCGCGCGATCCCCGCCCAGCTGTCCCGCATATCCAGCCGCTCGATCGCGGCGGGCGAATCAGCGTCGTCGGTGACCAGCAAAGCCTCGCCGCCCTCCGCCGCCATCCGATCCATCACCGGATCGGTGGTCACCAGCCCATCGGCCAGCACCAATACGCGCGAACCATGATCGAACTTCTCGGCAGCTTCCTCGGCCGATCGCACGACCTCCACCATCGGATGCTTCTTGGTCGCGCGGTTTACGGCGGTCAGCAGCGGCGGCGTCATCTTGCCCACTGCGATCAGAACCTTCTCGGCCCCGGCCCCCACCAGCAGCCGTACCTGATACTCCAGCAGCGTCATGCCCCCGAACGGCAGCGTCGCCACCAGCGTCCCCGGCCGGTCGGTCGCTTCCTCAACGGCAAAGATCAGTCCGGCCAGCATCCCTAGTACCTAAGATACTTTGCGCGCAGCTCAACCCATGCAGCCTCGTCCGGCTTGGTCAGCGCATCCAGATCGCCCGCAACCGCGCCGGCATCGTCCACCCATTCGCGCAGGCCCGGCCCGCCATTGATCACGTCGATTGCCAGCTTGTCGAACTCATATTCATACGGAAAATCGCGCCACAGATCATAATCTGGATACAGCTTCCGCATCGCCTTGAAGCCCAAAGCCTGCAGCCGCCACGGCTGGAACGCCGCATCGTCATAGGCCGCGCCCTCGGCATGGATAAACACGCCCGAGCAAAGCTGCCCGACATGCTTGTGGAAGGTCGGCTGGAACGAAATATCGCGCAACGTGCAGCCGTTCAGCCACTCGGGGGCCATCCGCCGCATCTCCGCGATCACCGCCTTGGCATCCACGTCCGGCGCCCCGAACAATTCCAGCGGTCGCGTCGTGCCCCGGCCCTCAGAGAGCGTCGTCCCCTCCAGCATCACCGTCCCGGCATAAGCCCGCGCCATATTGACGTTGGCGGCATTGGGGCTCGGATTGATCCACACGCGGTCCTGTGGCCAGCCATAGCCGGGGCCAGCCTCAGGCGCCCAGCCTTCCATCTCGATCACGCGATATTCCACGTCGAGCTTGAAATGATCGATGAACCACTGGCCCATCTCGCCCAGCGTCATTCCATGCCGCATCGGCATCGGCCCCGCGCCAACAAAGCTCTCCCAGCCCGGCAGCAACGTCAGCCCTTCAACAGGGCGTCCGGCAGGATTGGGCCGATCAAGCACCCACACGCTCTTCTTATGCTGGGCCGCAGCCTCCAGCACATAAAGCAGCGTCGTCACGAAGGTGTAGATCCGGCAACCCACGTCCTGCAGGTCGATCAGGATCGTGTCGAACGTCCCCATCGATTGCCCGGTCGGCCGCCGCACTTCGCCGTACAGGCTGAACACCGGCATCCCATAGGTCGGATCGGTGAAGTCGGGCGACTCCATCATATTGTCCTGCAAATCGCCGCGCACGCCATGCTGCGGCCCGAACATCGCCGAGACCTTCAGCCCCGCCCCGATCAGCGCATCCACCGAATGGGTCAGGTCCGCCGTCACCGAAGCCGGATGGGCAAGCAAGGCAACACGCTGCCCCTTGAGCTGGTCGAGAAGCACAGGGTCAGCGAGCAGGCGATCGATACCGAATTTCATGGGGCTTGAGGTGCCGGGAGTTGGCGCCCGACGCAACCCCCACGGCCCTCACCCGTTCTGCCAATATGATCAGATCCATCCTGATGGGCATCGCCGCCGGCGCGCGTGCGATGACTCCGCTCGCCGCAGTCGCCAATGCCGCTCGCAACGGCACGCTCCCTGCGGACAACAGCGCGCCGAAGTTCCTGTCGCATCCTTTCGTGTCGCTCGGAGCGAGTGCGTTGGCCGCCTATGAGCTCGCCGGCGACAAGCAGCGGAGCGCTCCCGATCGCATCATCTGGCCCGCAATCGCCGCCCGCAGCCTTACCGCTGCGTTCGCAGGTGCGGTCCTTGTCCCGCGCAACCAGCGCATCCCCGCAGCACTCGCCGCCGGAGCCGTCGCAATCATCGCCTCCTACGCCACCTTCACCGCACGGATGCAGGCGATGGAGGAACATAGCCAATTATCCACTGGATTGGTGGAAGACGCGGTAGTCGTATCGACAGCAATGGCGGCGGCGCACGCTTAGACGGTTAGGGTGAAGCAAAGCGGGTCGTGGAAGTCCGGCTTCTCTTCCGCATGCGCCAGCGCCCAATATGAAATTGCGCCATGGGCGTCTTCTATCACTGCGGTGATATTCAGTTCCAGCGCGCCATCCAGATCGGGGTCGCAATAAACATCGACCGCAAGCCCACCGTCATATTGGACGGCTCCGATTATCGGCTCCCGGCCCATAGTTGCGTCCTTCCGAGCAGCTCGATACCCTTGGAAATCATAAGCCGCCCATTCCCCCGAAGGCGCGAAATTGAGTTCGAGGTAATGCTGGCTGCCAACGGGACGCGCGAACACTTCGAAACAAGTGGTTCGCCACAGGTCATCCCTGCGGCGCGGCAACACCGGATTGCCCAGGCGTATCGTCTCGACCTCGCCCGTAATGCGGTAGCGAAACATCATGTTGCGTCCGTCCCGCTCGACTCTGACCTCGATCGACAGGTTCGGGTGCGGCAGGCCGGGATAAGGGATCAATCTCATGCCCGATGGGTAGTCCGCTCGCATCGCTCTGCCAATGTTGGTTGCAATGTAGGATTCTGCCTGCTTGGCTGAGCCGGCCGGCGCTCCCGACCGCTCTTTGAAACCGCCAGTTCTGCCCGCCCGGATATTCGCCATCGCCTTGGTGAAGTTTTGGAGCGTCGCACTCCGGGAAACATCCGCGATAGTGTAAACCTGGTGTAACCTTTCGCGCCGCAACACAGGGATGACGCGGGGCCGCGCCTTCGCTAAACGCCGCGCATCATGACCGAATACAGCTCCGATCTGCTCCGCACCCTCTCCTCGCGTGGATATATCCACCAGGTGACTGACGCCGCCGCGCTCGATGCGCTCGCCACGAAGCAGATCGTGCCTGCGTATATCGGCTTTGATCCGACGGCACCGTCGCTCCATGTCGGCAGCCTCGTCCAGATCATGTTGCTGCGCCGGCTTCAGCAGACCGGCCACAAGCCGATCGTGCTGATGGGCGGCGGCACCGGCAAAGTCGGCGATCCGAGCTTCAAGGATGAAGCCCGCAAGCTGATGACGGCGGAGACGATCGCGTCGAACATCGCCACGATCAAGACTGCGTTCGAACCGTTCCTGACCTTCGGAGACGGCCCGACGGATGCGATCATGCTCGACAATGCCGAATGGCTCGATGCGCTCGAATATCTCCCGTTCCTGCGCGATTACGGCCAACATTTCTCGGTCAACCGGATGCTCGCCTTCGATTCGGTCAAGCTGCGGCTGGATCGCGAACAATCGCTCAGCTTCCTCGAATTCAATTACATGATCCTCCAGGCATATGACTTCCTGGAATTGTCGCGCCGCCACGCCTGCCGCTTGCAGCTCGGCGGTTCGGATCAATGGGGCAATATCGTCAACGGCATCGAGCTTTCGCGCCGCTGCGACGGCACCGAAGTGTTCGGCGTCACCACCCCGCTGATCACCACGGCGGATGGCGGCAAGATGGGCAAGACCATGTCCGGCGCGGTGTGGCTCAACCCCGAGCAGCTGTCGCACTACGACTACTGGCAGTTCTGGCGGAACACCGATGACCGCGACGTTGGCAAGTTCCTCCGCCTGTTCACCGATATGCCGCTCGACGAGATCGAGCGCCTCGAAAAGCTCGAAGGCGCCGAGATAAACGAAGCCAAAAAGATCCTCGCCAACGAAGCGACCGCCATGTGCCGCGGCCGCGCCGGTGCCGAGGAAGCGGCGGAGACGGCCCGCAAGCTGTTCGAGGAAGGCTCGGCGGGCGGCGCACTGCCTACGCTCGTGGTGCCCGCCGAGGGGATCAGCATCCTCCAGGCCAATGTCGGCCTCGGCTTCGCTGCGTCGAACAAGGAAGTGAAGCGCAAGATCGAGGAAGGCGCGATCCGCGTGAATGATGAGAAGATCAGCAGCGCCGATGTCATCGTACGGCCCGGCGACAAGATCAGTTTCGGCGCCAAGAAGCATGGAGTTCTCACCGCATGATCCGCCGCATCCTCCTCGCCACCATCGCCCCGCTGGCGCTGATCGCCGCCGCGCCCGCACCCACCGAACTCGGCGCCATCGCCGAAGCCTTCGTCCACCTCACCCTCGAAGCCGGTGAGCGCGAAGCCGGCTATGTCGATGCCTTTTACGGCCCCGCCGAGTGGCAGGCCGCGGCCAAGGCAAACCCGCGCGATGTCGCAACGCTCGCCAGGGATGCCGATGCGCTTCAGGCGCGTCTCGGCAAGATCGACCCGAAGAGTCTGAGCAAGGACGAGCAGCGCCGCCGCACCTTCCTGATCGGCCAGGTCCGCGCCGCGCAAACCCGTCTGGCGATGATGCAGGGCAGGAAATTCAAATTCGTCGATGAGGCAGAAGGCCTGTTCGGCTTCCGCCCCGAGCTCAAGCCGCTCTCTTATTACGACGGCGTGCTCGCGAGGATCGACGCGATGCTGCCGGGCCAAGGCTCGCTTGCCGAGCGCGTCGGCGCGCATCGCCCCGTCGCCCTCGTGCCCTTCGACAAGCTCGAGCCGGTCTTCCGCGCCGCCATCGCCGAGTGCCGCGCGCGGACGATGCCCTATATCTCGTTGCCAGCGAATGAGAAGTTCGATCTGGAACTGGTCACCAAGCAGCCCTGGTCGGGCTATAATTGGTACAAGGGCAACGCCCACAGCCTGATCCAGCTGAACACCGATATGCCGGTCACCGTCGCCCGCGCGATCGATATCGGCTGCCACGAAGGCTATCCTGGTCATCATGCGCTGAACGCGCGGCTGGAATCGGAACTGGCCAGGGGCAAGGGCTGGGTCGAGTTCATGGTCTACCCGCTCTACAGCCCGCAAAGCTTCCTCGCCGAAGGTTCAGCCAATGCGGGCATCAAGCTCGCTTTCCCGGACGAAGAGCAAGTCGCCTTCGAAAAGGCCAAGCTCTATCCGCTCGCCGGGCTTACGCCGCCAACGGTCAAGGAAAATGCCGCGCTCGAAAGCGCGCTGGCCGATCTCAGGCACGCCGGGCTGACCGTGCAGCAGCAATATCTGGACGGCGAGATCGACCGCGCCACCGCGATCACTCTCCTCGCCAAATACGGCCTGAGCACAACCGAAGGCGCCGCGCGCTCGCTCCCGTTCGTCGATCAGTATCGCAGCTATGTAATCAATTATGGCCTGGGCGAACAAATGGTCACCGCATGGCTAAATGCCGGAAAGCCCAGCCGCGAGGAGCGCTGGGCCCGCATGCGCCATCTGATCTCCGAGCCAACAGTTCCGTCCGATTTGGCCCAATAAACCTCTCACGCAACTGAATATTAAGCAGATTTCTTGCAGGGAGATTCACGCGGAGCTGCTCAATATGAGTAGCCAACCTCGAGTATTGTGAGGCGTGTGTGAGCGTAGGAATGGGTAATCTGGCTTTTGCCGAAGTGCGCCGTGAGGGTCGCGAGGAGGTGCATTATCGTGCGCGCGCCTTTGGGCCCGACGCGAAGTCGCACGGCCTGCTGATCGTCAATATCTCACCCCATGGCCTCATGGCCCGCTGCGAAGCCTGCTTCGAAGTCGGTGACCGCATTCGTATCCAATTGCCGGTGGTCGGCGTGATGGTAGCCGAAATACGCTGGTCGCTCGGCGGCCGCCTTGGCGCCCAGTTCGAAAACGTCATCGATCTCGCCAGCTATTACGAGCTCGCCACGATCATGGTGCGCGGCAAGTAATCAGCCCGCGCGGAGCAGCCCGACAGCCGCATCCCGCTCGAACAGATACAGAGCGATCCGTGCCGCCTGTCCCCGCTCGCTCTTCAATCCCCTGTCCTGATCGTCCAGCAACCGCGCATCGGCATTCGCCGAGACGATCAGTGCGTTGAGGCTCTCCGGCGTCGCCAGCCGAAACGTCTGCTCGCCGGACTGCCGCGTCCCCAGCAATTCGCCAGCCCCGCGCAGTTCCAGATCGCGCTCGGCAATTACGAAGCCATCGGTCGTATCCCGCATCAGCCCCAGCCGCGCCCGCGAAGTCTCGCTTAGCCCGCCGCCGCGCAGCAGGATGCAGTGCGACTGCCCCCCGCCCCGCCCAACGCGCCCGCGCAACTGATGTAACTGGGCGAGGCCAAAGCGGTCCGCCGCCTCGATCACGATCAGCGTGGCATTGGGCACATCGACACCCACTTCGATGACGGTAGTCGCCACCAGCACGCCCAGTTCACCTGCCGAGAAGCGCGCCATCACTGCGTCCTTCTCCGGCCCCTTCATCCGGCCATGCACCAGCCCGACCTTTTCGCCGAACCGCGCGGTCAGCTTCACCGCGCGATCCTCGGCGGCCGCCAGATCGGTCTTCTCGCTCTCCTCAACCAGCGGGCATACCCAATAAGCCTGCTTGCCAGCGTCCAGATGCCGCCCCAGCCCCGCGATCACCGCGTCGAGCTTGTCCTCGGATATCACCGTGGTCTGGATCGGTTCGCGGCCCGGCGGCATCTCATCGAGCTTGCTCACGTCCATCTCGCCATGGCTCGCCAGTTGGAGCGTGCGCGGGATCGGGGTGGCGGTCATCACCAGCAGATGCGGCGGCACCTGTGCCTTCGCCTGCAGCATCATCCGCTCGGCCACGCCAAAGCGATGCTGCTCGTCGACCACGACAAGGCCCAGATTGCGATACTGCACGCCCTCCTGAAAGATCGCATGCGTGCCGATCAATATGTCGATCTCGCCCGCAGCCACGCCCATCAGCGTAGCCTCACGAACCTTGCCCTTGTCCCGCCCGGTAAGGATCGCGATCCGCACATCCATCCCCGCGAGCAAGCGCCCCAAATTCTCGAAATGCTGCCGCGCCAAAATCTCGGTCGGCGCCAGCAACGCGCCCTGCGCCCCGGCCTCCGCCGCGATCAACAGCGCCATCAGCGCAACCAGCGTCTTGCCCGAACCGACATCGCCCTGCAGCAGCCGCAGCATCGGCTGGCTCTGCGCCATATCGCCTTCGATCTCGCGGATTGTCCGCGATTGCGCGCCCGTCGGTGTATACGGCAGCTGGAGCTTGTCGCGCAGCCGCCCGTCGCCCGCCAATGGCCGACCGCGCTTCGCCCGCGCCTCGCCGCGCACAAGCAGCAGCGCCAGCTGATTGGCGAACACCTCGTCATACGCCAGCCGCTCGCGCGCCTTCGCATCCGCCGGATCGGCATGGATCCGCGCCAGCGCCTCGCGCCAGTCCGGCCAGCCGTTCCGCGCCTTCAGGCTGGGCTCGATCCACTCGGCCAGCTCCGGCGCGCGCTCCACCGCCTGCTCGACAAAGCCCGCGATTCGCTTCGACGTAATCCCCTCGGACAGCGGATACACCGCCTCGCGCCCGCCCATCTCGGCCTCTTCCGAGACCTCGGGATGCACGATCTGCAATTCCTGTCCGTATTGATCGAGCCGCCCGGAGACCCAGCGCTTCTCATGCTCCGGCAGCAGCTTCTTCACCCAGCCCGAATTCGCCCGAAAGAAGACCAGGCTAACATGATTGCCGTGTCGGTCCATCGCCTGCACCCGCGCCGGCGCTCGCGCGCTGCTGCCAAAGCGGTGGTGCATCACCGTGAGTTCAATCGCTATCGTCCGGCCAACATCGGCCTGCATCAGCTCGTCGCGCGGCTCGCGATCGATGAACCCGGTCGGCAGATGAAACGCTACATCCACCACCCTGCCCAGCCCCAGCCGCTCAAGCGGCTTGGCCAGCGCCGCGCCCACGCCTTTCAGCGCAGTAACCTCGGCGAAGAGTGGATTGAGAATTTCAGGCCGCATGACTATTGCCGCTCTACACCCAGCCGACGGACGCTAAAAGCGCCGTGGGCCAATTTGCGTTGGAAAGCCTGTGGACCGCGAGACCCATTTGAAGCGCCTGCGTTTCCGCAGCTGGCATCGCGGCATCAAGGAAGCCGATCTGCTGATCGGCGGCTTCTTCGACAAATATTCCGAAGACTGGAATGAGGAAGAGCGCAACCTGTTCGAAGAACTGCTCGAGGAGCAGGATGTCGACATCATGGCCTGGGCCATTGGAGCCGCGCCGGTTCCGCCGCGTTATGCCGGTACGATCATGACTGCCCTGAAGACGCTGACCTACGTGCCCATCACCGAATAATGCCAGACCTCAAGACGATCCTTTCCGCGCAGAAGTCGCTCACCCTCGCGGGAGCGCCCGCCGGTTTCCTCCCCTGGATGCTGGCCGATCTGGCGCGCGCCGGCGGCACCGCCGTGTTCATCGCGCCGGATGAGGCAGCGATGCGCGCAGTCTCGAGCACTGCACCCTTCTTCGCGCCCGAGTTGGAAGTGCTCAGCTACCCGGCATGGGATTGCCTGCCCTACGACCGCGCCAGCCCCACATTGCGGATCATGTCCGAACGGCTGGCAACGCTCCACGCGCTACAATCCAAGGCGGACAAGCCCCGCCTCCTCATCACTACCGTCAACGCCGCGACCCAGCGCACGCTCACGCCTTTCCGCATCCGCCAGCTGGTGGCGCGACTTGCCCCCGGCGAGCGGATCGGCCTCGATAAGCTCGCTGCACTCCTCCAGGCGAACGGCTATGTCCGCCTCGACACCGTCAACGATCACGGCGAGTTTGCCGTCCGCGGTGGCTTGGTCGATCTGTTCCCGAGTGGTGCTGAACAGGCGCTCCGCCTCGATTTCTTCGGCGACGAAATCGAAAGCGTCCGCACCTTCGATCCGCAGGACCAGCGCACCACCGGACGCGTCGATGGCTTCACGCTCCTGCCCGCCTCCGAAGCGTTGCTCGACGAAGAGAGCATCAAACGCTTCCGCGCGCGCTATCGCGAGAAGTTCGGCGCCAATGCCACCGGCGATCCGCTTTATCAGGCGATCAGCGATGGCCGCCGCCTCGCCGGCATGGAGCATTGGCTGCCGCTGTTCGAGGATCGCCTCGAAACCCTGTTCGACCACCTCCCCGAGAACGCCGTCGTGGTCCGCGACACCGCCACCACCGGCGCCGCGCAGCAGCGCTTCGAAGCGGTCGCCGATTATCACCAGAACCGTGTCCGCGCCGAAAGCACTGCCCCCGGCAGCTATCGCCCGCTCGATGCGACATCCTTGTATCTGACCGCAGACGAATGGGCGAAGGAACAGGACGCAGCCAGCGTCCATGTCGCCACGCCCTTCCACGAGCCGGAGAGCAAGACCGTCCTCGACTTCAACGTCGATGGCCCCCGCGATTTCGCGCCCGAGCGCGCCGCCAGCACCAACATCTACGAAGCCGTTGTCGAGCATATCGCCAAGCTGAAAAAGGACGGTCGCAAGCCTATCCTGGCCAGCTATTCGATCGGCGCCCGCGAACGTCTGACCGGCTTGCTCAACGATCATGGCCTGAAGGGCGCGCAAAACGCCGATAGCTGGCAGTCGGCGCTCGGCACCGCCTCAGGTGGCGTCGCGCTCATCGTCCTGCCGCTCGATCACGGCTTTTCCGCGCCCGACGTGGCAGTCCTCACCGAGCAGGACATGCTCGGCGATCGCCTGATCCGCCGCACCAAGCGCAAGAAATCG
>JAZKJE010000045.1:117368-128100 GCA_040384525.1 Pseudomonadota bacterium
AAATCGACCGACGCCTTCCTCAACGAGCTGGCGACGCTCACTCCCGGCGATCTCGTCGTCCATGTCGAGCACGGCATTGGCCGCTATGAGGGCCTGACCCAGATTCCGGTGCAGAAAGCGCCGCACGATTGCGTTCAGCTGACATACGCAGGCGGCGACAAGCTTTTCGTCCCTGTCGAAAATCTCGAAGTCCTCAGCCGGTACGGATCGAGCGAAGAAGGCGCGACGCTCGACCGGCTCGGCGGCGAAGCATGGCAGCGCCGCAAGTCAAAGATGAAGGAGCGCATCCGCGAAATCGCGGGTGAACTCATCGCCACCGCTGCGCGTCGTGCGGTCCGCCCCGGCGAAGTCCTCGAACCCGATCCCGGCGGCTACCCCGCTTTCGTTGATCGCTTCCCGTACGAGGAAACCGAGGATCAGGACCGCGCTATCCACGACGTGCTCGAGGATCTCGCAGCAGGCCGCCCGATGGACCGGCTCATCGTCGGCGATGTCGGCTTCGGCAAGACCGAGGTGGCGCTGCGCGCCGCCTTCGTCGCGGCAATGGCCGGGATGCAGGTCGCTTTGGTCTGCCCCACCACATTGCTCGCGCGCCAGCACCACCGCAATTTCGTCGAGCGCTTCCAGGGCTTCCCGATCGAAATCGGCCGCCTCTCACGCCTCGTCCCCGCTGCCGAGGCCAAGCTCACCCGCGAGCGCCTTGCCGAGGGTCAGGTCGATATCATCATCGGCACCCACGCGATCCTCTCAAAGACCGTCGATTTCAAGCAGCTCGGCCTGGTCATCGTCGACGAGGAGCAGCGCTTCGGCGTCACGCACAAGGAGCGGCTCAAGGCGCTCAAGGCCGACGTCCATGTCCTGACGCTCACCGCCACGCCCATCCCGCGCACGCTGCAAATGGCAATGTCGGGCCTGCGCGAGCTATCGGTGATCCAGACGCCACCGGTCGATCGCCTCGCGGTCCGCACCTATGTCATGCCCTGGGACCCGGTCGTCCTGCGCGAGGCGTTGCTCCGCGAACATTATCGCGGCGGACAGGCCTATTTCGTCACGCCGCGCATCTCGGACCTGCCCGATATCGAGAAATTCCTGCGCGAAGAGGTGCCCGAGATCACCTATGTCGTCGCGCACGGCCAGATGGCGCCAACTGAAGTCGAAGAGCGCATGAGCGCCTTCTATGATCGCCGCTACGACCTGCTCGTCTCCACCACGATCATCGAATCGGGCCTCGATATCCCGAGCGCGAACACGGTGATCATCAATCGCGCGGACAAGTTCGGCCTGGCCCAGCTATACCAGCTGCGCGGACGCGTCGGACGCGCCAAGACGCGCGCGTACGCATACATGACCACCCCGCCCGAGCGGCAGATGACCGAAACCGCGACCAAGCGGCTCAAGGTGCTGTCCGATCTCGAATCCCTGGGTGCCGGCTTCCAGCTTGCCAGCCACGATCTCGACATTCGCGGCGCCGGCAACATGCTCGGCGACGAGCAATCGGGCCACATCAAGGAAGTCGGCTTCGAACTGTACCAGTCGATGCTCGAAGAGGCGATCATGGACGCCAAGGCCGGAGGTCTGCGTGAAGAACTCCGCCCCAAGGATCTCTCGCCACAGATCAACGTCGACGCGCCGATCCTCATCCCCGAGGATTACGTTCCCGATCTCGATCTGCGCATGGGGCTGTATCGCCGCCTCAACGAAGTCGAGGACAGCAACGGCATCGAAGCCTTCGCCGCCGAACTGATCGATCGCTTCGGCAAGCTGCCCGACGCGACCGAGAATCTGCTGCGCCTGATCGAGACCAAGCTGAATGCGAAGAAGGCGTGCATCGCCCGCCTCGATACCGGTCCAAAGGGCGCGCTCATCACCTTCCACGGTGACAAATTCCCGAACGTGGATGGCCTGATGGCCTATGTCGAACGGCTGGACGGCACTGCCCGCCTGCGCCCGGACATGAAGCTGGTCGTCACCCGCGAATGGAACAACCCCCGCGCCCGCCTCAACGCAGCGCTGCAAATCTCACGCGGATTGGCGAAGGCCGCGGGCTAAAAGCTCTTCCCCAGCCATGCCACAATCGCCGAAGCCAGTGCGATGCGGTGATCGTTGTAGCTGTGATCGGTCGCGAATTTAACTCGGGTAGGCACGGGCCCACCTGCCGCTTCGATTGCGTCACCCGCCGCCATGTCCGACGGAGCGTTGCCATCGTCGGAGCTGATGATCAGCGCGGGCCGCCCCGCCATTTTGGCCGCCCGCGTCGTCCAGTCCCATGCCTTGGAATGGGCGAGGATCTCGTCCGCCATCTCGCGATAGCTAGTGTTGGTGTAGCTGATTTCGTCGGCAAAAGCGGGCTCGGCCTGGAGCCGCTTGGCGGGCGTGTCGAGGAAGCCGGCCCATCCGCCGATATCGGCCGCAGAAATGACGGCGAAGCCCGCCACCTTGGGATCGTCGCCCAGCATCACCGTGTCGAAACCACCCATGCTGTGACCCAGCACGACGATCTTGGCGGTATCGACGCGATATTTGGTGGCGATCTCGGGCGACCGCAGCCAGCCCAGCGCCGCGCGAGAATCCTCAATCGTGTGCGCAAAGCTGAACTTGCCGGGCGCGCCCCACACGCCGCGATAATGGATGGCCAGCACGTTCCACCCCGCACGCTGCATCGCCCGCGCCAGATCCAGGTTCAGCTCGGTGCCGGGGAAGCCGTGCAGCAGCAGCACGGTGCCATGCTGGCCCGCGCCCGCAGCCAGAAAGAACCGCGCCGGTATATCAACGCCCCCGCTCGGATAGCGCACCTGCGCAAGACCCGCCGGCTGGGCTGTGTCGCGCGGCATATCCCTGGTGACTGCGGCGGGGGAGCTCTGCGCGGACACCGCTACAGGCGCGAGCAGTAAGGCCAAAGCGAGCATCACGCGCATATAATTCCCCCTATTTCAGCCCGATCGGCTCGGTCACTTCGACCTCGAAATCTTCTTCCAGCTCTTCCTCGCTGAACTTCTCTCGCTGCATGTCGAAACTGCCGGTCAGCCCATCGAGATTCCAGCTGCCGCTGACCGCAACCCCCTCGCCATCGATCCGCCCCGAATAGCGAACCGCGTGGCTCCAGCGCCCGCTATATTGCTTGGTGAAGAATAGCGCCTGCCCCGTCCGCCGCCCCGCGACCGTCGCATTGCGAATGCCGCCTGCGCCATCTGGCTCGCTGATCGAGCCGGTAAAGCCGCCGCCCTCCTCCTCGATCAGCGCGATAAAGCCGTTATCCTGCGGCTCCTCGCGGCTGTCATAGCGCCCATACCAGACGCCGGTCAGATCGAGCGGATCGTTCACGCGGCCTTCGCGACCAATTGCGCGAGCGCGGGCACATCGACCGGTTCTGAGCACAGGAAGCCCTGGAAATACTGGCAGCCCTCTTTGGCCAGCAGATCGAGCTGAACCTGCGTCTCCACGCCCTCGGCGATCACCGAAAGCCCCAGCGAACGCGCCATATCGATCACGCCGCGCACCACCACGCGATCGCGCGCGCTACCGGCAATGTCCTGGCTCAGTTTCTTGTCGATCTTCAGGTAATCGAGCGGCAGTGCCTTGAGGTACGCGAGGCTTGAATAGCCCGTCCCGAAATCGTCGATTGCCACGCGGCATTTGGCCGCGCGCAATTCGCCCAGCAGCCGCGATGCTTCGCTCAGATCGGCCATGATCCCGCCCTCGGTGATCTCCACTGTCAGGCGTGCGCGCGGAAACCCGCTCGCATCGATCCGCCCCAGCAGCGAGTCGGCGAAGCCCGCCCGCGCTACATCGGCAGCAGTAACGTTGATCGAGAGCCGCAGCTTGCTCAGCGACGAGGGCCAATTGGCCGCCGCCGACAGCGCACGCCGCTGGACATGATCGCTCAGCGTAGCCTCCAGCCCGGCCCGCTCGGCAGCTGCAAACAACGTCTCCGCGCCCACTTCGCCAAATTCGGGATGATGCCAGCGCGCCAGCGCCTCAACGCCGACGATCTGCCCCGTCGCAATTGCCACCTGCGGCTGAAACAACACGCCGATCTCGCCGCGCTCGAGCGCCTTGTGGATGCTGCCGACCAGATCATCGATCGGCGGCCCACCGGTCTCGCGGTTAGCCCCATCGCCCAGCAGCGTCTCGCTCGCCCGCCGCAGCAACGTTGCAGCATTATCGCTCGCGTCGCTCTCGGCACTCGCCAGCCGCGCGCCCAGCGGGGCGATAGCCCCACCCGCCACGAAGGGCCGCGACAGCGCCTCCTCCAGCCTGGTCAATGCCGCGCCCAGCTTCGCGCTATCGGCGTCATCGCTGGCGACCAGAAATTCCGATCCGCCAATCCGCGCAACAATCGCGCTCTTGCCCAAAGCCTCGCGCGCAACCTCCGCCACGCGCCGCGATACCGCGCGCAGCAATTCGTCGCCCGCCGCCCGGCCATACGCCGTATTCACTGTCTCGAAGCGCGTCAGCCCGATCAGGATCGCCCCGATCTTGACGCCCTCACCCAGCCGCCGATCGATCCAGCGCCGCGCGCTAGGTCCATCCCGAGCACCGGTAAGCGCATCGCGCACCGCCGCGCTTGCGTCCGGAGCCACGCCCAAAGCCTCGACCAGAGCATGCAGCCGCTTGGTCCGCGCATCGTATTGCAGGTGCTGCACAACGCGGCCGATCCCCGGCAGATCATGCGCAAACGCCGTCGAAGCCAGCGCCTCGCCCAACCGATTCAGCGCCGAGCGGGCCAATTCGCGGTCCGTGGCCTCCAGCTTGCGATACAAAGCACGCATCCCCGGCGCCTCGGGCAGCGCCAGCAGTCCCGCCAGCGCAGGCGTCAATTGCAGCGACTTCAGCTCGGGATCGTAGCGCCAGCCCAGCGGCTCTGCCGCAGGCCCGGCCTCCCTGCTCCACCCTGCCAGCCGCTCGACATGACGCAGCGCAAAGCGGATCGCATGCGCCATCGCCGCCGAAGACATCGGGCTCGACAGGAAATGCGTCGCCCCCGCATCGTAAAAGTGCCGCATGTGCACCGCGTCGCTCTGGGAAACGAGGATCAGCATCGCCGCGCCATGCGCCGCAATCGGCCCGCCCAATATCTTGGCGGCCTCGATACCGTCACTCATTGCCCCACGCGCATCGATCACCGCGATGGCGGCGCCGCTGGCAATAAAGCGCCGCTCCAGACCCTCGCTGCGCCGCGCTGCGACAACGCGCCAGCCGCCGCCCGCAGCAGCAGCCGCGACCTCATCGCGCTGGCGGAAGGAAAGCACGAACACCGGCGCCTCGTTAGAGACGGCGGCGACGGTATCGATAACGGTAAAATCGTCGGCCATTCGTCCCTCGATAGCGCGGGTAAAGCGCCACCGCGAATCCTAAGGCTTGTTTGCCCACAGCTTGTCGCTAAACCCTGCGGCATGGCCTGCGCCCCCGCTTTGGTTGACCGACACGGGCGCACGATCAGCTATCTGCGGATCTCCGTCACCGATCGCTGCGATCTGCGCTGCCGTTATTGCATGTCCGAGAACATGACCTTCCTCCCGCGTGATGCGTTGCTGCGGCTGGAGGAGATCGCCCTGATCGCCGAGCGCTTCATCGCCCGCGGCGTCCGCAAGATTCGCCTGACCGGCGGCGAACCGCTGGTGCGCCGCGACGCGATCGATCTGGCGCGGCGACTGGGCCGCCAGATCGGCCAAGGCCTCGACGAACTCACGCTGACAACCAACGGCACCCGCCTCGCCGAACACGCCGAAGCGTTGTTCGACGCCGGTGTGCGCCGCGTAAACGTTAGCCTCGACAGCCGCGACCCCGATATTTTCCGCCACATCACCCGCACGGGCGACGTCAGTAAAGTCCTCGCAGGCATCGCCGCCGCACAGGCCGCGGGTTTGCGGGTCAAGATCAACACAGTTGCGCTCAAGGGCCTCAACCATGCCGAGATCGCCCCGATGCTGGCATGGTGTGCGGAGCAAGGCCTGGACATCACCCTCATCGAAACCATGCCCCTCGGCCTGATTGATGAAGACCGCGTTGACCGGTTCCTCCCGCTCACCGGCGTCCTCGCCGACCTGCAGGAGCGCTTCCCACTCGTCCGCGACGCCCATAACAGCGGCGGCCCCGCGCGCTACTGGCGTGTCGAAGGCACCAGCACCCGGCTCGGCCTGATCTCCCCGCTCACCCAGAATTTCTGCAACACCTGCAACCGTGTGCGCCTAACCACGGAGGGCAAGCTGTTCATGTGCCTGGGCCAGGAGGACCAAGTCGATCTCAAGGCCGCAATCCGCACCGGCGGCCTCGCCGCGCTCGACGAAGCCATCGACTCCGCTCTCGCCCTCAAGCCCGCCGCCCATGATTTCCGCATCGAATCGGGTGCCGCGCCCGCAGTCGCGCGCCATATGAGCGTCACCGGCGGATGATGAAGCGTGCCCTCGCCATATCGCCCACCGCGCCCGCGCTCGCCGCCGCATCGGAACTGCGGGACGCCTATGAATGGGTGCCCGTCGATCAGGCCGATTGCGTCGTGGCGCTCGGCGGCGACGGCTTCATGCTGCAAACCCTCCACGCGATGCTCGGCACCCGCCGCATCGTGCCGGTATTCGGCATGAACCTCGGTACTGTCGGCTTCCTGATGAACGATTGGCGCATCGAAGGCCTCGACGATCGCCTCGCCCGCACCAAACCCTTCCGCGTCTCCCCCATCAGCATGACCGCCACCACCGTTGATGGCGACACTGTCGTTCTCCCGGCGATCAACGAAGTCTCGCTGCTGCGCGAAACCCGCCAGACCGCCAAATTGGAGATCACGATCAACGACCGCGTCGTGATGCCAGAACTGGTGGCAGACGGCATGCTCGTCGCCACGCCTGCGGGCTCGACCGCGTATAACCTGTCCGCCAACGGCCCGATTCTCCCGCTCGGCTCGGCGCTGCTTACCCTGACACCCATCAGCCCCTTCCGCCCCCGCCGCTGGCGCGGCGCTATCCTGCCCGAAAAGACCCGAATCGGCATCCGCGTGCTGGAGGCCAACAAGCGCCCGGTCAGCGCCGTCGCCGATCAGCGCGAAGTTCGCGAAGTCGCCACCGTCCAGATCGAGATCGATCACACCCGCGACCTGACGCTGCTGTTCGACCCAGAACACGCGCTGGATGACCGCATTACCATGGAACAGTTTATCGCCTAGCGGCGACGGGGACCAATTCATCGTCTGAGACCGTCCGAAGACACGGTTTGTCACCTCAGCGCTTGCATCGGCAAAAACTGGAGTTATAGAGCGCCCCTCGGCTTGTTCCCTGATAGCTCAGCGGTAGAGCATTCGACTGTTAATCGAATGGCCGTAGGTTCGAATCCTACTCAGGGAGCCAGCCGGCTTAAATGCCGGCCAGCCGATCTTCAGACCCGCTTGCACGCCCGCCTCGCCCCTGCGATGACCCTGTGCATGACCGATCTGGACACTTTCATCACCGGCCTGCCCAAGGCTGAACTGCATCTCCATATCGAGGGCAGCCTCGAGCCCGAGCAGATGTTCGAGTTCGCCCAGCGCAACGCAGTCGAAATCCCCTTCAAATCGGTCGAGGAAGTGCGCGCCGCGTACGAATTCTCGAACCTGCAGGACTTTCTCGACATCTATTATGCCGGCGCCGCTGTTCTCCTCACCGAAGAGGATTTCCGCGATCTGGCGATGGCCTATTTCGATCGCGCGGCAGCGGATGGCGTCGTCCACGCCGAAATCTTCTTCGATCCGCAGACGCACACCGATCGCGGCGTACCCTTCGGCGTGGTCGCCAATGGCTTGCTACAGGGCATGGCCGATGCCGAGGCGAAGCATGGCCTCACCTCCAAGCTGATCCTCTGCTTCCTGCGCCATCTCGACGAGAAGGCGGCGTTTGAGACGCTCAATCAGGCCCAACCCTGGATCGATCAGATCGCCGGCGTAGGTCTCGATTCGTCCGAAGTCGGCCACCCGCCCTCGAAGTTCGAGCGTGTCTTCGCCGCCGCGGGCGCGATGGGCCTCAAGCGTGTCGCGCACGCCGGCGAGGAAGGCCCGCCCGAATATGTGAAGGAGGCGCTCGATCTGCTCCACATTGATCGCCTCGATCACGGCAATCGCAGCCTCGAAGACCCCGATCTTGTCGCACGCCTCGCGCGCTCGGGTATGACACTCACCGTCTGCCCGCTCTCCAACGTGAAGCTCTGCAACGTCGAGTCGATCGACAGCCACCCGATCGATCGCATGCTCGCGCTCGGGCTTCGCGCCACTGTTAACTCTGACGATCCGGCCTATTTTGGCGGCTATGTCGGCGATAATTACCGCGCCATCGCTGGCGGTCGCGGGCTCAACCGGACGCAGTTGGTCACGCTGGCCCGCAACAGTTTCCTGGGCTCGTTCCTGCCCGACGACGCGGTCGCCAGGCATCTCGCCAAGCTCGACGCTTATGCGGAGGCAAATGCATGACCGGGATCGTGTTCACTCCCTTCACCCATGAAGACATGGTTGCGGGCGTCCACGCCATCGCAAAGGCCGCTGCGGAATGGGATCCGACCCTCCTCGTCGGCGTAGGCCGCGGCGGGCTCACTCCGGCGGTGTTCCTGTCGCACCGGATGGGGCTGTCGATGGTCTCGGTCGATTATTCCACCAAGATCGCGCAGTTCGGCGACGAGCTCATCGCGGTGCTCGCACAGCGCACCCGCGACGGCGATCGCCTGCTCTTCATCGAAGACATTAACGACAGCGGTAAGACCATCGGCGAACTCCGCACCGCTTTGGCCAAGGACGGCGCCGTGATGGGCAATGTCCGCTTCGCCGTGCTGATGGACAACATCCAGTCGTCGCAAAAAATCGAGTATGGCTTCCGCGATATCGATCGCTCGGTTCAGAAGGATTGGTTCGTCTTCCCATGGGAAGCGATGGCCCCGCGCGAAGCGCTGACCGAGGATGCAATGGAAGTGCCGGAGCGGATCGCTTGAGCCGGGCGTTCTCCGGACACAAATCGACCCTACACGCGTTGCAATGTCGTAAGAACAGAAACTCTGCCCCTTGCTCCTAACCCTCGGAGGAACCATGCGAATCAGCAATCTTAAGCGCCCGCGCATCGCCGCGCTCGCGCTCGCCCTGGCGGGCAGCGTGGCGCTCAGCGGCTGCATGACCGCGACGCCGTATCAGCCTGCCACCGCATCGTCGGCTGGCGGCTTCTCGGACCAGCAAATCGAAAGCAATCGCTTCCAGGTCAGCTTCCGCGGCAACAGCCTCACCGCGCGTGAGACGGTCGAGCGCTATCTGCTCTTCCGCGCTGCCGAACTCACCGTCCAGAACGGCTTCGACCATTTCATTCTGGTGTCGAAGGATACCGAGAAGAATAGCGAAACCTATCGCACGCCCGGCATCGGCGCCGGTGGCCCCTGGGGCTATTGGAATCCCTATTGGCGTTTCTATCGCCCGCGTTACGGCGGCTGGCGGAGCTGGGATCCCTTCTACGACGATCCCTTCTGGCGCGACCGTGACTGGGACTATCGCACCGTCGATCGCTATGAGGCTACGGCAGAGATCGTCACCGGCAAGGGCCCCAAGCCCGGCACCAATGTCCGCGCATTCGACGCGCGCGAAGTGATCGACCGCCTTGGCCCATCTATCGTAACGCCGACCGAGACGCGCTAGCCAAACAAAAAGGGCCCTCCCTCGCGGCTGCGAGGGAGGGCCCTTTTTTGTACCTTAAGCCAGCGCTTACGCGATCTGGCCGTGGCAGTGCTTATATTTCAGTCCCGAACCGCACGGGCAGGTCGCGTTGCGGCTGACCAGTCCGTCCCACTCCGCCGGATCGGTCGGCAGGTCCGCGCCCGAGGGCTGCGGGATCGACATCGGCGGCAGCTGCGACAGCACATTGCCGCTCGCACCACCGTCATAGTCATAGGTGTCGTCTTCGCCGCTCAGCGGATCGATATGCGTGGTCAGGAAGTCCGGCAGCTCCGGCAGGTCCTGCGGCGGCGCCATGCGGAACTGCGCCATGGCGATCGTGCGGGTCACGTCCTCGCGGATCGTCTCGAGCATCCGCTCGAACAACGCGAACGCTTCCTGCTTATACTCGTTGATCGGCGTCTTCTGGGCGTATGCGCGCAGATGGATCACCTGGCGCAACGCGTCGAGCATCGCGAGATGCTCCTTCCAGTGATGATCGAGGCTCTGGAGCAGGATCGACTTCTCAACCTGGCGCCACGTTTCGGGCTCCAGTTCGGCGGCCTTCCCCTCGATGAGCTTGTCCGCGATCTCGCGAACGCGCTCTTCAACCATCTCGGGCTCGACGCTCTCTTCCTTGACCCAATCCTCGACCGGGGCCTCCATGTTGAGCACCGCGGCGAGCTTTTCCTTGAGACCCGCCAGATCCCATTGCTCAGGATAGGAATTGGGCGGGCACGCCTCGCCGACGATGGCGTTGACCGTCTCGGCACGCATATCGACCACCACGTCACCCACGGTATCGGCATCCATGATGTCCGCGCGCTGCTCGTAGATGACCTTGCGCTGGTCATTCATGACGTCGTCATACTCAACGACCTGCTTGCGGATGTCGTAGTTGCGCGCTTCAACCTTCTTCTGCGCGGTCTCGATCGCCTTGGACAGCCACTTGCTGCCGATCGCCTCGCCATCCTCGATATTGTTGCGCATCATCTTGGCGAACAGCGTGTCCGGGCCGAAGATGCGCAGCAGGTCGTCGTCGAGGCTGAGATAGAAGCGCGACAGGCCGGGATCGCCCTGACGACCCGA
>JAZKJE010000046.1:0-7361 GCA_040384525.1 Pseudomonadota bacterium
GAACTCGTGTTTTCGCCGTGAGAGGGCGACGTCCTAACCGCTAGACGAAGGGGCCTTTAGCTGCGGAAGGCGGCCATCTACGGGTGACCGCCTTGCGCGTCAAGCGGAGCATTCGTGCTCTGCCTGTGGATAAGTTTGTGGATAGTTTGTGGGCTATTCGAACTCTAGGATCGCCGCATCCACCGCAAGGCTGTCGCCGGCGACGAAATTAGCAGCCTTCACCACGCCCGCTTTCTCGGCGCGCAGGATATTCTCCATCTTCATCGCTTCCACCACCGCCAGCGGCTGACCGGCCTCGACCTTGTCGCCCGGCGCGACATGCAGCCGCGTCAGCAGGCCCGGCATGGGCGCGAGCAGGAACCGGCTCATGTCCGGCGGCACCTTCTCGATCATGTGATGACGATATTGCGCGACGTGCGGCGGCAGCACCTCCACCTTGTGCGAAGCGCCGTGTGCGGTGAGCTTCCACCCGCCGCCCTTGCGCTCCACCGCAACGCTCAGCGGCTCGCCATCGATCTCCGCCACGAACAGCGGATCGCCGAGCTGCCAGTCGGTATCCAGATCCATTGCCTCGCCATCGACGATCAGCTCGCCATCCTCGTCATTGACGTGGATTTGCTCGCCCTGGATCAGCACGACGCGCTCGCCCGTGAGCGCAATATTGTCGGCCAACTGGCCCGAGATACACGCAGCGCGCTCCGCACGCTCCAGATCGACCAGCGCCGCCACCGCCGCCAGCTTGCGCTTGAGCGCGTCAGATGCCGGTGCCCCGTGAAAGCCCTCGGGATATTCCTCCGCGATGAACCCCGTGGTGATCGCACCCGAACGGAAACGCGGGTGCTGCATCAGCGCCGAGAGGAAATCCACATTGTGGCCAATGCCCTGAATCTGAAACGCATCGAGCGCGCCGATCTGCTTGTCGATCGCCTCTTCGCGGGTCGCGCCATGCGTGATCAGCTTGGCGATCATCGGATCGTAGAACATCGAAATCTCGCTGCCCTCGACCACGCCATCATCGACGCGCACGCCTTCCTCTGCATAGGGCGGCTGATAGCGTACCAGACGGCCCGTGCTGGGCAGGAAGCCGCGATAGGGATCCTCGGCATAGACGCGGTTCTCGACCGACCAGCCGTTGATCTTCACATCGGCCTGCGTCAGCGGCAATTTCTCTCCCGCTGCTACGCGGATCATCAGTTCGACCAGATCGAGGCCGGTAATCTCCTCGGTCACCGGATGCTCGACCTGAAGCCGGGTATTCATCTCAAGAAAGTAAAAACTCTCGCCGGAAGTGTCCGCTCCCGACACGATCAGCTCTACGGTACCGGCCGAATAATAACCAACCGCCTGCGCCAGTGCCACCGCCTGCTCGCCCATTGCCTTGCGCATCTTCGGGGTCACGAACGGCGATGGCGCTTCCTCGACCACCTTCTGGTGGCGCCGCTGGATCGAGCATTCGCGCTCGTTCAAATACAGGACATTGCCGTGCTGATCGCCGATCACCTGGATCTCGATATGGCGCGGGCTCTCTATGAACTTCTCGATAAAGACGCGGTCGTCGCCGAAGCTGGCCAGCCCTTCGCGCTTGGTCGCTTCAAAGCCTTCGCGAACGTCCTGCTCGCTATAGGCCAGCCGCATCCCCTTGCCGCCGCCGCCGGCCGAGGCCTTCATCATCACCGGATAGCCGATCTCGCCGGCGATCTTCACCGCCTCGTCGGTATCGGCGATCTCGCCCAGGAATCCCGGCACGACATTGACGCCCGCCGCCTTGGCCAGCTTCTTGGACTCGATCTTGTCGCCCATCGCCGCGATGGCGTTTGGCGGCGGTCCGACAAAGGCGATCCCCGCCTCGGCGCACGCCCGCGCAAAGCTCTCGCGCTCGGAGAGGAAGCCATAGCCGGGATGGATGCAGTCCGCCCCGGTCTCCTTGGCGGCAAGCAGGATCAGGTCCGCGAGCAGATAGCTCTCGCCCGCAGGCGGCGGCCCGAGCCGCACCGCTTCGTCCGCCATCAGCACATGCGGTGCGCGCGCATCGGCATCCGAATAAACCGCGACGGTGGCGATCCCCATCTTCTTGGCGGTGCGCATCACGCGGCAGGCGATTTCGCCGCGATTGGCGACCAGGATTTTCTTGAACACTAGCTATTCTTCCGAAATCTATAGGCGAGAAAGAAACAGGCGAACCAGCAGGCAGCGCCGATAACGCCTATCATCGGCACGGGGATCGGCGACGCGCCGGGATAGCTGCTACAGAACCCCATAGTCACTATCGTGGCGAGCGGGATCACCATCGTGCCCAATGCGACCAAGGCTTCGGGAGCGCGTATCATTCTGCCGCCTCCTGAATGCGCTGCTCAGCCTGAGACGACCGCAACCCCAACCGCGCAAACAGCGCCGCATCCGCATCATCCCCGGCGTTCCCGGTGGTCAGCAATTTGTCCCCGGTGAAGATCGAGTTCGCCCCCGCCAGGAAGCAAAGCGCCTGCGTCGCGTCGCTCATGCTCTCGCGGCCCGCGCTAAGCCGCACCATGCTCGCGGGCAACGTGATCCGCGCCACGGCGATCGTGCGGACGAACTCGATATCGTCGATCTTCGCCAGCGGGGTATCGGCGAGCATATTGCCCAGCACGGTTCCCTTCACCGGCACCAGCGCGTTCACCGGCACGCTCTCCGGATGATGCGGCAACGTCGCCAGCGCATGGATGAAACCCACCCGGTCCGCACGCGTCTCGCCCATCCCGACTATCCCGCCGCAGCAGACATTGATCCCTGCCTCGCGAACATTCTCGAGCGTATCCAGCCGCTCTTCGAAGCTCCGCGTCGAGATCACGTTCGCGTAATTCTCCGGCGAGGTATCGATATTGTGGTTGTAATAATCGAGCCCCGCCTCGCCCAGCTTCTGCGCCTGATCCGGCGTCAGCATGCCCAAGGTCATGCAGGTTTCCATGCCCATCTGGCGCACGCCCTGGATCATTGCGGCCAGCGCTGGAATGTCGCGATCCTTCGGATTGCGCCACGCAGCCCCCATGCAGAAGCGCGACGAGCCATTATCCTTGGCCTGCGCCGCCGCCTGCAGCACCGCGCGGACGTCCATCAGCTTGGTTGCTTTCAGGCCCGTCTCGGCGCTCACCGATTGGTTGCAGTATCCGCAATCCTCCGGGCACCCGCCGGTCTTGATCGACAGCAACGTGGAGAGCTGCACCTGATTGGCCGGGTGATTGGCACGATGCACCTCAGCCGCGCGGAACGTCAGCTCGGTAAACGGCAGATCGAACAGCTCGGCGATTTCCTCGCGGGTCCAGTCGGAGCGGATCATTCCGCAGCCTCCTCTTCGGGCGGCATATTATGCCCGAGCAACCGCAGAACTTCCTCAGCCGCCTTCACCAGATTGGTCCCCGGCCCGAAGATCGCCTGTACGCCGGCCGCACGGAGGAATTCGTAATCCTGCGCGGGGATCACGCCGCCCGCGATCACCTTGATGTCCGCACGCCCCGCATCCTGCAGTTCGCGAATCAGTTCGGGAATCAACGTTTTGTGGCCCGCCGCCAGCGACGAAGCACCGACCACATCGACATCCTTCTGGATCGCCAGCGCCGCGCTTTCGGATGGCGTCTGGAATAACGGCCCGGGCACGACCTCGAAGCCCAGATCGCCGAACGCGGAGGAGACTAGGTTCGCGCCGCGATCGTGCCCATCCTGCCCCATCTTGGCGACCAGCATGCGCGGCTTGCGACCCAAACGGCGCTCGGTGGCGGCCACGCCGTCCTTGAGGCGCTCCCAGCGCTGATCAAACTCGTACGCACCACCATAGATGCCCTTCACCGGCGTCGGCTGGGTGCCATAGCGGCCAAAGCCGAATTCCATCGCCGAGCTTATCTCGCCCAGCGTCGCGCGAGCGCGCGCAGCCTCCACGGCCAGTTCGAGCAAATTGGCGGAGCCCTCCGCGCCAGCCTTCAGCGCATCGAGTGCAGCCCGGCACGCAGCCTCGTCGCGCGCAGCCTTCACCCGCTTGATCCGGGCAACCTGCGCCTCGCGCACCGCGACATTGTCCACGTCGAGGATGTCGATCGGGTCTTCGTCGGTCTTGCGGTATTTGTTGACGCCAACGATCACCTGCTCGCCGCGATCGACGCGAGCGGCCTGCGCAGCGGCGGCTTCCTCGATCATCTGCTTGGGCCAGCCGGCCGCGACCGCCTTCGCCATGCCGCCTTCGCTCTCGACCCGCTCGATGATCTCCCAGGCCTTGTCGACCAGTTCCTGCGTCAGCGCCTCGACATAATAAGAACCGCCCAGCGGATCGACGACCTTGGTCATCCCAGTCTCTTCCTGGATGACGATCTGGGTGTTGCGCGCGATCCGGGCGGAGAAATCGGTGGGCAGCGCAATGGCTTCGTCGAGCGCGTTGGTATGCAGGCTCTGCGTGCCGCCCAGCATCGCGGCCATCGCCTCGATCGTCGTGCGCATCACATTATTGTACGGATCCTGCTCGGTCAGCGAGACGCCGCTGGTCTGGCAATGCGTGCGCAGCATCTTGCTGCGCTCGTCCTTGGCGCCCAGCTGCGTCATTACCCGATGCCATAACACACGGGCCGCGCGCAGCTTGGCAATCTCCATGAAGAAGTTCATGCCGATCGCGAAAAAGAAGCTCAGACGGCCTGCGAACTTGTCGATATCAAGCCCTGAGTTAACGCCGTATTTTACATATTCCATGCCATCGGCGATGGTGAAGGCAAGCTCCTGCACCTGCGTCGCGCCGGCTTCCTGCATATGATAGCCGCTGATCGAGATGCTGTTGAATTTGGGCATCTGGCGGCTGGTATAGCCAAAGATATCCGAGATGATCCGCATGCTCGGCTCCGGCGGATAAATGTACGTATTGCGGACCATGAACTCCTTGAGGATGTCGTTCTGGATGGTCCCGTCGAGCAGGCTCTTGTCGACGCCCTGCTCCTCGCCCGCAACGATGAAGAAGGCCAGGATCGGGATCACCGCGCCGTTCATCGTCATCGAAACCGACATCTGATCGAGCGGGATCCCGTCGAACAGGATCTTCATATCCTCAACGCTGTCGATCGCGACGCCGGCCTTGCCGACATCGCCGGTGACGCGCGGATGATCGCTATCATAGCCGCGATGCGTGGCGAGATCGAAAGCGACGCTCAGCCCCTTCTGTCCCGCTGCCAGATTGCGCCGATAGAATGCGTTGCTCGCCTCGGCGGTGGAGAACCCCGCATATTGCCGCACGGTCCACGGCCGCCCTGCGTACATGGAAGCACGCACGCCGCGCGTGAACGGCGCAAAGCCCGGCAGGCCGGGGTCCAGATCCGCCACATCTTCCTTGGTATATAGCGGCTTAACCTCAATACCTTCGGGCGTGTGGTAAATAAGGTCCTTGCCCTTTACCTCTTTAGCAGCCGCAGCAGCCCATTGGTCCAAGGTTGGCTTCTCGGTCACTTGCCCTTGAACTCCGGCTTGCGCTTCTGGAGGAACGCCGCGACGCCCTCCTGGAAATCCTGCGAACGCCCGGCGAGCGTCTGATGCTCGGCCTCCAGCGCCAGCGTCTCCTCCAGCGTGCCGCTCAGCGCGAGCTTCACCTGTTTGCGGATCAGCCCCAGCGCGATCGTCGGCATCGCGGCGAGCTTGCGGGCATAGTCCATCGCCGTGCCGAACAACGCGCTGTCATCCACCACGATTGTCACCAAGCCCGCTTCCTTCGCCTCATGCGCGGGTAGTTTTTCACCCAGCAATGCCATTTCCAGCACCTTGGCGCGCCCGGCAGCCTTGGCGATCAGCCAGGTCGCCCCGGCATCGGGCACCAGCCCGATATTGGCGAAAGCGAGCAGCACATAGGAATTGCTGGCGGCCACGATGATATCAGCGCCCAGCGCCAGCGAAGCCCCCGCGCCCGCCGCCGGGCCGTTTATCGCAGTGACGATCGGGATCGGCAGATCGGCCATGGCCTGGCTGACCGGGTTGTAATGGTTGCGCAGCCGATCGCCGGCATCGCCGCCACCCGGGCTCATGTCCTTGAGCGACGCTCCCGAGCAGAACGCCCGCCCCTCGCCCGTCAGCAACACCGCGCGCGCGCCATCGTCCACGGCGCGCTGGAGAGTCGCCGCGAGCAGATCGAGCATGTTCATCGTCAGCGCGTTGAGCTCATCGGGCCGGTTAAGCCGGATCACCGCGACATTGCCGTCGAGGGTGTAGAGGATGTCGCTCAATGCGCGTCTCCCTTCGGAGTTTCCATGATCTCGGTAAGAACGCCGCCCATATCCTTGGGATGGACGAAGAAGATCATCGTCCCATGCGCGCCGATGCGCGGTTCGCCGAGCACCTTGGCGCCCTTCGCCTCGAACCAAACCTTGGCTTCATGGATATCGGGTACTTCGTAGCAAAGGTGATGCTGCCCCCCGGCGGGGTTCTTCGCCAGAAAACCGTGGATCGGCGAAGCCTCACCCAGCGGCTCGATCAGCTCGATCTGGCTGTTCGGCGTATCGACGAAGCACACCTTCACCCCTTGTGCTGGCAAGTCGAACGGCTCGCCGATCACCGCCGCGCCCAGCGTATCGCGATACAGCGCAATCGACGCTTCGATCGAAGGCGTCGCGACGCCGACATGGTTGAGGCGGCCGAGTTTCATTTTACTCTCCAAGCACTTCGATCAGGGACGGCAATTGCACCGCGAAATAAATCAAACCGCCAAGCATGATCACCAACCCGATTACCCGCGCGACGAAGCCATAGTGATCTTCACGCTTATCCGCCCCGAACCATATTTCCTTGCGAACCTTGCCGGTGGTCAGTGCCACCCAGAGGTGCCAAACCACGGACGAGAACCCCATCACGAGGAATATGACAAAAAGGACGGTCACAGAGGGATGTTATCGTGCTTCTTCCAAGGGTTCTCTAACTGCTTGTTCCGCAGCTTCCTTAGCCCCAGCGCGATCCGCCGCCGGGTCGAGTGCGGCATGATCACTTCGTCGATGAACCCTTTGCTCGCCGCCACGAACGGATTGGCGAAGCGCGCCTCATATTCCGCGGTGCGCTCGGCGATCTCCTCGGGCGTACGCCCACGGAAGATGATCTCCACCGCGCCCTTCGCACCCATCACCGCGATCTCGGCGGTCGGCCAGGCATAGTTCAGATCGCCGCGCAGGTGCTTGGACGCCATCACGTCATACGCCCCGCCATAGGCCTTGCGCGTGATCACGGTGATCTTCGGCACAGTCGCTTCCGCATATGCAAACAACAGCTTGGCGCCATGCTTGATGATCCCCGAATGCTCCTGACCCACGCCCGGCAGGAAGCCCGGCACATCGACAAAGGTCACGATCGGAATCTCGAACGCATCGCAGAAGCGCACG
>JAZKJE010000046.1:7371-11474 GCA_040384525.1 Pseudomonadota bacterium
TCGAGGCACCCGGCCAGCACCATCGGCTGGTTCGCCACCACGCCCACCGTCCGCCCCTCGATCCGCCCGAAGCCGATCAGGATATTGCCCGCATGGCTCGGCTGCAGTTCAAAGAATTCGCCCTCGTCGAGCGTCTTCTTGATCAGCTCGTGCATGTCATAAGGCTGGTTGGCGTTAGGCGGGATCAGCGTGTCGAGGCTGTCCTCGATGCGGTCCCACGGATCGCTGCACGGCCGCTCCGGCGCTTCCGCCTGGTTCGATGCGGGCAGAAAGTCCACGAAGTCGCGGGCCGCGAGCAGCGCTTCGATATCGTTGTCGAACGCCACATCGGCCACGCCGGATTTGGTCGTGTGCGTCACCGCGCCACCCAGCTCTTCCTGCGTGACGATCTCGTTGGTCACCGTCTTCACCACATCCGGGCCGGTGACGAACATGTAGGAGCTATCCTTCACCATGAAGATGAAGTCGGTCATCGCGGGCGAGTAGACCGCGCCGCCCGCGCACGGCCCCATGATCAGCGAAATCTGCGGCACCACGCCGCTGGCCAACACGTTGCGCTGAAAGACTTCCGCGTATCCCGCCAGCGAAGCCACGCCCTCCTGAATCCGCGCGCCGCCGCTGTCGTTCATGCCGATCACCGGCGCGCCGACTTTCATGGCGTTGTCCATCACCTTGCAGATCTTCTCGGCATGGCGCTCCGAAAGCGAGCCGCCGAAAACGGTGAAGTCCTGGCTGAAAACATAGACGAGGCGGCCGTTGATCGTGCCGCTGCCCGTCACCACGCCGTCGCCCGGCACAGTCTGCTCGGGCATGCCGAAATCAACGCAATTATGCTCGACATACATGTCGAGCTCTTCGAAGCTGCCGGGGTCCAGCAACACTTCAATCCGCTCGCGCGCGGTCAGCTTGCCCTTGGCATGCTGCGCATCGATACGTTTTTGGCCACCGCCCAATCGGGCTCCGGCGCGGCGGCGTTCGAGTTCGGCGATCGTCGACGACATTCAGGTCTCCCGGATAGCGGCGCCTTCTGCACAGGGCGCGCATGGAAGCGCAAATGCAATGTTGCGAAGTTGCGTCTTAGGACTTTGCGGATATAGTCGAAGCATGGCCAATCCCCGCCGCCGCCTGTTCGAAGGGTTCCGCCTCAAGGAACTGCGCCGCCGCGCCGCGATCCCGCAGGCGGCAATGGCCGCGCGGCTGGGAATCTCGGTCAGCTACCTCTCGCAGATCGAGAATAACGATCGTCCGATCACCGATATCGTCCTGATCGCCCTCGCCCGCGAATTTCCGCTCGAAGCATTTGGCGGCGCGGAGGAAACCGCGGCCCTGCTCCGCACCCTCGACGCCGCCACCGATAGCAGCGTCCCGGCAGATCGCATGGACGAAGCCGATCTACGCCGCGGCATCGAGCAGCAACCGCTGCTCGCCCGCCGCATGGTCGCGCTCCACGACGCTTGGCGCCGCAGCCAGGAGCAGCTCCGCGTTCTGGACGACCGGTTCGACAGTGGATCGGGCGACGCGGCGCCCTTGCCATGGGAAGAAGTCCGCGACTGGTTTCAGGCCGAGGGCAATTACATCGACGCGATCGATCGCTCCGCCGAAGCGCTGGCCGACGCCATCGATCCCGGCGCGCGCGGGCTCGAGGATCGCCTGCGCGGCTGGCACCAGATCCGCGTCGCCAGCGCAGACGGCGACGGCAGCGAACTCAGCCGCTTCGACGAGAACACCCGCACGCTCTCCCTCAACACGGGCCTGCCCCCGGAAAGCCGAGCCTTCCTGCTCGCGCACCGGCTGGTTCGGTACGAATTCTCCAATGAGATGCGGATGGTGGTCGAGCAATCCGGCCTCGCCTCTCCCGCGTCCCGCGAACTCCTCAGCGTCGGCCTCGCCAATTACGCGGCGGGCGCGTTGCTGATGCCCTACGGCGCCTTCCGCGCCGCAGCCCACGACTTCCGCCACGACATAGACCGCCTGCGCCAGCGTTTCGGCGTGAGCTTCGAGCAAGCCTGTCACCGCCTCTCCACCCTCCAGCGCCCCGGCGCACAGGGCATCCCCTTCTACTTCTGTCGCGTCGATATGGCGGGCAACATCACCAAGCGGCATTCCGCCACCCGCCTGCAATTCGCGGCGCTCGGTGGCGCATGCCCCTTGTGGATCGTCCACGAAGCCGTCGCGATCCCGGATCGCATCCTCGTCCAGCTGGCGGAAATGCCCGATGGCACTCGCTACGTCTCAATGGCGAAGGGCCTCGTAAAGCCCTCGGGGAGCTACGCCCGTCCGCCCCGCCGCTACGCGGTCGCTTTGGGCTGCGAGGAAAGCTACGCGGCGGATTTCGTTTATGCCGACGATCTGCGCCCCGGCGGGCTGGCCATGCCCATCGGCACCAGCTGCCGCATCTGCCCCCGCACCGATTGCGACCAGCGCGCATTCCCGCCCGCCGGCAGCGCCATTGTCATCGATCCGGACCGGCGGTCAGTGGTGCCCTACGCTTTCTCTTGATCCTCCCCGGTACGGGGAGGTGGCAGCCGTAGGCTGACGGAGGGGGCTTTCCGCGAACGATTCACTTGTGGCCCGCCCCCTCCACCACCGCTTCGCGGCGGTCCCCCTCCCCGTGCCGGGGAGGATCAAGATTGAGCCGCCACCAAACCCGTGGCATATCGAAACCAACAAATCAGGAGAGACCCCGATGGCCACCGCGCTCAAGAACTCGCAGATGACCGAAGCGGAGTGGGAAGCCCGCCAGCAGCTCGCCGCCTGTTACCGGGTATTCGATCACATGGGCTGGTCGGAGATGATCTATAACCACATCACGCTGAAGATCCCCGACGAGGAAGGCGCGTTCCTGATCAACCCCTTCGGCCTGCACTTCAGCGAAGTGAAGGCGTCGAACCTCGTCAAGATCGACATCGACGGCAACAAGCTCGACGACAGCCCCTATCCGGTCAATCGCGCCGGCTTCGTCCAGCATGCGCTGTTCCACCGCCACCTCCCCGACGCGCACTGCATCGCCCACAGCCACACCACGGCGGGCATGGCCGTCGCCAGTCTCGAAGGCGGCCTCCAGCCGGTCAATTTCTACGCCTGCAACTTTCCCGGTCAGATCGCCTATCACGATTTCGAGGGCGTGACGGTCCGCGACGAGGAAGGCGAGCGCCTGCTGGCGAACCTCGGCGACAGGCGCATGATGCTGCTGCGCAACCACGGCATATTGGTGATGGGCAAGACCGTGCCCGAAACCTTCGTCAAGCATTGGGCCCTGCAACGCGCCTGCGAAATCCAGCTCGCCACCATGGCCGCCGGCAAGCCGCTGCGCGTGGCGGACGAAGTGGTCGCGGTGCACCAGCGTGACCTCCACATGGCCCAGGTTCCCGGCGGCCCCGGCGCGGCGGACTTCGCGGCAATGGTGCGGCTGGTAGATCGCAAGGATCAGAGCTGGCGGGAGTGATGCCCATCCGCGCCGATGCTCTTCAGTGGTTGATGGACTGGTATGAGGGCCAGTGCGACGGCGACTGGGAACACAGCTACGGGGTTCGGATCGACACGATCGACAATCCAGGTTGGTCATTGAAGATTGAACTCACCGGCACCCGGTGGTCCGGTCAAACAATGGACCGAATTCAGCACAATTACGATCACGATACTGAATGGTGGACCTGCTGGACCGAAAAAGATGAGTTCCACGGTGCGGGCGGACCAAAACAACTGTCAGCCATAATAAGCACCTTTCGAGAGTGGAGTGCGCAGCACTCTCACTCGTAAGGTCACCCAAACCTAAACCCGCTAACCGCCCATCCCAAAACATGGTCCCGGTAATCGCAAACCGCCGGCCCATCGCCGCCAGCACCAAGCGCCACCATCAGCGGTAACAGATGCTCCTCCCGCGGATGCGCGAAGCGCGCGTGCGGCAAGCTATCCCACGCCGCCACCCGCTCTGCCCGCCGCGCCGGGTCGGGATCGGTCACTGCATCGACCAAAGCCGCATCCCACGCATCCGAGGGCGCTATCGCCGCATCCCCCCGCACGCGCAGAGTGTGAAAGCTCATGCCGCTGCCAACGATCAACACGCCCTCGTCGCGCAGCGGCGCCAGCGCCCGGCCGATCGC
>JAZKJE010000046.1:11484-35753 GCA_040384525.1 Pseudomonadota bacterium
AATCCATGAATGACCGAGTTGACTCCGGCAATCATTGCGTCTGTGACGAGAATCTTTCGGCCGGTGGCGATGTTCTCGAGCCGAATGCCCGTGTGCTCCAAGATCAAATCGATCGCGATGTGATCCGCCGGGTCCAGATCAGCCCGCAGCGACATCTGCGCGAGCGGAATATCCGCCCCCGGCACCGTCACCATCATCGGGATGAACACGCCGTGATCCCAGCCCCGTTCGCGCTCGACGCCGACGGGGAAGCCTGCGCCCTCCAGCAAAGCCTTCGCCCGCAGCGCAACATCGGGCGCACTCGGCGCATCCCAGCGCAGTCGATAGGTATGCTCGGGGAACCCGCCATAATCATAAAGCAACGGCTGCCCGGTGCCGACATGCACGGTCACCTCCGCCTCTTCCCAATGGCCGGAGACTAGCAGGATCGCCTTGGGCCGCTCGGGCAGCGACTCGATCAGCCCGGCCAGATAGGCCTGCATCGGCCGCCACATCGGATCGGGTGGGCCGCCATCGGGGTCCATGAAGAAACAGGGCCCGCCGCCATGCGGGATGAAGAGCGAAGGAAGTGTCATGTTGCTGTCCTACATCAAGCCGCTTCGCTACTTCCCCGCCGCACGCTCTTTGAACCGTCCATACCCCAGCCTGACCGCGAGGAAATGATCTTGCCCGAGCGCGCAACGAAACATCACGATTCGCGTGAAAAGTGTGAAGCTAAGCGAATTGTCTCCAACATCGGCCTGCGCCGGCCGCCTCACAATGGCGCTTCCGGAAACGACTCGTTTCCCGCTACACCTGCCCCCCATGACTCGCTTCACCGTCAACAATCAGCCGGTCGAATACAGGATGGACCCGCGCACCCCGCTCCTCTGGGCGCTGCGCGATGCGTCCAACCTTACCGGCACCAAATATGGCTGCGGCACCGGCGATTGCGGAGCCTGTACCGTAGATGTCGACGGCACGGCGCGGCTCGCCTGCCAGGAAACTATTGGGGGGCTGGAAGGCACTTTCGTCACCACGATCGAGGGGCTGTCCAAGGATCGCGGCCATCCGGTCCAGCAGGCATTCATCGCCGCCAACGTGCCGCAATGCGGCTATTGCATCCCCGGCATGGTGATGGCGGCGTCCGTGCTGCTTCGCGTCAATCGCAGCCCTAGCGAAGCGGATATCAAGGAAGCGATTCCCAATATCTGCCGCTGCGGCATCTATCCCCGGCTCACTGCGGCGATCGAGCAGGCTGCACGGATCGCGCGCGGCGACGAAGCGTTGGACGCCATAGAGGGCGCACAACCCCCTGAAACGCCGGACGAACCTCAGCCATAGGGTCGTTAAGATTCCTTTCATTCGGCTGACTCGTGAATTCAGAATCGCGAAAGTGACGCTCGCGTAAACCGCAATCAACTCGGGGAAACGGCGACCTTGCCGGCCGAGCGGAGGATGAGAGATGAAGAAGACCCTGCTAGCGGCGATCATCGCCGCAACCGCATTGGTCCCCCCGGCTGCGCTGGCGCAGGACGGCGGGCGCCGCGGCGGTGGAAATCGCGAACGTGTTCAGAACAACGAAAATGCCGGTGGCGGCGTCTTCCGCGAAGGTCGCGGCAATGGCGGCGGCCAGCGTGCGGAGGCACGGCCCCAGCAACAGGCACAGCCGCAACAAGCGCAGCAGCAGCGTAGCTGGGGCGGTGGAAACCGTGGCGGCGGCGATCAGGCACGCGGCAATCGCGGCGGCGATGGCGGCCAGGCACGTGGCAGCTGGCGTCAGTCCCAACCTGCCCAGCAGGCGCAGCAGGCGCAGCAGGCTCCACAGGCTCGCCCGCAGGCCCAGCAGCAGCAGCGCGGCAATCGTGGTGACCGCAGCGGCGGCCAGTGGAATGGTGGCCAGCGCGGCCAGCAGACCCAGCAGGCACAGCCGCAGCGCCAGCAGGATTGGCGCGGCAATCGCGGCGGCACCAACAATCGCGGCAGCTGGAACAACAATCGCGGCAACGACAATCGCGGCGGCTGGAACAGCAACCGTGGCAATTCGGACCGGTGGAACAATGGCTGGCGGAACAACAACCGCTATGATTGGCGCGGCTATCGCAACTCCAATCGCAGCAACTACCGCCTGCCGCGTTATTACGCGCCGTCGGGCTGGGGCTATGGCTATCAGCGCTATGGCATCGGCTTCACGCTAAGCTCGATTCTGTTCGGTCAGCAATACTGGATCAACGATCCGTACAGCTATCGCCTGCCGGAGGTCTACGGACCGTATCGCTGGGTGCGCTATTACAACGATGCGCTCCTCGTCGATATCTACACCGGCGAAGTGGTGGACACGGTCTACGACATCTTCTGGTAAGAGAGCCCGCAATCTCGCCAGAAATCTTGAGGCTCGGATGGAGACATCCGGGCCTCTTGGCATCTTGACCGTTTCGTTCCCAAAGGCGAATTGACCCTGTGAAGATTGCCGCAAAGAACCAGGGATCGCCCTCGCCCACCCGCGCCCGCATCGGCCGCGATGTCGCTGCTCGCTTGGAAGCCGATCCGAACATCATCCGCGCCAAGACCGATCTTGCGCAGATGTATACCTATCCCGATTTCCTGACCGACGAGCAGTGCGGGTTGCTGATCGGGCTGATCGATGGCGCCGCTCGCCCGTCGACCCTGCTCGCCACGCATGACGATCCCGAGTTTCGCACCAGCAGTTCCACCGATCTGGATCGCTGGTCCGATGCAGTGTGGCCGATCGACGATCGCATCGCCTTGCTGCTCGGCATCCCGCCCGAAAATGCCGAGACGATGCAGGGCCAGCGTTATGCCCCCGGCCAGCAATTCCGCGCCCACTGCGACTATTTCCATGAGAGCGCGCCGTATTGGCAAAAGATGCTCGAATATGGCGGCCAGCGCACCTGGACCGCGATGATCTACCTCAACGATGTCGAGGAAGGCGGCGCGACCTGGTTCCCCCGCGCCGGCGTCCGCTTCAAGCCGAAGAAGCGCATGATGCTGGTCTGGAACAATATGCTTCCCGATGGCAGCCCGAACTACAATACGATGCACGAGGGCATGCGCGTGGTGGAGGGTCACAAGTACGTGATCACCAAGTGGTTCCGCGAGAACGCCTGGATCCGCGGCCACGTCCCCACCTACACCAGCAGCGGCGACCAGCGGTAAACCTCGACACGAGCGCTAGCGGCGTTCATTGCCTGTTCCAATGTCCGCAGTCCTCAATATCCATCGATCGATCCTCGGCCAGCCCTGGCGCTGGCGCGGCCTTGCCACCGATTCGCGTGGCGGTCTGGTGCCCGATGATCTGGTGACACAGCTGCTGCTCACGCGCGGCGTAGCGCGCGAGGATCTGGAGCAGCACCGCAACCCCAGCATCCGCGCCTTCATGCCGGACCCTTCCATTTTCAACGACATGGACAAGGCCGCCGATAGATTGGCAGCCGCCGTGGAGGCGAAGGAGCAAGTCGCGATCTTCGGCGACTATGACGTGGACGGCGCAACCTCTGCGGCGCTGCTGATCCTGCTGCTCCGCGATCTGGGTCTGGAGGCCCGCCCCTATATCCCCGATCGCCTGATGGAGGGCTATGGCCCTTCAGGCGAGGCACTGGTGCGCCTGAAGCAGGAAGGCGCCAGCCTGATCGTTACCGTCGATTGCGGCGCGCAAGCGTTCGAAGCGCTGGAGATGGCCCGCGCAGCCCAGGCCGAAGTGATCGTCGTCGATCATCACAAATGCTCGCCCGAACTGCCGGTGGCGCATGCGCTGGTAAACCCCAATCGCCTCGACGAGACCGAAGGCGCAGCGCACGGCCATCTCGCGGCGGTCGGCATGGCCTGGCTGCTGGGCGCGGCGCTCGTCCGCACGCTGCGGGCGCGCGGCTATTTCAAGGATCGCGCCGAGCCGAAACTGCTCGATCTGCTCGATATCGTCGCTTTGGGCACGGTGGCCGACGTAGCCTCGCTCAAGGGCCTGAACCGCGCTTTCGTCGCCCAAGGCCTCAAAGTGATGGGCCAGCGCCGCAATATCGGCCTCAACGCGCTGATCCAGGCATCGCGCCTCACCCGCGCACCGACCTGCACCGATCTCGGCTTCGCGCTCGGCCCGCGAATCAACGCAGGCGGCCGCGTCGGCCGTTCCGATCTCGGCGTCCGCCTGCTCACCACCCAAGACCCCGACGAAGCCCGAAATATCGCCGAGGAACTCAACGTCCTCAACGAAGAGCGCCGCGCGATCGAAGGCGACGTCCAGCGCGAGGCAGAGGAACTGAGCTACGCCAAAAGCAATCGCGCCGTGGCGGTAATCGCCGCGCGCGGCTGGCATCCCGGGGTGATCGGCATCGTTGCGGGGCGAATCAAGGAAAAGCTACATCGCCCGGCAATCATCATCGCGCTGGATGAAAATGGCGTCGGCAAGGGTTCGGGCCGCTCGATCCCGGGCGTCGATCTCGGCGCGGCGGTGATGGCGGCTCGCGACGCGGGCCTGCTTCAAGCGGGCGGCGGCCACGCAATGGCCTGCGGCGTCACCATCGCCGAAGAAAATCTCGAAGCATTCGCCGATTTCCTCGAAGAGCGTCTGTCGGAGCGCGTCACCCAAGCCATGGGCGAACGCGCATTGTTGCTCGACGCTGTCCTCGCCCCGGGTGGCGTGAACCCCGATCTGGTCAACGCAATGGAAGTCGGCGGCCCTTATGGCATGGGCTGGCCCGCGCCGCGCGTCGTCGCCGGACCAGTCACCGTCATCAAAGCGGATATCGTCGGCACCGGCGGCCATGTTCGCGTCATCGTCGCGGGCGAAGACGGCCGCACCCTGAAGGCCGTAGCCTTCCGCCAGGCCGAAACCGAACTGGGCCAGGCGCTCCTGTCCGCCCCCCGCCACCGCAAGCTCTGGCTCGCCGGCCGTGCAAAGATCGACGATTGGGGCGCACGCCCAGCCGCCGAGCTCCACATCGAAGACGCAGCCTGGGCGGATTGATGATTTGAGATGGTGACCCCTACGGGAATCGAACCCGTGCTTCAGCCGTGAAAGGGCCGCGTCCTAACCGCTAGACGAAGGGGCCGTCCGGGTGGAAGGGCCGGTTAGGGAAAGCCGGGCGGCGGGTCAAGCGCGAAACCATTATATTAGCGAAACGCCGCCGTCAGATCGACAATACCGCGCCCGTAAACGGCATCCTGCCCTGCCGCGCCCGCATCGCGCGCAGAGGCATAAAGCGCCGCGACCAATTGCGCCGAGGTCATCGCCGGATTGGCCTGCGCCAGCAATGCGATGGCACCTGCGACCAGAGGCGTAGCCGCCGAGCATGAGCCAGCCGCTGCGGTCAGGAAATGCCCTGCGTTCGGCCCGGCGCGATTGCTGAAGCCGTAGATCGTATCCGTCGCATCCACCGCGCCGACCAGGATAACCAGCCCGCGCGAAATCGCCGGATCGCCCGCAAGGCCCCTGCCCCATGCCTGCGGCTGCGCCTGCCCCTCATTGCCGGCGCAGATCGTGACGATCACTCCCGCTGCCGTCGCCCGGTCGATCGCGCCGCGCATTGCTTCGGTTGGCGTGGTATCGGCGACCAACGACATGTTGATCACCCGCGCGCCCGCAACGCGTGCCCGGTCTACGCCCTCCGCGACGGCCGCCAGCGACATCAGGCACCCGCCTGCACAGGCCGGCTCGACACGAAAGGCAATGATCGTCGCATCGAACGCCACGCCGTGTATGCCCGCCCCGTCGCGCCGCGCCGCCACCAGCGCCGTGACCGCGGTGCCATGGCCGCTCGCATCATCGAGCGCGCCTCCCCCAACCAGATCGGCAGAGGCGGGATCGATCCGCCCGGTGAAATCCGTGCTTGTGGCACTCAGGCCGGTGTCGATCACCGCAACCTTGATGCCCGCACCGGTAAAGCCGCGCGCATACGCCGCGAGGGCGTTCATGGAGACCGCTCCCGCGCTTGCACGATATTCCGCCGTATCGAACGCAGTGGGCGTCGGCACGGGGCTGGGCGTCGGCGTTGGGGCCGGAGTTGGTGTGGGCGTCGGCGTCGGCACCGGAGCTGGTGTCTGGACGGTCCCACCGCCCCCGCTCCCTCCGTTGCAGGCAGCGAGAGCCATGACGGCAACGAGAGCCAAAAACGGGCGAGTATTGCGATATTTCATCGCGAGACCCTGCCTGAGCGTCCGATATCGAACGGCAGCTAAACCGCGAACGGCACGCCCCGCGCTACGAACAGCGCGCCCGGATCACCCCCGCGCATTCCCCGCATGCGCCGCACTCTTCTCCGCACCATGCTCGCGAACCAGCAGATAGGCCGCGCGCGAAGTGGCTGCGAAGGCGAAGATCAGGAAAACTTCGACATAGAGATGATAAACGAACACCCCCACCGAATAGGGATAGGCTGCGACATTGTTGGTCACCGTGGTCGATCGCAGGCGAAACACCTCCATCAGATCGAACAGCCCGCCGCGCAGCAGATGATCGCCGATATAGGTGAGCAATTGCCACCATCCGACCACCGCGACCGGCGCCAATGTGGTCGCCTCCACCAAGGGCGGCGCGCTGGCATCAAACCATTGGTACCAGAATGTGCCCGCCGCAAAGAGCGCGGTCGGCACCGCGACGCCCAGCCCCACCATCGCCATCCCTGTCCGCACAATCTTGCGGGTCAGTTCGCGGCGCTTCTCCGCAATGGCTTCAAGGCGTTTGGCGATCCCGGCGGGCTTGGTCGGTGGTGGCCCCGGCCAAGTGAATTGGAACGGCTTACCCTCAAGCAACTCGTGCAACGCCCGCTTCTTACGGAGCGCAGTGCGAAACGAGAGGACCAGCAAGGCAATAGCAATCGCCAGCACATAAAGACGCTGCGCCGGCACCGATGACGCAACGCGCCACGCGGTTTCCAACGCATATAGCAGCCAAGACTGCACCTGCCCCCAGCTCAAGCTTTGCCCCCTCGCTCTACCCCCGCAAAAGGTTAACACGAGTCCGTCCGCGCGCCAAAACGCCTCACTCAGGCAGGCGGCACACATCCACCCAGCGCCGCGACACCAGCGCCGCCAGCCGCTCCGGCGCGACTTCCACCGAGGCCGTGCGCGAACCGGCTGCCGGAAAGACGGTAGTGAATTCCCGGATCGATACGTCGCAATAGACTGGCAGGTCGCTCGCCAGCCCGAAGGGGCAGACACCGCCCACCGGATGCCCGGTCAGCGCCTCCGCTTCCTCGGCGTCGAGCATCTTGGGCCGTCCGCCCAGTTCCGCCTTGGACTTCTGGTTATCGAGCCGCGCATCGCCCCGCGCGACGACGAGCAGCACCGTATCGCCCACCCGCAACGCGAGCGTCTTGGCGATACGCGCCGCCTCTACGCCCAGAGCCGCTGCGGCATCGGCCACGGTCGCGGTGCTGGCCGTGCCTTCGATCAACCGCAACTCGGGGGCATGTTCCCCGAGCCACGCGCGAACGGATTCAACGCTCAATCCTCGATCCGCCGCTTGAAGGTTTCGGGAAGCAACAGCAGCCCGAGCACCAACGTCACCGTTGCCGCCACGACCGGATACCAGAGCCCGTAGTAAATATCCCCGGTCGCTGCGACCATCGCAAAGGCGGTCGCGGGCAGGAATCCGCCGAACCAGCCATTGCCGATATGATAGGGCAAGCTCATCGATGTGTAGCGGATGCGGCTGGGAAAATATTCCACCAGCAAAGCCGCGATCGGCCCGTAGACCATGGTCACCAGCAGCACGAGCGCGGTGAGGATTGCGACGACCATCGGCTTGTTGATCTCCGCCGGATCGGCCTTGGCCGGATAGCCCGCCGCAATCACAGCTTCCTTCACCGCCACCTGATAATCGGCGATCGCCTTGGCATTGCTGGTGCCTTGGCGCGGATTGGGCGCCGACAGCATCACATTGCCGATCTGGATCGTAGCGGTGCTGCCCACCGATGCATCGACGCTCTTATAGCCCACACCCTGTTTGGCGAGGAACGCCTTGGCGATGTCGCAGCTGGTCGAATCGAACTTGTTCTTGCCGACAGGATCGAACTGGAACGAGCATTCGGCCGGATCTGCCACCACCTGGATCGGCGAATCGCGCAGCGCGTGCGCAAGGCGGGGATTGGCGGCTTCGGCAAGCATCCCGAACAGGCTGAAATAGCTGAGTGCGGCGAGTGCACAACCGGTAAGGATAATCGGCTTGCGGCCGATCTTGTCGCTCAGCCAGCCGAAGAACACGAAGAACGGCGTGCCGATTGCCAGCGCGATGGCGATCAGGATGTTAGTGGTCGCGCCGTCTACCTTGAGCGTTTTTTCGAGGAAGAAGAGCGCGTAGAACTGCCCGGTATACCAGATCACCGCCTGGCCGACGACCGCGCCAAACAGCACGATCAGCACCATCTTGAGGTTGCCCCAGCGCAGGAACGCTTCGGTGAGCGGCGCCTTCGAAGTGGTGCCCTCTTCCTTCATCTTCAGGAACACCGGGCTCTCGTTCAGCTGCATGCGGATCCACATCGATACGCCCAGCAGGATGATCGAGACGAGGAACGGGATGCGCCAGCCCCATGCGGCAAACGCCTCTTCGCCCATCAGCATCCGCGTCGCGATCACCACCAGCAAAGCCGCGAACAGGCCGAGCGTAGCTGTGGTTTGAATCCAGCTGGTATAGAGCCCGCGCTTACCCTCGGGCGCATGCTCCGCCACATAGGTCGCCGCGCCGCCATATTCGCCGCCAAGCGCCAGGCCCTGCAGCAGCCGAAGGCCGATCAGGATCACCGGCGCCGCCAGGCCGATCTGGTTATAGCTGGGCAGCAGGCCGACCGCGAAGGTCGATATGCCCATGATGCCCATAGTCACGAGGAACGTGTTCTTGCGCCCGACAAGATCGCCGATCCGCCCGAAAACGAGTGCCCCGAACGGCCGCACCGCAAAGCCCGCGGCGAACACCGCCAGCGCGAAAATGAAACCCGTTGTTTCGTTGAGCCCGGTCAGGAAGTGCGCGGTGATATAGGCGACGAGCAGCCCATAGAGGTAGAAATCATACCATTCGAACACCGTGCCGAGCGAAGACGCCGCGATGACAAGTTTCTCATTCTGCGTTGCACGATGCTTCGGCAGCTCTGCCTCTTCGGCCATCCTCTCGTCCCCCTTTTATGATTGTTAGCGCTAACGAAGCACATGCCGGCGCCTAAGCAAAGCCCCCGCGCTTTTCATCGCAGCATTGGCGGCCTAATGATCGCGCATGATAGACCGCTTCTTCCTCTCCCATCCCCGCAGCGTCGGCGAGAGCTATGGCGAGCATGCCGCCACTGCTTCCCGATTCGGCTTCTCCATGATCGTGGGGGGCGCCGCGTGCGTAGTCCACGCCATTTTCCCTCAGGTGTTTGCGCGCACCGCGAGCGACACGGTCAAGAAGCTCTACGGCCAGATGAAGGCCCGCCAGCCCAATTTCTCGGCTGAGCGCCCGGCATTCCAGCAGCCCGAGTGGCAAATCGAATACGAGATTTAGCTGCGTGATCGAGCACGTCGCCATCATCGGCGCGGGGTTTTCGGGGACGCTGCAGGCAATCAACCTGCTCCGCCACGACGGCCCCCGCGCCACGTTGATCGAGCGTGCGCCGGTCGCCGGCACCGGCCTTGCCTATGGCGCGGCGCATCCCAGCCATGTGCTCAACGTCCGCGCCGCCAATATGAGCGCGTTTCCGGACGATCCTTCGCATTTCGTCCGCTGGCTGGAAGCACGGGGCGTGGCCGATGCCCCGGCAGCCTTCATCCCGCGCGTTACCTACGGCGAATATTTGCGCGAGCTTCTCGAAGCTGCATTGCGCGATCCCAGCGGACGGCTGACTCTGGTACGCGGCGAAGTAGAGGATCTTGAGTTCGCCAATGACGTGAAGGTGCGGATGCGGGACCGCACGGTGGAGGCCGACGCCGCTGTTCTCGCAGTAGGCAATCTCCCGCCGCACGATCCCCCCGGCCTCGATCCCGAAAAACTGTCGGCCTCGCGCTACAAGGGCGATCCGTGGCAGGCCAGCGTGCCGGAAAACCTTGCCGATACCGATACCGTCCTGATTATCGGCACCGGCCTCACGATGGTCGATGTCGTGCTGTTGCTCGATGCGCGCGGGTTCAAAGGCCGCATCGTCGCCCTTTCCCGCCGTGGCCTCCTGCCCCGCAGCCACGCACCGGGCAGCGCATGGGACAAGATCGTCGAACGCCCGGCCAGCACCGCATCGCAGCTTCTCCACGGCGTGCGAGAGCGCGGCGAGGCCATTGGCTGGCGGAACGCCGTCGATGAACTCCGTCCCTTCACCCAGGCAATGTGGGGCAATGCCACAGACGCGGAGCGGGGCCGCTTCCTGCGCCACCTGCGCCCCTGGTGGGATGTCCATCGCCACCGCTTGGCCCCCGAAGTCTATGCGCGCCTGATGGCCGTGGCCGATCGTGGCCAACTCGAGGTGATCGCGGGAAAAACCATGGGCTTCAATGAGCAGCCAGATGGCATCCATGTGTCCTTCCGCCGCCGCGGCTCAAACGAAACCGAAGCGCTCCTCGCCCAGCGCATCGTCAATTGCACCGGCCCGCTCGGAGACCTCGCCCGCACCGAAGAACCCTTGCTCCAGAAGCTCGCGGCCAGCGGCCATATCCGCCCCGACGCCGCCCATCTGGGCATCGACGTCGATAATCAGGGTCAGACCATCGCCGCCGACGGCAGCCCGAACGGTAACCTCTACGCGCTCGGCCCAATGACGCGCGGCGCCTTCTGGGAAATCGTCGCAGTTCCGGACATACGCAACCAAACCTGGAACGTCGCCCGCCGCCTCTCCAACGCGCATTGGGTGGGTGGCGAAGGACTTTAGTATCAATTGACACTAACTGCACCAAAAGGTAGCGCCGGGCGTTGAAACGGAGCCCTGTCATGAACGACCCCGCAAACCCTCTCGGCCTTAACGGCTTCGAATTCGTCGAATTCACGTCGCCCGATCCGCAGGCGATGGCCGCGCAGTTCGAGCAGATGGGTTTTGTCGCCTCGCATCGGCACCCGACCAAGAACATTACCCGCTACAAGCAGGGCCGCATCAATCTGATGCTGAACCGCGATCAGGGCGGTCGCGTCGCCGAATTCCGCGCCGCGCATGGCCCCTCGGCCAGCGCGATGGCGTTCCGCGTCGCCGATCCCGCCACTGCAATGGAATGGGCGCTCAAGCACGGCGCGCAGACCACCGAGGAGGACGACACCGTCATCCAGGGGATTGGCGGCTCGTATCTCTATTTCATCGCCGACGATGTGGATCTCTATGCCGATTGGGCGGAGATCCCCGGCTGGCAGGAAGCCGAAGCCTCCAACAGCGTCGGCCTCGATCTGCTCGACCATCTCACTCACAATGTCCGTCGCGGCCAGATGCAGGTGTGGAGCACGTTCTACAAGAAGCTGTTCGGCTTCGAGGAACAGAAGTATTTCGACATCAAGGGCAAGGCGACCGGCCTGTTCAGCCAGGCGATGATCGCCCCCGACAAAGCGATCCGCATCCCGCTCAACGAGAGCCAGGACGACAAGAGCCAGATCGAGGAATTCATCCGCGAATATCATGGCGAAGGCATCCAGCATCTCGCGCTGACCACCCCAGACATTTTCGATACCGTCGAGAAGCTCCGCGCGCGCGGCGTGAAGCTGCAGGACACGATCGAGACCTATTACGAGCTGGTCGACAAGCGCGTCCCCGGGCACGGCGAAGACCTTGAGCGCCTGCGCAAGAACCGCATCCTGATCGACGGCAATGTCGGCGATGAAGGCATTCTTCTTCAGATCTTTACCGAAAACATGTTTGGCCCGATTTTCTTCGAGATCATTCAGCGCAAGGGCAATGAGGGTTTCGGCAACGGCAATTTCCAGGCGCTGTTCGAGAGCATTGAGCTTGACCAGATCCGGCGTGGTGTGATCCAGGTCGACGCGTAACGAGTTGGAGAGGAGAGCCGGGACTAACCCGGCCCAAACCGCAGGGAGGATGAGGAGGACGCAGAGCCTCCTCATCCGACTTCTCACTAAGGTTTAGGACCGCCGATGACCGATTACTTTCCCGGCTTCGGCAACCACGTCTCCACCGAAGCGGTTGCGGGCGCGCTCCCCATCGGGCGCAATTCGCCCCAGCGCCCTGCCTTTGGCCTTTACGCCGAGCAACTCTCCGGCACCGCCTTCACCGCGCCCCGCCATGAGAACCGCCGTTCGTGGCTCTATCGCCTGCGGCCTAGTGCTGAGCATCCGCCTTTCACCCGCTACGATGGCGCAAAGAACTTCGCTCCCGGCACCGTGCAAACGCCCCAGCCCCCCAATCGTCTGCGCTGGGATCCCATCGCCGCACCCTCCGCCGGCACCGATCTGATCGACGGTATGACGACGATGCTCGCCAATCGCGATCCCGCCGATCTCGAAGGCGTCGCGGTGCATCTCTACGCCGCGAACAAGGACATGGAGACTCGCGCCTTCGTCGATGCCGATGGCGAACTCCTCTTCATCCCACAGGCCGGCCGTCTCCAGCTACTGACCGAACTCGGCAAGATCGAAATCGCCCCCGGCCAGATCGCGCTGATACCCCGCGGCGTGAAGTTCCGCGCCATCCTCCCCGATGGCGAGGCACGCGGCTATGTCGCCGAGAATCACGGCGCGCTGTTCCGCCTCCCCGATCTGGGCCCCATCGGCGCCAACGGTCTCGCCAATCCGCGCGATTTCGAGACTCCCGCCGCATGGTTCGAGGATCGCGACAAGCCCTTCGAACTTGTCCAGAAATACCTGGGCAGCCTGTGGACCACCACGCTTGATCACAGTCCGCTCGATGTTGTGGCGTGGCACGGCAATCTCGCGCCGTGGCGCTACGATCTGGCGCGGTTCAACACGATCAACACGGTCAGCTTCGACCATCCCGATCCCTCGATCTTCACGGTGCTGACCTCGCCCAGCGACGTCCCCGGCCGCGCCAATGCCGATTTCGTGATCTTCCCCCCGCGCTGGATGGTGGGCGAAGACACGTTCCGCCCGCCCTGGTTCCACCGCAACATCATGTCCGAAGCGATGGGCCTGATCACCGGCGCGTACGACGCCAAGGCCGATGGCTTCGCGCCCGGCGGGCTTTCGCTGCACAATCTCATGGCCGGCCACGGCCCCGACGTCGCCAGTTGGGAAGGTGCATCGAAGGCCGATCTAAAGCCACACAAGATTGCGGGCACCATGGCGTTCATGGTGGAAACCTGCTGGCCCTATAAGCCCACCAGGCACGCGCTCGATACCTCGCAGCCCGATTACGACGCAGCCTGGACCGGCTTCCCCAAGGCAAAGCTCCCTTGAGCCTGAGCGAGACGCCTGCCGGCGTAAAACTGGGCCCGCTCACCCTCATCCCGGACGGCAAGGCCCGCAATTTCGTCCTGCAGATGAAAGCCGGCCGCTTCCACGGCTTCGTTGTCCGCCGCGGGGAGACCGTCCACGGTTATGTCGATCGCTGCGCACACATGGCGATCCCCCTCGCCCAGCAGCTTGACGACTATCTCACCCCCGATGGCGGCATGATCCAGTGCAGTTGGCACGGCGCGCTCTATCGTATCGAGGATGGCCTCTGCGTCGGAGGCCCGTGCAGCGGGGCACGTTTACTGTGCTGGCCCGTTGCGGTGCAGGACGGCAATATCGTCACGGCTTGAAACCGCTCCAATAGGTCAGCTATACTGCCGGAATAGGAGAGACCCATGGAAGCCACCCTCGATTTCGGCCTCGGCGAAAATGCCGAAATGATCCGCGACACAACAGCCCGCTTTGCCAAGGAACAGATCGAGCCGCTGGCCGCGAAGATCGATGCCGAAGACTGGTTCCCGCGCGAGCTATGGCCCGCAATGGGCGAACTCGGCCTGCACGGCATCACCGTCGAGGAAGAATATGGCGGGCTCGGCTTGGGCTATCTCGAGCACGTCATCGCCTGCGAGGAAGTCAGCCGCGCCTCTGCCTCGATCGGCCTCTCTTATGGTGCGCATTCGAACCTGTGCGTCAATCAGATCAAGCGCTGGGCCTCGCCCGAACAGAAGGCGAAGTACCTGCCCAAGCTCGTCTCCGGCGAGCATGTCGGCAGCCTCGCAATGTCCGAAGCCGGCGCCGGCTCCGACGTGGTCAGCATGAAGTTGCGCGCCGAGCAAAAGGGCGACCGCTTCATCCTCAACGGCACCAAATTCTGGATCACCAACGCCGCCTATGCCGACACGCTCGTCGTCTACGCCAAGACCGGTGAAGGCTCGCGCGGCATCACAACCTTCCTGATCGAAAAGGACATGCCCGGCTTCAGCATCGGCCAGAAGATCGACAAGATGGGCATGCGCGGTTCGCCGACCGCCGAGCTGGTCTTCAACGATTGCGAAGTGCCCGAAGAGAATGTCATGGGTCCGCTCAACGGCGGCGTCGGCGTGCTGATGTCGGGCCTGGATTATGAGCGCACCGTACTCGCGGGCATCCAGCTCGGCATCATGCAAGCCTGCCTCGACGTGGTCATCCCGTATCTCCGCGAGCGCAAGCAGTTCGGCAAGCCGATCGGCACGTTCCAGCTGATGCAGGCCAAGGTGGCGGACATGTATGTCGCGCTCAATTCGGCGCGCGCATACGTCTACACCGTCGCCAAGAATTGCGATGCGGGCAACACCACCCGCTTCGATGCGGCGGGCGCGATCCTGCTGGCTTCGGAAAATGCCGTGCGCGTGTCGCTCGAGGCGATCCAGGCGCTCGGCGGCGCGGGCTATACCAAGGATTGGCCGGTCGAGCGCTTCGCCCGCGATGCCAAATTGCTCGATATCGGTGCAGGCACCAACGAAATCCGCCGGATGCTGATCGGGCGAGAGTTGATTGGGGGCTGAGCCTTCTTCTCCCCTCCCGTTTAGGGACCTACATACGTGTGTGACCCACCGTGTTGAGCGGCTGCTATCGGCTCACCGATCCGCGTAACGCCCTTATTGGGCTGTCAGCACCTGATTGAACGCGCCGTTGTCGGAATTGCCGTACACCCGATTGTTACCGAACGTTGCGATCGTCGAGCTGGAGTTCACGCTGATCCCGGTGCCGTTGCCGATCACCGTAGAATTGTTGACGCGAACGATCGCATTAGCCCCGTTGGTCTCGATGCCAGCGACGCTGTTGTTACTGACCGTGACACCACTCAACAGCACTGCCGAAGCTGATGCGCCGGGAAAGGCGTTAATGGAGAGGCCGCGCTGGCTGCCGACAAGAGAGCCGCCGTCCATCGTAATGGCAACGCCCGGCCCGGTCGTTCCGGCCGTATCAACGCGGATGCCGGTTCCACTGTTGCCCACCAACTTCGTATTGTCGATCGAGAGGCGAGCCGTTCCCGCTGCGCCCGTAGGCTGAACGAGGATGCCCCCACCTGTCGTACCACTGCCATTGCTAGCGATGGTTGTATGGGAAATAAATAGTAAGGCGGGGCTGCTCGGCTGAAAGGAAATGCCAAAGCTGTTCGTGGCGTTAAACCGCCGGATTGTGCTTTCCTCAATGTGAAGCGCCGCACCCGAGATGAAGCGAACTCCGTTGGACGCCGGGTTAACACCGAAAATGTCGAGACCGCGCAGGAAGACAACCGCGGTCCCCGGGGTCGCGGTCGCGCTATCGTTAACAACGATACCGTTGCCGCCGGCAAGCGCACCCCCCTCGGTGTACGGACACGAGATCGTCATCGACTTTGTGATTGTCACCGCACCATACCCGCCCGGATCGAGGCAATTGATCTCGCCACCATCGGCAGTCTTTGAGATGGCCCCGGCGAATGTCTTGCACGGCGCGGTGCGGCTGCACGGGTTCACGTCGTCGCCGACGCCCGACACCCAGGTTCGGGTCGCTTGTGCCGATGCGGAGCTGCTTGCGACGATTGCCCCAAGTACGACCGCCATTGACACAAGTCTCGATGTAAAGCGCGCCATTGTCCGCTCTCCCTATTAGACCGACTCGGTGGACGGCTTACCGAAGCATGCAACGTAAAATAAGGAAGACGCAACACCGCTTAAAGCAGATCGTGTAGAGGCTGCTAATTGCGGTGTCGTCGAAAGCTGCTGCGCGGCTTTCCACCCAGTAGCGGGCATTCGCGCACGAAAAAGCCCGGAGGGTTAGGCCGGGCTGGTTCGCCATAGGTCGTACTTCTTCTTCGGGGGTAACATTCCCTTGATCTGTTCAAGGCGCTGGATCAGTTCCGCCAGATCCTCAGGATTATCGATCACGGTCTCTATTCCGGACTGTTCAAAGTCGAAAATCGGTTTTGTGGATTTGCGGCAATCTCGCTTTGAACGAAGGGCTTTTGCTTCCCATTGTCCGCTCCCACCGCAGCGCCAGCGGGTGGGTTGGGTCAAGCACGTATATTAGGCTCCTCCCGTTTACGGGAGGGGTTGGGGGAGGGCCTGCAAATGAAAAGGACGCGCCGCGAGCGGACACGCCCGCCCCTAACCCCTCCCGTAAGCGGGAGGAGGATAGAAGTAGAAGCTCACCAGATCTTCACGCGCTTATCCGGCGCGAGATACAGTTTCTCCCCCGCCTGCACGTTAAACGCCGGATACCACCCATCCAGATTGCGCACCGTCAACGCCCGCCAGCGCGCCGGGGCATGGCTATCGGTCGCTACCCGCGCCCGCAGTTGCTGCTCGCGCGCCTTCTCCCGCCAGCTCTGCGCGAACGCCAGGAAGAAACGCTGATCCCCGGTAAGTCCGCCAATCACCGGAGCTTCCTTGCCCCCGAGTGCCGCACGATAGGCGTCATACGAAGCCGCCAGCCCCGCCACATCCGCGATATTCTCGCTCAGCTCCAATTTGCCGTTCAAATGCAGCCCCGGCAGCGCTTCATACGCATCATATTGCGCAGCAAGTGCCGCGCCCGCGGACTTGAAGTGCGCCAGATCGTCCGGCGTCCACCAGTTGCGCAGGCGGCCCTGACTGTCGAACGTCGCACCGAGATCGTCGAAGCTGTGGCTGATCTCATGGCCGATGGTGGCACCGATCCCGCCATAATTGGACGCAGCATCCGCGGTCGGATCGTAATAAGGTGCCTGCAGGATCGCCGCCGGGAAATTGAGCGCGTTCTGCAGCGGCAGATTGACGGCGTTCACCGTCTGCGGCGTCATCCACCACTCATTCTTGTCGGGCGCCTTGCCCAGCTTGGCCAGTTGGTGCCGCGTCTCGGCTTGCTTGGCGCGGCGGATATTGCCGACGGGATCATCGGCCTTCACGTCGAGCGACGCATAGCTGCGCCAGCTCTCCGGATAACCGACGCCAACCTGCATCGTCTCGATCTTCTTGCGCGCCTCCGCCCGCGTGCCGTCCGCCATCCAGGTGAGCCCGGCGACGCGCTTGTCGAACGCAGCCTTGATGTTGGTCACCATGCTTTGAATGTCGGTCTTGGACGTGGCCGGGAAATAGTCCTTCACGTAAAGCTGGCCGACCGCATCGCCCAGCCAGGTGTTGACGCTGGCAATGCCGCGCTTGTCGCGCGGGCGCTGTTTCTGCTGCCCGTTCAGTTCCTTGGAGAAGAAATCGAACCGCGCCTGATCGAACGCCGCGGGCAGCACCGCCGTCACCTGATTGATGCTGTGGAATGCCAGCCAGTCCTTCCACGCATCCACCGGCTCTTTGGCGACAAGCTGCGCCAGCTTCACCGTCGTCGCCGGATGCCAGACGATAAAGTCGCTCTGGCTGCCCAGCCCCGCCGCATTCCAGAACGCATCCCAATCGATGCCCGGCGCCTTCTTGGCGAAGTCCGCCTTGGTCCACGGATTGTTCGCCTTGTGCGCGTCCTGGCTGGTCAGGTTGTCGGTGTGCGCCTGCGCGATCTTGGTCTCCAGATCGAACACTCGCTTGGCCCGCGCCGCCGGATCGGTCATCTTCGCCAGCGTGAACAGCTGCGTGATATACGCCTGATATTTGGTGCGCAGCCCCGCCATCTGCGGATCGGCGGAGACGTAATAATCGCGCTCCGGCAGCCCCAGCCCGCCCTGTAGCACATACGGCACATTGGTATCGGGCTTGTCGAAGCCCTGGCTGACGAACAGTCCGAAAAGGTTCTCGGTATTGTAGTTGGTCGCGTTGAGCGGATCGACATCGGCACGAATGTTCGCACCCAGCATCGTCGAGAGCGACTTGTTGTCGGTGATTGCGCCAATCGCATTCATGTCCGCACCGAGCGGCGCAAGGCCCCGTGCTTCGATGCCGGCAACGTCGGTATAGGCCGTGTACCAATCCGCGATACGGCGCGTATCCGTGCCTGCCGCCGCATTCGCTTTCACTGCAGCATCGATGATCGCGACATTGTTTGCCTCGGCCTTGTTGAACACCATCAGCCCGGTGCCCATGCTCGATCGATCCGCCGGAATCTCGGTTTTCCCGCGCCAGCCGCCATTGGCATATTCCTCGAAATCGTCGGCCGGCTTCACGGTCTTGTTCAGGCCGTCCAGATCGACCCCGATACCGGTGCCGGCAGCCGCCGTGGTGCCTGTGCCGCCCGGACCGGATGGTGTGCAGGCTGTGGTCGCGAGCAGGGCCGCGAGCAGAATGGAATGCGCTTTCACTAAAGGAACTCCGTATCGCTGTGATAAGCCTGTGCTACACCTAGAAATTGGTGCGCGCCAGCACCTTCCAATTGTGTATTCCCTTGTGTATTCGGGTGAAAACTAGGTCAGGAAGGATGCCCTATTATGAGCGCCCCGGTGCTCGATACAAAGGTCTCTGCCGATAGCGACGTCTTCCGCGCCAATGCTGCGCACAATCGCGCTTTGGCCGAACGACTCCGCGCCGATATTGCGCAGACCGCTCTGGGCGGTTCGGAAGCGTCGCGCGAACGTCATACGTCCCGCGGCAAACTGCTTCCACGAGAGCGCGTCGAGCGTCTGCTCGATCCCGGCAGCCCCTTCCTGGAAATCAGCCAGCTGGCCGCAAACGACCTGTATGAAGGCGAAGTCCCCGGCGCGGGCATGATCGCCGGCATCGGTCGCGTCTCCGGCCGCACGGTGATGATCGTCTGCAACGATGCCACCGTGAAGGGCGGCACTTATTATCCGATGACGATCAAGAAGCATCTCCGCGCACAGGAGATTGCCGATCAGAACCGCCTGCCTTGCATCTATCTCGTCGATTCCGGCGGCGCGAACCTGCCGCATCAGGCTGAGGTTTTCCCGGACCGCGATCATTTCGGGCGCATCTTCTTCAATCAGGCGAACATGTCCGCAAAGGGCATTCCCCAGATCGCCTGCGTGATGGGCAGCTGCACCGCGGGCGGCGCATATGTGCCGGCGATGAGCGATGAGAGCATCATCGTCCGGGAACAGGGCACGATCTTCCTCGCCGGGCCTCCCTTGGTGAAAGCCGCGACCGGCGAAGTGATTTCTGCGGAAGATCTGGGCGGCGGCGACCTGCATGCGCGCAAATCCGGCGTGGTCGATCATCTCGCCGAGAATGACGAGCATGCGCTGACCATCGTACGCGACATCGTCAGCCACCTGCCCGCCGATGCCGAAGCGACGGTAAAGCTGCTCGATCCGCGCCCGCCAAAATACGCCGCCGAGGAGCTATACGGCATCGTCCCGCAAGACGTCCGTGCGCCCTATGACGTTCACGAGATCATCGCGCGCCTGGTCGACGGCAGCGAGTTCCACGAGTTCAAGGCGCTGTACGGAACTTCGCTGGTCTGCGGCTTCGCCCACATCTGGGGCATCCCCGTCGGCATCATCGCAAACAACGGCGTGCTGTTCAGCGAAAGCGCCGTGAAGGGCGCGCACTTCGTCGAACTATGCTGCCAGCGCCGCATCCCCCTGCTGTTCCTCCAGAACATTTCCGGCTTCATGGTCGGCGGGAAGTATGAGGCAGAGGGCATCGCCAAGCACGGCGCCAAGCTCGTCACTGCCGTCGCCACCGCCACCGTGCCCAAGATCACCGTGCTAATAGGCGGCAGCTTTGGCGCAGGGAATTACGGCATGTGCGGCCGCGCTTATTCGCCGCGCTTCCTGTTCAGCTGGCCCAACAGCCGCATCAGCGTGATGGGGGGCGAGCAGGCTGCGTCCGTGCTCGCCACTGTCCACCGCGACGCCGACAAATGGAGCGACGCGGAAGCCGAAGCCTTCAAGGCCCCGATCCGCCAGCGCTACGAAGACGAAGGCAACCCCTGGCACGCCACCGCGCGCCTGTGGGACGACGGCATCATCGACCCCGCACAAACCCGCGACGTGCTCGGCCTGGCCTTCGCCACCACTCTCAACGCCCCGATCCCCGAGCGCCCCGCGTTCGGCGTGTTCCGGATGTGATGGCAGACCTCGCTCCCACTCTCGCCTCGCGCCTGGTCCGCCGCTTGCTGCTCTGGTTCTACCAAACCCGCGGCTGGAAAGCCGTCGGCGCGCCGCCTGCGGACCGCCGCTGCGTCATCATCGCCGCGCCGCACACGTCGAACTGGGACTTCATCAACTTCCTCGGCCTCACCAATGCGCTCGGCATAAAGGCGCATTTCATGGGGAAGAGCAGCCTGTTCCGCTGGCCGATGACGCGCTTCATGAAGGATATGGGCGGGGTCGCCGTGGATCGCTCCTCCAAGCGCAATTATGTTGAGGCGACCATCGCGGAATTCGCCAATCGCGACGAATTCATGCTGGTGATCGCACCCGAGGGCACGCGCGGGGTCGTCACCCAGTGGCGCACCGGTTTCTATCACATCGCCTTGGGCGCGGGCGTACCGATGGTGTTGGGCTTCGTCGATTATCCCAGCAAGACCGGCGGCCTCGGCCCCGCAATCATGCCGACCGGCGATTATGAGGCGGACATGGCCCGGATCGTCGCTTTCTATGCCGACAAGATCGCCCGCCACCCGAGCCGAACCGCGCACGATCTCGACACGATCGTCGGGTCGAACCGCAAATGATCTACGCGCTGGTCCTTCAAGCTGTAGACCTGCTGGTCGTCATGTTGGTGCTCTGGGCCATCGCAGTGCGCATCCGCGATGTCAGCTTCATCGATAGCATCTGGGGCCTTGGCATGGCCGCACTGGCGTTGCTGAGCTGGCTCCACACCATCCAGCCCGGCCAGCGCGCCACGCTGATCGCAGCGATGGCAGCCATCTGGGGCGTGCGCCTCGGCGCGCACCTCTTCATCCGCTGGCGCCGCGAGGGCGAGGACAAGCGCTACGCCAGGATGCTCGGCAAGGCGAAGACCGAAGGCCGCTTCCCCAGCGCCTCGCTAACCAAAGTCTTCCTGCCGCAAGCATTGCTGCTCTTCATCACCTGCCTCCCCGCCCAGCTCGGCACTCTCGCCAGCGGCAGCGCCACCATCGGCCCGCTTGCACTCGCGGGTGCAGCGCTCTGGCTGATTGGCATGGTGTTCGAAACCGTCGGCGACTGGCAACTCGCGCGCTTCCGGGCCGATCCCGCGATGCAGGGCAAGGTGCTGGACACCGGCCTGTGGCGCTACACCCGCCACCCCAATTATTTCGGCGACACCTGTGTCTGGTGGGGCATCTGGCTCGCCGCCGCCGAAGCCGGACCGTGGATCGCACTCGCCAGCGTGATCGGGCCGATATTCCTCACTTTCACTCTCACTAAATGGTCTGGCAAGCCGATGCTCGAAAAGGGCCTCGCCAAATCGCGCGCCGGTTACGCCGATTATGTCGCGCGAACCTCGGGCTTCCTGCCGCTCCCGCCGCGTGCCAGAAAATCATGACCCAGCAGATTTCAGCCCAAGGAAATTCGATGCGTATTTTGCTTCTCGCCGCTGCCCTGCTCGCCCCCTTCCCCGCGCTCGCTCAGTCAAAGGCCAGCGACAAGCTCCCGCCTGCGAATCCTTTGCCCTATCAGGACAATGACGCCGCTGCGGTGCTAACCCCCATCAACGCCTTGTTCGCCGCGTTAGAAGGCGGCGATGCTGCGGAAATGCTGCGCCATGTGAAGCCCGAAGGACGGCTTACCTCAGTGGGAGACACCGATAGCGGGCGCTTCCTCAGCTGGACCGAATTCGCAGCGCGCGTGACGCCTGAGCGAGCCTTTCAGGAGCGCATCGCCAACCCGGCAATCGAAGTCGACGGCAATGTCGCGATGGTCTGGGCGCCTTACGTGGTCCGCGTCGCGGGCAAGGTGAGCAATTGCGGGATCGATCACTTCGATCTGGTCCGTGAGAACGGCAACTGGAAGATCCTCAACCTCACTTTCTCAACGCGCACCACGGGATGCCCGGCCAAGTGAGCGAACGCGACCGCCTCTACATTCTCGACAGTGAATTCTCGGATGCGGAGCTTCCGGGCCGCAGCTTTTATTGCAAGGACTGCATCACGGTGGAGGGCCTGCTCGCGGCCTTCCCCGCCAGCGCCGCGCGCCTCGATGTGATCCATATCGCCTATCCCCGCCCTCGCGCCGAGATCGTCGAATTGCTTGGCGAGGAGAACCAGAACCTTCCCTGCCTCGTTCTGGCCGAAGGGGGCTTCGTCAACGAAATCGAAGCGCTGCTCGCCGCGCTCCACACCCGCCACGGCTTCCCGGAACGACATCCATGATCCAGTCACTCCTCATCGCCAATCGCGGCGAAATCGCCTGCCGCATCATCCGCACCGCGCGGGCGATGGGCATCCGCACCGTCGCGGTCTATTCGGATGCCGATGCGAACGCGCTGCACGTCCGCTCGGCCGATGAAGCGGTGCATATCGGCCCCTCGGCGGCGCGTGAATCCTATCTTGTCGGCGAGCGGATCATTGCCGCAGCAAAATCCTCCGGGGCCGCAGCAATTCACCCCGGTTACGGCTTCCTCTCCGAGAATGCCGATTTCGCCCAGGCCGTCGCGGACGCAGGCCTGATCTGGGTCGGCCCCACGCCCGAAAGCATCCGCGCGATGGGCCTGAAGGACGCCGCGAAGGAGCGCATGATCGCAGCCGGCGTGCCGGTCACCCCCGGCTATCTCGGCGAAGACCAGTCCCCCGAACGCCTGCAAACCGAAGCCGATGCGATCGGCTATCCCGTGCTGATCAAGGCGGTCGCAGGTGGCGGCGGCAAGGGCATGCGCAAGGTCGATGCTGCGCAGCAATTCCAGGAAATGCTGCAGTCCTGCCAGCGCGAAGCCGCGTCGTCGTTCGGCGACGATCGTGTCCTGATCGAGAAGTACATCCTCTCGCCGCGCCACATCGAAGTGCAGGTCTTCGGCGACATGCACGGCAATGTCGTTCACCTCTTCGAACGGGATTGCTCGCTCCAGCGCCGCCACCAAAAGGTGATCGAGGAAGCCCCCGCCCCGGGCATGGACGAAGCCACCCGCGAGGCAATCTGCGCCGCCGCAGTGCGTGCAGCAAAAGCCGTGGATTATGTCGGCGCAGGCACCATCGAGTTCATCGCCGACACCAGCGAAGGCCTGCGCGCGGATCGGATCTGGTTCATGGAGATGAACACGCGCCTACAGGTCGAGCATCCGGTCACCGAAGAAATCACCGGCCAGGATCTGGTCGAATGGCAGCTCCGCGTGGCATCGGGCGAACCCATCCCGCTCAAGCAGGAAGAACTCAGCATCAACGGCTGGGCAATGGAAGCGCGGCTATATGCCGAGAACCCCGCCACCGGCTTCCTGCCGTCCACCGGCCCGCTCGAGCATCTCCATCTACCGGAGTACGCCCGCATCGAAACCGGCGTAGAAGAAGGCGGCGCAGTCTCGCCCTTCTACGATCCGATGATTGCCAAGATCGTCGTCCATGCGGAAACCCGCGAGGAAGCGATAGAGGAACTCTGGGAAGCCACCACCGACGTCGAAGTCTGGCCGGTGCGCACCAATGCCGGATTTCTCGCGCGTCTGTGCGAGGACCCGGATTTCCGCTCGGGTGATGTCGATACCGGGCTCATCGCCCGTCGCGGCGACGAACTCACCGAAGTCCCCGCCCCCGACGATGAGCATCTCCGCATGGCCGCCGCGGCATTGATCTCGCGCCCGGCCGCCAGCGTGTGGGACCGCGTCATCGGCCTGCGCGCCAACGCCCCCTCGCGTAACGAAGCCCGCATCGTCGACGATACCGGCAAGGTCTACACGGTCACCAATCTCGTCCCCGACGATGGCGAACCACAGGACGAAGTCGTCGGCTTCATCCTTGGCGAAGGCCGCAGCTATCGCCTGCACCAGCCGCGCGGAAGCGGCGCCGGCTCGGTCGGCGACGGCGCACTCCTCGCCCCGATGCCGGGCCGCGTCACGGCAGTCGATGTCGCGGCGGGCGATGCCGTCACCAAGGGCCAGCGCCTCGGCACGCTGGAAGCGATGAAGATGGAACACAGCCTCACCGCCCCGTTCGACGGCAC
>JAZKJE010000047.1:0-5026 GCA_040384525.1 Pseudomonadota bacterium
GCGGAATCACGGACGATACTGTTATAGCTGCCGACCTTGTCGTCATAATTGATGCGCACGCCCGGCGAGATCGTGAACTTGTCCGCGACGTTCCAGTTGAACTTGGCGAACAGCGCGCCGCTGAAATTCTTCAGCCGGATGTCGTTCTCTGCGGTCAGTCCGTCGAGCACGCTGGGATCGTTGGATAGCGCACTGCTGGGGGACAGGATCCAGCGGCTCGCGGCCAGGCCCTGCTTCTGGGTGCCGGTGGTGTGGATGTCCTGATAGAAGCCAAAGGCACCGAGCACGTAATCGAAGCCATTACCCTGCCCCGCGTAACGGAATTCCTGAGTGAACTGGTCCTGCCGGGTCGGGTTTTGCGAGAGCGTGGTGATCGGCAGGCCGGTAAAGTCCCGGTCGTTCTTCGGTCCCCAATCCCAGAAGCGCCATGCAGTGACCGAAGTCAGCGTGCCGGAGCCCAGATCGAGCTCACCACGCAGCGATACGCCGCCGAGCACGTTGAGCGCGTTCAATTCGGCATCCACGTCAGTGACGCGGTCAAACGCATTGGTGCTCGGGACGGCATAGCCCAATGCCGCGGTGAGCGCGGGATATTGGCGGTTCGCAGCGCGCTGGGTCGGGCCGTAGCGCACATAGATCTGGGCGCAGCAGGCGGGATTCTGGCGGTTATAATCGCCCGAGAGCGTCAGCTTGAGGTTTTCTCCGGCATTCCACAGGATCGCGCCGCGCAAACCCACATTGTCCTGCGAATTGACGAAGCTGCTGGTCGCCGTGTTGAAGATCGTGCCGCGGCGGCTGGTGGATGAAATACCGAGGCGGACGGCGACATTGTCGCTGAGCGGCCCGGACACAGATGCCTTGGCCTGCTTCAATTCCAGGCTGCCCACGCTGACTTCGGCGCGGCCCTCGAAATGGAAGCTCGGCGCCTTGCTGGTGATGCTGATCGCGCCGGCTACCGTGTTCTTTCCGTAGAGCGTGCCCTGCGGTCCACGCAGTGTCTCGACCTGCTGCACGTCGAGGAAATCGAGCGTGGCGACCGCTACACGGCTGAAATAGACCTGATCGATATAGACGCCGACGCCCTGATCGATGCCGTCATTGGTGAGGCCGAGCGGCGCGCCGATACCGCGGATGTTGACCGACGAATTGCGCGGGTTCGACGAGTAGAATTGCAAGGTGGGCTGTAGTTGCTGGAGGCGCTGGACGTTGAAGCTGCCGGTGCTGTCCAGCTCCTTCACGCCGACCACGGAGATCGGGATCGGCACATCCTGTACCTGCTCTGCGCGGCGGCGCGCGGTGACGACGATATCGGAGGCGACCGAGCTGCGCTGCACGTCTTCGGGGGTGCGATCCTCATCGCCCGGCGTTGGCGGCGCGATCTCTTCCTGGACGGGTGCGGTCACAACCTGAGCATGGACGGCCAGAGGCGAGATACCGGCGAGTAGAGACAATGTGAGCTTGGCTAGACGCATGAAGTGATCCCTTTTTGATGTCGCGCTTAATCTCCACTGATTTGATGGGGTTTAGCCACAAAGCGAATCTATCGAAAGCCGTAGCGCGAGTTGCCGGGCGTATTTGCCGCCCGGCTCGGCGCTCTTGAAACTGCGCGGCCCCTACCCAAATTGGAAAAAACGCAGCGCCTTGATGGGCTGCTGCGGCTGGTCGCGCACGATGCGGCCGCCGTCCGATGAGATCGTATCCAGAATAAGGCTAGCGGCGCCTTCCTCCCTTTGGGTGCCGCGGCGGGGGCGTTCGAACCATTGGTTCGGGCGCCCTTTGCTTTTTCCCGCCTTTTTCTCGGCTTGGCCGGAACTCTTGATCTGCATCAACGTTTCTACCCGCACTGAGCGGGTGGTTAAGGCGTAATGCACAAGATATCGGATGAAGCGGAAAGCGGGCTTTCGCGTTGCGAGGCCGACAAGCTACGCGACAAAGCCGCGCAATGCCGGCGCCTGGCAATCGGCATTGCCGATTATCAGACTTCGAACGCGCTAAAGGCGCTTGCCGACGAATATGATCGCGACGCGAACCGCTCAGCGGCCGCCTAAACGAAGCGCGACTGGCGCACTGCCGCCTGGATGAAGCTCGCAAACAATGGGTGCGGATCGAACGGCTTGGACTTCAGTTCCGGGTGGAACTGCACACCGACGAACCACGGATGATCGGGCCGCTCGACGATTTCCGGTAATGCCCCGTCCGGCGACATCCCCGAAAAGACCAGCCCACCCTTTTCCAGCACGCTCTTATAGTGCGTGTTGACCTCATAGCGATGGCGATGCCGCTCGCTAATCTCTTCCGCACCATAGATGGAAGCGACGACGCTATTGCCGCCGAGCTTCGCCGGATAGGCGCCCAGCCGCATCGTACCGCCCATGTCGCCGCCGGCCTCGCGCTTCTGCAGGCCTTCGGCGGTCATCCATTCAGTGATCATGCCCACAACCGGCTCTGCGGTGTCGCCGAATTCGGTGGTTGAAGCATTCTCGATGCCCTCGGCACGGACGCCTTCGATGCAGGCCATTTGCATGCCCAGGCAGATGCCGAAGAACGGCACCTTGCGCTCGCGCGCGAACTTCACGCCAGCAATCTTGCCTTCGCTGCCGCGCTCACCAAAGCCGCCGGGAACGAGGATGCCGTGCAGCGGCTCAAGCGCCGCGGTGATCTCGTCCTGATCGTCATGCTCGAACAATTCGGCGTCGAGCCAGCGGATGTTGACCTTCACGCGATTGGCGATGCCGCCATGCGTCAGCGCTTCGGTCAGCGACTTATAAGCATCGGGGACGCCCATATATTTGCCGACCACGCCGATCGTGACTTCGCCCTCCGGGTTCTGGACGCGATCGACAATGTCTGCCCAGCTTGAGAGATCGAGCTCACCCTCGGGCTCGATGCCGAATGCGCGGAGCACTTCGATATCCAGGCCTTCGCGGTGATATTGCAACGGCACGCCGTAGATCGTCTCTGCGTCGAGCGCGGGAATGACCGCCGAAGCTGGTACGTTGCAGAACAACGCGATCTTGGCGCGATCGCTGGCCGGCAAAGGCCGCTCGCTGCGGCAGACGATCACGTCGGCATGCACGCCGAGCGATGCGAGTTCGCGGACGCTGTGCTGGGTCGGCTTGGTCTTCAATTCGCCAGCGGCAGCAATATACGGAACCAGCGTCAGATGGACGCTGACCGAATTGTTGCGGCCGAGATCGTTGCGAAGCTGGCGAATCGCTTCGACAAAGGGCAGCGACTCGATGTCGCCCACGGTGCCACCAATCTCGCAGAGCACGAAATCGAGCCCGTCGGTGTCATCCTGCGCGAATGCCTTGATCGCGTCGGTCACGTGCGGAATCACCTGGACGGTGGCGCCCAGATAGTCACCGCGGCGCTCGCGCTCGATGATCGTCTTGTAGATCCGGCCCGAGGTTACGTTGTCGGTCTGGCGTGAAGCAACGCCGGTAAACCGCTCATAATGGCCAAGATCCAGATCGGTCTCTGCGCCATCGTCGGTGACGTACACCTCACCATGCTGGTGCGGCGACATCGTGCCGGGATCGACGTTCAGATACGGATCAAACTTGCGAATGCGGCACTTATAGCCCCGCGCCTGAAGCAGAGCCGCGAGGCTCGCACCCATAAGACCTTTACCGAGCGAGGAGACCACGCCGCCGGTGATGAATATATACCGCGCCATGGGAGTAGAGGCCTAACGCTAGAATACGCGCGCCGACAAGCGTCCGACTCCGGACCGGCGCAGAAAAAGTTGATTCGCCCGCATTTCAGCGCGGGGAGCCAAGCGGATTAGTTTGCGAGCGGAACCGCAGAATTGCCCGCAGGCGCTGCAGCGGCAGGCGCCACGCTGTTACCCGGTGCGGCGAACGGAACGGTGCCCGGTGCCGCAGTCGGCAGAGCGACCGGAGCGCCGACCGCAGCAGGTGCGCGCTGGAGCGAGGTGTCGATCGCCGTCGAGTGGCGATTCGCCGCATACACGGCGAGGCCAATGCTCATCGCGATGAAGAGCGTCGCGAGAATCGCCGTTGAGCGCGTCAGGAAATCTGCCGCACCGCGCGCCGACATCAGGCCCGAGGGGCTGCCACCCGAAGTGAACCCGCCGCCTTCCGACTTCTGCATAAGGATCACGGTGACCAGAAGGGCCGCGATGATGGCATGGACGACGAGCAGAAACTGGAACATTTTTGGCCGAACCTGTTGGATGAAAGGCGGCACATAGGGGAGCCGTCCCCCGCGATCAACCTTTGTACGCGGGCATATATCGCGGAGCCCTGCGCACTGCGCTGCCTAACGGCCGCTAAACATTTCGCGAGCGCACTGAAACTGTAACGCGCGACGGGCGTTTAACCTCGGACCTCGAAAGTGCCGGGGCCGCAACAATAGAGTAAAGCCGTGAACGCTATGCCCGATAGCTCCCTGTATTCATGGAAGAATACGCTGATCGATTATGTGCGTTCGGGCGAGCCCGATCTCACCAATCGGCAGATGGCGTTGTTGATGCTGGTATATCTCGATCCCGGGCCCCATACGGTGCGCGGCCTGGCGCGGGCATTGAACGTGTCCAAGCCCGTCGTTACGCGCGCCTTGAACAGACTGGGTGCACTCGGCTATCTGCGCCGCCAACGCGACGATACGGATAAGAGAAACATATTCGTCGCCAAGACGGCTGAAGGGGCAGATTTTCTTGCAGAATTCGGGCATTTCCTCTCGGGCGACCACATCGCCGAGCCCGTCAGCCACCGGGCTAACGCGTAAGCGCTTTGCGCTTACCGGAACCTCGGCCGCGATAGACCCGCGCGTCGACGCAGTGCGCCCCGATCTGGCGGATGTGCGGCTGGCATCGCGCGTTTTCGCTCCCCATTATGCGGCCCCGATGCTGCGCGAGATCGCTTCTGCGGTGTCGCTGCGCACCAAGCCTGCAGGCGATTCGGAAATTCTCGTTGAGCTGAACGCTGGCGACGCATTCGAAGTGCTCGAACTCGCAGGCGCCAATGCGTGGGGTGTAGCGCCGGGCGTCGGGCTGGTTGGT
>JAZKJE010000047.1:5036-6007 GCA_040384525.1 Pseudomonadota bacterium
CCGCAAGCGCTTTGGCGGCACCCGCCAAGTGACCAAGGTTTTCATCGATGGCGCGGTCGGCACCACCGGCCTGGAGATTCGCGAACGGCTGGCGGGGCGGAGCGAGATCGAACTGATCCTGCTCGACGAAAACACGCGCAAGAATTCCAAGAAGCGGAAGGAAGCGCTGAACACCGCCGATTTCGTCATCCTGTGCTTGCCCGACGATGCATCGCGCGAAGCAGTCGAGATGATCGAGAACACCACGACGCGCGTGATCGATGCATCGAGCGCGCACCGCGTGGCGGACGGCTGGACCTATGGCTTTCCAGAGCTCGAACCCGGCCATTTCGCGGTGATCGCCGAAGCAGCCCGCGTATCCAACCCCGGCTGCTACCCCACCGGGTTCCTCGCTTTGGTTCGCCCGCTAGTTCGCGCGGGTCTGATCCCGGTCGATTTCCCGCTGAGCGTCAACGCGACATCGGGCTATTCGGGCGGCGGTAAATCGATGATCGCCGAGTTTGAGGGAGGAAACGCCACAGGCTTCCGCGCTTACGGCCTGAACCTCGCGCACAAGCATGTGCCAGAGATGCAGAAGCATGCGCGGATCGTGCATCCGCCGATCTTCCAGCCTGCAGTGGCAAACGTCTATCGCGGCATGGTCGTCGAAGTACCCCTGCCCCTTTATGCTTTCACGCGCCGGCCTTCGCTCGACGCAATCGAGAATGTACTTCGCGACGCCTATAAGGATTCGCAGCTCGTCCACGTGCTCGATGCCGATGCTTCGGCGGTGACGATCGAGGAAGACGCGAATACCGACCGGCTCTCGCTGCGCGTGTTCGGTAATGCGGAAGCAGGCCAGGCCCGGCTGATCGCTACGCTGGATAACCTGGGCAAGGGCGCCGCGGGTGCGGCAGTGCAGAATCTCAACATCATGGCCGGGTTCGATCCGGTTGCGGGACTAGTTCTCTAGCCTGAATCTCTCCACCTGG
>JAZKJE010000047.1:6017-12478 GCA_040384525.1 Pseudomonadota bacterium
AATGCGGCCTCGCTGCCGAGCGCCCTTGATCTTTCCTGCTGCTTGGTGTCTCGCACTCGCGTAACGACTGAGAGGCATTTCATGCGACAGCCCGTGGGCAAATTATTGTTGTTCGGCGCGACCGGCGACCTGTCCCAGCGGATGCTGCTTCCTTCGCTTTACGGCTTGCACGCCGATGGCCTGCTGCCTGACGGCCTGACGATCACCGGCACTGCGCGCTCAGACAAGGACGACGCACAGTTCCGCGAATTCGCCCGCGCTGCACTCGATGAATTCCTTTCTATTGATCGCAAGAATGACAGCGCTGTCGCAAGCTTTCTGGAAAGGCTTTCCTACCAGCCGCTCGATGCATCGAAGACCGATGGCTTTCCGGCGCTGAAGGACAAGATTGGCGACACATCGGGTGGCCTCGCGATCTTCCTGTCGACTGCGCCCTGGCTGTTTGGCCCGACGATCAAGGGGCTGGAGGCCGCGGGCCTCGCCGGCGACAATGTGCGCATCGGGCTCGAAAAGCCGCTCGGTTTCGATCTGGAATCGAGCCGTGAGGTAAACGACATCGTCGCCGAGGCTTTCCCAGAGGACCGCACGTTTCGAATCGATCATTATCTGGGCAAGGAGACGGTGCAGAACATTCTGGCGCTGCGATTCGGCAATTCCCTGTTCGAGCCGATCTGGAATGCGCAGGGGATCGATCACGTCCAGATCACGATCTCCGAGACGGTGGGGCTTGAGGGCCGCGCGGAATATTATGACGATGTCGGCGCACTGCGCGACATGGTGCAGAACCATATGCTGCAGCTTGTTGCGCTGATCGCGATGGAGCCCCCTGCCCGCTTTGACGGCACCGCGATCCGCGACGAAAAGGTCAAGGTTCTGCGCTCGCTGCGCCCGATCAAGGATGGTGACGTGCCCAACCTCACCGTCACCGGCCAATATGGCGATGGCGCGTCGAAAGGCGAGATCGTCAAGGGATACGATACCGAACTGGGCAAGCCATCGGACACCGAGACGTTCGTGGCGATCAAGGCGCATATCGACAATTGGCGGTGGAAGGGCGTGCCCTTTTATCTGCGCACCGGAAAGCGGCTGGCCGAGCGCCGCAGTGAGATCGTCATCCAGTTCAAGCCGGTGCCGCACTCGATCTTTGCCGAACGCGGCGGGCAGTTGCAGTCTAACACGCTGGTGATCCGATTGCAGCCCGAGGAATATGTGCGGCTCTTGGTGATGGCCAAGCAGCCGGGGCTGGATCGCGATGGCGTCCGCCTGCGCGAAGTGCCGCTGAACCTCAGCCTGGAGCATGAGTTCGCCGGCACGCGCCGCCGCATCGCTTATGAGCGGCTATTGCTGGATTTGATCGAAGGCGACCCCACATTGTTCGTGCGCCGTGACGAGGTTGAGGCGCAGTGGGAATGGATCGACGCGATCCGCCATGGCTGGGATGAGGGGGGCTTGAAGCCCAAGCCCTATGCTTCCGGCAGCTGGGGCCCTACCGCAAGCGTTGCGCTTACCGAGCGTGACGGGGTCACGTGGAACGAGTAGCCGCGTGCCGAACAGATACCCAAGGAGCTGAAATGACGACCGAGATCGAATGGTGGGATTATGAGGACACCGACGAGTGGGCGAATGCCGTCGCTGGCGATATCGGCTTCATCATCGAAAGCGCGATCGATGCGCGTGGCGGCGCGGTAATCGCGCTGGCCGGGGGCAAAACCCCGCTGCCGATCTACGAGAAGCTCGCCGCCGCCAAGATCGACTGGAAGCGCGTGACCATCGTGCCGGGCGACGACCGGCTGGTGCCGCTGGGTGATCCGCTTTCGAACGTCACCGCAATCGGCAAGATCTTCATCCCGAAGGGCGCGCGGGTGATCCCGCTAATCAGCTCGACGGTGACCGACTATAAGGCTGCGGGCCGCGCTGCCGATGCGATCCTGCAGGACCATCACTGGCCGCTCGATCTGTGCCTGCTCGGCATGGGCAGCGACGGCCATGCCGCGTCGATCTTCCCCGGCCCGGATTATGACGAAGCATTGAACGGCCCCAAGGAGCGCCGCGCTCTGGGCGTGATGCCCGATCCGCTGCCGCCCGAAGCGCCCGTCGCCCGCGTGACGCTAAGCCGCGCCGCAATCGTTTCGGCCCGCTCGCTGATTATCGCGATCACCGGCGACGCGAAGAAGGAAGTTCTGGAGGCCGCTGTCGAAGGCGGGGCCTCGTCGCCTTACCCCGTTGGGCGCATCCTGGCCGATGTCGAACTGCCCGTGGATGTGCACTGGGTTGCGTAACAAATTCGCTCACCCTGAGCTTGTCGGAGGACCCCTTCGAAAAGCTCCGGGTGAGCGGTTGAGGGTTTGAAGCATGGTGCAGGTCCACCCCGAAATCGCTGCCGTCACGGATCGGATCGTCGAGCGCTCGCGCACCAGGCGCGCCGCGTATCTCGATCTGATCCAGCGCGAGCGCGATTCGGGCGCGGATCGGCCCAAGCTTGGCTGCGCGAACCTCGCCCATGCCTATGCGGGCACCGACGAGCAACGCGATTTGCTGACGCCGGCGAACCGCATGAATATCGGCATCGTCACCAGCTATAACGACATGCTTTCGGCCCATGCGGTCTATTACCGCTACCCCGAGCAGATGAAGATCTGGGCGATCGAGGCGGGTGCCACCGCGCAGGTCGCTGGCGGCGTGCCGGCGATGTGCGACGGGGTGACCCAGGGCTATTCGGGCATGGAGCTGTCGCTGTTCAGCCGCGACACCATCGCGCTATCGACCGGCATCGCGCTCAGCCACCGCACCTTCGAGGGCGCGGCATTGCTCGGCATTTGCGACAAGATCGTGCCGGGGCTGCTGATGGGCGCGCTGCGCTTCGGGCATCTGCCGATGGTGATGATCCCCGGCGGACCAATGCGGACCGGCATTCCGAACAAGGAAAAGGCCGCGGTTCGCGAAGCCTATGCCGAGGGAAAGGTGGGTCGTGAGGAGCTGCTGGCTTCGGAGATCGCGGCATATCATTCCAAGGGCACCTGCACCTTTTACGGCACGGCAAATTCGAACCAGATGATGATGGAGGCGATGGGGCTGCACGTGCCAGGCGCGGCCTTCGCCAATCCGGGGACGAAGCTGCGGCAGGAACTGACCCGCGCGGCGGTCCACCGTCTGGCCGATATTGGGTGGGCCGGCGACGACTACCGTCCCATCGGCCATATCGTGGACGAGCGCGCTATCGTGAACGCTGCGATTGCCCTGCTGGCGACGGGCGGCTCGACCAACCATTTGATCCATCTACCCGCCATCGCGCGCTCCGCCGGAATTTCCATCGATTGGGAGGATTTCGACCGCCTCTCGCGCACCATTCCTTTGCTGACCCGCGTTTACCCGAATGGTTCTGCGGACGTGAATGCGTTCGAGGACTCAGGTGGACCGCCATTCGTGATCCGCGAATTGCTCAAGGCCGGGCTGATGCACGGCGACGTCTTGACCTTCGCTTCAGATGGCATGGCAGCTTATGGCCGCAAGCCACAGATCATGGACGACAAACTCGTTTGGCACGATTCGCCCGACGCAAGCGTCGACGAAACCATCGTGCGCACCGCCGATGCCCCCTTCTCGCCCGAAGGCGGCTTCCGCATCCTCAAGGGCAATCTCGGCCGCGCCTGCATCAAGGTGAGCGCGGTAGATCGCGACCGCTGGACCATCGAGGCCCCTGCCCGTGTCTTCGATAATCAGCAGGCCGTGCAGGACGCGTTCCAGGCTGGCGAACTCGACCGCGACGTTGTGGTCGTAGTCCGCTTTCAAGGCCCCAAGGCGAACGGCATGCCTGAACTGCACAAACTAACCCCGCCGCTGGGCGTGCTGCAGAATCGCGGCTACCGCGTCGCTTTGGTCACCGACGGACGCATGTCGGGGGCATCGGGCAAGGTGCCCGCGGCTATCCACCTCTCACCCGAGTCGCTCGGTGGCGGCCCAATCGGCAAGCTGCGTGACGGCGATATGGTCCGCCTCTGTGCAGAAGAAGGTATTCTGCAGGCGATCGTGGATCCCGCCGAATGGGATGCACGCGAACAATGCGTCGCGCCGCCGACCGCCATTGGCACTGGCCGCGAGCTCTTTGCGATGCTGCGAAACCATTGTGATGAGGCCGAACTCGGCGCCTCGGCGATGCTCGCGCAAGCGGGTTTGTAATACTCAGACTAATCGGTACATCGAATGCCTCTCTTTACATGAGAGCAAAGCGCGGGAAGAAGGGCTGCCAACGTTGACATACGGCAGCTGGGAGGGGACACGGACGGAAATGGAAGTCGTTTCGGTCGATATTGGAGGCACGCACGCGCGCTTCGCTATTGCGGAGGTTGCGGACGGACGTGTCGTCTCGATCGGCGAGCCCATGACGCAGAAGGTTGCCGAGCATTCGAGCCTCCAGCTTGCCTGGCAGGCGTTCGGCGAATCGCTTGGGCGCCCCCTGCCCCCCGCTGCCGCCATCGCGGTCGCCTCACCGATCAATGGCGATCTGATCAAGCTCACCAATAATCCGTGGATCATCCGGCCGAAGATGATCCCCGAGCGGCTGGGCGCCAAAACCTGGACGCTGGTCAATGATTTCGCCGCGATCGGCCATGCCGTGGCGCAGCTCAGCCCCGATTCCTTCCTGCATCTCTGCGGACCGGATGAGCCGCTCCCGGAAAAGGGCTCGATCACCGTCTGCGGCCCCGGCACGGGCCTTGGCGTCGCGCAGGTGTTCCGCCACCGCGCGGGCTACGACATTATCGCCACCGAAGGCGGCCACACCGATTTTGCCCCGCTTGACGGGATCGAGGACGCGCTCGTGCAGCGCCTGCGCAAGACATACACCCGCGTCTCGACCGAGCGCGTCGTCGCCGGCCCCGGCATTGTTGCGATCTATGAAACGCTGGCGGAGATCGAAGGCAAGCCGGTGCATCGCCTCGACGACAAGGCGCTCTGGGCGTTGGCGCTGGAGGGCAAGGATGAACTCGCGGCCGCCGCGCTCGATCGCTTCTGCATGAGCCTGGGCGCGGTCGCCGGCGATCTCGCGCTTACCCATGGCCCCAACGGCGTCGTAATTGCTGGCGGTCTGGGGTTGCGCTTGAAGGACCATCTGCTGCAATCGGGCTTCGGCCAGCGGTTCGTCGCCAAGGGCCGGTTCCAGGGTCTGATGGCGGGCGTCCCCGTTAAGCTCATCACGCACCCCCAGCCGGGCCTGTACGGAGCTGCTGCCGCATTCGCGCAGGAGCACCTACTTTGAATATCGAAGCCATCATGCGAACCGCGCCGGTTATCCCGGTGCTGGTGATTGAAGACGCCGCCACTGCCCGCCCGCTGGCCGAGGCGCTGGTTAAAGGCGGTTTGCGCGTGCTTGAGGTGACGCTGCGCACCGGCGCCGCGCTGGAAGCGATTGCCGAGATGAAAAAGGTCGAGGGCGCGATCGTCGGCGCGGGCACGGTGGTGAACGCCGAGCAGTTCGCACAAGTGATGGACGCCGATGTCGAGTTCATCGTCTCGCCGGGGCTGACCGAGCGCCTCGCGGACCCGATCATCGCCAGCGGCGTTCCTTTCCTGCCGGGCACCGCGACTGCGGGCGACATCATGCGCGGCCTCGATCTGGGGCTGACGCACTTCAAATTCTTCCCGGCGGAGACTTCGGGCGGACTGAAAGCGCTCAAGGCGCTGGCAGCCCCTTTCTATCAGGCGAAGTTCTGCCCCACCGGCGGCATCACTGCGGCAAGCGCGCCCGAATGGCTGGCATTCGATCCGATCCTGTGCGTCGGCGGCAGCTGGGTCACGCCCAAGGGCGCGAGCATGGCCGAGGTTGAAGCACTGGCTCGCGATGCGGCGGGGTTGGCGCGCTAGCCGATCAGGGCCTCGGCAGCGGGCAATTCTGGGCAGGCGGCGTGCCCCCAGGCGCAGTGGTGCGCATGCGGATATCCTGCACATTGACCTTGCCGGTACCCTGACCCGATCCCGTGCGCGCGGCCATCGGACCGGTCATGTCTTTCACGGAGACCTTGCCGCCGGGCTTGGAGCCGGCCGGCTGGACCGTGTTATCTGGAATGGCGGCCTCGCTGCCGGATGGGCATGGGGCCACAATATTGTCGAGGGCCTGCTTCTGCCCGGCTTTCTTTGTGGCTGGAACATCCTGTGCGAACGCGGGAGCGATAGCGAAGAGCAGAACGAGCGGAAGCGTACGAACGAGCATGGCTATCCTCCTGATATCTGCTGCATTCTGAAGGTAGCCGCTACTTAAAGCAAGGCGCCCCTCAGGCGATTACATCTCGCCCTTGGCCCGCCGCAGCGCATACCATTTCTGCACATTGGCGTTGTGCTGTTCCAGCGTGTCGGCGAACACATGCCCGCCCGTCCCGTCGGCCACGAAGTACAGCGCGTTCGACTGATCGGGATCGAGCACCGCGTCGATGCTCGCCCGCCCGGGGTTGGCGATCGGGCCGACCGGG
>JAZKJE010000048.1:0-7178 GCA_040384525.1 Pseudomonadota bacterium
CCGATGTGGCCGGTCCACACCTGGCTTCCCGACGCGCACGTTCAGGCGCCGACGGCGGGTTCTGTGATCCTGGCGGGCGTGCTGCTGAAGCTGGGCGGCTATGGCTTCCTGCGCTTCTCCCTGCCGATGTTCCCGGAAGCATCCGCGCAGTTCATGAACCTTGTGTTCGTGCTGTCGTGCATAGCGGTGGTTTACACGTCGCTGGTCGCGATGGTGCAGTCGGACATGAAGAAGCTGATCGCTTATTCCTCGGTCGCGCATATGGCGATCGTCACAATGGGGCTTTTCGCCTTCAACCATCAGGGCATCGAAGGCGCGATGATGGTCATGCTCGGCCATGGTCTGGTCTCGGGCGCGCTCTTCCTGTGCGTCGGCGTGATCTATGATCGCCTGCACACCCGCGAGATCGATCGTTACGGCGGCCTCGCGATCAACATGCCGCGTTACGCCTTGCTGTTCATGCTCTTCACCATGGCCTCTGTCGGCCTGCCTGGCACCAGCAACTTCGTGGGTGAATTCCTGGGGCTCATGGGCGTCTACAAGGTCTCGACCTGGACCGCGTTCATCGGCACCACCGGCATCATCCTGGGCGCGGCCTACATGCTGTTCCTCTATCGCCGCGTCGTGTTTGGCGATCTGACCAAGGACGATGTTCGCGCGATGCCCGATCTGAACGCGCGCGAGATCGCATTGCTCGCGCCGATCGCAGCCGCTGTGCTGTGGATGGGCATCTATCCGGAAAGCTTCCTAAAGCCGATGCGTCCCGACGTTGAGCGTCTCGTCGAGCGGATGAGCCGCGCGGCACCTGTTGGTGACTCGCAGCCGACCGCCGGCAAGCCTGCACCTGCTGGCGACCATCACGCGGCACCCGCCGCCGAAGGCCACGCCGCTCCCGCCTCCGCGCACGCCTCTGAGGGCGCTCCGGCTCCCGCCTCCGCGCATGGGGGTGCGCACTGATGAGCTATGCAACGCAATTGATGATGGTGCTGCCCGAGCTGGTACTCAGCCTGGGAGCCATTGCACTGATGCTCGTCGCCGCATGGGGCGGGCAGCAATCGACCAAGTTTGTAAGCTGGGCCGCAATCGCGGTGCTGATCGGCGCTGGCGTTGCGCTGTGCGGTCCGTCTTCGGCCGGCGGTGAAGCCTTTGACGGGCTCTATCGCGCCGACATGTTCGGCGCTTTCGCCAAGGGGCTGATCTTCCTTGCCGCTGCGATCTCGATCCTGATCGCGCCGCGCTTCTTCCAGAGCACCTCCGGCGACGATCTCCGCCCTGAATACCCCGTCCTCATCCTGCTCTCCGCAACGGGCATGGGCATGATGGTCTCGGCAGGCGATCTGATGAGCCTCTATGTCGGCCTCGAGCTGATGAGCCTCGCATCCTACGTTCTCGCCAGTTTCATGCGCCGTGACACCCGATCGGCCGAAGCGGGCCTGAAATATTTCGTTCTCGGCGCGCTCGCATCGGGCATCCTGCTTTATGGCATCAGTCTGGTGTATGGTTTCTCGGGCACCACCTTGTTCGAGGGTATCGCTCAGGCATACGCCACCACCGATCTGCGCCAGGGCCCCGGCCTTGGCCTGCTGTTCGGCTTGGTCTTCGTCTTCGCAGGCCTCGCTTTCAAGATCAGCGCCGTGCCGTTCCACATGTGGACCCCGGACGTATATGAGGGCGCACCGACCCCGGTGACCGCCTTCTTCGCCTCGGCTCCCAAGGTCGCGGCAATGGCGCTCGCCACGCGCGTCGCCATCGAAGCCATGGGTCCGGCGATTGCCGACTGGCGGCAGATCGTGATCTTTGCGGCCTTGGCCTCGATCATCTTCGGCGCAGTGGCGGCCATCGGCCAGACCAACATAAAGCGACTGCTGGCATATAGCTCGATCAACAATGTCGGCTTCGCGCTGATCGGCCTCGCCGCCGGTGGCGAAGCGGGCGTATCGTCGGTGCTGTATTACATGGCGATCTATGTCGTCATGACGCTGGGCAGCTTCCTGATCGTGCTTCAGATGCGGGGTGCCGATGGCCAGCCGATCGAGACCATTGCCAGCCTCTCGGGCCTGTCGCGCACGCGGCCCGGCCTGGCATTGGCCTTCGCGATCTTCATGTTCAGCCTCGCGGGCATCCCGCCGTTGCTCGGCTTCTTTGCCAAGCTGCAGGTGTTCGTTGCGGCAGTGGATGCAGGGCTGTTCGTCTTCGCGGCAGTCGGTGCCGCGGCCTCGGCGATTGGCGCATTCTATTACCTCAAGATCGTCAAGACGATGTACTTCGATGAGCCGGCCGATGCCTTTGCGGGCAAGACCGATCCCGTCGAGGGCGCGTTGCTGGTGCTCGCCGCTGCGGTGATCTCGCCGCTCGGCTGGCCGCTGCTTGGGTTTCTTGAGGTCGCCACCGCTTCGGCCGCCAAGGCGCTGTTCTGACCGCGACGATACGAACCGTCGCCCAGACGGGATCGACCAATGCAGACATGGCCGATCTCGTCCGCAACGGTGCGAGCGAAGGGCTGTGGCTGCGCGCCGAGCGCCAGACCGCAGGCAAGGGCCGGCAGGGCAGGGCATGGGTCTCGCCTGAGGGTAACCTCTATATCTCCACGCTGGTCCGCGTGCGTCCGGGCGAGCCTTCGCCGGCGACTTTGGCACTCGTTGCCGCAGTGGCGCTCGAAGAGGCGGTCAGCCTTTTCCTTTTCCCCGGCGAAGGCCGGGGCCCAGCCGCATTGCCCCAGCCTGCAAGTCTGGCCCCCGGCTTTCGCCGGGGAGAGGCTATGCTCAAATGGCCCAACGACATTCTGATCGACGGCAAGAAACTCTCGGGCATTCTGCTCGAGCGCGTCGATGATGCGGTTATCATCGGCTTCGGCGTAAACCTTGCGTATCACCCGACCGACACCGATCGCCTCGCCACCAGCCTCGCTGCGCACGCCCCAACCCCTGAGCCGCAAATCTTCGCCGAGACCCTCGCCGAAATCTTCGCCCGCTGGCTCTCGCGCTGGCGTGACGGCATCGCGCCGGTCCGCGAACGCTGGCTCGCCCGCGCGCACCCGATCGGTACCGCGCTCACCGCGCGCCTCGCCGACGGCAGCAGTGTAGACGGCCTGTTCGACGGCCTCACCAGCGATGGGGCGCTAAGCCTGCGCTTGGCCGATGGCACGGTCCGTGCCATTCACGCGGGCGATGTGTTCCTGCTCTGAAAGGGCTTAGCCAAATGCTGCTCGCGATCGACGCCGGCAACACGAATGTGGTCTTCGCGCTGGTCGAATCCGGCGAGATCCGCGCGCGCTGGCGTATTGCCACCGATCCGCGCCGCACTGCCGACGAATATGCCGTGTGGCTCAGCCAGTTGCTCAGTCTGGAAGGGTTCGGGATCAGCGATGTGACCGGCGTTATCATCGGCACCGTCGTCCCGCGTGCGCTCCATAATCTCCAGGTGCTCAGCCAAAAATACTTCAAGACCGACGCCGTCGTGGCGGGGCAGGGCAAGGCCGCGTGGGACTTCCAGCTTGATGTCGAAGAGCCGCAGAGCCTGGGCGCGGACCGCGCGCTAAACACCATCGCCGCGCATGCCCGTCACAAGGGCGACCTCATCGTCATCGATTTCGGCACTGCCGCCACTTTCGACGTGGTCGATTATAGCGGCGCCTATAAAGGCGGCATCATCGCTCCCGGCATCAATCTGTCGCTGGATGCATTGGTCACCGCCGCTGCAAAACTGCCCCGCATCGCCATCGAAGCGCCAAAGGGCAATTTGTCGGTGATCGGCCGCAACACCGTCGATCAGATGCACATCGGCATCTATTGGGGCTATATCGCGATGATCGAAGGGCTGGTTTCGCGCATGAAGGCCGAAGTGGGCCGCCCGCTAAAGGTGATCGCCACCGGCGGCCTCGCGGTGCTTTTCGAGAAGCACACCGATGCGTTCGACACGATCGAACCCGATCTGACCATTCAGGGATTGTGGATGGTGTGGGAACGGTCCCACGCCTGAGGCGCCGCTGCCCTACACCGCGTGGCCGGGCTAAACTCGCCGAATGTTCTTCGACGCGCACTGTCGCCCCCTCGTCTCCGACATTATAATACTGCGCGCGCCAGCAACGAAATTTCACGATTGCCGTGAAAAGTGTGAAGCTAGGCTCCGAATATCCTATTTCACCGCGATATCGGCTCACGGATTGGCTGGGACGGGCGACTGGCCTTGTGCCGGGGTCGCGCGGGGGGCAAAGGCAAGGCGAATGTCAGCCAGCGCGGCTGAGTGGACCTCGGAACAAGTCCGGGGTGAAAAACGGATGATCGATGACCCCCGGTAAGGAACTACTCTTCGTCGCGCTCGGCGGTTCGGGCGAGATTGGCATGAACGTCAATCTCTATGGCTGTGACGGCAAATGGCTGATGGTCGATTGCGGCATCACCTTTGGCGACTCCAATTATCCCGGCATTGATATCATCTTGCCCGATCTGCAGTTCATCGAGGACCGCCTCGACGATCTGCTCGGCATCGTGCTCACGCACGGGCATGAGGATCATATCGGCGCATTGCCCTATTTCGCGGCAGACCTGGGCGTGCCGCTTTACGCGACGCCGTTCACCGCGGGACTGATCCACGGCAAGCTCGAAGAGGAAGGCAATGCCGACCGCATCAAGCTGAACGTCGTCAAGGAAGAGGGACCGATCCAGATCGGCCCGTTCACGATCACCTATATGCCGCTGGCGCACTCGATTCCCGAGGGCAATGCCGTGAAGATCGACACGCCGTACGGCACGATCTTCCACACCGGCGACTGGAAGCTCGATGATGCTCCGGCGCTGGGCGGACAGTCGACGGCCGCAGAGCTGACCGCCGTCGGCGACAAGGGCGTGCTCGCATTGGTTTGCGATTCCACCAACGTCTTCAATCCGGAGGCCTCGGGTTCGGAAGCCGATGTCCGCATCGGGCTCGATGAAGTCGTCGCCGGGATCAAGGGTCGTGTGCTGGTTACCACCTTCGCCTCGAACGCCGCACGGCTACAGACGTTGGGCGCGGTCGCTCGCGATACCGGACGCCAGCTTTGCGTGGCGGGCCGCTCGCTCGATCGCATCCTGCGCGTGGCCAAGGCGACCGGTTATCTGCGCGACTTCCCCGATACGATTGATTTCGACACCGCAATGTCGCTGCCCTCAAACCAGGTGATGATCATCGCCACGGGCGGGCAGGGCGAAGCGCGCGCTGCGCTCAATCGCATCGCGGAGGACACCCACGTCCTCAAGCTCCACAAGGGCGACACCGTCGTCTTCTCGTCGCGCCAGATCCCCGGCAACGAAGTCGCGATCGGCCGGATCATGAACACGCTGGCGGGCAAGGGCGTCGAGCTGATTACCGAGCGACAGGCCTTCATCCACGTCTCCGGCCATCCCGGCCGTCCCGAGCTGGCCGAGATGTATAAGTGGATCCGCCCCGAGATACTGATCCCGGTGCACGGCGAGGTCCGCCACATGCACGAGCAGGCGCGCTTTGGCCTGTCCGAGGGCGTGCCGCAGGCGATCAATCAAGTGAATGGCGATATCTGGAAGCTCGCGCCGGGGAAGCCGAAGAAGATCGGCGACGCGCCGGTCGGGCGGCTTGTGCTCGATGGTGACGTGATCCTGCCCGCCGATGGCACCACGATCAACGAACGCCGCCGCGTCGCGCTCTATGGCCAGATTTCGGTCGCAGTGGCGATCCGGCAGGGCAAGCTGTTCGGCGAACCGCAGATCCGTCTGCAAGGCGTGCCGGTGGAGGAAGATCGCGACAATTTCATCAGCGATGCGTGCGATGCGGCCGTGGAAGCGGTGCGCAAGGAAAGCAGCCGCGATCCGGAGAAATTGCGCGAAGCGCTTCGCCTCTCGGTCCGCCGTGTTGCTGTGAAATATACGGGGAAGAAGCCGGTCGTCGACGTGCTGATCGTCGAGGGCTGAGCGCATGAAATGGCAATCCGCACTCGCGATCTACATGCTGTTCTGGGCCTTTTCGGTCTTCTTGGTGCTGCCGTTCGGCGTGAAGACCAGCGAGGAAGCCGGGATCGATCTGGTTCCCGGCCAGTCCCCCAGCGCGCCGCATGAATTCGACGCCAAGCGCGTTATGATCCGCACCACGATCGTCGCGACCAGCTTGTTCGGGATTTTCTGGCTGAACTATGTGTTCGGCTGGGTGACGATCGAAATGCTGGACTGGACGCACTAACAGGGCCGCTAAAGCCCTTTGCCCTAGCTCCGCAGCCGCTCGATCGCCTGCGCCAGCGCCACATACAGTTTGCCCATATCCGAAGACAGCAACGTCACGCCCAGCGGCGAACCGTCGCGCAGCGCGAGTATCTGCCGCAGCATCGCTTCGAAATCGTGGATGTAGCGATTGACGTTGTCGCGGAAGGCTTCGTCCTCGTCGTACAGCTTGTGGATCTCGCGCGCGTCGCCGCTGTCGAGCACCCGCACAGCGCGACGGGTAAAGACCCCGCGATCGCCCTTCAGATAGGCGGACCAGGCGCTATCGGTCACGTCGGCGGCAAACACCTTGGTGATGTCGATCGAATTCGAATTGAGCGCTTCGATCAACAGCGAGACGCGGCGGGCGAAATTATCGCCATCGGCTTCCTCGCGCGCAGCCTTGCCGGCTTCGATCTGGGCCTCGACCTGGCCGGTGCTCTCGGCAAGCTGGAGCATCTGCGCCGTGAGCCGCTCGGAAGCGCGCGTCGCGGCGTTCACTGCCGCTTCGGTGGTCTGGCCCAGTTCGGTCAACTGGCGGCGCACCGTGTCGTCCATCGCACGACGCAGCGCCGTGGTGCTGGCTTCTTCCAGAGCGCGCGCGGCACCCGGCACGATCCCGGCAATCGCCTCGCGGGCATGATCCGCAGCGGCACTGGCGGTCTCGCGAACGCGGAGCAGCGCGTCGACCAATTGCGGTGCGGCATCCTCGGCGAAGCGCTTGGTGGTGGTGATCGTGTCGTCGACCATCTGCTCCAGCGCCTGCGCCCGCTCACCGCCGGTCTCCAGCGTTTCGAGCAACGACGCCTGCGTCTTCGCGAGCGTATCGCGCTGCTGGCTGACGACGTCGGCAATGGCCTCAATCGCATCGTGCGTGCTCTCGGCGGCCGTGACGAGCGCCAGCAGTTCCGGCTTGGCACCCGCGACAACCTGACGGCTCGCATTGATCCGCGCATCGAGCCGCGCCAGCGCCTC
>JAZKJE010000048.1:7188-16985 GCA_040384525.1 Pseudomonadota bacterium
TCGATCTCGCGCGCCGAAGCATCGAGCGCGGTGAGCAATTCCTCGGACGTCACGATCACGCGGCGCGCAATCGCATCGCCGCTGTCCATCGCCACGCCCATCGCATCGACGGAGGCGTGCAGCGCGCTGACCGAAGCGGCCAGACCCTGGGTGCGATCCATGCCCGCCGCGTGCATCACCTGAAGCTCGCGGTCGAGCCGGTCCACGCCGGTGGACAGCCCCGAGAACAGCGCATCGCTGCGGCCTTGCTCTTCGCCCAGCCGCGCGCCGACCCGCCCGATTGCGTCCTCAATCGTCGCCATCCGCTCGCTGAGCGCTTCGGTGGTGTCCATGCTTGCGCGGTCGAGTGCGGCCTGATTCGCGCTCAGCATCGCTAGGATCGCTTCGCCCTGTGCGGCAATGCCCTTGCGCGCTTCGTCCACTGCAGCAGCGGCACGATCGAGCACGCCATCGACTTCCGCCGACATTTGCCCGGTAACGGCCTCCAGCCGCGCACTGGCAGTCTCGCTGGTCGCTTCCATGCGCGCGATGTGCGCCGCGAGCCGATCGGCAGCGCCGCCGGCGATCTGGTCGGCGTCACGCCCCCGCTCCGAAAGCGCCGTCAATTGGGTATCGAGCGAAGCGGCACGCTCGCTGGCGAGCAAGCCCGCTGCGTCCACTCGCTCCGAAAGCCCGCGCATTTCCTCATGCGCCTTGGGGAGCGAGGACAATACAACCGCAATGCGGCGCTCCGCTTCGCCCGCCGCGAGGGTAAGCGTGCGGCTGCTGTCGTCCAGCGCGCCGGACTGGTGCGCCACGGTGCCCGCGACTTCCGCGATCTGCGCCGCAGCGCGATCACCCATCGCGATCAAGATATCGGTTTGCTCGGCCAATGCCGTGCGATTGGCGGTGATCTTGTGCGAGATCGCCTCGATCGTGCGATCCAGCGACGCCGCTTCCTGCCGCATCGTATGCGCAGTCGCGCCAAAACGGCGGGCTTCGGCCCGGCTGGTGCGCATCGCGAGCAGATAGAGCAACCCGATCAGCAAGGGCGGCACGCAAAGCGCCGCGATCAGTTGGACGAGCGCAACCGGTGCCATTCCGGCCTGCACCGTCGGCAGCACCAGCCAGCCCAGCCCCGCGAAAGACCCCAGCGCGGCAAGGATCGCCAGCGACGGCAGCACCCAGCTCCGGTTGCGGTCAGGAACATAATCATCCGCCTGCTCCACCTCGGGCATGGCTTGCGCTTCGGACAGCACAAACGGCTCCTCGGTATCGTTTGCGAACATCGGTTCAGCTGGTTTGGCCCCACTCATGTGGCCCATTTACCACATTTATTGCCTGCACCAACACCGTAAGGAAACGGACCGTTAAGGACCGCACTGATAGCTTTGGCCCATGGCGTATGATCCCGGGGCAATCGATGCGACTTTGGCGGCGGCAGTGGGCGATGAGCCTCAACTGATCGCGGAACTTCGCGAGGCATTTCTCGATGGCGTGAGCCGCTGTCTGGAGGGGATGAAGGCTGCCGACAGCCCGGATGCCTGGAGTTCGGCAGCTTTGCGGCTCAAGGGGCTCTCCGCCAGCTTCGGCGCGGTGCGCCTGATGGCTTTGGCTTCCGAAGCAGCCACCGGCCAGGCGCATGACAGCGCCGTCCTTCGCAAGCTGCATCGCGCAGTCGAGCGCTTATAAGGATTTAGCTGCCGTTCATCTTGTGGCAATGTGCAAGTGTGCTATTGGAATGGCACACCGTATTTCAGCCGGAGAGACGAACCGTGGCGCGTAAGATTTTTTTTAGCATCGCTCTTGGCCTAACGGCGCTCGCGAGCAATGTTGCGCATGCGCAGAACACGCCACAGATGCCGGAAGATCAGGGCATTACGGTTACCGGCCAGCGCGAAGTTCCAGCCGCGGTTGCACGCAGTTTCGTCTCCAGCGTTGCCTCGACGTCCGAAGGGCAGCTCGCGCGTTATCACGATCCGATTTGTCCGGTCGTGGTCGGCCTTCCCGATCAATATGGCGCGATGCTCGCCAAGCGTATCCAGTTCGTGGCCGCCGAAGCCGGCGGCGAGGCTGGCAAGGATAAATGCGAGCCCAATATCATCATCATCGTCGCGGCCGATGCGGATAAACTGGTCAAGAACCTGCGCAGCCAGCTTCCCGGCATGTTCTTCGGCCTGTCCACCAAGGATCTTCGCCGCGCGCTGCGCGATGGGCCCGTGCACGTGTGGAACACGATCGAGGTGCAGAACGAAGACGGTCAGGTCGCCAAGACCGCCACGATCGACGGCGGCGTAGGCGGTTCGCCGACGATGCAGGTGAAGAGTGTGTCGATGATCAACAGTTCGGTGCAGCAGGCGGTTGTCCAGTCCGTCGTCGTGCTCGAAGACGATGCGCTGATCGACAAGTCGATCAACCAGATCGCCGAATATATCGCGATGCGCACGCTCGCCGGCGCGCGTCCGCCCGAAAATGGCAGCGGCGCAGTCGATACTATCCTGACCTTGTTCGATCCCAACGCGATCTCGCCGCCGGGGCTTACTTCGGTGGATCGCAGCTATCTTGAGGGCGTGTACAGCGTCCGACCGACGGGTCGCAGCGGCATGCAACAGACGGCGATTGCGAAGCGGATTCGCGATAATTCTCTGGAGCGCTCGGGCGCCAAGGACTAGCTTCCGAAGCTGGAGACCTGATTTGCGGCTGGCGTTGTCCCTTATTGCGATGCTGGCGATGTTCACGGGTAACGCCGCGCATGCGCAGGTGGTGGATGACCGCCCGATCGTGGTGACCGGGAAGAAGCCGGGCTCTGCGAAGCGGGAGGCTACGCGCCAGCTCCGCCAGATCGTCACGACTATCGACGGCCAGCTTGCCCGCTTTGCCGATCCGATCTGCCCTATCGTCGTCGGCCTGTCGCCGGAGAGCAATCTGGGGGTGATGCGGCGGATCCGCGCGGTCGCCGCCGAAGCAAAAGCAAAGGTCGCAGCCGAACAATGCGACGCCAATATCGTCGTCATCATCGCTTCCGATGCCGATATATTCACCGCGACTCTGCGCAAGCGCTTCCCCAAGATGTTCGCAGGGCTACGCCCCGGCGAATTGCGCCGCGCCAAGCGCGAGGGGCCGGTTCATGCGTGGAACACGGTGGAAATACGAAACGAGGACGGCATCGGCGCAGAGGCCGGGGAGGGGGATGAGTCACCAACGCTGGCGGTGCAGTCAGCATCGCGCATCACACGCCCGACGCAGCAGGTGACGCTGCAATCGATCGTGGTGATCGATGCCGAATCCTCAGTGGGCAAGTCGCTCGTCCAGATCGCCGATTATGTGGCGATGCGGACGCTTGCGGGCGCGCGCCCGCCGCGCGAAGCGGGTATGGTGGATACGATCCTTTCGCTGTTCGACCAGGATGGGGCGCCACCGCCGCCGGAACTCACAAAGCTCGATCTGTCGTTTCTGATCGAGCTCTATGACGGCCCGGGCAATGTCACGGTGTTGCAGGAACTGCATCGCTCCGCCCGGCGCGCGGCCAAGCCCTAGCGCTTCCGGCTAAGCTCGCGCATCGCACTGTCGAGCCCGGAGAGCGTCAGGCCATACATCCGGTCGGTCATCAGCTCGCGGATGATCTTCACCGATTGGGTATAGCCCCATTGCGCCTCTGGCAGCACGTTGAGCCAGACAGCAGCCGGATAGGTGTTGGTCATCCGCTGGAGCCACACCGCGCCGGCTTCCTCGTTGAAATGCTCCACCGAGCCGCCGGGATGGGTGATCTCATATGCGCTCATTGAAGCATCGCCGACGAAGATCAGCTTATAATCATGGCCATATTTGTGGAGAATATCCCACATCGGCATCCGCTCGGTGAAGCGGCGGCGATTGTCCTTCCACACACCTTCGTACGGGCAATTGTGGAAGTAGAAGAATTCGAGATTCTTGAATTCGCTGGTGGCCGCTGAGAATAATTCCTCACACAGCTTCACGAACGGGTCCATCGATCCGCCGACATCCAGGAACAGCAATAGCTTTACCGCATTGTGCCGCTCGGCGCGCATCTTGATGTCGAGCCAGCCCTGCTTCGCGGTCCCCTCGATCGTGCCGTCGATATCGAGTTCGTCCTGCGCACCTTCGCGGGCAAATCGGCGCAAACGGCGTAGCGCCACCTTGATGTTGCGGGTGCCGAGTTCCTTGGTCGCGTCGAGGTTCTTGAACTCGCGCTGATCCCATACTTTCAGTGCGCGCTTGTGCACGCTTTCGCCACCGATGCGGACGCCTTCGGGATTATAGCCGGAGTTGCCGTACGGGGACGTGCCGCCGGTCCCGACCCATTTGTTGCCGCCCTGATGCCGGCCCTGCTGCTCGGCGAGGCGCTGCTTCAGCGTCTCCATGATCTCGTCCCACGATCCGAGCGACTTGATCGCTTCCATCTCTTCGGGCGTCAGGAATTTCTCGGCCACCGCGCGCAGCCAATCCTCGGGAATGTCCGCCGGCGCGACGCCATAGTTCGTGGCGATCCCCTTGAAGACCTTGGCAAAGACCTGATCGAAGCGATCGAGCAGCCCCTCATCCTTCACGAAGGTGGCGCGGGCGAGGTAATAGAATGCCTCTGGCGTGCGATCGATCACATCGCGATCGAGCGCTTCCAGCAGGATCAGATGCTCCTTCAGGCTCGCCTGAATGCCGGCCGCGCGTAGCTCATCGAGGAAGGAAAAGAACATGAGGGAGTTCTACAGCTCTCACGTGCCTCAGGTCCAGCGTCAGCGGCCGTATGCGTCGATCAGCGATCCGACATAATCGGGCTCGCGGCTGGTGAGCTCGGGGGAGGGTGTCGCCTTTTGCACCGACTTGGAATCGGGATCGGGCGTGCCATAGATGAAGCCGCTGGCGGAATAAGCCGAACCGCCGAGCCCCTTGGTGTCGCGGTACCAGACCTTGACCTGGCTCCAGTCGCCGCGCGGCGAGACGTCGAACAAGGTTACGTCGCGCTCGGCTTTGCCCCGCACGCCGTTTACGCGTGACCAATTGGCATGGGTCACCATCACGCGATCCTCTATGATGCGGCTTACCACGGCGACATGGCCAAAGCGAAGTTTGGCGCTTTGCGCGAAGACAAGCACCGCTCCCACGCGGGGAGTCTTGCCTCGCAGATAGCGGCCATCGGCCTGCGCCCACCAGGTCCAGGCATTGCCAAAGATCTGGATGCCGGAAGCAGCGCGCGCAAAAGGCACGCACTCACCACTATAGCTCAGCAGCGATTGGGCAGTGGCCGGACTCGCGGCAGAAAGCGCGGCGGCGGCGATACAAATATTTAAACGCATAATAGGGCACCCTAAAGGTACCCCCCCAAAGTCAATCTACGGTCTGCTGGTTTAGATCGGGTTAACTGCGTTCTCGCGCGCCGTGGACCCATTCGACCAGCACGAACGAAATGATCATCAACAGATACCAGGCGCCCAGCTTGGTAGGTGAGACCAAATCCCACCCGTCGGCCTGGTTCGGATACATCCAGGCACGCGAGAAGGTACCGAGATTTTCGGCGAACCAGATGAAGATTGCCACCAGCAGCCAGCCGAGCAACAAGGGCATTTGCCGCTCCTCGCGCCAGACGGTGAAGCGCACCCGGGTACGCATGAAGAGCAGAAACGTCGCGGCGAACAGCGCCAGGCGAATGTCGGGCAACCAATGGTGTGCGAAGAAATTGACGTAGATCGCCACCGCCAGCAGCCATGTCGTCCAGCGCGGCGGATAGCCGGGAAAGCGAAAAGCGAAGATCCTCCAGACGCGCGCGATATAGCTGCCGACCGCGCCGTACATGAAGCCGGTGAACAGCGGCACGCCACCGATCCGCAGTACGCTTGCCTCGGGATAGAGCCATGATCCATGCGCGGTCTTGAACAATTCCATCACGGTGCCGACGAGGTGGAAGGCAAGGATGACCTTGGCTTCTTCCCAGCTCTCCAGCCGAAACACGAGCATCGCCGTCTGGATCAGCACCGCGCCGATGACGAGAAAATCATAACGGGCGAGGGGAGCATCGGCGGGATAGAAGAAATGCGTGCCCATCAGCAGTACCAGCATCAGCGCGCCGAACAGGCAGGCCCAGCCTTGCTTGAAGCCGAACAACAGGAACTCATAGACCCAGCCGTGCCACCCCGGCCGCGGCTCGAACGCCTCAAGCTGCGCGCGGACACGGGCGAAGCGGGTTGCGTCGGGTTTGCGGATCACCGCCACGGCCTCAGCCGATTGGCGCGGGCTGGCGCGGATGATGGGGCAGGGCAGGGTCAAACACCGCCCAGTCCGGCGCGCTCTCGGTCCAGATTACTTCGGTCGGGCGCACGAGATTGGGATCGTCGAAAGCGCCGGCGCGCACACCTAGAAACTTCGGCTCGCTCGCCGGCCCGGTGAACAAGGCGGTCCCGCAATTCGAGCAAAACCCTCGCCGCATCGCGTTGCCGCTCTCGGCCACACTCTCATACCAGCTGACATCGCCGGTAAAGGCGATCTGCTCTATCCGGTATAGCGCGTTGGTCGTGCCATTGCCCGCCGCCCAATATTGGCAATCGCGGCACCAGCAGGTCCGCGTGCGCAGCGGCTCGCCCGTAATCGCGATGCGGACGTTGCCGCACAGGCAGCCCGCATCCGTCGTCATTTCGGTTGCTGCTGCCGCCGCGCCATGAATGCCAGCCGCTCGAACAGCATCACATCCTGCTCGTTCTTGAGCAAAGCGCCATGCAGCGGCGGGATCGCCTTGGTCGGGTCGCGGTTTTGCAGCACGTCGAGCGGCATTTCCTCGTGGAGCAGCAACTTGAGCCAATCGAGCAACTCGCTGGTCGACGGCTTCTTCTTCAGGCCCGGCACTTCGCGAATGTCGTAGAAAATATCCATCGCCTTGCTCACCAATATCTTCTGGATGCCGGGAAAATGGACGTCGACGATCGCCTGCATCGTCTCGCGGTCAGGGAATTTGATATAGTGGAAGAAGCAGCGGCGCAGGAATGCGTCGGGCAGCTCCTTCTCGTTGTTCGAGGTGATGATCACGATCGGGCGCTCGGCTGCCTTCACGGTCTCCTTGGTCTCATAGACATGGAATTCCATGCGATCGAGTTCCTGGAGCAGATCGTTCGGGAATTCGATATCTGCCTTGTCGATCTCGTCGATCAGCAGCACGGGCACCTGCGGCGAGGTGAACGCCTCCCACATTTTGCCCTTGCGGATGTAATTCGCGATGTCGTGGACGCGCTCGTCGCCAAGCTGGCCGTCGCGCAACCGCGCCACCGCGTCATATTCGTACAGGCCCTGCTGCGCCTTGGTGGTGGACTTTACGTTCCACTCGATCAGCGGCGCGCCGAGCGCTTTCGCAATCTCATACGCCAGCACGGTCTTGCCAGTGCCAGGCTCGCCTTTGACGAGGAGGGGACGACGCAGCGTGACCGCTGCATTGACCGCGACCTTCAGGTCATCGGTCGCGACATAGCTCTGGGTGCCTTCAAAACGCATGCACACCGGATAGAGGTGTCCGGTTGCGGGATGCAACCCTTACTGCCGAAAGATCAGTTCCTATCGCGCGCGCTGGCGCGTGCTTCCAGCAGGTCCCACAGCCCGCGATGCTGCGCGAACAATTGCTGCGCACCGAAAAGCATCGCCCGCTCGATTCCGCCTTCGCGCACCAAAGTATCCACCACCGTCACCGTCTCTTCCATCAGCGGCAGGTTGCACGGGGGAGGGGTGAGGCTCAGGCGCTTCGCCGCAGCATCGAGTACCTTGCGGACTTCCACCCAGTCCAGCGCCAGCGCCAGCGCGGCACCCGTGGCGCAGCCTGCGCGATCGGATTGCGCCAGCATCTCAAGCGCATGGCGCTGTGCGGCGGCGGCCGCTTCGGATTCGGCATGGCCCGGCGTGCTCGGCAGCGGGCCCGCAGCGGTAACGATCCGCGCCAGAAAAGCCCGTTCATCGGCAAATGCGAAACTCGCCTCCTCCAGCCAGCTGCGTTCCACGTCCAGCCGGGCATGTGCCGTCGCATGATCGATCACACCCGGATATCGCCCGTGCAGAATGCACATATAATGCGCCGCATCGGCGAGATCGCGGACCGGCTCTACATTGGCCTGCAGCCGCCGCAGATAGCGATGATTGGCGCTGCCATCGGAAGCGGAGAGCGCCCCAAGGGTGCTCCAGCCGCCGGCCAATCGCGCAACTTGAACCGAATCGAACGGCATACGCCCCCAAACAACCTTGACCGGCGGAAGGCCGGCGCAGCGGTGATGCCCCACAGGGATATACCGAAGCGCGTAAAGACGTGGTTTAGCCGGGGTTTACCCTGACTAAACACTGTGTGCCGCGATGGGATTCGTTGCGGGAGCGTAAGAAAGCGTTTGATCGTGAAGGGAGGCGGCGTAAAAAATCGCCCAAACCCGCGAAGTTGCGGGGGTTATATCTGGGGGGATGACATGAAGAAGATCTCGACGCTGGCCGTTGTCGCATGCCTTACGATGATCGCCGCCTGCTCAACGAGCGCACCCGAAGCCCCCGCTGCAAATACCAGCGCACCGGCGCCCGATGCCGTGCTCGCACCCGCCAACGCCGCATCGATCGTCGGCAGTTGGGTGGATGACGAGAATGACACCTATACCTTCGCCGCAGATGGCACCGCGACCGGATCAGGCCAGGTCTCGATGACCGGCAGCTGGAAGGCCGACGGCGAGGATCGCTACGCCGTCGACCTTAATTCGCCCGCGGGCCTGGCCAAGGGCACCGCCTGCGTGAGCGGCGATACGATGGGGATGCGGATTGGCGATGGCTCGCTGACCTTGCTCGGCAAGGTTGGCGCGGACGGCAAGGCGGCGGCGGTGGATTCTTCGATGACTTGCGAGTGATTTGAAGAAGGTCAGGGCCTCAAAGCGGAGCGCAACGGTAGCGCGAGACCAAAAGGATTGAGTGGAAGGCAATCGCTTTGACCGCGATTGGGGCGGGCATACCGATTACTTGCCCGTACAATCTTTGTTGCCGTGGTGCGCGATTTCGCGCGTCGCTTCTCTTTAACCGTAATTGGCGTGCGCGCCTACGATTTGCTCGATGTTGCGGGCGAGCGACGGGCTTAAAAAAAAGCCCCGCCGAAGCGGGGCTTTTCGTAGCTCACTGATCCAGGAACGACCGCATCTTCCGGCTCCGGCTCGGATGCTTCAGCTTCCGAAGCGCCTTCGCTTCGATCTGACGAATACGTTCGCGGGTAACCGAGAATTGCTGGCCGACTTCCTCCAGCGTGTGATCGGTGTTCATGCCGATGCCGAAGCGCATGCGCAGAACGCGTTCTTCGCGCGGGGTTAGCGATGCCAGAACCCGGGTGACGGTTTCCTTGAGGTTCGCCTGGATCGCGGCATCCACCGGGATGATCGCATTCTTGTCCTCGATGAAATCGCCCAGATGGGAATCTTCCTCGTCGCCGATCGGCGTCTCAAGGCTGATCGGCTCCTTGGCGATCTTCATCACCTTGCGAACCTTTTCGAGCGGCATCGAAAGACGCTCGGCCATTTCCTCGGGCGTGGGCTCGCGGCCCTGCTCGTGGAGGAACTGGCGGCTGGTCCGCACCAGCTTGTTGATCGTCTCGATCATGTGCACCGGAATACGAATGGTGCGCGCCTGATCGGCGATCGAGCGGGTGATCGCCTGACGAATCCACCAGGTCGCGTAGGTGCTGAACTTGTAACCGCGGCGATATTCGAACTTATCGACGGCCTTCATCAGGCCGATATTGCCCTCCTGGATCAGATCCAGGAACTGCAGGCCGCGGTTCGTGTACTTCTTGGCGATCGAGATCACGAGGCGCA
>JAZKJE010000049.1:0-26265 GCA_040384525.1 Pseudomonadota bacterium
GCTCCCTCCGTATTACCGCGGCTGCTGGCACGGAGTTAGCCGGAGCTTATTCTCCCGGTACTGTCATTATCATCCCGGGTAAAAGAGCTTTACAACCCTAAGGCCTTCATCACTCACGCGGCATTGCTGGATCAGGCTTTCGCCCATTGTCCAATATTCCCCACTGCTGCCTCCCGTAGGAGTCTGGGCCGTGTCTCAGTCCCAGTGTGGCTGATCATCCTCTCAGACCAGCTAAAGATCGTCGCCTTGGTGAGCTTTTACCTCACCAACTAGCTAATCTTACGCGGGCTCATCCTTGGGCGATAAATCTTTGGTCCGAAGACATCATCCGGTATTAGCAGTCGTTTCCAACTGTTATTCCGAACCCAAGGGCAGATTCCCACGCGTTACGCACCCGTGCGCCACTAAGCCCGAAGGCTTCGTTCGACTTGCATGTGTTAGGCATGCCGCCAGCGTTCATTCTGAGCCATGATCAAACTCTCAAGTTTATGTACGATACGGCCGAGGTGGAATTCCCTGACCGAACCGCTCATTTCAAGGAGCCGCTCTGCACAAAATCTTATTACGTATGGAAACGTGTTAGGACTATGTAGAGCGACTTAGCTTTAACCGATCCACCAACGCCTTGAAGCCGTTGGCAACCGGAGCCGCCGCCCACATGTCCCTTCATCTAAATCACAATGTCAAAGAGCGCAAAAGACCGACGCCTTGGTTTACCCTCTTTTTGGAGGGCGACCCTGGCGCCTGGTTTTTTGGTACCGTCGAAGCGAACCGTGTGGTGCGCCGCGTCGTTGGGTGGCTTCTATGCCCGGCTTCTGATTCGGTCAACACCGATTTGAAACTTTCTGTCGTTTTTTTGAAATAGAGCCGGAAACCCGCAGAAAACCGCCGTTTTTTTCGTGTGCAGGCCCGTGCAACTACCCCCTTTCCGGCCCTTGGGGGCCTCGAATCATCCGAATCACCCCTCGAATCCGGCCCGAAACCGGGCTGAATCACCCTCAAACCGATGGGAAATGCGGGATCCGGCGTTTCAGCCCCCAAGGAATCGCCTGTTTGATCCGATTGATGATTCGAACCCGGCGATTCCCCCTCAGGGTTTACGGCGCATAAAGGCGTACGGGCGCATAGGCGCGTACATGAGCGAAGCCGCAGCCCTGCAATCCGATACCGAACCCCAGCTGCGCGATCAGGTGCGCAGCGCCGTGATCTGGCGATCGGGCACCCAGATCGCCGGGCAGCTGCTCACCTGGGCCTCCACCTTCATCGTCATCCGCTTGCTGAGCCCAAGCGATTATGGCCTGTTCGCGATGACGCAGGTGGTGCTGGTCCTGCTCAACATGCTCAATGGCTATGGTCTCGCCAGCGCGCTGATCCAGCGCAGGAACGCAGACCTTCAGGCGCAGCGCCAATTGTTCGGCATGCTCATCCTGCTCAATCTCGCGCTCGCCACCGCGCAGTTCCTCTGCGCCCCGCTTGCTGCGGCCTATTACAGGCAGCCGATCGTGGCCGATCTGCTCCGCGTGCAGGCGCTGCTATATATAGCGACCCCGTTCATCGCCCTTCCCTATGCCAAGCTCGCCCGCGACATGGACTTCAAGAAGCAGGCGAAGGTAAACTTCATCTCGGGCCTGGCCGGTGCGTGCGCCGCATTGACGGGTGCCTATTACGGGTTCGGCGTCTGGACCCTGGTGCTCGCGCCCATCGCACTCTTCGTAACCCGCGCGATCGGCATGACCTGGGCGGCCAACACGCTGATGTGGCCCAGCTTCAATTTTCGCGGTGCCGGCGACATTGCCCGCTATGGCGGGGTGATGGCGTTCGGCCAGATCTTCTGGTTCGTGCAGAGCCAGGCCGATGTGTTCATCGCCGGCCGCCTGTTCGATCCGCACATGCTGGGCATCTATACCACCAGCCTGTTCCTCACCCAGATCTTCGTCTCGAAATTCGTGCCCCCGCTCAACGAAGTCGCCTTCACTGCGTATGCGCGGCTGAAGGATGACAAGGCGGCGGTCGCCGGCGCCTTCGTCAAGTCGGCGCGGATCATCATGGTCGTGGCGCTGCCTTTCTATCTCGGTCTCGCTGCCACTGCAGACCCGCTGGTCGAAGTCGTGCTGGGCCCGAAGTGGATCGAGGCCGCGCCGATCGTCCATTGGCTCGCGCTCGCCATGCCGATGATGACGCTGCAAACGCTCTATTCTCCCGCGACCGACGCATGCGGGCGCCCGGGCATTGGCGCGCAAAACGGTATTGCCGGCGCGATCCTGCTTCCCGCTGCCTTTCTGGTCGGCGTGCATTGGGGATTGTTCGGGCTCGTCGCCGCATGGTTCGCGGCCTACCCGCTTTATCTGGGCATCTCGACCTGGCGGACCCTGCCGGTGATCGGCGTGCGCTTCCGCGATCTGGTCGATGCGATCACGCCGCCCGCGCTGGCCGCAGTAGCGATGGCGCTGATCGTAACCGCGCTCGGCCACATCCTGCCGCCGATGGGCGCGCTCCCGCGTCTCGCCTTCCTCAGCGTCACCGGGGTCGCGGCTTATGGCGCGTGGCTCGCAATCTTCGCGCGCTCAACGCTTGAGGAAGTCGTGGACATGGTCCGCAAGCGCCGGGCCTAAGGTTCGACGAACCCGCTACGCCGACTGGATATAGCTGCGCATCGCCTCGGCTTCGGATTCGATCCGGTCGATACGATGCTTCACCAGATCGCCGATCGAGACCACGCCCACGCATTTGCCGCCATCGATCACCGGCAGATGCCGGATCCGCCGCCGCGTCATCAGCGCCAGGGCGGCAAGGATCGATTCGCCGGGGCTCACGATGATCGCAGGCGATGTCATCACATCGGATACGCGCCGGTCGAGCGCCGCTATGCCGTCCCGCTCCAGGCTATGGATTACGTCTCGTTCGGAAAAGATGCCGAGCACGGCATCGCCCTGGACCACCGGCACTGCGCCGATCCTCCGCCCTGCCAATAGCTGCACGGCTTCGGCGACACTTCGATCGGCGGTGATAGACACCACCTCGTGCCCTTTTCCCCCCAGGATTGCCGCGATGGTCATCGCTTCGGACTCCTTATGCCGGGTTACAGGCGGATGTTTCTCCCATGAAACCGCCGCGATTGCAAAAGACTAAAGGCCTCAACGCTCCAGCTTGAGCGCAAAATCGAGCTTAACGGAGCCGTTCGCGGGCACGATGACCCGCCAGGTCTTCACGCCCTTGCGCTCGATCAGCTTGGCGCCGCCCGTAATCTTGTACGGGATCGCCATCTCAAAGGTTTCGGGAGTCGAGCGCGCATTGGTCACTTCGACTGCGAACGGCTGGCGCGTAGAGGAGGGCCGGTGTGCAACGATCTTGTAGCGCAGATCGCTGCTCGCTCCGGTCTCGAACTCGACTTCCTCGCCAATCGCCCGGTCGGCCAGCTCGCTCTCGCCCACCAGCAGCGACTGGCCATGCGCCTGCTCGAAAACAGCGACGCGGCCTGCCGGCAGCGGCAGGCCCAGCCCCTCGCCTTCCTTATTCTCCATCCGCAGCACGCGCGCCGCGCTCATGCTTTGCGGGCCGTTGCCCTCGGGGTCGTAGCCGAACTGCTGGAAGCTGCCGGTATAGACGCGGTGGAACTTCACCTTGCTCTGGTTGATCATCGCCACCTGCTTGCGGCTAAGCGCGGCCACCGTCACCGGCTCGGGAATGCGATAGAGTTTGAGGTCGCCCAATTCCTCCTGCTCGGCGACCATCACCGCAACCGGCGAAGCCATTTCCCGCGCCGCTGCCAAGCTGGCCCTGTTGCCGGTGACGACGATATCCGCCCCGCTCTCAAACATCATCATCATCGGCGCCGGCATGGGCACCGGCTCCTGCTCGATCCCCCAGCGCGGATGCGTGCTGGTATTGTCCATCGGCCAGCAGCGCAGGTGCAGTTCCGGCGCAGGTCCGCGCGGAAGCCGCGCCGCCGCTTCCTTGTTCGGCGCGCCCGCCACCGCATTGGTGCGCGCGCCCGCAAACCCCTGGCTCCCGCCATTCGCCACGGTCAGCCAGGCGAACAATTCCAGCGTCTCGCCATCCTCGGCGACATGCGCGACATAATTGGCCGACCAGTCAAACCCCTGCGCCAGATAGGAGAGCTGCACCGTCACCGTCACCGGCGCCGCATTGTTGGTAGTCACCGAAAGCGTCGGCTTGGCCGCGAGGTCGGCGGGCACGCCCGGATAGGTCAATTTTTCGGGGAGCCCCGAGCAGCCCAGCGCCTCGACTCCGTCGCCGGTCGTCAGCACCACGCCCCCGCCCGGCCCCGCCTGGATGATCGCTTCGCCTTCGGTCACCTTGCCCGTTGCGCGGTCGGTCCGCCGGATCGAAACGCGGCGCTTGAGATAGACATCGACCAAAGCCGCCGGGGACAGCAACCGCGCATCGCGGTTCTTCTCGCCCACCTGGCGCGGCAGCCCGGTGACGATCGCTGTCTCCGGCATCATCCCTTCGGATACGCCGACAAAGCGGACCACCGATGGTCCCGCTGGCAAAGTGATCGTCCGCGTCTCGGTCACCAGCGCATAGCCGCCGGGCCAGCCGCGCGCCGGAATCGCGCCCGATCCCCGGCCCGGATCGCGATACAGCGTCACCGACGTCGCATCGATCCGATCGGATTCGACAAGGGTCTGCGCCGCCGCCGGCCATGCGGCGGCGAGCAAGGCGAGGAAAGGGATCAGCCGGCGCATCGCTCAGTAGCGCGTGTCGAACACCGCGGTCATCGATGCCTTGCCGTTCGCCGGCACCAGCACCTTCCATTCCATCCGATCGGCAGAGACTCGCTCGCCTTCGATGCTCTGTTCGATCATCCGCACATCGCCCCACAGGCCGTTCTGCGCGAAATCGATCGTCACGGCTTCGGGCCGGGCATTGGTGAAGTCATACCGCATCGCCGTCCGCCACCGCGTCGAGGACAGCCGCTTGCGCTCGACCACCACGGCAGTTCCCTTCACGTCGAACGCCTCGCCGGTCTGGATCGACATTGCCGATCCCATCGGCGCTGCATCCACCCGGCTCTCGCCAATGAACTGCGGATCGCCGCGCGCATCGCGCATATAAACGCGGATCGTGCCCGAAGGCAGCTGGTCTCCCAGCCCGCCATCTTTCGAGGTCGAGAATTTCAGCACCGTCGCTGCGCTGCGCGGATCGGCGTTCGTGCTCAGCCAGCCATTGGTCCACTCATAGGTCTTGCGCGCCGCGGCCCCCTTCACATCCAGGAAGCTGACCTGCTTCTGCTGCGCGTTGGCGATCGTGGTGCGCTCGCTCAGGGGATAGAGATAATAGTCGCCCAATTTCTCGCGCGGCCCGCTTTCGGTGCCAGCCTGCTCGATCGTCGATGCGCCCAGCTGCGAGAAGCGCCGCCCGCCATTATTAGGGTTGCCCGCCACCAGCAGCACATCGGCATTGCGGTAATTGGTCCCGGTCGAATTGGTCAGCGTCACCCAGCCCTGCATGTCGATCGAACCCTTGGCCTCGTCGAACAGCATCACATAGTCGCTGGTCCAGCCCAGCCCCGGCGTCAGATAGGTAAGCGTCGCCGGCACGCGGCCCGCCCGCGCCGCCTGGATCGTCACCGAAAGCGTAGGCCGCGCGCGCAGATTCTCGGGCACCTTGTCGAATATCACGCGCACGGGAAGCCCGTCGTCGCGCAGCACTTCGATGCGGTTGCCGATCTGCAGCACGATGCCGCCATTCGCCGCCAGCACCCTGGCCTGCTCGCGCGTTTCCTGTCCCGTCGCCGGATTGGTCCGCACGATGGTCACGACCGAGCCCACGGCTTTCTCCATCAGCTTGTCGGGGGAGAGCAGGTCATAATCGAAATTCTGTTCGACGATGCCGATCCCCAGCCCGGAGAGTGTCACCGTCTCCGAGCGGATCTGCGCCGAAACGTCCGGAAATTCCTGCCGCGTGCGCCCGGCGGTCAGGTCTAGCTGGCGCACATCCTGCACCAGCGACTGGCCGTTCTGATAGATGGTGACCGCAACATCGCCCTGCGCGCTGGCATTGGGATCGGGAACAGCGGATGTCTGTGCCTGTGCGGCGATTGGCAAGGCCGTCAGAACAAGAGCGGCTAAACGCATAACATCCTCCCCGATGGGTATCGGGAAGGATGCTAGCAGTTTGATTGCAGAGAGCTAGACCGGATCGTTAACCCGGTACGTCTCAGGATTTCAGGCGCCCGTAGCCTCGGCATCGTCGCTGCGTGCGCGGCGGCGGCGGGGCTTCTTCTCGGGCTCGGGCGCTGCATCGCCGGCAGCCGAAAGGTCGGCGCCGAATGCGGGCGGAAGCACTGCAACGTCGATGCCATGATCGTTATCGACCACAGCTTCTTCGCGGCGCGGACGTGCGGCACGGCGCGGACGCTCTGCCGTCTCCGAACGCTCGGCGCGTTGCGGGCGCTCGGCAGTCTCCGGACGTTCAGCACGCTGCGGACGCTCTGCGGTTTCCGAACGCTCGGCACGCTGTGGGCGCTCGGCGCGTTGCGGACGCTCGGCACGCTCAGGGCGCGCAGCGCGCTCTTCGCCAAAGCTTTCCTGCGTGCCGGGCTCGCCCTCGCTGCTATGGCCATTCGCATAGCCATTGCCGTTATTGCTGGCCCGGTCGTTGCGGCGCGGCGCGCGATCCTCACGGGGCGCACGCTCTTCACGCGCACCACCTTCACGAGCGCCACCCTCACGAGCATTGCGCTCTTCGCGGCCGGAGTCGCGATTGCCACGATCGTCGCGATCGCGGGTTTCGCGGGGCTCGCGATACTCACGCTGCTGGCGTTCTTCGCGCGGCTGCTCATCGCCACCGCTGCGATTGCCATCGCCTTCATAATCGAAGTCGTCGTCCTGATCGTCATTCGCTTCCACCGGGCGGCGCGGCGCGTTCGGGTTCTGCTCTTCGAAGCGCGCGCGCGTTTCGCTCAGCACGCGAAAATAATGATCGGCGAACTGGAGATAATATTCGGCGTTGACCCGGTCGCCCTGGCGCTGCGCATCGGCGGCCAGGCTCTTATATTTCTCAAGCAGCTGCGCGGCATTGCCACGTGCGCGATTGTCGATGCGGTTGCCGTTGCCCTGCTGGCCGGAATTCCCGCCACCGGGACGCTGCTGACCGCCACGGCCGCGACGGCGACCGTTATTAGCCTGACGATTGTTCATCAAGGTCTGTCTGTCCTGTTCTTTACTAAGCCGTCCGTCGGTCCATCTGGGTTCCGGATGCAAGTTACCTGTGCGGAGCGCCTCGCCTGGCGCTTTCGCGTGCCATGGCCGCCGGACTGGGCAGCCGCATGACTATGGAGTGGAGCCGGGCGTTTTACCGCCCGTTCGTTCAGTGGCTTCGTTTAAGAAAGCTACCCTGCCCCGCCGCTGTCTTAGCGGGTGCAACACTAAACTCCAAGCACAAATATGGGTTTTGCACACCGGATTTCAAGTAAGCAGCACCGCTCTGGGACGACCGCCAAGGTCGTTTCGCACCCGCAGCGAAAACCCCTGATCCACAGCAAGCGCAGACACTGCTTCCGCCTGTGTCCAGCCAATCTCCAGCACTGCGCATCCGCCCGGCGCGATCAGGCGCGGCAGTTCGGGGATGACGCGCCGGTAATCGTCCAGGCCGTCGGGGCCACCGAACAGCGCCATCGCTGGCTCGTACAGCAAAACCTCGTCCGGAAGCGGCTCGGACGTCGCAACATAAGGCGGGTTGCACAGCACCAGATCGAAGCGTTCGTCTATGCCCTCGGCCCAGATGCCGGGCTGGATTCGCGCACGATCCGTAAAGCCAAGCCGCTCGGCATTGGCATGCGCATAACGGATCGCATCGGGCGAGCGCTCGACACCAACGCCCTGGGCCTGGGGCCATTGATCGAGCGCGGCGAGCAGCAAGGTGCCGGGCCCCGTCCCCAGATCGAGGATTTTCGCTGGCGCCCGCGCACCGAAAAACTCGACCGCAACCTCAAGCAGCGTCTCGGTATCAGCACGCGGAATGAAAGCGCCGGGCCCGACCTGCAAGTCGATCGTCCAGAAGCCGCGCGTACCCGTCATTGCCGCGATCGGCTCATGCGCCAGCCTGCGCGCGATCAGCGCTTCGAAGCCCTCGGGCACCGCGTCTTCGAGATGCGCCATCAGCATCGTGTTGCGCGGCATGCCCAGCAAATGCGCCATCAGCAATTCCGCATCGAGCCGCGGCGTTTCGCTCACATTGATGCGGCGCGTAGCATCGGCCAGCGCGGCGCGGACCGTCTCAGCCATCCAGCTGCGCCAGCCGGTCCGCCTCGTCCTGCGCACTCAGCGCGCCGAGCAGTTCGTCCATCTCGCCCGCCACGATCTCGGGCAGGCGGTGCAGCGTGAGGTTGATCCGATGATCGGTCACGCGACCCTGTGGGAAATTATAGGTGCGGATGCGCTCGCTCCGGTCGCCCGAACCCACCATCGACTTGCGCGCGCCCGCCCGCTCGGCATGCAGCCGCTCGCGCTCCTGCTCATAAAGGCGCGTGCGCAGCACCTTCATCGCCTTGGCCTTGTTCTTGTGCTGCGATTTCTCGTCCTGCTGGATCACCACCAGCCCGGTCGGGATATGGACGATGCGCACGGCGCTGTCGGTGGTGTTCACCGATTGTCCGCCCGGCCCCGACGAGCGGTAGATGTCGATCCGCAGATCCTTGTCGTCGATCTTGATATCGACTTCCTCGGCCTCGGGCAGCACCGCGACGGTGGCGGCAGAGGTATGGATGCGCCCCTGCGTTTCCGTCGCCGGCACGCGCTGAACGCGGTGCACCCCGCTCTCGAACTTCAATTTGGCAAACACGCCCTTGCCCTCGACCGAGGCAATCGCTTCCTTATACCCGCCCGAATCCGAGGTGGAGGACGAGATCAGTTCGACCTTCCAGCCCTGGGACTCGGCATATTTCTGGTACATGCGAAACAGGTCGCCCGCGAAGAGCGCCGCTTCATCGCCCCCGGTCCCCGCACGGATTTCCAGCATCGCAGCGCGCTCATCGGCAGCATCGCGCGGCAGCAAAGACAGCGCCAGCGCCCGCTCGGCATGCGGGATCGTCAGCCGCAGCGCATCGATTTCCTCACGCGCCATCTCGCGAAGCTCGGCATCGCCCTCGGCTTCCATGGCGACCAGCACATCATGCTCCGCCCGTAACCGCCGCACTTCCGCCGCCGCCTTCGCAACCGGCTCCAGCTCGGCATATTCCTTGGAAACCGCCACGAACTTGTCGCCGGGCAAATCGCCGGTCGCCATCAGCGCCTGCAACTCATCCCGCCGCGCTTCGATGGCGGCAATGCGATCGGGTGGGATTTTCATGCGACCAGACTTCCGAGCAACGACTTCACCTGCTCGAGATCCTCGGATGGTGCGGCGGCGCGGATGTTCGCAACCGCTCTGTTATCCGTCCAATTGAGCCCTACGATTACCTTGGCCAGCACTTTGGCGGCCTTGTCGTAGCGCTTGCGCGGCGAACCGGTCGCAATCATGTCGGCAGAGAACCCATTGTCCCGCAGCAGGCGAAGCGAGCGCTGCCCATCGGCAAGCGCGCGATCGTCTTCTACGGCGAGGATCACATCAAGTTGAGCCGCCTTCGGCTCCTCGATCAACATCGCCAGCCGCTCGACACCCGCTGCCCAGCCCACGCCCGGCGTCTCCGGTCCGCCCAGCGAACCGATCAGCCCATCATAGCGCCCGCCCGCAAGCACAGTCCCCTGTGCCCCCAGCCGGTCGGTAACGAACTCAAACGCAGTATGCCGGTAGTAATCCAGCCCCCGCACCAGCCGGTCATTGCGCGTCCACGCCACACCCGCCGCATTCAGCCCGTCCGTTACCGCCTTGAAGAAAGCCGCAGCCTCCTCCGTCAAAAACGCATCGATCCCCGGCGCCGAATCGGCAATCGGCCGGTCGCGCGGATCCTTGGAATCCAGGATACGCAGCGGGTTCTTGTCCAGACGCAAAACGCTGTCCTCGGACAATTCCCCGCGATGCTTCTCGAAATGCGCAACCAGGGCCGCCCGCCACGCGTCGCGCGTCTCGGCATCGCCCAAAGTGTTGAGCTGCAGCGTCACGCCCTCGGAAATCCCCAGCTCGCGCAGCAGCTGATCGGCCAGCACCAGCAATTCGACATCCGCCGCAGGCTCGGCCGCGCCAATGATCTCGGCGTCGATCTGGTGGAACTGCCGATACCGCCCCTTTTGCGGGCGTTCCCGGCGAAACACCGAACCGCTTGTCACCAGCTTTAGCGGCATATGTTGCTGCCAGCCATTGGTGATGAACGCGCGACAGATGCCGGCCGTAAATTCTGGTCGGAGCGTCATCGACCCATCTTCACCGGTCGAGAAAGTGTACATCTCTTTCGAGACGACATCCGATGTCTCGCCCATCGAGCGTGAAAACACCGGCGTCGCTTCCAAGACCGGCATTTCCACGCGCTGGAAGCAGTATAGCCGACGCACGCGATCGAATGCGTCGAGGACCGCGGCAAACCGCCGCTGCTCCTCGCCGAAAATGTCCTGGGTACCCCGGATGCGCTTGGGCGTTTCGATACGTGCCATTGGGGCGGGGTTACTAGCAGGTTCGCGGCCCGCTGCAACGCAGGAGAATAGCTATCCGGAAGGTACATCGCTCAGGCCGCTTGCAATGTAGGATTTCGCCTGCTTGGCTAAGCCGGTCGGCGTTCCCGGCCGCTCTTTGAAAATCACGGTTCCAGAAGAGCCCGTGGCGTGCGCGATAGTGTAACCCTGGTGTAAATTTTGGCGCACCCGCACACCGCGCATTGGCCTGAACGTCGCCTAAACTTCCGCCCGCGCCAGCAGCGCCCTCGCCTGCTTCAGATGCGGCTGATCGATCATCTTTCCACCCAGCTTGAGCGCACCCGCGCCGGGATTGTCGGCAAAGGCCTGAACCACGGCACGCGCATGCTCGATCTCGGCCGCACTCGGCGTAAATCCGGCATTGATCGTGGCGACCTGTGCAGGGTGAATCGCCATCATGCCCGTAAAGCCATCGCGGCGCCCGCGCGCCACATAGGCCGCGAGTCCCTCCACATCGGCGATATTCGGATACACCGTCTCGATCGCCGCGACGCCCGCTGCATGCGCGCCGAACAACGTCAGCGCGCGGACCATCTGATAGGGCGCCGTGTAGCTGCCATCCTCCTCACGCGAAGTTGCCGCGCCAATAGCGGCGGGCAGATCCTCGGCACCCCAGGTAAGCCCCATCAAATGCTCGCGCACTTCGCCATAATTGCCCATCGCAAACACGGCTGACGCCGTCTCCGATGCGATGGGCAGGATTGGCGGACAATCGCCCAGCGCCAGCAACGCCCGCACCGAAGCCGCGCCCTCCGCCTTGGGCAGCATGATGCCGTCGGCATGCTTCGCTACCTCGAAATCAGCGGTGGCATAGTCGCTGTCGATGGGATTGATCCGCACCAGGCATGGCGTCCCGCGCTTGGCGGAAAGCCACGCCGCCACCGCCGCCCGCGCCTCGGGCTTCTTCTCCGGCGAAACCGAATCCTCAAGATCCAGGATCAGCGCATCGGCGCCACTGGCTTCCGCCTTGGAAAAACGCTCCGGCCGGTCACCGGGCACGAACAGCAGCGAACGCAAGCTCATTTGCCGGCATGCTCCCGCGCCAGCGCGCGCATATTGGCGAATTCCATCAGCTGATCGGCCATCGCCGCCACCTGCCCCCGAACCGCGGCATCGGCGAACTGCCCCTCGGTATCGAATACCGGGTTGAGCGAATTGATCGTAACCCCCAGCGGCGTCGGCCAGCCGCGCAGGGCATGCGCGATGGCGCGCAGCGTCGCCAGCGTACTCCCCGTCGCCTGCCAGCCTGCCGCCACCGCCGCGAGGCCCACGGCCCGTCCGTCGAAATACGGCCGCTCGTCCTTGGCCATGTCCTGCACATAATCGAGCGCGTTCTTCAGCATGCCCGATATAGTGCCGTGATAGCCCGGCGATACGATCACCACCCCGCCCGCCTCGCGCAAAGCCGCAACCAGTGCATGGGCATTGTCGCAGCGATCGTCGCTGGTGCCATATGTGGGGAAATCGAGCTCGGGCCCCGCAAACAGCCGGGTGCGCGCGCCGCGCTCCTCACAGGCTTCAAGGATTTTGCGGGTAATCCGCTCGGACGAGCTGGCAGCGGCTACGGTGCCGCCCAGCCCTACGATCAGGGGTGCAGTCTGCATGCCGCTCTGTTGCCCCGAAAGGCGACTGATTGCCAGAGCCTAGCGGTGCGTTAGCGAACCGATCAGCGCCGAAAGCGGCCATTCGGGCTCGGCATCGGTCCAATAGGCCCGCACCGGAAAGCGCGCGCCGTTGGCGAAGACCGGCAGCACTGTCACATCGGCGGCCAGATGCGCGACATGGCTTTCGCAGATGAGTGTAACCCCCACCCCCGCCGCCACCCGCTCGATCAGCCGCGCCGGGCCAACATCGACAATCGTCGCATCCAGCGCCGCGCCCGCCGGCAGGATCATCCGCGCAAGGAAGCGATGCATGTCGCTGCCATATTGCTGGCGCGAGACGAGCAGGGGCTGATCGCGCAGATCATTGGGCAAAACCGCTGCCTTGAGCGTCAAAGCATGCCCATGCGGCGCCGCGACCATCACGCGATCGTGCCACACCTCCTGCGATCGCGTGCCCGGCTCATCGTCGCCCGGCAGCACCGCCAGCGACAGATCGCCGCGCCGCAGGCCCGCCAGCAAGGCGCCCCGTCCCATCTCATGCACGCCGATATCGACGCTCGGGCAGACTCGCGAGAATTCGAGGAGTTCGTCGGCCAGCCGGTCGCGGCAGATCGAAGCGAAGCAGCCCACGGCCATCTCGTGCTTGTCGCACCCGGCGAAACTCGTGCCGGAACCGGCGGATACGCTTTCCATCCGCCAAGCGTGCGCGATTCCAGTGGCTTGCGTTCCCGGCTTGCGACGAGTGCGACGAACGTGCGACGAAACTGCAGGACGCCGCGACCAGCGCGCCAATGCGCCTCTCGGCAGCGTAACGACTTCGCGGTACAAGTGCGCCCCGGGGGGACCCATCATATGCACGACGGGGCAGGTGAGCCATTTTCCGGACTAGAATCACTCGAAGCGCTAACGTTGCGCGAGAGCGAGGAGCAGTTCCGTCACCTCGCCGAGAACATTCCGGGCCTGTGCTGGGTCGGTGACGACAAGGGCCAGCTGATCTGGGCGAACCAGCAATGGCACGATCTGTTCGACGGCACCTCTGCCGAGCGCGGCGACGCCAGCGGCGTGATCCATCCCACCGATCTGCCCGTCGCATTGGCCTTGTGGGAGCGGATGCGTACCGAGGGCGAGACAGCGGCAGTCCATCTCCGGATGCGCGGGCGCGACGGTGTGTATCGGCCCTATCTCAGCAAGGCAGTGCCGATTCGCGACGCAGAAGGCGCAATCTCGCGCTGGTGCGGCGTGCAGATCGACCTGAGCGACCGTTTGGCGCACGACCGGCGCCAAACCGTGCTCCGCGCCTTTCACGATCAGTCGCGCGACCAGACCGAACCCGCCGCGATCCTGACCGCGCTCGCAAAATTGCTTGTCGAGCATATGGGCATCCCACATTTCCTCTACGGCGAAACCGTGGATGGCGAACCCGAAACGCTTGACGCCTTCCACGCCGCCGACGGCATCCGCCAGAGCAACCCAGCCGCGCGCTTCAGCCTGATCCAGGCGTTCCGCTCGCTCGCCGAGAGCCATGCATGGGACGAGAGCCGCGTCGTCGACGACAACACCACGCTCGGCCGCGACCCCGAAAACCCGGTCCAGCGCGCCGCAGACCTGATGGGCGTGCGTTCCAGCATCAACGTGCCCATCGTCAAGGAAGGCCGCCCGGTCGCCATGATCGCGCTGCTGGACACAGTCGCGCGCCGCTGGACCCCGGACGAGATCGAACTAGCCGAGGAACTGGCCGAGCGCGTCTGGGCTGCCCTCGCCCGCGCTCGCGCCGAAGCTGCGCTACAGGAACGCGAACGGCACCAGACCTTCGTCATTGACTGGAGCGACCGCGTGCGCGGCGAGACCAGCCCGCAAGCGATCATGGCAGTCACGCTCGAATGGCTGGGGCACCATCTGGGCGTCACCCGCGCAACCTATTCGGAGAGCGACGCAAGCGGGCGGATCTTCTCGATTCTGGGCGAATGGCGCGAGCCCGAAGTCATCAGCATCGCGAACACCAGTTTTTCGCTCGACGATGTCGGCGAGACGGTCGAGCGCGAATGGAGCGCCGGCGCAATCGTCCGATACGACGATGTCGCAACCGATCCGCGCGTCGAGCCGGCTTATGTCCCCGCGTATCTGGAAAGCCAGATCCAGGCGTTTGTCAGCGTGCCCCTGATCGAGAATGGCCGCGTGCGCTCGGCACTTTCGGTCCAGCACAACGCAGCGCGGCATTGGGGCGATAGCGAGATCCAATTGCTCCGCGACATTGCCGAGCGCACCTGGGTCTCGCTCGAACGCGCGCGTGCACAGGCGCAACTGGCCGAGCGCGAGCGGCATCAGGCGTTCCTGATCGACTGGAGCGACGGCATCCGCGGCGAGACCAGCCCGGAGGCGATCATGCACACCACGCTGCAATGGCTGGGTCAGCATCTGGGCGCCACGCGCACCACCTATGCCGAGTGCGACATCACCGGCCGCCGCTTCACCGTGACGGGCGAATGGCGCGATCCCGCGGTCACTTCGATCCGCGGCAACAGTTTCTTCCTCGAAAATGTCGGCGCGGCGGTGGACCGCGATTGGACCGTCGGCGAAGTCATCCGCTATGATCAGGTAGAGGATGACGCCCGGCTCGAGCAGGCGGCACAGGAGCGCTATCTCGGCGCGCAGATCGCAGCGTTCGTCTCCGTGCCGCTGGTACAGGGCGGAGCGATGCGTTCGGCGCTGTCGATCCAGCAGAGCAGCCCGCGCGCCTGGCGCGACGACGAAATCCAGCTGATGCGCGACATTGCCGAGCGCACCTGGGTCGCACTGGAGCGCGCACGCGTCCAGACCGCGTTGCAGGAGCGCGAACGCAACCAGAGCTTCCTGATCGCATGGAGCGACAAGGTTCGCCGCGAGACCAGCCCGCAGGCGATTATCGCCACCACCCTCGAATGGCTCGGCGCGCACCTCGGCATCACCCGCGCGACTTATTCGGAAAGCGATGCCGAAGGTCGCGTCTTTACGGTCGCGGGCGAATGGCGCGACGGCGTCTCCAGCAATCTGGGCAGCAAGGTCACGCTCGGCAGCATCAGCGCCTCTGTCGACAAGGAATGGGTGAGCGGCGATCTGGTTTGCTATGACGATGTGATCGGCGATCCGCGCGTCAGCGAAGCCGCCGCCAAGCGCTACCGCGGAACCAGCATCCGCGCCTTTATCAGCGTGCCGCTGGTGCAGGACGGGCAGATGCGCTCGATCCTGTCGGTGCACGACAAGAATCCGCGCCAGTGGCAGCCAAGCGAACTCCAGCTGATGCGCGACATCGCCGAGCGCGCCTGGGTCACGTTGGAACGCGCACATGCCGAGGCTGTGCTGCAGGAACGCCACCGCAATCAGGCATTCCTGATCGCATGGAATGACCGCATCAACGCGCGCACCAATGCCCGCGAAATTCTGGGCGAGACGCTGGCGGCACTCGGCGAGCATCTGGGCGCGATGCGCACCAATTTCGCCGAGACGAGCCATGGCGGCCAAGAACTCTGCGTGCTCCAAGAGTGGACCGAAGGCGTGCTCAACGCGACGCACGAGCGCTATCCGCTGGCAATGCTCGGTGAGAAGCTGGCGGCGGCGCATTCCTCCGGCCTGCCCGTGCGCGTCGACGACACCGCCACCGATCCGCGCTTCGATGCAACCAACAAGCCGCTGTTCGACAGCCTCAACATCCATTCGGTGCTGACGCTGCCCATGATGCGCGTCGGCGAGATTGTCGGCGTGCTTTCGGTGCAGCGCAACGCACCGCACCGCTGGAGCGACGGCGAAGTCGATCTGGTCCGCGAGCTTGCCGATCGCACGCTCGCGGTGCTCGAACGCGCGCATTCGGAGGAGAGACTGGCCGAGAGCGAAGCGCAACTCTCCGCCTTCCTCGAAAACGCGCCCGTCGCGATGCACCTCAAGGATGGGGATGGGCGCTATGTGCGCGTGAATCCCGAATTTGCCCGCGGCGTCGGGCGCGCGCGTGAGGAAGTTCAGGGCGCGGATGCCGATGACGTATTCCCGCCCCGCATCGCCACCGAGGTCAAACGGCTCGAGGCGCTGGCGCTGTCCGGCGAAGTTGCCAGCGCCGAAGTCTCGATCGGCGAGATATTCGGTGACGACAGTTACGTTCTCTCGATGGTCTTCCCGATCACCGGCGCGGGGGTCGCGCGCACCGGCGGCTTCACCCTCGATTTGACCGAGCGCAAGCGCGCCGAAGCCGCGCTCGCCCGCTCACGTGAGACGCTCTACCAGACCGAAAAGCTCTCCGCCTTGGGTTCGCTGCTCGCCGGCGTCAGCCATGAGCTCAACAACCCGCTCTCGATCGTCGTTGCCCAGGCGGTGATGATGGAGCGCCAGAGCCAGGGCGGCGAACTCGCCGAGCGTGCGCAAAAGATCCGCAAAGCCGCAGACCGCTGCGCCCGCATCGTCCAGACGTTCCTGGCGATGGCGCGCCAGAAGCGACCCGAGCGCGAGCCCGTCGATCTCAACGCCGTGGCGATGGCGGCCTATGATCTCGCCGAATATGGCCTGCGCACCGATGGCATCGCGGGGAAGCGCGAGCTGGCCGTCACGCTGCCGACCATCTCGGCGGATTCGGATCAACTCCACCAGATCATCATCAATCTATTGGTCAACGCGCAACAGGCGATGGGCGACGCCGCCAAGTCCGAACGCAAGCTGACGCTCCGCACCGCCGAGGGCGAGACCGCGGGCACCGTGATCCTCGACGTGATCGACAACGGCCCCGGTGTGCCGGACGATATGCGCCGCCGCATCTTCGAGCCGTTTTACACCACCAAGCCGCAAGGCGAGGGCACCGGCGTGGGGCTCTCTTTCTCGCAGGGGCTGGCCGAAGCGCATGGCGGTACGCTCGAACTGCTGCCCACAGAGCGCGGCGCGCATTTCCGCCTGACGTTGCCGGTCGATCCCGCACAGGGCGCGCCGGAATTACAGGCCCCGGCTCTGGCCCCGGTCGAAGTACCCGCGCGCCGCGCCCTGGTGATCGACGACGAACTCGAAATCGCCGAATCGCTCGCCGATTTCCTCTCGATCGAAGGCTTCACGTGCGACGTCGCCGTCGGCGGTGTGCAGGCGCAGAAAAGACTGCTCCGCGGCCATTACGACCTGATCGTCAGCGATCTGCGCATGCCCGGTATCGATGGCCCGCAGCTCCACGCCTGGCTCAAGGAAACCCGCCCCGATCTCGAAGCCCGCATGGCCTTCGCGACCGGCGACACGCTCGGCATCAGCGCGGCCCGCTTCCTCGAAGCGATGGACCGCCCCGTTCTCGAAAAGCCCTTCATGCCCGATGCCGTGCATCGGTTTCTTCAGCAGATGGATCTCGCATGACCACCGCCCCGGACCAGAACGCCCCCGCCCCCTATATCGTCATGGTCGATGACGAGGAGGATCTGCGCGAGCCGGTCGCCGCCTATCTGAACGAACAAGGCCTGGAAGTGGGCGAAGCTGGCGGCGGGGCCGATCTCGACGCGCTGCTGCTGCGCCGCGTGCCAGCATTGGTCGTGCTCGACGTGACCATGCCCGACGAAGACGGGTTCAGCATCGCGCGGCGTTTGCGCGCCAAATACGGCAATATCGGCATCGTCATGCTGACCGCGCGGCGTGACGTGATCGATCGCGTGGTGGGCCTAGAGCTCGGCGCCGACGATTACATCATGAAGCCGTTCGAGCCGCGCGAGCTGCTCGCCCGCATCCGCTCGGTCCTCCGCCGCCTCAATGCCATTGCCGAAGCGCCGACAATCGTGACGCGCACCGATCAGGACGACGATAAGGATGAGGACGAAGCCCCGGCTCTGCGCGGCGATTATCACGAGGAATTCTGGATCCCCACCACGCGGGGGCAGATACGGGTGCCAGTGGACACGATTGAGTGGATTGAGGCCGCAAAGGATTATGCCTTGCTCCACACGGCCGAGCGCAGCCACATGATCCGCGTGACGATGGCTGCGCTCGAGGACGGACTGGACCCGCAGCACATGATCCGCGTCCATCGCTCGGCGTTCGTGCGCCCCGCATCGGTGCAGCGCGTCAGCGCGATCGGGCGGCATATGGCGCTGGAGATGAAATCCGGCGCCGTCGTCCGCGTCGGCCCGCGCCACTGGAGCGAAGTCCGCCACCGGCTGAAATTGTAAAGAACAGCTTCGTCGCACCCTAGTCGCACTGCTACGGACATCTGAATCGCGCTGCTGCATAGGGTTCTCATGCCGCCCAGCCTCCCCCGGCCTTGGCGGCGTATGTGCGCTAGTCGCCCCCTAGAAGACGGCGCCAACGCGGCCACCCGGACCCCCCGTCCGGGTGGCCGTTTCGCTTTCCAGCCCCTGAAGCACCTGCATTTTCGTCGCTTCATCGCGCGGCCGAAACCCTCTCGCCGCAGCTTCGTCGCGCCGGTCGCGGGGCGCGTTCCCTGGCGCAAATCGCCGCCTATCTGAGCTGCAGACGGTCACCCCCCGGCCGCCAACAAGCCCCGGCATCGACCGGATAACTCAGGGACTATAGACTATGCGTACTGTTCTTTTCCTCCTCGCCAGCGTTTCGGCGCTTTCGTTCGCGCAGCAGGCAAGCGCCCAGGATTTCACCGGCCCCCGCGTCGAAGTGAATGCCGGTTATGATTCGACCAACGCCGATGACGGCATTGCCGCCACTCCGAACACGCTGGACGGCGTGCGCATCGGCGGCGCGGTCGGATACGATATCGCCCTTGGCGAGACCTTCCGTGTCGGCGTCGAAGCCGATGCCGGCTTCCTCGCTTCGGGCGACAATCGCTATGCCGCCGGTGCCAGCAGCTATCGCATCACTTCGGGCCGCGATCTGGGCGTTTCGCTCCGCGCCGGTGCAAAGGTCGGCGACAAGACCTTCGTCTATGCTAAGGGCGGCTACGCCAACAGCCAATACCGCGTCCGCACCACCGGCCCGATCGCCGATCTGCGCTCCAATGAAGACGGCTGGCGCGTCGGCGCCGGCGTCGAGCACATGATCACCGACAAGATCTACGGCAAGGCCGAGTATCGCTACACCAATTACGGCAACGACGTGTCGCGCCATCAGGCATTGCTGGGCGTCGGCTACCGCTTCTGAGCCCCTCGCTCAGCATCCCCGGGGGCGGCGTTTACGAAGCGCCGCCCCACCCCCTCTTTCGGAGAAATGCCATGCTCAGGAACGTCCTGACCATCACGCTCGCGGGCTTCCCGCTGCTCGTCATGCTCAGCGTCTGGAACGCAACCGCCTGACCCGGTAAGAGCGCGCAATGCCGATAAACCTGATCTGCCTCGATGCCGACGACACGCTCTGGCACAATATGCGCCACTTCGAAGTGGCCGAGGACGCGCTGCACCGCATGCTCGCGCCCTTCGCGGAGGCAAAGGCCGTCCGCGCGCGCGTCGAGGAGATCGAGACGCGCAACCTGCCGATTTATGGCTATGGCGCGAAGGGCTTCACGCTTTCGATGATCGAAGCCGCAATCGAGATTTGCGGCGATGCCCTGCCCCGCAACGCCATCCCCGAAATCCTTGCCGCCGGCCGCCAATTGCTCGCACATCCGGTCGAGTTGCTTCCGGGCATCGAGGAAACGCTGGAGGCACTGGCCGATCGCGCGCCACTCATACTCGTTACCAAGGGCGATTTGCTTCATCAGGAAAGCAAGCTAGCGGCCTCCGGGCTCGGCGAGCGTTTCGCGGGGATCGAGATCGTCAGCGACAAGAAGCCCGAGACCTTCACCCGCGTGTTCTGCGCGCACGGCGTATCGCCCGAACATGCACTGATGGCAGGCGATTCGATGCGATCGGACGTGCTCCCCGCGCTTGCAGCAGGCGCTTGGGCTGCGTTCGTGCCGCAAGAACTGGTCTGGTCGCACGAGACCGCCGACGCGCCGGTGCATGATCGCTTCCGGATGCTGTCGAGCCTCTCCGAACTGCCCCGCTGGATCGACGAAATCGGCTAGCGCGCGTGCGCCAGATTGCCGCGCAGATACGTCGCGGCAATGGCCCGGTCATCGCCCAGCACCTGCAATGCGAACAGCTTGTCGTGGATCGACGCGCCTTTCGTGCGGCGCGCCAATAACGGCGTAGCGCCCGGATCGAGCACGACGAAGTCGGCCTCCTGCCCCGGCAGCAACCCGCCCACCTTATCGGCGATCCCCATCACCTCGGCGCTGCCCGCAGTCGCCAGATGCAACGCACGGAACGGATCGAGCGCGTTCCCGCGCAACTGGCAAACCTTATATGCCTCACCCAGCGTATGGAGCATCGAGAAGCTCGTCCCCGCGCCCACATCCGTGCCGACACCCAGCTTGACCCCATGCCGATCGCGCTGCGCCAGATCGAACAGGCCCGAGCCCAGAAACAGATTGCTGGTCGGGCAAAAGGCGATGCCAGCGCCGGCCTCCGCCATGCGCCCCATCGCTCGCTCGCTCATATGCACGCAATGCGCGAACACCGATCGCGGACCGACCAGCCCGAAGCGATCATAGACGTCGAGATAATCCGTCGCGTCAGGAAAGCGCCCGGCCACCGCGGCAATCTCCCCCTGATTTTCGGACAAATGCGTGTGCATCAGCACATCGGGATGCGCCGCGAGCAACGCGCTCGCCTCGGCCAATTGTTCGTCGCTGGAGGTCAACGCGAAACGCGGCGTAACCGCATAGCCCAGCCGCCCTTTGCCGCGCCATTTGGCGATAAGCGCCTCGGTCTCGGCGCGTCCACTCTCCGGCGTGTCGCGCAGACCTGGCGGGCCCAAATCCATTAGAACCTTGCCCGACACGATCCGCATGTCGCGGGTCAGCGCGGCTTCGAACAATGCATCCACCGATTGGGTGTGCACCGTCGCAAAGACGAGCGCGCTGGTGGTGCCGTTGCGCAGCAATTCGTCGAGAAAGAACGCAGCAATCGCCGCCGCATGATCGGGCTCGGCAAATGCCTGCTCCGCCGGGAAGATATGCCGCTCCAGCCATTGCAGCAATTGCTCGCCATGCGAGGCAATCCGCTCCGTCTGCGGGTAATGGACATGGGAGTCGATGAAGCCGGGAACGATGATTCCCTCGATCTTTTCGAACGGCACCCCCGGATCGGCATACGGCCCGCACGAGACGACAAGCCCGTCCTCGACCAGCAATAGCCCGTCCTCGAAATGGCGGACATCGCCCTCTTCGGGCACGCTCAATATTTCGCCGCGAAACGCTTTCATGCCGCTGTCCTTAGCGCCAGCAATTGTGCGAGTGTAGCGATCGCGATCACTTCGGGCTCCTTGCCGCCAATCCCCGCGAGACCAATTGGGCAGGTAAGCCGCGCCGCATCCACCTCCACCGCGCGCAACCGCGAAAGAAAGCGCGCCCGCTTGGTCTGCGATCCGATCAGGCCGACGAAATGCGCCCCACTGCGCAGCGCCGCTTCGGTCAGCCGGTAATCGAGCGCATGATCATGCGTCAGGATCACCACCGCCGCTTCCGCAGGAGCCTCGCCCGCACAAGCCACCATCGCATCCTCATCCGCCAGCACAACGCCGGGCGTCTCCGCGGCTTCGGTACGGGCATCGTACCAGGCGAGATGCACCGGCAGCCCCCGCGCCCGCTCGGCAATGGCGCGCCCGACATGGCCCGCACCGAACAGGAACACGGGCATCGCATCGGTTTCGAGCGGCTCCACAAATTGCGCGCCCGAAATCGGCAATGGGCCACGCGCGGCCAGCATCTCGCCATGCGCCCCATCGCGACGCTTCACCGCATCGCCCAAGGTCACCGCAAACGGACCATAGCCTTCCGGCACTTCCGCCAGCCGCTCGACCATCAGCCGAACCCGCCCGCCACAGCATTGCCCCAGCAAAGGACCCAGCGGGTAATCCTGCACCCGCCAGCTTCCCGCCGGCAGCGCCAGGATCGCCCGAGCCTGCGCCGCCGCCTGATGCTCCAGCGCGCCGCCACCAATCGTCCCATGCTGGCCACCCGCCGTCACCACCATCCGCGCGCCCGCCCCGCGCGGCGCGGAGCCCTCGGTCGCCAGCACCGTGACCAATGCCACTGGCTCCTGCGCCAGAGCGGCGCGCGCATATCCCGTCCAGCTCATCGCGCGCGCAATTCGCCGATTGCAGCGAGAATGCGCTCCGGCGTCGCCGGGGCATCGAGCGCTGGGAAGCCCTTGCCCGGAGCAGACGCCGCGACGGCCTCCGTCAGCGCTGAAAACACCGAGATCGCCAGCATGAACGGTGGCTCTCCCACAGCCTTGGAGCGATGGATCGTCGCCTCATGATTGCGCCCCGGCTCCCAGATCGCGATCCGCATTTCGGGCCGGTCGTTGGCGGTCGGGATCTTGTACGTCGAGGGCGCATGGGTGAGCAGCCGACCGCGATCGTCGAACACCAGTTCCTCAGTGGTCAGCCAGCCCATGCCCTGCACGAACGCGCCCTCGATCTGCCCCAGATCGATGGCCGGATTAAGCGAGTGCCCCACGTCGTGAAGGATATCGACCGCAACTACGCGGTTCTCGCCCGTCAGCGTGTCGATCTCGACTTCGCTCATCGCTGCGCCATATGCGAAGTACAGGAACGGGCGACCGCTGTGGCTCGCGCGATCATAATGTATCTTGGGCGTGGCATAGAAGCCCGTCGCCGAGAGCGAGACCCGCCCGAAATGCGCGGCGCGGCAGAATTCGGCGAAAGTGAAACTCTTGTCGGGCGTGACCACGCCCTCCGCTGTGAACTGCGCCTCGCCGCCAAACTTCTCCGCAGCAAACGCCACCATCCGCTCACGGATCGTCATCGCGGCATTATACGCCGCCATGCCGTTCAGGTCCGCGCCCGAGGAAGCCGCAGTGGCCGACGTATTGGGCACCTTGTCGGTCCGCGTGGCGCTCACCCGCACCTTGGCGACCGGCACCGCAAACACATCGGCCACCACCTGCGCGATCTTGATGTGCAGCCCCTGCCCCATCTCGGTGCCGCCATGGTTCAGCAGGATAGAGCCATCGGCATAGACCAGCACCAACGCGCCCGCCTGATTGAGATGCGTGGTGGTGAAGCTGATCCCGAACTTGACCGGCGTGAGGGCCAGACCGCGCTTGCGGATGCTGTGCCGCGCATTGAAGGCTTCGACCGAAGCCCGCCGCCCGGCATAGTCCGCGCGCTCCGCCAGATCGGCGATGATCGCGGGCGCGACATTGTCCTCGACGGTCATGTGATAGGGCGTCACGTCGCGCCCCGGCCCGTAGAGATTGGCTTGGCGCACCTTGAGCGGATCGCGCCCCAGATCGGCGGCAATCGCGTCCATCACGCGCTCGATCGCGATCATCCCCTGCGGACCGCCAAAGCCCCGGAACGCAGTGTTCGAGCAAGTGTGTGTCTTGAGCCGATGGCTGACGATCTCCACCGCCGGCAGGAAATAGCAATTGTCCGCATGGAACATCGCGCGGTCATTGATCGCGGGCGACAGATCGGCGGTGGCGCCGCAGCGCGAGGCCAGTTCGATGCGGATGCCCTGAATGCGGCCATCGTCATCGAAGCCGACATCGTATCCCGCGGTGAAATCGTGGCGCTTGCCGGTGAAGGCCATGTCGTCGTCGCGGTCCGCGCGGAACTTGGCCGGGCGCCCGGTTTTCGCCGCGACCAATGCGCATGCCGCCGCAAACGCCGCCGCCTGCGTCTCCTTGCCGCCGAACGCGCCACCCATCCGGCGGATCTCGACGGTCACATCGGAATGGTCGCGGCCGAGCAGGTTGGCGATGAGGTGCTGAACTTCGCTCGGGTGCTGGGTCGAGCTCAGGATATGGATCTGCCCCTGCTCGCCGGGGGTCGCGAGCGCTGCCTGCCCCTCCAGATAGAAATGCTCCTGCCCGCCCATTTCGAACCCGCCGGTAACCCGGTGCGGCGCGGCAAGGATCGCGGCATTGGCATCGCCGCGCCCCATGAACTGGCTCGCCTCGATCTGCGATCCCGCCGTCATCGCATCGGCAATGCTGACCAGCGCGGGCCGGGGCTCGGCCTCGACCGTGGCCAGCCGCGCCGCGCGCCGTGCTGCGCGCGTGCTGGTCGCAGCGACAAGGAAGAGCGGCTGGCCGGGGTAGAGGATTTCGCCGTCCGCGAGCAGCCGGTCGTCATGCTGGACGGGCCCGACATTATTCTCGCCCGGAATGTCGGCAGCGGTGAACACCGCGACCACGCCGGGATAGGCCTTCACCGATTCCAGATCGAGCCCGATCAGGGTCGCATGGCCATCGCGCGCATGCCCGAAAGCGAGATGCAGCAATCCGGGGGCTTCGGGCAGATCGTCGACATAGGCGGCGCTGCCCGCGACGTGGAGCGCGGCGCTGTCGTGCGGGCGGGATTGGTTGACCTCAGCCATCGGCCGGCTCGTGTTGTTCGGCCCAGATGCGGCGGAGCAGATTGGCGGCGGCGGTGCGGCGATACGCGGCCGATCCGCGCAGATCGTCGAGCGGGGAATAGTCGGTGGCAAGCGCCTGCGCGGCAGCCTCAACCGTCTCGGCGTTCCACGGCTTGCCCGTCAGCGCAGCCTCGCATCCAGCGGCGCGCATTGGCGTGCCCGCCATCCCTCCAAACGCGATTCGCGCTTCCGTCACCTCGCCATCGACAATCAAAATCGCGAACGCCCCGCACAGCGTTGAGATATCACTGTCGAACCGCTTCGAGAGCTTGGAAATCCGCACCAGAGTCTCCGGTGCCGGGCGCGGAATGCGGACGCTCTCGACGAACTCGCCAGCCGCGCGATCCTGCTTGCCATACGCAATGAAGAAGGATTCCAGCGGGATCGTCCGCCGCGCGCTGCCACGCCGCAACGTCAGCTCGGCGCTCAACGCAATCAGCGCTGGCGGCATGTCCCCGATCGGCGAGCCATTGGCGATATTGCCCCCGATCGTCCCCGCATTGCGCACCTGTACGCCGCCGATCCGACGCACCAATTCGCCCAGATCCGGATGCAGCCGCGTCAGCGCCCCGCGCGCCTCCGAATAGCGTACAGCAGCGCCAAGGGTCAGGCCGTCGTCGCTTTCCTCGATTCCGCGCAGATCGGCGATGTCACCAATGAACACCGTGGGCCCAAGTTCGCGATGCTGCTTGGTCACCCACAGCCCGACATCGGTTGCGCCCGCGACGATCCGGGACTCGGGTTGCGCCACCAGCAACGCAGCCAATTCATCCGCAGTCGAAGGATTGGCCCAAGCCCGCGCCGGCAATTCCAGCTGCTCGACCTGCGCCGAAACGCCCACCGCTTCGCCCGCCTCAAGGATCGGGCCATAGCCCGTGCAGCGGCACAAATTGCCAGCCAGCACATCGCCCACCGCGACGCCCTCGGTCCCGCTCGCCCCGATGCTGCGACCGACCAGCGACATCACGATCCCCGGCGTGCAAAATCCGCATTGCGAGCCGTGCCGTGCAATCATCTCGCGCTGCACCGGATGATCGCCGCCCAGGCTCTCGACCGTTTTCAGCGCTTTCCCATCCAGCATCGGCGCAAACAGAATGCAGGCGTTCACCGCGCGCCAGCCATCCGCGTCGCCCAGCAGCACCGTGCAGGCCCCGCAATCGCCTTCCGCGCAGCCTTCCTTGGTGCCCGTCCGGCGAAGCTTGTAGCGCAGCAGATCGAGCACGCTATCGGTCGCCTCGACTTCCGCTTCGACCACTTCGCCATCAAGCAGGAAGCGGATCATTGCGGCGTGCCCGATGCGATCCACGCCCCCAATGTGGCGCGCTCTTCCTTGGTCATGCCCGAGACATTGCCCAGCGGCATGACTTCGGAATCGACCGACATTGCCTTGATCCGCGCCGCGGCAGCCTTGGCCTGGTCATAGGTGTCGAGCTTGAGCCCCAGCGGCGCGACCGGGAATTCCGGATGGCTCGGTCTGGCACTGTGGCAGCCCGCGCAATGCTCGGCGATCAGCGGCTGAACTTCAGCAAAGGACACCGCCTGCGCCGCAACGCTCGCGCCCTTTTCCATCGAAACATAGGTCACGCTCACCAGCGCCATGAACGCCGCCACGCCGATCGCCCGCCCCGTCGATTGCTCGCGGTGGCGAAGGTTGAAAACGTGGCGCACGGCCACCCCGGTTACCCCC
>JAZKJE010000049.1:26275-76312 GCA_040384525.1 Pseudomonadota bacterium
CCAGCAACGCCAGCACCAACCACGGCCGCGTCGCGCCATAGGTCATCGGATAATGATGGCTGATCATGATGAACAGCACCGGCAGCGTCATGTAATTATTGTGGAGCGAGCGCTGCTTGGCCGCCTCGCCCAGCGACGGATCGGGGGTGCGCCCCGCGACCAGATCCGCAACCACTTTCTTCTGGTTCGGGATGATGATGAAAAACACATTCCCCACCATCACCGTGCCAATGATCGCGCCGACATGCATGTATGCGCCGCGCGCCGTGAAGACGGTGTTCAGCGCATATGCCGCGAAGAGCAGGCACAGGAACCAGCAGATGCCGAGCACCTGATTGCTGGAGCGCAATGACGAGCGGCAGAGCAGGTCGTAAATCACCCATCCCGCGGCCAGAGCGGCGAGCCCGATGGCGATCCCCGCCGCGGGGCTGAGTACTGCCTTTTCCGGATCGATCAGAAAGCTCTTCGCGCCGACATAATAGACCAGAACAAGCAGCGAAAAGCCGCTGATCCACGTCCAATACGCTTCCCATTTGAACCAGTGGAGATCGGCCGGCATTTTGCTCGGCGCCACCTGATATTTCTGGTTGTGATAGAAACCGCCGCCATGCACCGACCAGACTTCGCCCGAAGCATCGCCTTCCTTGGGTGGCTTCAGATGCAGATCGAGCCAGACGAAATAGAAAGACGCGCCAATCCACGCGATGCCGGCAGTCAGATGCAGCCAGCGGATCGCGAGGTTGAGCCACTCGTACAGATCGAACCCGCCCATCAACTGCCCCGGTACGTCGAATAGCTGAATGGCGAGACGAGCAGCGGCACATGATAATGGCCGCCATCATTGACGATGCCGAAGTCTATGGTGACTTCATCAAGGAACGGTGGCTCGGGCAGCTCGACACCTTGCGCGCGGAAATACGCGGCCACCGAGAAGCGCAGCGCATATTTGCCCGCGGTCAGCGCGCCGGGCAGCAGATCGGGGCAGCGGCCATCGGTGTTGGTCACGCCGCGCGCAATCTCGCCATTCGGCCCGCTCAGCGCAACGGCCATGCCCGCTGCGGGGCGACCATGCATCGTATCGAGGACGTGGGTGGAAAGGGTGATCATGCCATGTCCTTCAGGCGCAGGCGGACGATCTCACCGATCTGCTCGAGCGCGGTGGCGATCTCGGTGTCGCGGTCGTTGCTGAGGCGCTGCTCCATCGCAGAGAGGATGCCCGCTTTGTCGGTCAGCCGCACGCAGATGATGAAGGGAAAATCGAATTTCTCGCGGTACGCAGAATTGAGCGCGTGGAAGCGGTCGAACTCGCCTTGCGTGAGCCGGTCGAGCCCAGCGCTGGCCTGCTCGGCGGCGGATGCCTCGGTCAACGTACCATCGACCGCCGCCTTGCCTGCCAGTTCGGGATGCGCGCGGATCAGGCCAAGCTGCTCCTCGGGCGTGGCGGCGTACAGCACCGCCATCAGATCGGCATGGCGCCGCGACGCCGCGCGTTCCTCCACCCACGGGGAATGTTCGAACAACGCGCTCATTTCGCTATGCGCCCCACCAGCCGCAACCGGCTAACCCCGCCATCGGGCAGAATGTTGAGTCGCACGAAGCGCACCGGGCCCAAATCGGCGATACCCTCGCGGAAGACATGGACCGTGTCGGCCTCCAGCTTCACCTCGGGCAGCAGCGTCGGCCAGCTTTCGGACGCGACAGCAATCTCCTCCGGCGTTCCAGTCGCCACTGCCGCCGCCTGGATAAAGCAGCGATCCGGATAATTGCCCTTGAAATGCGCAGTATCGACGGTGATTTCCTCGATGGTCCCCGCAGTGCCCAGTTCCAGCACCGCCCAATCATGCCCCGGTTCGCGGCGGCGGCGGGTTTCCCAGCCATCGCCCATATTCACGCCCCGGCCCGGAGCCGTGAGGTTTTCAGGGGCTCCATAATGCTCGTCATTGGCGATGATCCCGCGCCCGCCATTCTCCATCGCGAGCAGATCGAGCGGCGCATCCGCATCGACGACAGACCAATCCTTGGCGATCCGCCCCCAGACGCGCAGCCGCGCAACGCCGCCATCGGGGAAGATATGCAGGCGGATATGCGTGACCGGTGTGTTGTGCTCCACGGGCACATAGATGCGGTCATCGCCCTTCAGCGCCAGCCGCTCGGTCACCTTGATCCAGTCGGCATCGTCGCCCGGCACCGCCTCGTCGCTGCGGCACACTTCGATCTCGGCGCCCGGCGGATAATTGCCGGTGAAATACGCGGTGTCGACCTCGAACCCCGCAACCAGCCCCGCCGCTCCCAGCCGCAATACGCAATAGTCATGCCCGGCTATGCGCTTGCGGCGGCTTTCCCAGCCATCCATCCATTTGCCGTTATCGTCATATTTCCCATCGATGAAGACCGGCGCGGCGGGATCGATCAGGCGCGCTTTGTCGGCAAAGAAATCATCGGTCGCGAAGACCACCTCCGCCCCCAGCCGCGGCTGGGCCAGATTGACATATTGGCTGCGCAGATCTTCGAAGATGCTCATTTGGAAACCTTGTGCGGGTGCGTGGCGCGCCAGTGGCGGGCGATTTCGATGCGGCGTGCGAACCACACATCGCTGTGTCCGCTCGCATATTTCAGGAAGCGTTCCAGCCCGGCCATCTTGCCCGGACGGCCGGCCAATCGGCAATGCAGCCCAACCGACATCATCTTCGGGCTGGTCTCTCCCTCGGCATAGAGCACGTCGAACGTGTCGCGCAGATATTCGAAGAACTGGTCGCCGGTATGCATATTGGCGCTGGCGAAGCGCATATCGTTGGTTTCCAGCGAATAGGGCACGATCAGATGCGGCTTTCCCGCGGCCTGCGTCCAGAAAGGCAGATCGTCCGAATAATCATCGGCATCGTAGAGGAAGCCGCCTTCTTCCGCGACCAACGCCCGCGTGTTCGGCCCGGTGCGTCCGGTGTACCAGCCGAGCGGACGCTCACCGGTCAGCTGCCGCTGCACTTCGATGGCGCGCTGCATATCCGCGCGCTCCTGATCCTCGGGCACATGCTGGTAGTTGATCCAGCGCCAGCCATGCGAGGCGATCTCATGGCCAGCCTCCATGAACGCCTCCACCACCGCCGGATTGCGCTGCATCGCCAGCGCCACGCCGAAGATCGTGACCGGCACATCGTAGCGCGCGAACAACCGCAGCAACCGCCACACGCCGGCGCGCGATCCATATTCGTAAATCTGCTCCATGCTCATATGCCGCACACCCATCACGGGCTGGGCATTGGCGATATCGGAGAGGAACACTTCAGACGCGGGATCGCCGTCGAGCACATTGGCCTCGGCGCCCTCTTCGTAATTGAGCACGATCTGCACCGCGATGCGCGCGCCGCCAGGCCAGGCCGCGTGCGGCGGATTGCGGCCATAGCCGACAAGATCGCGTGGGGTGCTGGTGTCCGTCAAATTCAGTCCTTATCAAGCCGGACAGGATGAAACGGAGTACCGCACTGCACAACCCTCCAAATGCGCCGCTATCATGCGTGAGTTGACCCCTGAGCCGCTGACGGCAGAGGCGTTCGCGCTGTTCGGCCAGGTGATCGAGGCTTCGGACGCGGCTGTGCAGATTCAAATCAATCAGGGTCATGCGATCCGCTATGACCAACTGGCCGAGACCGATATAGCCGATGGCGGAGGCAAGGCGGCGATCAGCCTGTTCCGCTCGAAGCCGCTGGCGGCGCTGGAGCTGAAGGTTTTCGAACGGCATCCCTTGGGCAGCCAGGCCTTCGTGCCGCTGAGCGGCAAGCCCTATCTGGTCGCGGTTGCTCCCCCAGGCGAACTCGATCCCGCTGCGATCCGTGTCTTCAGCGCACAGCCGCATCAGGGTGTGCAATATGCCAAGGGCGTGTGGCACCATTTCCTGCTGGTGCTGGAGGGCGAGAACGACTTTCTGGTGGTCGACCGATCCGGCCCCGGCGACAATTGCGACGAGATCGAACTCGCGCCCGCCGATCGGATCCGCGTAATACTCTGAGTTTCGCTGTCCTACAGCATGCCCGGCCAGATAAAGTCGCCTCATGCTCGCGCGTGTCCGTCTTCGCCTGATTTCCGCTCGCGCAGCAATATTACGCATTTGGGTAACGAAGTTTCACGATTCGCGTGAAAAGTGTGAAGCTAAGCGACTAGACTTCCGGCAGCGCAGCGACAAAGGCCGTGACCACCGCCGCCGCATTGCCCGCAGCAAGCCCCATAAAGGTCAGCATCTCGTTGGGCCCGGCATCGCCACCCGCCAGATCGGAGACGCTGCGAAAGGCGAGGAACGGCACGCGATTGGCCCAGGCCACCTGCGCCACCGCCGCGCTCTCCATATCGACCACGCTCGCGCCGAAAGTTGCGGCCAGATAGTCGCGATAGGCGGCGTTATCGACAAACGCCGATCCGCTCATGCCGCTTCCGCCTACTACCAATATCGGCGTGTGATCGAGGCAATGATCGGCGGAGAGGCAGCGCTCAAGCGACACGTCCAGGCCGCTTGCAATCTCCAGCAACTCCGCATCCACCGGAAACCACCGCCGCTCCGCCACCGGCTCCTCACCATTGCCGATCAACACATCGCGCGGAAACCATGCGCCATGGCCGGGCAGATCGGTCCCGCCCGGAATGCCGGCCGGCGGCGCGAACCCGCCCGGAATTTCGCGGGCGAAGGCGAACTCCATATTCTGCCCCCACCGCGTCGGCACGCTGACATCGCCCACCCGCAGCGCCGGATCCACGCCGCCCGCTATCCCGGAAAACACGATGCGCCTGATCGAATGCCGCTCCAGCAAAGCCTGCGTATTCATCGCCGCATTGACCATCGAGATACCGCTCAGCATCAGCGCGACCGGCTTGCCCGCAAGATTGCCCAGCACCAGCGGCGTGCCGTTGATCGCCAGCGTCTCAGGGTTCTCGACGCGGTGCGCCAGCGCATCCCATTCGGGCGGGAAAGCTGTCAGGATCGCGGTGCGCATGCCTCAGGCCATGGCGTCGAGGCCATCCAGATAGCGTTCGGCATCGAGAGCGGCCTGGCATCCAGTCGCGGCGCTGGTCACTGCCTGACGATAGATCTGGTCCTGCACGTCGCCCGCCGCAAACACGCCGGCAATGCTCGTCTCGGTCTGCTGATGCCCGCGCCCGCCATGGGTAACGATATAGCCGTGATCCATCTCAAGCTGACCCGCGAACAGATCGGTGTTCGGCTTGTGCCCGATGGCGATGAACACGCCGTGCAGTTCGACGTCGTCCGTCGCGCCCGTCTCCGCGCTCTTCAGCCGCATCCCCGTAACACCGCTGGCATCGCCCAGCACTTCGTCGAGCGTCGTGTTCCAGCGAATGGTGATCTTGCCGGCCTTCACCTTTTCGGCGACCTTGTCCTGCAGGATCTTCTCGCCGCGGAATTTGTCGCGGCGATGGACCATGGTCACATGGCTGGCGATGTTGGAGAGGTACAAAGCTTCCTCCAGCGCGGTATTGCCACCGCCAACAACTGCCACCGGCTTGTTCCGATAGAAAAAGCCATCGCAGGTCGCGCAGGCCGATACGCCCTTGCCGGCGAAAGCGGCTTCGCTGTCGAGCCCCAGATACATCGCGGATGCGCCCGTGCAGATGATCAGCGCGTCGCAGGTATAGGTCTCGTTGTCGCCCTCCAACACGAACGGGCGCTGGTCGAGCTTGGCCGTGTGGATATGATCGTAGATCATCTCGGTGCCAAAGCGCTCGGCATGCTGCTGGAAGCGCACCATCAAATCGGGCCCCTGCACGCCCATCGCATCGGCCGGCCAATTATCGACATCGGTTGTCGTCATCAGCTGGCCACCATGCGCGATCCCCGCGACCAGAACCGGCTTCAGATTGGCGCGCGCGGCATAGACGGCGGCGGTGTAGCCGGCCGGACCCGAGCCGAGGATGAGCAACTGTACGTGACGCATGGGAGATTTCCGCCTGATGGGATGCGGGGCTGCGCCCCGATGATTCGGGTGGAAGGTAGTAGCCGGGAACAGGTGCAACAACCCGCTGGTGCCCGCCTTTGCCCCGTCATCCACAGAAGAAAGCGCATCGCTGCGTGCGTCTCTGCCGTTGACGCTCCGCCCGTGCCTGTGGCAGGGGGCACCCGGCTCGCGGGTATAGTACAATGGTAGTACAGCAGCCTTCCAAGCTGAATACACGGGTTCGATTCCCGTTACCCGCTCCAGCCCCTCTTGTGGTGAGGGCGTTACCGCTTCGAAGCGATCGCGCGAACCCGTACGTCTTTTGTGGCGCTACGCCCTGCCGGGCTGCGCGCATGGTTCGATTCCCTGCGTTGCGCGAGAAGCATGGCCTCCAATACTCCCCCGCTCGCACTGTACGTGCATTGGCCGTTCTGCGTGTCGAAATGCCCGTATTGCGATTTCAACAGCCATGTCCGCGAGAGCGTGGATCAGGAGGCGTGGCGCGCCGCGATGCTCGCCGATCTGGCGCATGAAGTGGCCTTGCTGCCGGGTCGCAAGCTGGGCTCGATCTTCTTTGGCGGGGGCACGCCTTCGCTGATGCCGCCCGAAACCGTCGCGGCGGTGATCGAAGCGGCGGAACAGGCGTGGGGCTTCGAGCCCGGCATCGAGATCACGCTGGAAGCCAATCCCTCTTCGGTGGAAGCGGCCCGCTTTGCCGATCTCGCGGCGGCGGGCGTGAACCGCGTGTCGCTGGGCTTGCAGGCGCTCGACGACCAAGCGCTCAAATTCCTCGGCCGCGCGCATGATGTGAATGAAGGGCTCGGCGCGCTCGATACCGCGCAGAGGCATTTCGCCCGCGTCAGCTTTGACCTGATCTATGCCCGGCCGAACCAGACCCAGCCACAATGGGAAGCCGAGCTTACCCGCGCGCTGAGCTTTGGAACCGAGCATCTCTCACTCTACCAGCTCACCATAGAGCCCGGCACGCGCTTCGCTACGCTCTTCGAGAAAGGCGAGCTTGCCGAATACGATCCCGACACCGCCGCCGACCTGTTCGAAGCGACTCGCGCCATCACGACCGCCGCGGGTCTACCCCCCTACGAAGTCTCTAACCACGCCCGCCCGGGCGCGGAGAGCAGGCATAACCTGACCTATTGGCGCTACAGCGACTATGCAGGCATCGGCCCCGGCGCGCATGGCCGTCGCACCGGCATGGCAACGGTTCGCCACAAAAAGCCCGAAAACTGGATGGCGGCGGTGGAGCGCAACGGCCACGGCACCCAGATCGAGGATGCGCTGCCCCAGCATGATCGCGGCGTCGAAGCGTTGGTGATGGGCCTCCGCCTGGCCGAGGGCGTAGACCTGGCCCGCATCCCCGATGCCCCAATTGATGAGAAGGCGCTTAATCGGGTGATCGCGCTTGGCCTGATGACCCGGAGCGGCGCACGCCTCGCGGTCACCGATAAGGGCATGCCGGTGCTCGAAGCGATTCTCCGCGAGATCGTGCTGGCTTAGTTGCCCTTGAAATTCGGTGGTGCGGTCGAGACCGTTACCGTCTGCCCGGCGCGCACTTCCTGCACTTCCAGCGCGCGCTCTGCCACGCCATCTCGGCCAAAGCGGAATGCGCCGTCCAGTCCCGAAAAGCCTTCACGCTCGGTCAGCCGTGCCTCGGGAAACGCCGTGCCGGGCCGCCACTCCCGCGCGATGCGGATCGTCAGCAGCACCGCGTCATAACCTAGCGTCGACATCCGGTATGGCGCGGCGCCAAAACGGGTGCGGTATTTCGTCGCATATTGGCGATAATAATTGTCCGGCACGCTGGCGAACCACGCGCCGTTGAGCACGGCGTTGTTGCCGATGCCCGAATCGGTATTCCACAATTCGGTGCCCAGGATCCGCGCGGTCTTGCCGCTGGCCGAGCGCCGGATCACCGGCACCGCAGCCATCGCACTGCCGCCCGATCCGGCAATCAGCACCGCCTGATAGGGCACGCGGCCCAGCTTGGTGATCGCGTTGGTCATCGAACCCGGGCGGCTGTCGAAGGTCTCCATCGCCAGCACCTTGCCACCGCGATCCTCCACCGCCCGCAGCATCGCGGTCGATGCGCGCTCGCCATAAAGGCCGGTCGGGATCAGCCCGGCGAACTGCGTGACGCCAGCGTTTTTGGCGTAATCGACCACGCGCTCGATCGACTGAGCGGGCGAATAGCCGAGCAGATAGGTGCCGCCTCCCGCAACGCTGGTGTCGTTCGAGAAGCTGAGGACCGGCACCCGCGCCCTGCGGGCAATCGGCGCGACTTCGCGTGCGTCTTCGGCAAGCAGCGGGCCCAGGATCAGCGTGTTCCCATCGGCAATCGCCTGATTCGCGGCATTGGCCGCGCCGCCAGCTGCGGTGTCATAGGTGGTGATGCGCACCACATCGCTCTTGGTGTCGAGGATCGCGAGCTGAGTCGCGTTGGCAAGGCTCTTACCAACGCCCGCATTTGCGCCGGTAAGCGGCACAAGCAATGCGACTCGATGCCGCTCGAGATCCTGCGGCAGCGCATTGGTGATCGGGCGCGATACGGGCCGTTCGCGCGGCACTTCCACTACGGGCGGGCGCTCCGCCTCGGGGATGATTCGCGGGCCAGTGGAGCAAGCGGCAAGAAACGCCGTAGCCCCAAGCACCGCTAAACGGAGCATTCCCGAAAGCTTCCGTTGCGGATTTGCTGCGCGGTCTGCCATGACTCTCCCCGATGAACTCTTTACTCGCGCCCGGCCTCTACATCGTCGCTACGCCTATCGGCAATCTCGGCGATCTTTCTCCGCGCGCTTCGCAAATACTCCTGAACGCGGATGTGGTTGCTGTCGAGGACAGCCGTGTGACAGCAGGACTTTTTCGGCACCTTGGCGCGAAGGGCAGGATGACGCCCTATCACGATCATAACGCCGATGCGGTGCGCCCCGGCCTGATCGCGCGGATGGGCACCGAGGTGGTCGCTTTGGTCTCCGACGCAGGCACGCCCCTCATCTCGGACCCCGGCTTCAAGCTCGTCCGCGATGCCCGCGCGGCGGGGCATGCGGTGGTGACGATCCCCGGCCCCTGCGCAGCCATTGCGGCGCTGACGCTTGCGGGGCTGCCCACAGATCGTTTTCTCTTCCTCGGCTTCCTGCCCAGCAAACAACAGGCCCGCGCCGAATCGATCGCCGAAATCGCCAGCGTCCGCGCGACTCTGGTGCTCTACGAATCGGGCCCGCGCCTTTCGGTCTGCCTCGCCGCGCTCGCTGAGGGCCTCGGCGACCGCGAGGCAGCCGTCGCGCGTGAGATCACCAAGCGATTCGAGGAATGCGTGACCGGATCGCTCACCCAATTGTCCGAACGCTACGCCGATGCCCCGCCAAAGGGCGAGATCGTCATCGTTATCGCCCCGCCCGGCGAAGCCCCACCCGCCAGCGTCGAGGACGCCGACGCCGCGCTGGCGGAGGCGCTCACCCGCTTGCCCGTCTCCAAGGCCGCAGGCGAAGTCGCCAAAAAGCTCGGTCTCGACCGCAGGGAACTCTATGCGCGGGCAATGGCGATGAAGGCCGAATGAGAGACCGCCGCGCCGCCGAACTGAGCGGGCGCGATGGCGAACGCCGCGCTGCTTGGTGGCTGTGGCTCAAAGGCTGGAAGATTCTCGACCGCCGCGTCCGCACCCCCGCAGGCGAAGTCGACCTCGTCGTCCGGAAAGGAAACCTCGTCGCATTCGTCGAGGTAAAAACGCGCGCCACGCAACAAGGCCTCGACTTCGCCATCGACGAACGCCGGCTTTCTCGTGTGGCACGCGCGGCGGAAATGCTGATGCCGCGTTATGCCGGACCGAATGACGATATCCGCGTCGACGTGATCCTCATTGCCCCCCGCGCCCTCCCTCGCCATATCGAGAACGCCTGGATTGGGTGATTTAGTTGACTAAGTCACCCGCAAGGCTCCATGAGGAGCAAATGATGCCGCTTATCGTCGCCGTGCAGATGGACCCGTTGGATGCGATCAACATCGCGGGCGATTCCACATTTGCGCTGATGCTTTCGGCACAGGCGCGCGGGCACAAGCTTTTCCACTATTCCGCCGAAGACCTGAACTACCGCGACGGCCGCGTCTGGGCGAAAGCGCATCCGGTAACGGTCCAGCGCTTGGTCGGCGATCACTTTAGCTTCGGCGAACCGGTCAATCTCGATCTCGGCGACGAAGCCGATGTCATCCTGATGCGCCAGGACCCGCCCTTCGATCTCGGCTACATAACCGCGACGCATCTGCTCGAGCGGATCGCGCACAAGACCTTGGTAGTCAACGATCCCGCCAGCGTCCGCAACGCGCCGGAAAAGGTCTTCGTCCTCGATTATGCGCGCTTCATGCCGCCGACTTTGATCACCCGCAGCCTCGACGAAGCCCGCGCCTTCCTCGCCGAACATGGCGAAATCGTCATCAAGCCGCTCCACGGAAATGGCGGCAAGGCGATCTTCAAGGTGGGCAGCGACGGCGCCAATCTCTCGGCGCTGATCGAAGTGTTCAATAACACCTGGCGCGAGCCGCACATGGTGCAAGCCTTTCTGCCCAGCGTGGCACAGGGCGACAAGCGCATCGTGCTGGTAGACGGCGTGGTCGCTGGCGCGATCAACCGTATTCCCGGCGAAGGCGAAATTCGCTCGAACCTCGCGGTCGGCGGCAGCGCCGCCAAGACCGAACTCACGCCGCGCGAGCAGGAAATCTGCGACGCGATGGGCCCCGAACTCAAGAAGCGCGGGCTGCTCTTCGTCGGCATCGACGTGATCGGCGGCGAATGGCTGACCGAAATCAACGTCACTTCCCCCACCGGCATCGTCGCGATCGATCTGTTCAACGGGACGGACACCGGTGCAGTAATCTGGGCGGCGATTGAAAAGCGGGTTGGCGAGCGCCGCCTCGCTGAGCGAGGCTGAGCAAACTTACATGGTCGACTGGCTTGCCTGGGGGTATTTCGGCATCTTCCTGCTGATGGTGCTGGAAAATGTGATTCCGCCCGTCCCTTCCGAAGTGATCATGAGCGTTGCGGGGATCGCCGCGAGCCAGGGCCGTTTCGATTTCACGCTTTTGGTGCTGGTCGGCACCTTTGGCTGCATCATCGGCAACCTCTTCTGGTTCGAGATCGGGCGCCGTTTTGGCTATGAGCGGCTGCGGCCGTTCGTCAACCGCTGGGGCCGCTGGCTAACGCTGGAATGGCGCGACATTGAGAAGATGCACGACTTCTTCCTCAAATATGGCGGCATCACCGTCTTCATTTTCCGCTTCATGCCGATCGGTCGCACGGTGATCTCGATCCCGGCGGGGCTGATGCGCATGCCGTTCTGGACCTTCGTGATCTACACCACGCTCGGCAGTCTGGTGTGGAACCTCGTCCTTGTCGGCGTCGGCTTCTGGCTCGGCACCAATTTCGACGCGATCGAGCATTGGATCGCGCCGATCGTAAGCGGCATCATCGTCGTGCTGGTGGCCGCCTATCTGTGGCGCGTCTCTACCTGGAAGCCCCATTCGTAAGGCGATCCAGCGCATGCGCGATGGTGGCGGCGATTTCCTCCATCCGCGCGACGACACCCTCCAGGCCCGTGCGCGGCGCCGGATCGATCGCGCATAAAGTTCCGAAAAAGCTCCCATCGTCCAGGATGATGGGAATCGAGATATAGCTTTCGAAGCCGTACATCGCGGGCGTGTGGTGCTTGCGCCACTTTTCATCCAGGCTCACCTGATCGATGAACACGCAAACCCCGCTGTCGCGGATTTCGTCGCAGATCGTCGTTTTGACCTTGAGCTCGTCGCCGGGGTGCAGCCCGAACTCGATTCTGTCGAGCAACTGGCAGGCGATCCAGCGATCGGCGGTAACCCGCGCCACGGCGGCAAAGCCCATTCCGGTGAGCGCGCACACTTCCGCGAGCATCGCTTCGATCTCGGGGACGTGCTGAACGCGGGCGATATCGTCGGCAAAGTCGTGCATTGTTACGGGGTTACACCGAAATGCCGCCTGCGTCACGCCCGCGGGTGCGCGTTCCGGTAGACATCGAGCAAATGCGCGGCATCGACGGCTGTGTAGATTTGCGTCGAGCTAAGGCTGGCATGCCCCAGCAGCTCTTGCAGCGCCCGCAAATCGGCACCGCGCCCAAGCAGATGCGTCGCGAAACTATGGCGCAGCGCATGCGGGGTCGTGCGCTCGGAAAGCCCCAGCGCCGTGCGCGCCGAACGCACCGATTTGCGGATCGCTCCGGGCGGCAAGGGCCCACCCTTGGCTCCACGAAACAATGGCGTGTCGGAGCAAGTCGTCCAGGGATTGATCGTGGCATAGGCCTCGATCGCCTCGCGCACCTGCGGCAGCAGCGGCACGATCCGCGTCTTGCCCCGCTTGCCGGTTACCCGGAGCGTCGCGCCAAGTGGCAGCACCGCACCAGTCAGCCCAACTGCCTCGCCGATCCGCAGCCCCGCGCCATAAAGCAGCAGCAACACCGCCCAATCCCGCGCCGCGATCCACGGCTCGCTAGCCTCTTCGGAAGCGAGTTCGGCCAATGCGACAGCCTCTTGCGGTGCAATCGGCCGAGGCACGCCTTTCTTTACGCGCGGCCCGCGCAGGCGCGGCAGCTCCACGCCCTCCTCGCCGACGAATTTCAGGAACCCGCGCACCGCGGACAATTCACGCGCGGCAGAGGCATTGCCGATCCCGTCGCCCCGCCGCTGCGCCAGAAACGCGCGCAGATCGGCGGCGCTGATCCGTCCCAGCGCCTCGCGGCCAACCTCGCCACCCCAATGCGATTGCAGGAACGCCACCAGCCGCACCGCTGTCGCCTCATACGCCCGCACGGTATGCGCCGAACGCCGCCGGTCGCGGGCGAGATGTTGCGCGTAGAGAAGGGGTAAGGCGGGGGTCACGGCGTCACCTTACCCGCATTCGTCACCCGATCTTCTGCCCGGTCTTCGCCCAATCGGCCATGAACCCCTCAATCCCCTTGTCGGTCAGCACATGCTTGACCAGCTGGCGGATCACAGCGGGCGGCGCGGTCATTACATCCGCGCCGATCTTGGCGGCCTGCAGCACATGGATCGGGTGGCGCACGCTGGCGACCAGGATCTCGGTGTCGAAATCATAATTGTCATAGATCGTGCGGATGTCCTCGATCAGGTCCATCCCGTCGAAACCGTTATCGTCGTGCCGCCCCACGAACGGCGACACAAACGTCGCGCCCGCCTTGGCGGCGAGCAAAGCCTGATTGGCCGAGAAGCAGAGCGTCACATTAACCATCGTGCCATCCTCGGTCAGCGCCTTGCAGGTCTTGAGGCCGTCGATCGTCAGCGGCACTTTCACCGCGACATTGTCGGCGATCTTCCGCAGGATTTCGGCTTCCTTCATCATCGTCGCGTGATCGAGTGCCACGACTTCAGCCGAAACCGGCCCCTCCACGATCCCGCAAATCTCGCGAACCACTTCCAGGAAATCGCGGCCGGATTTGTGGATCAGCGAAGGATTGGTGGTGACGCCGTCGAGCAGCCCGGTTTCGGCCAGGTCGCGAATTTCGGCGGTGTCGGCGGTGTCTGCGAAGAACTTCATCTGCTTGAATCCCTGGGGCTGCTGGCGTTGCTGCGGCCTTAGCCTGTGATATGATGCGACCGCAACGCCAAGGGGGATCTGGGTGCGCTGGCTGGCTCTATTCATGCTCTGTATAGCGGCACCCGTACAGGCCGATCCGAAGGTGTGGCTGGATAGCCACAAGGCTGAACTGCTCCGCGAATATGTGGATTTGCTGGCGATTCCGAACGTCGCATCCAGCCTCGAAGACATGCGCCGCAATGCCGATCACATTCGCGCGATGATGGCGCGAAGGGGCCTTTCGCCACAGCTTCTGGAGAATGCCGACAAAAGCGCGCCGCCTTTGGTCTATGGCGAATGGCTGGTGCCCGGCGCCAAGCGAACCCTGGTGCTCTATGCCCATTATGACGGCCAGCCAGTGACGCCTTCGGCATGGACCGTTACCCAGCCATTCGCGCCCCGCTTGCTCACCAATCGCGCAGATCGACCGGACGCCGCGCCGCCCGCGCCGGGTGCTGCGATCTCCGACGAATGGCGCGTCTATGCCCGCGGCGCGTCGGACGACAAAGGCGGCGTGATGGCGATCCTCGCCGCGGTCGATGCACTAAAGGCTGCGGGCGAGCGCCCCGGATTCAACCTGAAGATCGTGTTCGAGGGTGAGGAGGAAGCCGGCTCGCCCAATCTCGCCGAGCTATTGCGGCTCCACAGGACATTGCTCACCTCCGATGGCTGGGTGATTATCGATGGGCCAGCGCATGCGTCAGGCGTACGACAGCTTAATCTTGGCGTGCGCGGCGACGTCAATGCCTCGCTTTCCGTCTATGGCCCCGCCCGCCCGCTGCACAGCGGGCATTATGGCAATTGGGCGCCCAATCCGGCGATGATGCTCGCCCAGCTCCTTGCTTCGATGAAGGACGCGAATGGCCGTGTCCTCGTCCCCGGCTTTTACGACGATGTCGTGCCGCTGACCGAGGCCGAGCATGCCGCGATTGCCGCGATCCCCCCGCCCGATGCCGGGCTGAAGGAAGAACTCGCGCTCGGCTGGACCGAAGGCAGGGGCACTGGTCTTACCGAATTGCTCCAGCAACCGTCGCTCAACATCAACGGGATGCGCAGCGCCGATGTCGGCGGCAATTCACGCAACGTCATTCCCACCGTCGCCACCGCCGCTATCGATCTGCGGCTGGTGCTCGGCAATTCGCCCGAGCGGCAAGTCGCCAGGCTCGCCGCGCATATCCGCGCACAGGGGTACAATGTTGTGGATCGCGAACCCACGCTCGACGAGCGCCGCGCAGGCAAGGTCGCGATGCTCACCGCCACCCCCGGCTACCCCGCCGAGCGCACTCCGCTCGGCAGCCCGCTGGCGCAACAGGTGATACGCGCGCTTCAGCCTGATGGCCCGCTGATCGTGCTGCCCAGCCTTGGCGGCAGCTTGCCACTCTATCTGATCCGGCAGGAGCTCGGCGCGCCGACTGCAATCCTCAGCCTGTGGAACCACGACAATAACCAGCATGGCGAGGACGAGAATATCCGTCTGGGCAATCTTTGGTCGGGTATCCTTACGATCGCCGCACTGATGTCCGCACGCTGAGGCCGTGCACGAGCATCAGCCGGGTGCGCTTGCCGTCGAGCTTGGCCACGGTCACGCGGTACGTGCCCGGTTGCAGCCGGTAGCGCACGATCTTGCGAATGCCCGAACAGCGCGGCCCGCGATTCTCCGAAACCATGCGCAGCGGCTTGGCGCCCGCAGGCGCGACATCGATCCAGCCCTCACGGTCGATTGCGATGCCGAACACCCCGGCCTTGCGGATCGTCACGCGCGTTTCGATGGTGCCGCCGCGCGGGTTCAGCAACGTCGCATGTCGGGTATCAAGGCCCTCGCCCGCGCGTGCCCAACCGGACAATTCTCGCGGCAAATCCACCGGTTTCGCACAAGGCTGTGCGGCCATTGCCAGCATTAAGACGCTCATCAACATGGGGTGATCCTCCCGCTTTCCGAGTCGAATCGTTCTCTAAATGTTCCATTACACTTTTGCAACAAAAGTCGCGCGATCTGGTTTAGGGGACGCCATGCATCGCTTCGCACTCCCCCTCGCCCTGATCGCCACCCCTGCCGCCGCGCAGCAGGTAGACGAGCAACTCTGGCTCCAGACCAACGGCTCGGTCACCATCGGCGAGAGCGAGAAGGTCACGCTCGAAGGCATCGGCCGCTTCAGTAATCGCGCGGAAGGCTTCTCGCATGCCGAAATAGGCGCGCTCTTCACGCACACCACTCAGAGCGGCGTCGAGCTGTCGTTCGGCTATCGCCATGTCGAGGATTGGAGCAAGGGCGCGCGTCTGCCCAATGAAGAGCGGCTGCGCCAGATGGTGCTGGTGCCCTTGGGCTCGGGCTTTTCAGCCAGGCTGCGGGCGGAGCAGCGATTCAACAGCCTTGGCGGCGGGATCGGCGTACGTGTGCGACCGCGCATAGGCTTCGATACACCGCTGAATGACAAGGGCCTGAAGCTGTTCGCGACGCAGGAACATTTCCTCAACGTCAATTCGACCAGCTGGGGCCAGCGCGGCGGCTATGAGCGGATGCGCAATGCCGTCGGCCTCTCGCTCCCGATCACAGGCAAGGTGCGCGGCGAGTTCGGCTATCTCAACCAATACCGCTTCGGCCGCGACGGGCGCCGCGACCAGATGGACCATGCCGCAACCGTCACGATCTCGTTCAACGTCGCCAGCTTCAGCGACAGCGGCGATTAGTCCTTAACGAGCATCACCTTGGCCTTGGCGGTCTTCAGATTCTTCAGGTCGAGCCGATAGTCGCCGGGCGCCAGATCGAAGCGCACGATCTTACGGATGCTGGAGCATTCCGGGCCATGGCCGTGCTTCACCGATTTGAGCGCGGTGCTGGAGCCTTTGACCGAAACATCGATCCAGCCCGCCTGATCGAGTGCCACGCCATATGTCCCTGCGGCCTTGATGGTAAAGTCCAGCTGCACCGCGCCGTTGACCGCATCGTTCAGCGTCGCGTGTCCTGCCATCAGCCCGGGATGCGGCATCGTATTGGTCCAGCCGGCCAGCGGCGCAGGCAGCGCGGCATCGGTGGCAGCGCAAACCGGGGCAGTCTGGGCGAGCAGCAGGGCAGCGGCGAACAGCATTGGGCAAATCTCCTGTGGACCAAACGATACGGGATTCCGCTTGGCGCACAAATCCCCATATGAGGCGGCTATGACTCGCGCCCGCGTCCTCGTGATGAACTCTGCATTGGGGCCGCTCGACTATCGCGTGCCGGCCGGCATGCATGTCGAGCCGGGCTCGATCGTCGTCGCGCCTTTGGGCCCGCGTCAGCTTGCCGGGGTGGTGTGGGAGGCGGACCGCATGCCCTCCGATGCCGAGGTTGGCGACAATCGCTTGCGGCCGTTGCTGGGCGTATCGGACGCGCCACCCATTCCCGCGCCAGTCCGCCGTCTCGTCGAGTGGACCGCCAATTACTATCTGAGCCCGCCGGTCGCAGTGCTGGCGATGGCGCTGCGCACCTCGGCGGCGTTCGAAGCAGCCCCGACCGTCACCGAATATCGCTTAACCGGCGTGATCCCCGATCGCCTTACCCCCCAGCGCGAACAGGCATTGGAGCGGATCGGCGACCGCCAAGGCCTGGTCCGCGAACTCGCTACCATCGCCGATGTCTCCGAAGCGGTAATCCGGGGGCTCGTAAAGCTCGGTGCAATCGAAGCCGTCATCGTCGATACCGACAGCCCCTATCCGATGCCCGATCCGAATTTCGGCCCGCCCGATCTCTCGCCCGAGCAGGCAGATGTATCCTCCATCCTGCGCCAGTCGGTCGGTGCCGAGGCATTCCAGACGTTCCTGCTCGACGGCGTCACCGGATCGGGCAAGACCGAAGTCTATTTCGAAGCAGTCGCAGCGGCGCTGGCGATGGGCAAGCAGACCATGGTGCTGCTCCCCGAAATCGCGCTGACCGAACCGTTTCTCACCCGTTTTGCCAGGCGCTTCGGCGTCGAGCCGGTCGCCTGGCACTCAGGTCTCCGCACCTCGCAGCGCCGCCGCGCCTGGCGCGCCATCGCCAGCGGCGAAGCCATGGTCACGGTCGGCGCGCGCTCGGCGCTGTTCCTGCCCTATCCAAACCTCGGGCTGATCGTGGTCGACGAAGCGCATGAGACCAGCTTCAAGCAGGAAGAGGGCGTCCATTATCACGCCCGCGACGTGGCGGTGATGCGCGGCTTTTTCGAAGGCTGCCCGGTCGTCCTGGCCAGCGCCACCCCTGCGATCGAAACCCGCCATCAGGTCGAACTTGGCCGCTACGAAGAGCTCAAGCTCCCCGGTCGATATGGCAAGGCAGAGATGCCGCATATCGAGGCCATCGACTTGATCCAGGAACCGCCCGAGCGCGGCCGCTGGCTCGCGCCTCGCCTGGTCAAAGCCCTGGAGGAGACCCTTCAGCGCGGCGAGCAGTCGCTGCTATTCCTCAACCGCCGCGGCTATGCTCCGCTCACGCTCTGCCGCCATTGCGGCCACCGCTTCCAATGCCCGAACTGCACCGCGTGGATGGTTGAGCACCGCCTCATCCGCCGCCTCTCATGCCACCATTGCGGCCACACCGAACAGACTCCCGAAATCTGCCCCGAATGCAAATCGGAGGAAACGCTCGTCGCCTGCGGCCCCGGCGTGGAGCGCATCGCCGATGAAGTCGCCGCGCTCTTCCCCGATGCGCGAACTGCCGTAGTCACGTCAGACACGATCTGGTCTCCCGCTCGCGCCGCCGAGTTCGTCAGCCGCATGGAACATGGCGAGATCGACATCGTCATCGGCACGCAATTGGTGACCAAGGGCTATCACTTCCCGAATCTCACCCTGGTCGGCGTGGTCGATGCCGATCTCGGGCTCGACGGCGGCGATCTGCGCGCATCCGAGCGCACTTTCCAGCAGATCATGCAGGTTTCCGGTCGCGCAGGGCGAGGCGAGAAACCCGGCACTGTCTATATCCAGACCCACGCCCCCGAAGCGCGCGTGATGCAGGCGCTCGTCTCGGGCGATGCCGAAAGCTTCTACGCCGCCGAAACCGAAGCCCGCCGCGATGCCGGTGCCCCGCCTTATGGTCGCTACGCCGCGATCATCGTCTCGTCCGAAGACAGGGCCGCAGCCGAGGAAACCGCCCGGATGATCGGCCGGACCGCGCCGCAGATGGACGAAATGCACGTCTACGGCCCCGCCCCCGCCCCATTGGCGATGCTGCGCGGCCGCCACCGCTTTCGGCTATTGGTGCACGCCCGCCGCGCCTTCGACGTGCAGGACATGATCCGCGAATGGCTTGGCGCGCTCAGTTGGGGCCCCAAAGTGCGCGTCGCGGTGGACGTTGATCCCTACAGCTTCGTCTGATCCTGTAGCGTCGCCTGACGGGGCCATTTTGGCGCTATCCCAACGCGCTGGGGCGATTTAGCATCCACTCCGCAAGAGGGGAGTCTTCAAACATGCACCGCCTGATTCTGACCCTGCTGATGCTGTGCGCACCGTGCGCCGCGCGTGCCGAATGGCGCGAGGCAAGCACCGCACATTTCGTGATCTACTCACAGCAGCCGGTCGATCGTATCCGGGACTTCGCCACCAATCTTGAACGTTTCGACAAGGGCATGCGCGCGCTGCGCGGCCTTTCTGATGAACCCATTGGCAAGTCAGCCCGCGTCACGGTCTATGTCGTCGACGATACCGACGATGTCGCGGCGCTGATCGGCGATCGAATGGTCGCGGGATTTTATTCAGGCCGCGCTGGCGCGTCGCTCGCGGTGGTCCCGCGCATCAATGGCGCCGGAAGCGATATCGCGCTCAAGCCGCTGGCGATCCTGCTCCACGAATATAGCCATCATTTCCTGAGTTCGATGTGGCCCAATTCGGCGCTCCCGGCCTGGTTTATCGAGGGGTTCGCCGAGTTTCACGCGACCGCCCTTTTCAACAAGGACGGCGGCATCACCTTCGGCGAGGTGCCGCTTTATCGTGGCGTAGGCCTGATGGTCGGCAATCAGCTGCCGATCGACAAATTGCTGATCGCTGACGGCTGGAAATTGCGGCCCGAGCAGCGCGATGCCTTGTACGGGCGCGGCTGGCTGCTCACCCATTATCTGACGATCGGCCAGCCCGCGCGCGCCGGGCAACTCGGCAAATATATAGCCGCGATCAATGCGGGGACCGCGCCCGCTGCAGCGGCCACCGGCGCGTTCGGCGATCTGCGTACGCTCGACAAGGAACTTGAGCGCTACAAGCTCGGCAAATTTCCGATCAACCGGCTGCCCGGCCCGCTCGCGACCGGTGACATCGCGATCCGCCACCTGAGCGCAGGTGAAACGGCGCTGATGAAAATCCGCATCCAGTCCAAGGCCGGCAGGACCAAACCCGCCGACCTTTATGCCGATGCGCGCAAGGCCGCCGCACCGTATCCCAATGACGCATCCGCGCAGATCATCCTCGCCGGCACCGCGCTCGACGCGGGCGATTTCGCCGGAGCAGAGGCTGCCGCAAACCGCGCCATCGCTGCCGATCCCAAGGCTATCGACGGCTGGTTGTTCAAGGCGCAGGCCCAGTCGCTCGCCGCGCGCAAAGCGAATGACTGGGACAAGGACCGCTGGGCCGCGATCCGCCAGCACATCGTCACTGCCAACCGGCTCGATCCCGACAATCCCCGCCCGCTGATCCGCTATTTCCTGAGCTTCACCGAGGCGCGCGACGCGCCGAGCCAGGCGGCAGAGATCGGCCTCATCCGCGCGCTCGCACTGGCGCCGCAGGATCGCGGGCTGCGCTTTTTGGGCGCCGCTTTGTATCTGGCCGAAGGACAGGCCCCCTCGGCACGCGTGCTGCTCGCCCCACTCGCTTTTCAGCCGCACGCCCCTGCGCTCGCCGAGCGCGCGCAGAAGATCATCTCCATGATCGATGCGGGCAAGATCCCAGCGGCCGTTGCCGATCTGACGGGCAAGGCGAAGGACGCCGACGACGATTGAAGCCGCCTTGCAGTCGATAAATGCCGCATATACAAATCGACTCATCTGATTCTGGGGCAAATCATCCATGTTTCGCAAAGCTATACTGGCAGCCAGCCTGCTCATCCCGACGCTCGCGCACGCCGATTGGTACGAAGCGAGTTCCAAGCACTTCATTGTCTATTCGGACGACACACCGGAAAAAATCACTGCCTTCACCGAACGGCTTGAGCGCTTCGATCAGGCGCTGAGGATGATCACGGGCACGCCAGACAACCCGCTCAGTCCCCATCTGCGCGTCACGGTATACACCACTGCCGATGTCGATGCGGTGCAAAAGCTCTACGGCTCCAGCACGGTCGCCGGCTATTATCAGGGGCGTTCCTCGGGTCCGGTGGCGTTCGTGCCGCGCAAGACCGGTGGACCGCTTGATGCGCAGGCAATCCTTCAGCACGAATATGGCCACAGCTTCATGTTCTCGAGCTGGCCGAGCGCGGTGTTCGCGAAGTGGTTCGTCGAAGGGTTTGCCGAATTCGTCGGCACCGCTTTCTTCCGCACCGATGGCAGTCTCATTTTCGGCAAGCCCCCCGAATATCGCGGCTATGGCATGCTGGAAAAGTCGCAGGTGCCGGCAACCCAGTTGCTCCAGCTCAATCCCGGCAAGATGGGCGATCTGCAGACGCACATCCTTTACGGTCGCGGCTGGCTGCTAACCCATTACTCCATCCTGGGCGGGCACGCTGTCGAGCTTGGCGAGTACATCAAGCTCAGCAACGAAGGTAAGACCACCGAGGCGAGCCGCGCGTTCGGCGATCCCGCTGCGCTCGATTCGAAGCTCAACGCTTATGCCAAGCGCAAGAGCGTCGCGGTGATTACCCTCACCAAGGAGCAGGTCCCGGTGGGCAAGGTCACGATCCGCAAGCTCACCGCCGGTGAGGCCGCGACGATCGGTCCCCGCATGGCATCGAGCAGCGGCGTGGACGAGAAGAAGGCGCTCATTGTTGTCGAACAGGCCCGCCGCCTCGCCGCGCCTTATCCCAACGATGCCGGCGCGCAGAACGAGCTGGCCGAAGCCGAGTTCGACTCCAAAAATTATGCGGCCGCCGAAGCCGCTGCGGATCGCGCGCTTGCCGCCGATCCCAAGTCGATCCACGCTTTGTTGTACAAGGGCATGGCGCAGCAGGAGATTGCAAAGGCGGCCAAGGATCAGGATCCCCAGCGCTGGAAGTCGATCCGCTCGTGGTTTCTGAAGGCGAACAAGCTCGACCCCGATTATCCGGAGCCGTTGATCCAGTTCTACGACAGCTTCGAAGCACAGGGCATTCCGGCCACCGCCAATGCCCAGACGGGCCTGCTTGGCGCCTATGTCCTCGCCCCGTTCGACCTCGGCTTGCGGTACAAGGCGGGCAAGGTCCTGCTCGAGCAGGACAATGTGAAGGCCGCGCGCGTCGCGTTTGAGCCGATCGCCATTTACACGCATGGTTCGGGCGATAGCCGCGCGACCAAGGCACTTGAGGCGCTCGACGGAAAAGGCAGCAAGGAAGCGCTGAAGATACTCATCGACGCAGAGGCCGAAGCGAAGAAGAAGGAAGAAGAGGCCAAGGCCAAGAAAAAGGCCGGCTGACGCACCGGGTCGGCCCGCCTGCCGCAAAACCCGTCACCGGCTCCTTGAACCGGTGACGGTTTTGTCCGAAAGCTTTCCGCGACAAGTTTATGCGTAGGGCGGGAACATGATGCGGCGTTTGCTGATGCTGGTGGCGCTGGTGCTCCTATGGGGCACCACCCCTGCGCGCGCCGATGACATCTCCGCCTCGGGTCGCGGCGTGGTCCGCATCGTCACCATCGCCGTGGTCGGCGACGAAGTAGTCGGCTTCGGCCATGGCAGCGGCTTCGCGGTCAGCCCCAACCGCATCGTCACCAACGCGCATGTCGTCGAGCTTGCCTCGCGCTATCCCGACAATGTCGTGATCGGCGTGGTGCCGAGCGAGGGCGACAAGAGCTTCCAGGGCAAGCTCATCAAGATCGACAAGGAACGCGATCTCGCTTTGATCGAGTTCACCGGCGTCCGGCTTCCCGCGCTTACGCTCTATTCCGGCTCGCCCGGCGACGGCGAAGCGCTGTTCGCGCTCGGCTATCCCGGCAATGTCGATATCGCCACCGCGCGGTCCGCCGCCGATTTCATCAAGCCGCAATCGCCGGTCCGTTCGCAGGGCGGCTTTGCCGGCATGCGAACGTTGCAGGGCACCAGCGTATTGCTCCACACTGCCAATATCGCGCGCGGCAATTCCGGCGGGCCGTTGCTTGATCGCTGCGGTCGCGTGATCGGCGTGAACTCTGCAATCACCCGTGCCGATGAAGGCGACGCCACCTTCGCCTTCGCCATTTCGGGCAAGGAGCTTGCCGCATTCCTCGCCGAGGCCAAGCAGCCAATGGGCCAAGTCGGCGTGCCATGCACCAGCGTCGAAGAGCAGATCGCGCAGGAGCGCACTGCCGACGAGAAAGCGCGCGCCGAAGCCGATGCGCTCGCCCGCACCAACGCCGTCAAGACCGAAGCCGAGCGGCAGGACGCCCTCGCCCAGGCACGCTCCCGCAGCGAATCGACGCGCGAGAATTACATGGCCGGCGCGGCTTTGCTGCTCGTGCTCGGCGCACTCGCGCTGGGCGGCGCCGGGCTCTTATTGTCGCGCGACCGCCAACGCGAAGCGATTTGGGTCGCGGCGGGCGGCGGCATCATGATGGTCGGCGCGATCGCTTTGTTCTTCAGCCGCCCCGGCTTCGATGAATCCAAGGTGATGCCCGTGCCCAAGGCCGCCGGTGCCGCGCTACCGGGAGATGCTGTGCAGGGCCGCATGGTCTGTACCTTGGTGCCGGAGCGCAGCCGCGTCACCGTCACCGCGACCGACAAGGTCGATCTCGATCTCGGCGAAGACGGCTGCATCAACGGCCGCACCCAATATGCCGAAGCAGGCACGCATTGGCAGCGCATCCTGGTTCCCGATCAGGAGCAGACCGTCTCGGTCCTCGATTACGATCCGGGCACCAGCACCTACACCCACACGCGCTATCTGCTGTCATCCGAACAGATGACCAAGGCGCGGTCGCTGCGCAAAGGTGTGCCGCTAAAGACCTGCTCCCCCGATCAGGCCAAGCGCGCCGAGCTGGCGACGCAGCAGCAATCGATCCGCACTGCGCTGCCGGCGGTGTATAACGAGAAGCTCGTCTATCGCTGTGCGGCAGCCCCCGAAGGTCCGCCACCGGCCACAACGCCCGCTGCGAAGTAACCCAATCTCCCTCTTCCCACGGGAAGGAGGGCGCTAAGCCCGATCCACCCGCGCCGCAAAGCACCCGCGCCGTGCATTATGGACATGCAGATACGCAACCGCGGGGTCGCCAAAAAACCGCGAGATCAACGGCTCCAGTTCGACACCCTCGGTCACATCGGCGTCGGTCATCATCCCCACCGCATCGAACGACCGCACCGACAGCAAGCGGGCTGACAGGGACTCCGGAACCCTGCCTTCATAGCGCGCGACATCCACCGCACCTTCGCGAATGAAGATGGCGTGCCGCGACCGATACGGCGTTTGCGCCGGCAGATGCTCGTAATTGACCAACAGGACGGACTGACCCGGCTCCGCATCCTCCAGCGTCACCCGGCAAGGAAAGCCGGGCTTCGTGTCGGCTACCATCCGCACGGCCTTCGCCTGTGCGAGCGCATCGTCGGAAAGGCCGAACAGGTGCCGGAACGGCGCCGGATCCAGCCCGGAAATCACGAAGCTCATTCCTTGATCCCTTCACGCTTGAGCAACGCGCGCTTGCGATCCGGGCCCCAGGCATAGCCGCCGACGCTGCCGTCGGCGCGTTGCACGCGATGGCACGGCACCACTATTGCCACCGGATTGGTCCCGCACGCCGTGCCCGCCGCACGCACCGCGCCCGGATTGCCCGCCGCCGCCGCGAGTTGCGCGTAGCTCAACGTCTCTCCCGCCGGAATCGCCCGCAACGCATTCCACACCGCTTCCTGAAACGCCGTACCCTGCACATCCACCGGCAGATCGGTATCGCGCCCGGGCGACTCCACTTCGCTCACCACCCGTGCCGCGAGCGCTGCCAAAGCGGCGCCTCCGGCTACGATCTCGGCCGCCGGAAAGCGCTGCGCCAGGCTGAGAGAATCTTCATCGAACGCCACCCGGCATAGCCCCTTGTCGGTCGCCGCGATCAGCAGCGGGCCGAGGCTGGTCTCGGCAACGGTCCACCGGATCGTCACCCCCGCTCCGCCCCGCTTCCACACGCTGGGCGTCATCCCCAGCCGCGCATTCGCCGTTTCGTAGAAACGGCTCGGCGCGGAATATCCCGCCTCATAAATCGCGTCCGTCACGCTCTCTTCCTGCGAAAGCGCCCGCGCCGCACGCCGTGCCTTGATGCCCCGCGCATAGGCCGCCGGCGTCACTCCGGTCGCACGCTTGAACAACCGATGGAAATGATGCGGCGCATAGCCGACCGCTGCGGCAACCTCGTCGAGCGAAACGCTCTCCTCAGCCGCTTCGATCAACGCCACCGCGCGTGCCACCGCCACCCGATCGCGCCCCACCTCATCGGGTTTGCACCGCATACACGCGCGATACCCCGCCTCCCGCGCCGCATCGGCGTCCGCGTAAAAGATGACATGCTCCCGCTTGGGCCGCCGCGCCGGACAGCTCGGCTTGCAGTAGATTCGCGTTGTGGTCACCGCCCCGATCACGCGCCCGTCATAGGCCCGGTCTCGCGCCTCGAACGCGCGCCAGGCGATGTCGTCAGTGATCGGGTTGCTGCTCATATGCGGAGATATAGGCGCAAGCGGCACATGCCACATCCCGCACTTTGCCTTCAAACCGCGACCATCCGACCCCTTGCCCTCCGCACCACTTCGCGTCACTGTTAGCGCTAACGGGCGCCTCGACGCTCGAGGGAGAGGCGCGCAATGACCTTCTGGCAACGCACCCGCGCATTGCGCTGGTGGATCATCGCCATCGTGATGCTTGGCACGATCATCAACTATCTCGTCCGCCAGACGCTCGGTGTCGCCGTCGCCACCGACGCGTTCAAGGCCGATGTGCCGATGACCAAGGAGCAATATAGCTGGGTCACCGGCGTGTTTCAGGGCTTCATCATGATGCAGCCCGTCGTCGGCTACATACTCGATCGCATCGGCCTGCGCACCGGCATGGCGATCTTCGCCACCGCATGGGCAGTGCTGATCGCCGCGCATGGCTGGGTGGTGAACTGGCAGGGGCTGGCGGCACTGCGCGGCCTGCTCGGTTTCGCCGAAGGCACCTCGCACACGCTGGGGCTCAAGGTCGTCTCGGAGTGGTTCCCCGCCAAGGAGCGCGGCTTTGCCGGCGGCATCTACAATCTCGGCGCATCGGCGGGCATCGCGCTCGCCGGGCCGCTCGTGGCGATCTCGATCGTCTGGTGGAATTGGCGCGCGGCTTTCTACGTCGCTGCCGTGCTGGCTTTGCTCTGGGTATTGCTGTGGCTGCGCTATTACCGCTCTCCCGAGCAGCATCCCGAACTTTCGCCCGAAGAACTCGCGCTGATCCAGGCGGGCCAGGAGGCCCATATCCAGGCGACGGGCGACAAGCCCGCCGTGCTCTCGCTGCTCGGCCGCCGCAATTTCTGGGGCATCGCGCTCCCCCGCTTCCTCGCCGACCCCACTTGGGCAACGCTCACCTTCTGGCTCCCGCTCTATCTCAGCGAAGTCCGCGGCTTCGATCTCAAGGAACTGGCGATCGCAGTCATCCTGCCCTTCATCGCCGCCGATCTCGGCTGCCTGTTCGGGCCCGCTGTCGTCGTTTGGCTCGAACGGCGCGGCATTGCGCTCATCGATGCGCGCCGCTGGACCTTCACCTTCGGCGCGGTGCTGATGACCAGCATGCTCTTCGTCGGCAGCGTCACCAGCCCCTACATGGCTGTCGCTTTGCTCAGCATCGGCGCCTTTGCGCACCAGACGCTGTCGGTAACCTGCATCACCCTCGCGACCGATCTGTTCCGCAAGAACGAGATGGGCACCGTCGCGGGCATGGCGGGCACCATGGCCAATCTCGGCGTGATGATCTTCACGCTGCTGATCGGCGCACTCGTCACCCAGATCGGCTACACGCCTTTCTTCATCGCGCTGGCAGTGTTCGATCTCATCGCCGCGGCGATTCTCTGGACTCTTGTGGTCAAGCCCGGCGGCAAGCCCGAGCGCGAAAGCGGCATCATCCCGATGCTGCTCGGCGGGGCGACCGCAATCTATCTCGGCAGCGTCGGCATCGGCACCGTCGGGGTCGCGGGCTATGTCGGCTTCGGCTTCGGTCTGCTGCTCCTCATCCTCGGCGTGGCCATCGAATTTCGCGCCCGCACCCGGAGCCCTGAATGATCCGCAATCCCATCCTGCCCGGTTTCAATCCCGATCCGTCGATCCTGCGCGTCGGCCGCGATTATTATATCGCCACCTCCACCTTTGAATGGTTTCCCGGCGTCCAGATCCACCACAGCCGCGATCTCGAAAACTGGACGTTGATCGCCAGACCCCTAAACCGCGCGGCGCAACTCGACATGCGCGGCGATCCGGACAGTTGCGGCGTCTGGGCGCCCTGCCTTTCGCACGATGGCGAGCGTTTCCATCTCATCTACACCGATGTGAAACGCTATGGCCGAACCACCACCGGCGGCGCATCGGGCGCGAGCCTGCGCGACTTCCACAATCATATGGTCAGCTGCGACACCGTGGATGGCGACTGGTCCGATCCCGTGCACATGAACAGCAGCGGCTTCGATCCCTCGCTCTTCCATGACACGGATGGTCGCAAGTGGTTCGTCAACCAACTCTGGGACCACCGTCCCGGCCGCAACCGCTTCGCCGGCATCGTCCTCCAGGAATACAGCCCCACCGAGCAGAAGCTGATCGGCGAGCGCGTAAACATCTTCCCCGGCACGGCTTTGGGCCTCACCGAAGCGCCGCACCTCTATCGGCGCCATGGCTATTATTACCTCATCACCGCAGAGGGCGGCACCGGCTGGAACCACGCTGTGACCATGGCGCGCTCTCGCAGCCTGACCGGCCCCTACGAGCTCCATCCCGACACCTATATCCTCAGCAGCCGCACGCGCCCCGATGCCCCGCTCCAGCGCGCCGGCCATGCCGATCTGGTCGAAGCCCCCGACGGTACACCATACCTCGCCTATCTCTGCGGCCGGCCCCTCCCCAATCGGGGCCGCTGCGTCCTGGGCCGCGAGACTGCGCTCCAGCAGATGCGCTGGGCCGAAGACGGCTGGCTCTACACGCTCGACGGACAGGGCCTGCCTGTGGTCGAAGCCGTCCCCCAAGCCGACACGCACCAGCGCGACGATTTCGACAGCCCCAATCTGCCGATCGACCTGCAATGGCTCCGCACCCCGGAGCCCGATACGATCTTCAGCCTGACGGCCCGCCCCGGCCATCTCCGCCTCTACGGTCGCGAGACCATCGGCAGCATCTTCACCCAGTCGCTAGTCGCCCGCCGCCAGCAAAGCTTCTGCTATTCGGCCAGCACCGCAATGGACTTCGCCCCCCAGCATTTCCAGCAAGCCGCCGGCCTAGTCGCATATTATAACAGCGCCAAATTCCACTATTTCCACGTCACCCATGACGACCAGATCGGCCGTCACCTTCGCGTAATGTCCGCTTTGCCCGACAGCCCCCAGGCCGATGCCTTCACGCAGCCGATCCCGATCCCCGAAGGCCGCATCGAACTACGCTGCGAAGTGGATTACGAACGCCTCCGCTTCGCTTACCGCCTCGAAGGCAGCGGCTGGCAATGGCTCCCCGAACAGTTCGACGCCTCGATCCTCTCCGACGAAGCCAGCGCGCCCGGCCTCCCCAATTTCACCGGCGCGTTCATCGGTGTTGCCTGTCAGGATATGAGCGGCATGGGCCACCATGCCGATTTCGACTGGTTCGAATATCGCGAGCGGGAATACACTTCCTAGTCGTCGCTGGCGCCATCGAGTTTCTTCTGGGCGACAGCGCCCTGATCAGCGCCGCAGCCAGCGCAACAGCCGCGCCAGCGGTCGCCGCGCGCGCCGCGATTTCTCCTCGTCGGCCGCGCGAAAACTTTGATCGAGCCGGGCCGAGAGATCGGCCAGCACACTCTCCTGCCCCTTGAAGGCACGCGTGATATCCTCGCTGCTCAGCGGCGCCATGAACGCACAGCCATAGCTGTTGCCGCGCCGTCGCATGATCTGCGCCGCACGCGATCCTGCCCCCGAGAGCCCCAGCGACACCAACGTGCCGAGCGGCAGATCGATTTCCGATGCGAAACGAAAGCCGGTGCGCGAGAAATCCTCTACCGTCACGTCGATCGGCTTGCCGTCGGGCACGCGCAGCGTGCTCGGGCTATCGGCATCGAAGCGGATTGCGCCGCGCCGGTCGATATCGCCAAGAATTTCCAAGTTCGCGACTAGCATGATTGCGGCACGCTATGCCTCGATCGTTAACGATTCCTTCCCGCCGCGTGCCCCGTCCATATTGGGCCGACCTTGACATAAGTCAGTCTGGCTGCCATATGCGCCGCCATCGAGGCATCATGCAGCGTGATGGAGCGACCATTCATAGGAATGGCACTCCGGCTCTGCCTCGGTCCCATTTTCCGGCTTCCCTTATCACGCGGGTTGTCATTTTTGACACCGCTTCCGCGTGCGCATTCTGTCGTGCGCGTCAGCCGATTCATAAGGTTACATAATGCAATTCAAGCATCTCGGTCTCTCTGAGACCGTTCTCGCCGCGCTTGCGGCAAAGGGTTACACCGAAGCAACGCCGATTCAGGAACAGTCGATCCCGTCGCTGCTCGAAGGTCGCGACCTGCTCGGCATCGCCCAGACCGGCACCGGCAAGACCGCCGCGTTCATGGCCCCCTCGATCGATCGCCTCGTCGCTTCGGGCACCCGTCCCCAGCCGCGTGGCTGCCGCATGCTCGTTCTCGCGCCGACGCGTGAGCTCGCCAGCCAGATCGCCGAAAGCGCCCGCAATTATTCGAAGGGCACGCGCCTCAGCGTGATGACCTGCTTCGGCGGCACCTCGGTGCACAAGAACAAGACGGACCTTGCCCGCGGCGTCGATATCCTCGTCGCCACGCCGGGCCGCCTGGTCGATCTGATCGAGCAGCATTACGCAATCCTGCTCGGCATCGAGATCCTCGTGCTCGACGAAGCCGATCAGATGATGGATCTGGGCTTCATCCACGCGCTCAAGCGGATCGTCCGCGAGCTCCCGTCCAAGCGCCAGACGCTCTTCTTCTCGGCCACCATGCCGAAGACGATCCGCGAACTCGCCGGCCAGTTCATCCGTAACCCGGTCGAAGTGAAGGTCACGCCCGAGGCGACCACTGCCGAGCGCGTCGAGCAGCGCGTCACGTTCGTCCAGCAGGCGGAGAAGCAGTCGCTCCTCACCATCGCATTGCGAGATCCGAGCATAGACCGCGCCCTGATCTTCACCCGCACCAAGCACGGCGCCGACCGCGTCGTGAAGCTGCTCGCGGGCAGCGGCATCGCGTCGAACGCGATCCACGGCAACAAGTCGCAGCCGCAGCGCGAGCGTGCGCTCGGTGACTTCAAGTCAGGCCGGGTCAAGTTCCTGATCGCAACCGATATCGCCGCGCGCGGCATCGACGTGTCGGGCGTCAGCCATGTGTTCAACTTCGAACTGCCGAACGTGCCGGATCAATACGTGCACCGCATCGGCCGCACCGCGCGCGCAGGTGCCACCGGCCTCGCCATCAGCTTCTGCGCTGACGATGAGAAGCCCTATCTGCGCGATATCGAGAAGCTCACGCGTCTTAAGCTGACCGTCGTGCCGCTGCCCGAGAACTTCCTCAACGAATCGGGCAAGATCAAGTCGAGCCGCTCACCGATGCCGGTCAGCCGCGACGAGGCGAATGGCCGCAACGGTCGCGCGATGCAGCACGCTTCGCAGCGCGGTCCGCGCGCCAACCCCGCACGGGGCGATCAGCCGCGTCGTGACGGTGGCAACGGCCAGCGTAGCGCCCAGCCGGGTGGCGATCGCCGTCCTGCACAGGGCGATCCCCGCCGCGAAGGCGGCCACGCTGACCGTCGTGAGGGTGGCAATTTCGAGCGCCGCGACAGCGCGCCCCGTTCGGATGCGCCGCGCGGTGACGCACCCCGCAACTATGCGCGCCCGAAGAGCAAGTTCCACGCGCGTCCGGCTCGCCCGGCGGGTGCGGGCGGCGGCAATCGTCCGCGCTAAGGTTTGAAACCGAATGAGCAACAAGGGCGGCGGGGTCACGATCCTGTCGCCCTTTTGCTGCGTGCTTGACCCGCATTCGGAAGGCATGGCACTCGAAGCAGATGCCATCCAAGCCCTTCCCTGCTCTATGTGCGCTCACCGCGATGTTCGCAGCTCCATCAGCTGCCGCGGCGGATGATGTGCGCGGCCTGACCGAATGCCGCCGCGAATATTTTACCATGGCGGTCTTCGAAAAACTCCCGGGGCTGAAGGTCATCGAGGCGCCCGCAGGGAGCGATCGGTACAGCGTCGACGCTTCCACGCTGCAGCCATTCGGCCTGCCGATGCTGAATTACTTCCTCTACACCCGCACTGACGACAAGCTCACCGTCATGGTGCTGAACGGCGATGTGAACCGGTCATTCGAGGCGGCACGCGATGCAATGCTGGCGGGTCATCGCGCGAGCGCGTGTACGCGGACCACGCCCGCTATCGGTTCGCGACGCTGCATCCTCGACCTGAATGAACCGGAGTCGCCGGAAATGCAGCAAAATGTCGAGGTCCGGGAGTATCGCGGCACGGTGGTACTTGAATGCGTCGGCAAGGTACCCGCGCCCAAGCCGTAGCTGAACAAAAAAGGGCGGGGGTTTCTCCCCGGCCCACTTTTGTCGCTGGCCGCAGCCGCGATATCAGCTGCGCTTCTTCGGCTTGGGCTTCGCCTTCGGCTTGGCCTTTACTGGCGCGCGCTTGACGACCGGCGCCGGGCCGGCATTGCTGATCTCCAAAGTATCGCTGGCAATCGACGAGCAGGTCGCCGCGTAGCCGCCCACTTCAATCGTCGCGGTCACATATTCGCCGGGCTTGGCCTCGACCAGGATCAGCGACGTCCCCTGCCCCTGAGTGATGCCCCCGGCCGAAATGCTCCAGTTGAAGGTCGGGGAGGCGCTGCCATCACCGCCATAGACATTAGCCGTGTAGGTCGCCTCGCCGCGGGTCGATGATGAGGAGCTGACGCTGATCGACGGGCAGGCGTCCTGAGGCACGACGATCGCCGTGCTCATCGCTAACATCATTCCAAGCATCATATCCTCCAGAACCGTTTCCGCAGGCATGGTGCGCGTCAGGCGGCGGGACTATCCCTCGTTCGGGGGAGGCCTCCTAGTTTCGCCGCGCCCGCGCCTGCGCATCCTCGCGCCCGGCAATCAGCCGCAGCGCACGGCTCGCGCCTTCGCCGCCTTCGGTCGCGCCATATTGCGAGGCCTGACGATAGAGCGCCACTGCACCTTCATAATCGCGACGCTGCTCGGCGCAGAGCCCGACATTGAACAGTATAGAAGGATGCGGCCCGGCCGCCTGCATCTGTGACCAGCCCGCACACGATCCCGCCGGATCGCGCTTGGTCAGCTTCACCAGATCCTTGAAGCGCTTGGCTGCGTCCTTCGCCATGCCCTTGGTGCTCTCGCGCACGCGGATATCATAGGTCTGCACGCTCGGCGCGATATCGTAGCGGACGCTGTTTGCGATCTGCTGGATTCCCGCCTGCACGGTTTCTTCGACGCTACGATAGGGGTTCTGCCCCTCGCACCAGCTGGTGTCGTCGCGGAACGGCTTGCTTTGCGAATAGACCACGCGCCCGTCCTGGTTGCGCACCATCCGCAAATCGGCGCGTAGCGTAATGATGCGCTGGCGGCAGCGGACATCGACCTCGGCTTCCTTGATGCACTTGCCGTCCTTGTCCTTCTCCACGCAGCGCTTTTCCTTCTTCTTGAAGGGATTTTCCTCAACGCCGGTCACCACTGCGCCCGAAAGAGAAGCCTCGGCATTGTGGCGGCCTGCGCGTCCGCCCATCAGCTCGAAATGGGTTCGCTCCATCGCGCGTTCGATCGCATTGGCCAGCGCAATGCCGTCCTGCCCATCGAATCGGTCGATCGAAAGCGAGCGGAGCAAGCTCGCCTCGCGGTAATTAGCGGGGAACTCGCCCGTCACCTGCAGCACTTCGGCCTGCGCAAGTCCCGCACCCATCGCCATGGCGAACGCTGCCGCCATCCATGCCTTCCGTCCCATCGGTTCGCCCCCCGTCTGATTCCGCCTCACAGGACCATTTCGCTGCCGCAATGTCCAGACGGTGCGATTTTGCCGGTTCCTGCTCCTGTCCGCCGGACTCCGGGTTGCATCGCAGCACACGCGATGCTAACCGCGCCGCGACCCATCGGGGCTGCCTTCGCGGCGTGCCCTTTTCATATGGGGCGACATTTCAGATCCCTCCAAGAGGAACTCGATCGCGTGGAGAATTCCGGCGGTATTCAAGCCAGCCTAAGCGGACGCTACGCTACCGCTCTGTTCGAGCTGGCACGCGATTCGAAATCGCTGCCATTGGTAGAGGCGAGCCTCGGCACCGTCCGCCAGGCGCTCGACGAATCGGCGGACTTCAAGGCACTCACGGCGAGCCCCCTCGTCGGTCGCGGGGCTGCGGCCGCTGCGGTTGCCGCCGTTGCAGCGCATCTGAAGCTCGATGCGACCACAACGAAGTTCCTCGGCGTGCTTGCGGACAATCGTCGTCTGGCCAAGCTCACCCAGATCATTGCCGCCTTCCGCCAGCTGGCCGCCGCGCATCGCGGCGAGACCAATGCGCAGGTGATTTCGGCGCATCCCCTCACCAACGATCAGGTGTCTGCGCTGAAGGATCAGCTGCGCACCCGTATCGGCCGTGACGTATCGGTCGACCTCTCGGTCGATCCCTCGCTCCTTGGTGGGCTGGTCGTGAAGATCGGCTCCCAGATGATCGATTCGTCGATCAAGACCCGTTTGAATTCTCTCGCTCACGCGATGAAAGGCTGAAGGCTAAGACAATGGACATCCGCGCCGCAGAAATCTCGAAGGTCATCAAGGACCAGATCGCCAATTTCGGTACCGAGGCTCAGGTCTCGGAAACCGGACAGGTGCTCTCGGTCGGCGACGGCATCGCGCGCATCCACGGGCTGGACAATGTCCAGGCCGGCGAGATGGTCGAATTCGCCAATGGCATCCAGGGCATGGCGCTCAACCTCGAGGCCGACAATGTCGGCGTCGTGATTTTCGGGTCTGACTCGGAGATCAAGGAAGGCGACACCGTCAAGCGCACCGGCACCATCGTCGACGTTCCCGTCGGCAAGGGTCTGCTGGGCCGCGTCGTGGACGGCCTCGGCAATCCGATCGACGGCAAGGGCCCGATCGTTACCGATCAGCGCTCGCGCGTCGAAGTGAAGGCACCGGGCATCATCCCGCGCCAGTCGGTGTCGGAGCCGATGCAGACCGGCCTCAAGGCTATCGACGCACTCGTCCCCGTTGGCCGCGGCCAGCGCGAGCTGATCATCGGCGATCGCCAGACCGGCAAGTCCGCCGTCGCGATCGATACCTTCCTCAACCAGAAGGCAGCACATGCCGGCACGGATGAGAAGGCAAAGCTTTATTGCGTCTATGTCGCTGTCGGCCAGAAGCGCTCGACCGTGGCGCAGCTCGTCAAGACGCTCGAAGAAAACGGCGCGATGGAATATTCCATCGTCATCGCCGCAACCGCTTCGGAGCCCGCTCCGATGCAGTTCCTCGCGCCCTATACCGGCGCTGCGATGGGCGAGTATTTCCGTGACAACGGCATGCACGCACTGATCGTGTTCGACGATCTTTCGAAGCAGGCAGTTGCCTATCGTCAGATGTCGCTGCTGCTGCGCCGTCCTCCGGGCCGCGAAGCATATCCCGGCGACGTCTTCTATCTCCACAGCCGCCTTCTCGAGCGCGCTGCAAAGATGTCGGACGCAAACGGCGGCGGCTCGCTGACGGCACTGCCGATCATCGAAACCCAGGCCGGCGACGTTTCGGCTTACATCCCGACCAACGTGATCTCGATCACCGATGGCCAGATCTTCCTTGAAACCGACCTGTTCTTCTCGGGCATCCGTCCCGCGATCAACGTGGGTCTGTCGGTCAGCCGCGTGGGCTCGGCCGCGCAGACCAAGGCGATGAAGAAGGTCGCAGGCTCGATCAAGCTTGAGCTCGCCCAGTATCGCGAAATGGCTGCCTTCGCGCAGTTCGGTTCGGATCTCGATGCTTCGACCCAAAAGCTCCTCAACCGCGGTGCGCGCCTGACCGAACTGCTCAAGCAGGCTCAGTTCTCGCCGCTGCCGTTCGAAGAGCAGACTGTGTCGATCTTCGCCGGCACCCAGGGCTATATCGACACTGTCGGTGTGCGCGACGTAGTGCGCTACGAAGAAGCGATGCTCGCAGACATGCGCGCGAACCACGCCGGCATCCTGAAGGCAATCCGCGAGAGCAAGGACCTCAAGGATGATGTCCGCGCCGAGCTCAAGGCAGCGCTCGAAGCCTTCGCGAAGACGTTCGCATAATTAGCCGTCACCCCAGCGAAAGCTGGGGTCTCGTGCCACACAAGATGCCAGCTTTCGCCGGCATGACGATGGTAGGATAGAATGGCCTCTCTCAAGGCACTCAAGGTCCGGATCAACTCGGTCAAATCGACCCAGAAGATCACCAAGGCGATGAAGATGGTCGCCGCTGCGAAACTGCGCCGTGCGCAGGAAGCGGCGGAAGCCGGCCGTCCTTATGCCCAGCGCCTCGAAAGCGTGGTCGCAAGCCTCGCCAGCAAGGTGACGGTTAGCGAGTCCTCGCCGAAGCTCCTTGCGGGCACCGGCAAGGATCAGGTGCACATGCTCGTCGTCGCCACGTCCGATAAGGGCCTGGCCGGCGCGTTCAACACCAACATCGCTCGTCTTGCCCGCAAGCGCGCCCGCGAGCTCACCGCCGCTGGCAAGACGGTCAAGATCTACACGATCGGCCGCAAGGGCCGCGCCGTGCTCAACCGCGAATTCCGCGCCAACATCATTCATGGCATTGAGCCGGGCGATCTGGGCAAGCTGAGCTTCGCTGATGCGCGCGGCTATGCCGACGATCTGATCGCGCGCTTCAATGCGGGCGAGTTCGATGTCGCGACCTTGTTCTTCTCGAACTTCAAGTCGGTCCTGACGCAAGAGCCGACTGCGCAGCAGATCATCCCCGTCGCACCGCCGGTTGCAGGCGCCACTGGCGACGTCACGTCCTCGGGCGCGGCTGTCACCTATGAGCCCGACGAAGAATCGATCCTGGCGGACCTGCTTCCCAGCAATGTCGCGATCCAGCTTTACCGTGCGATGCGTGAAAACGCCGCGTCGGAGCAGGGATCGAAGATGACCGCGATGGACAATGCCACGCGCAACGCAGGCGATCTGATCAAGCGTTTGTCGATCCAGTATAACCGCGCCCGTCAGGCCGCGATCACGACCGAACTGGTCGAAATCATCTCCGGCGCTGAAGCGCTGAAGTAATCCGAAGCAAGGAAGAACCGATGGCCACCGCAGCCCCCACCACCAAGAAGCCCGCAGTCAAGCGCGCGCCCAAGGCAGCCGCAAGCACGTTCGCTGCAGCGCCCGCGACGACCAACAGCGTTGGCCGCGTCAGCCAGGTCATCGGCGCCGTCGTCGACGTGTCGTTCGATGGCGTTCTGCCGTCGATCCTCTCGGCGCTCGAAACCGACAATAACGGCACGCGCCTCGTCCTCGAAGTCGCGCAGCATCTGGGCGAGAACACCGTCCGCACCATCGCCATGGACACCACCGAGGGTCTCACCCGCGGCCAGACCGTGACCGACACCGGCTCGCAGATCCGCGTTCCCGTTGGCCCGAAGACGCTTGGCCGCATCCTCAACGTCATCGGTGAGCCGATCGACGAGCGTGGCCCGGTCAATGCGGAAAGCACGATGCCGATCCATGCCGAGGCGCCGCTCTTCGTCGATCAGTCGACCGAAAGCTCGATCCTCGTCACCGGCATCAAGGTCATCGATCTTCTCGCGCCTTATGCAAAGGGCGGCAAGATCGGTCTGTTCGGCGGCGCAGGCGTCGGCAAGACCGTGCTTATCCAGGAACTGATCAACAACATCGCAAAGGGCCATGGCGGCACTTCGGTGTTCGCGGGCGTGGGCGAGCGTACCCGTGAGGGCAACGATCTGTATCACGAGTTCCTCGACGCCGGCGTTATCGCCAAGGACAAGGACGGCAATCCGCAGTCGGAAGGCTCGAAGGTTGCCCTCGTATTCGGCCAGATGAACGAGCCTCCCGGCGCCCGCGCACGCGTTGCACTGTCGGGGCTCACGATTGCTGAATATTTCCGCGACGTTGAAGGCCAGGACGTTCTGTTCTTCGTCGACAACATCTTCCGCTTCACTCAGGCCGGCGCAGAAGTGTCGGCACTGCTGGGCCGTATTCCTTCGGCCGTGGGCTATCAGCCGACTCTGTCGACGGACATGGGCGCACTTCAGGAGCGCATCACCTCGACCAACAAGGGTTCGATCACTTCGGTGCAGGCCGTGTACGTCCCCGCAGACGACATGACCGATCCTGCCCCGGCAACGTCGTTCGCGCATTTGGACGCAACCACCGTGCTCAACCGCGCAATCTCGGAGCTGGGCATCTACCCGGCAGTCGATCCGCTCGATTCGTCGAGCCGCGTTCTCGAGCCGCGCATCGTGGGACAAGAGCATTATGAAACGGCCCGCGCCGTTCAGGAAACGCTCCAGAAGTACAAGTCGCTGCAGGACATCATCGCGATCCTGGGCATGGACGAGCTTTCGGAAGAAGATAAGCTCACCGTGTCGCGCGCCCGCAAGATCCAGCGCTTCCTGTCGCAGCCGTTCCACGTCGCAGAAGTCTTCACCGGCATCTCGGGCGAGTTCGTGCAGATCGAAGACACGATCAAGTCGTTCAAGGCAGTCGTGAACGGTGAATATGATCACCTTCCCGAAGCAGCCTTCTACATGGTTGGCGGCATCGATGGCGTGATCGCCAAGGCAGCCAAGCTGGCCGAGGACGCCTAAGTCTCGTGATCGGCCGTCTCGTTCTTGCCGCCGCCGCGCTGCTGGTTTCGCCAGTCGCGTCGGCGCAGAACGCGGACAAGCCGATCGCGGAGGTCGCAGCCGATCTCGCTTATGGCTATTGCCCGCTTTATCTGGCGGATCAGTTCGCGATCACCGGCAATCCGGTGCTCAAGGACTTTGGCTTTGGCGAGAAGGTCGAGACGCAGCAGCATCCGCGTGGCGAACTCAAAGTCGTCAGCGCCAAGCGCGCCGATGGCGAGGTGGCTTTTGGCGGGGTCAAGGGTTCGATCTGCCAGGTGATTGTCGCTGGCCCAAACCGCGCTGCGGCATGGGAAATGCTGCACAAGAACATGGCGTATATGGGTCTCGACCTGAAGCCTGACCCGGCCAATACGGGACCAAAAAACGGCGCCAAGGTCGAGACGTATAAGGCACCGATCGAAGGCCAGTTCCTCTACGTCCAGCTCGCTGAGGCGACTGTCGGACCTGGCCCCATGGTCATGGCGCAAATTTTCGTGATGGATAAATAAGATGGCTCTGCACTTCGAACTCGTCACCCCGGAGCGCCTCGTCCGTTCGGAAGACGTCCACATGGTCGTCGTTCCCGGCACCGAGGGTGATTTCGGCGTGCTTCAGGGCCATGCTCCGCTGATGAGCACCGTCCGGGACGGCAATATCGAGATCTACAAGACCTCGATGAACGAAACCCCGGAGACGATCCGCGTCGAAGGCGGCTTCGCCGAAGTAAACGAGCGCGGCCTGACCGTGCTGGCTGAAAAGGCCGAATAAAACTCAGGGGCGCCGAAAGCCCCCTAAGGCCGCGTCAATCTTTCCCGGCTAGATACCGGACATGCGTGCACCGCTCGACAGCTTTGGCCTGCCCCCGATCGCGTTTTCCGCGGCGGTGGCGCTGCTGTTCGCCGCGCTGAGCTGGCCGCTCTACGGCATCGACGTCCAGAATTACCTGCTGCCCTGGTTCGGGCACATCCGCGCGACCGGCCCGGTCGCCGCTTTTGCCGAGCCCTTCGGCAATTATTCGCCACCCTATCTCTACCTCATGGCCGCCGTCTCGCCGTTGGCCGGGCTGATCGAAGCACCGGCACTGCTCAAGCTGCTGTCCTTCGCCGGCCATCTCGTGCTCGTCGCCGCCGCCGCCCGGCTGCTGCGCACGCTTGGCCATGCCCATCCGTGGCGCGCGGCGGCATGTATCGGGCTGGCCCCCAGCCTGTTCGTCAACCCGGCAATCCTGGTACAGTGCGACGCCTTATGGGCGGCAGCGCTGCTGGTCGCGCTCACCGCGGCGATCGACCGGAGGCACGCGGCGATGTTCGGCTGGTGCGGGCTGGCCTTTGCGATCAAGCTCCAGGCGGGATTCGCCGCGCCCTTTTTCCTCGCATTGGCGCTCGCCCGCCATGTGCCGCTTCGCCTCTGGCTGTTCGCGCCGCTAATGGCGTTTGCCACGCTGGTGCCGGCCTGGGCGATGGGCTGGCCGCTCGCCGATCTGCTCGGCATCTATCTGCGCCAGAGCCAGTTCGACATCACCCAGCCGCTCAACGCGCCCAATATCTGGACGATACTGGCCGTCCTCCCAGCAGGCGGCCTGCTCGTCGGGATGGCTGCCCCCGCCGCAGCCGCCGCTGCTTTGGGCTATGTCGCATTGTTCCGGCAGCGCCTGGCCGAAGCCGATCCGGTGGTGCTGATCCGCGCGGCGCTGCTCTGTGCGCTGATCGTGCCGGGACTGCTGCCGCGGATGCACGAACGGTATTTCTTCCTGTCCGATCTGCTTGCGTTGCTGCTCGTCCTTTGCCGCCCCGCCGAATGGCGCGTGGCGCTGTTCACCCAGCTCGGCTCATGCTTCGCCATCTTCGCCTATCTGTCCGGCATATCCGGATTTGCCAGCATCGGCGGCGCGATGATGCTCGTCGCGACCTGGCTCCTGGTGCGAGAGATCGGCTTTCGCCCTGCAGAGCGCTATTTGGCCGTGCGTCGATAAACCCACCGGTTCGGCTTGCTGCCATCCGCCAGCGAAATCTCTGCGTTCAGCACATCGCCCTCGCGCCAGTATCGCACCACTTGCGGATAATCATGCGCGCGGTTCTCGAAGCGGACCGTCTGCCCCTCCACCCCGGTCGCATAGAAATCCGCCGGCGCCTGCTTGGCGGGCTCGGCGTGGAACACCAGCCGCGTCGGCTCAACTGTGATCCGCATCGGCTCGGCGGTGAAGAAGCGCTCATGCCACACCACCGTCCGCCCCCGCATCACTCCGCCGGCCATCGGCTCCCATTCCTCGCAGGTCATGGTGCTTTTAACGGGGTGCCGCTCGGTGCACCAATTGCCGGCCAGCCAGCTGAGATCGGCCTCCTGCGCGGCAGCCGGCGTCGCGATATTCAGCCCGGCCAGCGCGATCATGCAGTGCAAACGGATCATCTATTTCCCTTTCCATGTCCCGAGCGCCTTCTAGGCCGCGCCGTCTGACGCTGGCTTGAACCGACACGACATGCCAGTCTCTCGTACATGCGCTACGCCGAACTGCCTCTGCCGCCCCAACTCCACGGCCTCGCCGTCGCCATCTGGACGCTTGAGGCAGAGGGCGCAGCGGGCGACTGGATCGAGCATGCCGCGGCGCCAGACGGCTGTGTCGAGATCATTCGCCGCCACGCCGGCCGCTCGATCTGGCACCGCGAGCAGCCCGAGACCTTCGTCACGGGCCTGAGCGAACACCCGGTAGCGCTCCGCTTCAGCAGCGACGCCCGCTTCACCGGCATCCGCTTATGGCCCTGGGCATGGGAAGCATTGGGCGGCCAGCCCTGCCCCGGTTTCGCCGACGACTGGATCGAGGCACCGCCTGCGCTGGCCGCACTCACCAAAGGCGATATTCCGGCCAATCTGACCGCCGCGCTCCCCGATGCCCCCGCCGAAATCGCCCGCGCAATCCTGACCAGCCATTCGGTAGCCGAACTCGCCACCGCCACCGGCCTGCAACACCGCGCACTACAGCGCTGGTTCGCCACCCATATCGGCATGCCCCCGCGATCCTATCTCCGCCTGCTCCGCTTCCGCGACGCAATCGGCGCAGTCCATAACAAGGAAACCCTGGCCGACACCGCCGCCGCCCACGGCTATGCCGATCAGGCGCACATGGCCCGCGACTTCCGCGCCCTGGCCGGCGTCCCGCCACGCGAAGCGCGCGTGCGGGCAAAAGGACCGTTTATCTGACTGGGGTTTAGTGCTGCCCGCTACGCCGCCACACGCCGCGCAGCAGCTTGGCCGCCGTGGCCGAGACACCGGGCCGCACAAACAGCCAGTCGCGGATCGCCGGGCCCTTATCGGCACCGATCACCTGCTTGTAGCCGCTATCGCCTGCGCCCCAATCGACCTGGGTGATGCCGTCTTCCAGCGCGCGAACCAGATTGCGGTAATAGAGCAATTTCCCCGGCGAATGCTTGCCGAATGCCGGGTCATAACTGTTGGCGATCGCATATTTCAGCGCACCCGCATTCATATCGAACGAGAAGGCCGAAGGCGCACCGTCCACCCGCAACACCGCCGCCCACATCATATCAGCGATCTTCGGGTCGCTCGCCGCCGCGCGCCAGAATGCGCCGTGCCCTGCGCGCGTGAACTTGGCATCCGAACCATCGGTCCGCGCCGCGATCCAGCTTTTCTCCTCGACCGCACCCAGCGCATCGAACGCGGCCTCGCTCCAGTCGGAACCGCTCACGAAGGCCCAATCGAGAGCGCCATGCCCGCCCAGATGCTTCTCATGAAACCGGTTCTTGCGCAGCGTCGAGTTGCGCGGCCAGCCGCCTTCCTCTGCCTGCGCGCCCTTCATATCGAGCAGGAACGAATCCGCCACAAAGCGATCGAGCACCGCCCAGCCCTTGGCCAGCGCGCTCTCCTTCAACAATTCCAGCCCCGGATCGCCATCGTAAACCGGCCCGATCCGCAGCGCGCGAACCTCGCGGCCAAGGCGCGGCAGCAAAGCCTCCATCGCCTCTGCCCCGGCATCTTCGCGCACCGGAAAGGTGCGGAACGGCCAATAGCATCCGGGCACTTCGGCCAGCCCCAGCCAGCCTGGCCCCCGGGGCACCATCGGCAGCGCAGCCACCGTCTCGCCCTCGCGCAACACCACCAGGGTCCGCGCAGAACCACCATAGGCCTTGAGCGCTGCGGCAAACCATCCGTAGCGCAGAAAGCGATGCGTAGGCGCCGCGCGGTCCGCAACCATATCGATGGCGCCCGCCAGCCCGTCGACACAGTCAACGGCATGTGCCGGCGGCAAGCGTGTGAATTGATCGAGCGGCATAGGTTTAGACATGCCCGCTGGTGTAACGAAAAGGCGTTACCAAGCGGTGGAGGCTCGAAATCCGCTTGCTAAGCCCCGGCGGACACGCGAGTCGTAGCGTGAGGGAGAATGAAGTTGATCCGTTTGCCTTGCGCCATGGTTGCAGCCTTCATGCTCTTTGCCGCACCCGCTTCGGCGCAGACCTTCTCCAGCGTGACATTCTCCGCGGACAAATTGTCGCGCAGCATCAGCGATGACGACGTCCGGATCACGCTTGCCGCCAGGCAGGACGCGGAACTCGACAGCCTCATCACGGTGAGCGCCGCGATCCGCATCCCCGGTTTCGCGCCGTTCACGCTCGACGAGGGCGATCCTGCGAACATCGCCTTCGCTCGCCAAATCGCGATCGGCAAACTCGCTAAGGCCGACGCAGCGCCCTCAGTGCTGTTCCAGACCTTCACCGGCGGCGCGCATTGCTGCGCCCAGCTCTGGGCCGTGGTGCCGATGGGCGGCAAACTCGAAACCGTGAAATTCGGCTTGCTCGATGGCGATGGGATCGATGCGTTCCCGGTCGATATAGACGGCGACGATGTGGTGGATTTCATCCTCAAGGACGATCGCTTCAACTACGCTTTCTCATCCTACGCAGGCAGCTTCGCCCCGCCACAGATCTTCAACGTCATCCAAGGCAAATTGGTAGACGTCTCGGCCCGCGAAAGCTTTGCCGGCACGTTCGAGCAAACCGCAGACGAAGCGCGCGCGCTCTGCGCAGATACCGAGAATAGCGACCGCAACGGCGCCTGCGCCACCTATGTCGCCGCCTCGGCCCGCGTCGGAAAGTTCGATACCGCGATCAGGCACGCATCTGCGCTCGCAGCCAAAGGCGGGGAGATATTCCTGCCCACCGCATGCACCGTACCGTTGGTCGATGGCAGCTGCCCCGACGACAAGGAAAAGAGCTTCCCCGATTTCGAGTCCGCATTGCGCTGGTTCCTGCGCGACGCAGGCTATATCCGCTAGAGGTACATATGCTCCCCAGCCCCTATCTCTCCACCGTATCCGATACGATCCAGGCCGCCATCGCGCCGGTCTTCCTCCTCGCGGGCATCGGTGCGTTTCTGAACGTCATGGTCGGTCGCCTCGCGCGCATCGTCGATCGCGCGCGCCAGATCGAACAGCTTCATCCGCGCTCGACCGGGCCGGAGCATGATCGCCACGTCTGGGAACTGCGCATCATCGATCGGCGCATCTCGGTGATCAACAACGCTATTTTCAATTGCGTCGCCAGCGCGCTCGCCATCTCGATCGTCGTTGCCTTGATGTTCGTCTCGCGCCTCGCCAATCTGCATGTCGGCCTGTGGGTCGCGGTCGCCTTCATCCTGTCGATGGGGTTGCTGATGGCCGGGCTGATCTATTTCCTGATCGAAGTGCGGATGTCGCTAACGGCGATCCATGTTCGCAAGGAATTGCTTGAGCTCGACCAGAAGTGAGTCCCGGCACCGAAAAGCGCGTGCTTCAGGCCGCGATGTGCCTCACGCTGATGCTGCCGATGTACGCAGCACTGACGGGCGTAGTCCGAGGCCCCGAATTCCTCGATCACAACAGCGCGCTCACCCGCGATCTCGACAGCCATTTCCGCTATCTCAACGGCATCTTCCTCGCTTTGCTCGCTTGCTACGCAAGCACCATTCCGCAGATCGAGCGAATGACCTCGCGGCTCCGCTTGCTCAGCATGCTCGTCATCACCGGCGGCCTGATGCGCGCGCTTTCCTGGGCGCTCGTCGGCGCCCCGACGAAGGGCCACAGGATCGGCCTCGTCATCGAACTCGTGATCGTGCCACTAATGCTGCTCTGGCAGGCGCGCCTGTCCCGCCGCTTCACTTAATCGAGCGCGGCCCCAGACCCACTGTCACCGTAGGCGCAAAGGTCGGCACCACGCGCGCCTTGGTCGCCTGCTCATAGGCATAGCCTGCCTGCAGCAGCCAGCCATCCGAATAAGCCGGCCCGATGAAAGACAGCCCTGCCGGCAAACCGCCCACCAGCCCCATCGGCACCGTCAGATGCGGATAGCCCGAAACCGCCGGCAATTCGCTCGCCGACGGCCCCTGAAACTGATCGCCATGGATCGGATCGGTCAGCCACGGCGTGCCATAGGTCGGCGTTACCAAAACCTGTGCATCAGCTTCTTTGAGCATCCCGTCGATCGCACCCTTGGCCAGCTGCAGCGATTTCTCGCGCGCCGCCTTATACTCGGGATCATCGAGGCCCTTGGTCGCCTCGGCCTTCAGGAACGTCTCCTGCCCGAAAAAGGGCATCTCGGCCTCGGCATACGCGGTGTTGAACGCGATGACATCCGCAAGCGTGCGCACCGGCGCCTTGGTCGTCGCCAGATACGCGGCGAGATCGGCCTTGAGCTCGGTATAAAGCACCAGCCCCTCGGCCTCGCCCAGCCCCTCCAGCTTGGGCATTTTCACCTCGACCAACACCGCGCCTGCCGCGCGCAATTCGTCGAGCGCCTTGTCAAACCGCTTGGCGAGATCCGCCGCCATCTCCGGCTTCCAATATCCGATCCGCAGCCCCTTAAGACCATATTCCGTAAGGCCCTTGCTGTACGTCCATGGATTGGTACCACCGGCATCCCTGGTGGCCGCATCGGCCGGATCGCTCCCCACCATCGCCGAAAACAGGATTGCCACATCCTTCACGCTGCGCCCCATCGGCCCCGGCGTATCCTGACTATGGCTGATCGGCACGACATGCGTACGGCTGACCAACCCCAACGTGGGCTTCAACCCGACTATCCCGTTCATCGCCGCTGGGCACACCACCGAACCATCGGTCTCGGTCCCCACTGCCACCGCTGCCAGGCTCGCCGCCACCGCCGCGCCCGATCCGCTCGACGATCCGCACGAATTGCGATCGAGCGCATACGGGTTGCGCACCAGCCCGCCGACCGCGCTCCACCCGCTCGTTGAATTGTTCGAGCGGATATTGGCCCATTCGCTGAGATTGGTCTTGCCCAGGATCACCGCGCCCTGCGCCCGCAACAGCGCCACCATTGGCGCATCCCGCCCCGTCATATTGTCCTTGAGCGCCAGACTCCCCGCAGTGGTGGGCAGTTCGCGCGTCTCGATATTGTCTTTGATCAGCACCGGAATGCCATCCATCGGCCCGAGCAGCTTGCCCGCCTTGCGCCGCGCATCGCTCGCCGCTGCCTGCTCGCGCCAATTGGGGCTGATCGCGATCACCGAACGCAGCATCGGGCCGCTTTGATCGAGCATCCTGATCCGTTCGACATACAGTTCGGTGATCTGGGCGCTGGTCAGCTTGCCGCTGGCCATCATGGCCGTGAGCTGATCGATCGAATGCTCCTGGAATGCAGCAACCGACGACGGCATCTCCCGCACGATCACGTCCTGCGCCATCGCCGGCCCGCTCGCCACCAAAGCCGCCGCCCAGATCAACCGCCGCATCGCCCGCTCCCCATCTATTCACCACAACGCTATGCCAGTCCCGTCCCGCGCGCCAGCATCTCCGCAAGATCGGTCGGGCGGGTGCATGCGAAGCCGCCTAACGGAAACGCACCACGGAGGAAGCGAGTGAACCAGGCGGCGCAAACCCATTATCACGCACGGATGCAACGCGTGCTCGATCATATCGACGCGCACCTCGCTGGCGATCTCGCGCTCGATAGCGTGGCCAGCGTCGCGGCCTTCTCGAAGCACCATTTCCACCGGCAATTCAGCGCGACCTTCGGCCTGTCGCTGCATCGCTATGTCCAGCTCGCCCGCTTGAAGCGCGCGTCGTACCAGCTGGCGTTCCGGAGCAGCGCCGTCACCGACATAGCGATGGATGCTGGCTACGAAGCCCCGGAGGCCTTTGCGCGCGCGTTCCGCCAGCGCTTCGGACAGGCTCCGTCAGACTTCCGGAAGTCGCCCGATTGGGAGCCGTGGCTTGTCGCCCTCGGGCCGCTCGACGCAGCAAGGAGCCACCACATGCAGAGTTATGATTCGAATCAGGTGACGATCACCGACTTTCCCGAAACCCCGGTCGCGATCCTCGCGCATCGCGGGCCGCAATCGGGCATCCACGCCACGATCCAGCGTTTCATCGCGTGGCGCAAAGCCAATGCTTTGCCCCCCTCGCGCAGCGCCACCTTCAACATCTTCCACACCGAGCCCGATGCGGACGACTTCCACCTCGATCTCTGCGCCGCCACCGCCAAGCCAGTCGCGCCAAACGAATCGGGCGTCGAATCGGGCGCTATCCCGGCGGGCCGCTGCGCCATGCTCCGCCTCACCGGCTCCAGCGACAATCTCGAGCCCGCAGCCTCGTGGCTCTATCGCGAATGGCTCCCGCAAAGCGGCGAAGAACCCCGCGATTTCCCGCTCTTCTGCCGCCGCGTCACCTTCTTCCCGGACGTGCCCGAGCACGAAGCGGTGACGGAGCTGTATCTTCCGCTGGCCTGAGTACCTCTCTATTTTTCCCCGGCGAAGGCCGGGGCCCAGTTGGGAAATGCGCATTGGAGAGCAACATACTTCGTTGCATGACCTTTCCGACTGGACCCCGGCCTTCGCCGGGGAGCCGAATTCACGCGCAGCGCGACTGCACGCCCCAACCACCACAAATTGTGTCCACAGGATTCACAGCCGTGGAAAATATTTTCGTTTCCGTATTTCCCCTCTTGCCTTTCAAGAACCCTAGGAAGGTCCATGCGTCGCGGCATATTCGCTGGTTTGGACGTGCCGCGAGACGAGTCATTTTAGCGACGAGTTGAGTCGGTCATTAACCATTTACCATCTTGTGTCCGAACGGGCTTTGGCACAATCTGTAGTGGTTGCACTGAGGGGCAAGCTCAAGCACTGGTAGAACCGGCGCCGCATAGCTATATGCGGAACGGGTCTGCTGTGCCCGGCTTCAGGAGCGATGGACATCTTTTGTTCTCGTTCTGCCGGCGCGCCGATGCTAGGTTCGGCGCCCGCCCCCGAGTCGGCCGGAGCCTCCCCGTGATGGAGGCGCGTGAAGGGCATCAGGGGCTAGACGACATGGAATTCAGGGACACCGAAAGCGTGAGCGAAACCGTCACCGAAGCACCAGCCGCCGCCAAGGCGGACCTGAACCAAAGCCCGGTTGCAAAGCCTGCACCCGAAACCACCGCGCCCGAGGCCAAGCAGCCCAAGGCGAAGAAGGATTCGAAGACTGTCGACGTTCAGCTCTTCGCGATTGAGGTCGATCATTCGCGCGACGCGCTCCTCACCGATTTCGGCAAGGATACGCTGAACGATCGCTATCTGCTTCCGGGCGAAAGCTTTCAGGATCTCTTCGTCCGCGTGGCATCTGCCTATGCCGACGATCAGGCGCACGCCCAGCGCATCTACGACTATATCTCGCGCCTCTGGTTCATGCCCGCCACGCCCGTTCTCTCGAACGGCGGCACCGGGCGCGGCCTGCCGATTTCGTGCTTCCTCAATTCGGTGCCCGATAGCCTTGGCGGCATCGTCGATACCTGGAACGAGAATGTCTGGCTCGCCTCGCGCGGCGGCGGCATCGGCACCTATTGGGGCAATGTTCGCGGCATCGGTGAGCCGGTCGGCCTGAACGGCAAGACCAGCGGCATCATCCCCTTCGTCCGCGTGATGGACTCGCTGACGCTCGCGATTTCGCAAGGGTCGCTGCGCCGCGGTTCGGCTGCCTGCTATCTCGATATCTCGCACCCGGAGATCGAGGAGTTTCTCGAAATCCGTAAGCCCTCGGGCGATTTCAACCGCAAGGCGCTCAATCTGCACCATGGCGTGCTGATCCCCGACGCCTTCATGGAAGCAGTCCGCAACGGCGAAGAGTGGAAGCTCACCAGCCCGAAGGACGGCAGCGAGCGCGCCACCGTCGACGCCCGCGCGCTCTTCCAGAAACTGGTCGAGACCCGTCTGGCGACCGGCGAGCCCTATATCATCTTCGCCGATCACGTGAATTCGAACATGCCCAAGCATCACCGCGATCTGGGCCTCAAGGTTTCGACTTCGAACCTCTGCTCGGAAATCACCCTGCCCACCGGCAAGGACCATCTCGGCAACGAGCGCACCGCCGTCTGCTGCCTCTCCAGCCTCAATTTCGAGACCTGGGATCAGTGGAAGGACGAGAAGGGCTTTATCGAGGACGTGATGCGTTTCCTCGACAACGTCCTCCAGGATTTCATCGAGCGCCACGAACCCGGTATGGAGAAGGCCGCCTATTCGGCGATGCGCGAGCGCTCGGTCGGCCTCGGCGTGATGGGCTTCCACTCATATTTGCAGGCACGCGGCCTCCCGTTCGAAGGGGCGATGGCCAAGAGCGCAAACCTGCGCATGTTCAAGCACATCAAGCGTCAGGTCGATGAAGCATCGATGCAGCTCGCCGTCGAGCGCGGGCCCTGCCCCGATGCGGCCGACATGGGCGTGATGGAGCGTTTCAGCTGCAAGATGGCGATCGCGCCCACCGCGTCGATCAGCATCATCTGCGGCGGCGCTTCGGCGTGTATCGAGCCGATTCCGGCCAACGTCTACACGCACAAGACGCTCAGCGGCTCATGGTCGGTGCGCAATCCGTATCTGGAAAAGCTGCTGATCGAAAAGTCGAAGAACAGCGACAATGTCTGGAATTCGATCCTCGAAATGGGTGGCTCGGTCCAGCATCTCGATTTCCTCACCGCAGAGGAAAAGGATTGCTTCAAGACCAGCTTCGAGATCGATCAGCGCTGGATCCTGGAACTCGCGGGTGACCGCACGCCCTATATCGATCAGGCGCAGTCGCTGAACCTGTTCATCCCGGCGGACGTCGAGAAGTGGGACCTTTTGATGCTCCACTTCCGCGCCTGGGAGCTCGGCATCAAGTCGCTTTACTATCTCCGCTCAAAGTCGGTGCAGCGCGCCGGTTTCGCAGGCGGCGTGGAAGCCGACAACACGATCGACGCGCCCAAGTTCGAAGTCGAATCGCGCGATTATGACGAATGCCTGGCGTGCCAGTGAGGTGGCACAACTAAGCTCCGCCTCCCATCAAGGCGCCCACTCCCTCGCGGGAGTGGGCTCGCTTGGCTCAGGCTTCTTCCTCGAACGTCACTGCCACATCGGCGTTGGCGCTCAGGCGCACCGTCTCGCCTTCGATCCCGGCGATCAGCCCGCTCGAGATGTAATGGTGGTGCCCTTCGTGCGAGCCTTGCCCGCTGTCCTTCTTGGTCAGCTTGATGCGGCCGTCTTCGACACCGTCGACGGTGCCGACATGCACGCCGTCCGCGCCGATGACTTCCATATGTTCCTTGATCGCGCTGGTATCGGCCATGGTCCGTCTCCTTATTGGGGTCCGCGCGCTCAACGCTTCTGCCCGGAAATCGCTGCATGACCCGCGCCCGCATCGCCCTCGCGCTCGCCGCGCTCACCCTGCTCGCCGCCTGCGCCACGCAGAGCGCACAGGCCGTCCAGCCCGGAGCCCCCGGCTTCCTGCTCGGCATCTGGCACGGCTTCATCTTCCCGGTCGCGTGGTTCCTCTCGCTGATCGTGCCCGAAGTGTCGATCTACGCGGTGCCCAATAATGGCGGCTGGTATGATTTCGGCTATTTCCTCGGCATCTGCGTGTTCGGCGTCGGCGCCAATCGCGGCCGCAAGGTGATCGTGCGCGAGCGCCCCGTCCGCCAGCCGCGCGGCCAGACGATCGACCACGAATGACGCGCCAGCTCGCCTTGATGGCCGGTGTTGCCGGAGCCGCAGGGATTGCGGGCCTCACGACCCTCGTGAAGCCGGCCCTCGCCCGCCGCGCACTGCGCATCGCCGACAGCGAGCCCGCGACTTACGCGCTGCGCATCGCCGGGATGATGCTGTTCGCGCTCGGCCTGTTTCTCGGCGGCTTCGCGGCCGTCTTCACGTCTTTCCAATAATCCAGTTCGCCCAGGAGTAATCCCATGTCCCTTCTCGAAGCCCGCACCCAGTACAAGCCCTTCGAATATCCCTGGGCCTATGAGTTCTGGAAGCGCCAGCAGCAGATCCACTGGATGCCGGAGGAAGTGCCGCTCGGTGAGGATTGCCGCGATTGGGCGCAGAAGCTGTCGGATCATGAGCGCAACCTGCTCACCCAGATCTTCCGCTTCTTCACCCAGGCCGATGTCGAGGTGCAG
>JAZKJE010000050.1:0-28540 GCA_040384525.1 Pseudomonadota bacterium
ACATCATGTTCGTGATCGACGCGAACAAGGAAGAGCTGGCGATCAAGGAAGCCAACACGCTGGGTATTCCCGTCGTCGCGATTCTCGATTCGAACGTCTCGCCTGATGGCATCGCATTCCCGGTTCCGGCGAATGACGACGCATCGCGCGCGATCCGCCTCTACTGCGAAGCGATTGCTATCGCTGCAACCCGCGGTGGCCAGGATCGTCAGGCAAAGTCCGGTATCGATCTCGGTGCACAGGACGTTGCTCCGGTTGAAGAAGCCGTTGCTGCACCTGCTCCGGCGCCTGTCGCTGAAGAAGCCCCGGCTGCCGACGCTCCCGTCGTCACTGCCGAGGAGTTCGAAGCTCCTGCCGCTGCCGCTGCTGCTGCAGAGCCGGAAGCACCTGCCGCATCGACCGAGCCGGAAACGGCTGCCGAGGGCGAGCGCCAGATCGACGCATAAGCCTGCGTCACGCACCTGTAATCGGGGCGGGGCAGGGCTTTAAGCCTTGTCCCGCCCGACCAGTTTAAAAACCGAGGAATAGAGAAATGGCAGAGATCACTGCAGCCGCCGTCAAGGAACTGCGCGAGCGTTCGGGCGCCGGCATGATGGATTGCAAGAAGGCGCTCACCGAGACCGCGGGCGACATCGAAGCAGCAAGCGATTGGCTGCGCTCGAAGGGTCTGGCCGCGGCCGCCAAGAAGTCGAGCCGCACCGCCGCTGAAGGTCTGGTCGGCGTTGCCGTCGCCGGCACCAAGGGCGTGGCCGTCGAGGTTAACTCGCAGACCGATTTCGTCGCCAAGAACGATATCTTCCAGGGCTTCGTTCGCGAAGTTACCGCGATCGCTCTCGAAAAGGGCGACGATGTGGACGCGCTCAAGGCCGCTTCGATGGCAACCGGCGGCACCGTTGACGAAGTTCTCGTCGCGAACATCGCCACCATCGGTGAGAATCAGGTTCTCCGTCGTGCCAAGGCCGTTTCGGTTTCGCAGGGTGCGGTGATCCCGTATGTTCACAATGCTGCGGCGCCCGGCATGGGCTAGATCGGCGTGCTCGTTGCGCTTGAGTCCGATGCAGGCGTTGATGTGCTCGAGCCGCTCGGCAAGCAGATCGCGATGCACATCGCAGCGGCTTTCCCGCTGGCACTCGACGAGTCGGGCCTCGACAAGGACACGCTGGAGCGCGAGCGCGCAATCGCAACCGAAAAGGCAGCCGAGAGCGGCAAGCCCGCCGACATCATCGCCAAGATGGTCGAAGGCGGCGTGAAGCGCTTTGCCAAGGAAAACGCGCTGCTCAGCCAGCTCTTCGTCATGGACGGCAAGACGCCCGTGGCAGACGTGATCGCCAAGGCCGGCAAGGATGCCGGCACGACGATCGTGCTGAAGGACTATGTCCGCTTCCAGCTCGGCGAAGGCATCGAGAAGGAAGAGAGCGACTTCGCAGCCGAAGTGGCTGCGACGGCTGGTCTGACCAAGTAATCCCCTATCCGGGGTTCGCCCCGGTACAGGGCTGAATGTGCGAACGGCGGGAGGCAACTCCCGCCGTTTTGCTTTCCGGATCAAGCCGTGCGGAATTCACGGCGCTCGGGGCGTTTCTTCCAATGCGCCGCCCATCTCCGCTTGTTCCTGCGCCCCCTCCCGCCTAAGGTCCGCGCCGCTTGCTTATCCCCCCAAAGCCAAGGCCAAAATGACCGCTCCTCGCTACAAACGAATTTTGCTCAAGCTTTCGGGCGAGGTGCTGATGGGCGAGGGTGGCCTGTCGATAGATCCCGATACTATTGCCCGCGTCGCCGAAGAGATCGCCGATGTGAAGCGGCAGGGCTTTGAGCTGTGCATTGTGGTTGGCGGCGGCAATATCTTTCGCGGCATATCGGGCGCGGCGCGCGGCATGGATCGCACGACGGGCGACTATATGGGCATGCTCGCCACCGTGATGAACGCGCTGGCGGTGCAGGAAGCGCTGGAACGGATCGGCGTGCACACCCGCGTGCAATCGGCGGTGCAGATGGACAAGATCTGCGAACCCTTTGTCCAGCGCCGTGCCGAGCGTCATCTGGAAAAGGGTCGCATCGTGATCTTTGCCGCGGGCGTCGGCAGCCCGTTCTTCACCACCGATTCGGGCGCAGCGCTCCGCGCCGCCGAGATGAAGTGCGATGCATTGTTCAAGGGCACGTCAGTGGATGGCGTCTACGATGCCGATCCGAAGAAGGTCGCCACTGCAAAACGTTATGAGACCGTGACTTACGACACCGTGCTTTCAGCCAATCTGAAGGTTATGGACGCATCCGCCGTGGCATTGTGCCGCGACAACAATATCCCCATCGTCGTTTTCAACATTCGTGAGCGCGGTAATCTTGCCCGCGTGCTCAAGGGTGAAGCGACGGCGACGATCGTTCAGGCCGCGTAAGGCGGCATAGGAGAGAATATGGCTGCTTACGAAAAGGCCGATATCGAGCGCCGCATGGCTGGCGCGGTCGAATCGCTGAAGAACGATCTGCAGGGTCTGCGCACCGGGCGCGCTTCGATCAACCTGCTCGATCCGGTCAATGTCGAGGTTTACGGCGCGAACATGCCGCTGAACCAGGTCGCGACTGTCTCGGTGCCCGAGCCGCGCATGATCTCGGTGCAGGTGTGGGACAAGTCGAATGTCGGCCCCGTCGAAAAGGCGATCCGCTCGGCCGGCCTCGGCCTCAACCCGATCACCGATGGCACCACGCTGCGTCTGCCGATCCCGGATCTGACCGAAGAGCGCCGCAAGGAACTCGCCAAGCTTGCCAGCAAATATGCCGAGGCTGCCCGCATCGCGGTGCGCAACGTTCGCCGTGACGGCAATGACAGCCTGAAGGTCGATGAAAAGAAGGGCGTTTTCGCCGAGGATGAGCGCAAGCGCCACGAGACCGAGGTGCAGAAGCTTACGGACGCGACCATCGCCGACATCGACGCGGTAACCGCCGCGAAGGAAAAGGAAATCATGGGCAAGTGACGCGCCCGATGGGCCTTTTTGTTACCGCTCATGCTGCGCCTGTCGAAGCATCGTTCGTCGAAGCACCGTTGGTCCGTTGGGCTGCCCTTCGACAAGCTCAGGGTGAGCGGGGGCTTACCTGTGGCTGCTAAGCCTGCCCCAGCTGCGCCTGTAGCGCCTCCGCGTCACGTCGCCATCATCATGGATGGCAATGGCCGTTGGGCGAAGAAGCGCTTCCTGCCGCGCATTGCCGGGCACAGACAGGGCGTGGAGGCGGTGCGCCGCATCGCCCGCGCCGCGCGTACGCTCGGCATCGAAGTGCTGACGCTCTACGCTTTTTCCTCAGAGAATTGGCGCCGTCCGGAGGAGGAAGTCCGCGACCTGATGGGGTTGCTTCGCCATTTCCTGTCGAGCGAACTGGAGGAGCTGGTCTCAGAAGGCGTGAAGCTTCGCGTGATTGGCGATTGGCGCAAGCTTTCGCCCGATCTGGTGGACATGATCGACGGCGCGGTTGCGCGCACCGCGAGCAACACTGGCCCTAATTTGGTGATTGCGCTCAATTACGGCGCACAGGCTGAACTCGCAGCGGGTGCGCGTGCGCTCGCCGAGCAGGTGAAGGCGGGCACGCTCGATCCCGGAAATATCGACGAAGCAGCGCTGCAAGGCGCGCTCGACACCGGCGACCTCCCGCCGCTCGATCTGCTGATCCGCACCTCGGGCGAGCAGCGCCTCTCCAATTTCCTGCTCTGGCAGGCGGCCTATGCCGAATTCCTGTTCGTCGACACGCTGTGGCCCGATTTCGACGAGGATGCGCTGCGTGCCGCTCTCGAGACATTCGGCAAGCGTCAGCGCCGGTTTGGTGGCTTGTGAGCAAGAATTCCGATCTTGGCACGCGTTCTGGCGTCGCCGTCGTGCTGATTGCGGGTGCAATATTCACTTTGTGGTTCGGCGGCTGGGTATTCTGGCTGGTGCTGGTTGTGGCCGCGCTGCTGATGATGAGCGAGTGGGGCGAGCTGGCTGGCGCTGAGCGCAAGCAGATCCGTATGTCGCAATATGCGCTGTCCGTGCCGCTGGCGGCGATGTGCCCATTAGCGCTGGCACCCTATGGGCTGGAGCTGGGCCTGATCGGCGCGGCATTGTTCTTTACCGGCGCAGTGACCAGAAGCCCGCGGCTGGCGCTGGGCATTGCCTATATCGGTTTGCCGGTGGTGGCTTTGGTCTTCCTGCGGGATCAGCCGCAGGGGTTGTTGATCACTTTCTGGGCGATGGGTCTGGTCTGGGCGGCAGATAGCGCTGCGTATTTCGCCGGTCGCGCGATCGGCGGGCCGAAGCTGGCGCCCGCGATCAGCCCGAAAAAGACCTGGTCGGGCTTTCTCGGCGGTCTGATTGGCGCCACGCTCGGCGCTTTCGCCCTGGTCTGGCTGTTCGGCCTGCCTGTCCAGCTGGCCTATGCGACGCCTTTGCTCGCGATCCTTTCGGTGCTTGGCGATCTCTATGAGAGCAATCTCAAGCGCAAGGCGGGCGTGAAGGATTCGGGCAAGGTGCTTCCGGGCCATGGTGGCCTGCTCGATCGGCTCGATGGACTGGTGTTCGTCGCGCCGCTCGCGGCGCTGCTGGTGCTGGCGCTTACCTGATGAAGCGCGTGACGATTTTGGGCGCGACCGGCTCCGTCGGCACCTCGACGCTCGACCTGATCGAGCGCGCGCCTGAGGCGTTCGAAGTCGTAGCGCTCACCGCAAATCGCGACGTAGCCAAGCTCGCCGCCGCTGCGATCCGCACCAGGGCGAAGCTCGCGGTCGTCGCGGACCCATCGTGCCTCGATAGCCTTCGCGAAGCCCTTGCGGGTTCCGGCGTGGAAGCGCGGGCAGGGGCCGACGCCGTTTGCGAAGCCGCGCGGATGGATGTGGATTGGACCATGGCGGCCATCGTCGGCACCGCGGGCCTCAAGCCGGTGATGGCTGCGCTGGAGGCGGGCGGCACCGTCGCGCTTGCCAACAAGGAATCGCTCGTTTCGGCCGGCGACGTCATGACCGCCGCCGCGCGCGCCGCGGGCACCAGGCTGCTTCCCGTCGATTCGGAGCATAATGCAGTCTTCCAATGCCTCGATCGCACTTCGCCCGAGCGCGTCCGCCGTATCATCCTGACCGCCAGCGGCGGTCCGTTCCGCACCACATCGCTGCAGGATATGCGTGCGATCACTCCGGCTCAGGCGGTGGCACACCCCAATTGGTCGATGGGTGCAAAAATCTCCGTCGATTCGGCCACGCTGATGAACAAGGGCCTTGAACTCATCGAGGCGTTCCATTTGTTTCCGGTCCGCGCCGATCAGCTGGATGTGGTCGTCCACCCGCAATCGGTCGTCCACTCGATGGTCGAATATGTCGATGGCTCCACGCTGGCGCAATTGGGTCCAGCGGATATGCGCGTGCCGATTGCCTATGCACTCGCCTGGCCCGACCGGATGGAGACGCCCTGCGAGCGGCTCGATCTCCCCGCCATCGGCCGGCTCGACTTCGAAGCGCCCGACTTTATCCGTTTCCCCGCGCTCAAACTTGCCTGCGAAGCGCTGGCCGCAGGCGGTGCACGCCCGGCGATTCTGAACGCCGCAAACGAAGTCGCCGTCGCAGCCTTCCTTGATGGCGCCGTTAAGTTTCTTGAAATTGCCGCAATCGTTTCCGATACGCTTGCCCGCTACGATCCCGCAGCCCCGGAAAGCCTCGATGCCGTGTTGGCTATCGATGCAGAGGCGAGGGCGCGAGCGGCTGAGCGTGTAAAGGACTGCGTCGTTTGATCGAAAATCCCGGCATCCTTCTCACGATCCTGGCATTTGCGCTCGTGATCGGGCCGCTCGTATTTCTGCACGAGCTGGGACATTATCTCGCGGGCCGCTGGTTCGGCGTGAAGGCCGATGAGTTTGCGATCGGCTTTGGCCGCGAAGTTGCGGGCTTTACTGACAGGCGCGGCACCCGCTGGAAGTTCGGCTGGCTGCCCTTGGGCGGCTATGTGCGCTTTGCGGGCGATATGAACCCGGCGAGCCAGCCTTCGCAGGAATGGCTGTCGCTGCCGGCGCATGAGCGCGCGCAGACGTTCCAGTCCAAGAAGCTCTGGCAGCGCGCGATCATCGTCGCCGCGGGGCCCATCGCCAATTTCATCGTCGCTATCGTGATCCTCGGTGCCTTTGCACTGTCGTACGGCAAGCCCAGCACCCCGCCGTTGCTGGCGACTGTGGCTGCGAACAGCCCTGCGGCGGTTGCGGGCCTTCAGGCGGGCGACCGCATCACTGCTTTGGGTGGTCGCTCGGTCGATACCTTCAACGAAGCCGCGAGATATCTCATCCTTCGCCCTGCAGAATCGGTTCGTATCGATCTTGAGCGCGATGGTGCGCCGATGTCGCTCGACGCGAAGATCGGCGTGCGTGAAGAGAAAGACCGCTTCGGCAACGTATATCGCCTTGGTTTCCTGGGTATCGGCTCCGGCAAGCCTGAACTGGCGCCGGTCGGCATCCTTGAAGCGCCGATCGTCGGCATGGCCGAGACCTGGCGCGCGGTCCAGACCACGGTGGACGGTCTTGGCCAGATCATTACCGGGCGCCGTTCGATGTCAGAGCTTGGCGGGCCGCTGCGCATCGCTCAAGTTTCGGGCGAGCGTCTCGCGATGGGACTTCCCGAGTTTGTATTTCTGATCGCGCTGATTTCCATTAATCTCGGATTCATCAACCTGTTGCCAGTTCCAGTGCTGGATGGCGGTCACCTGCTATTCTACGCAGTCGAGGCTGTTCGGCGGAAGCCGACCGAGCCGCAGGTAATGGAATGGGCGTTTCGTGGCGGACTCATCGCAATTCTCGCGCTGATGCTGTTCGTTACGCTTAACGATCTGGGAGCTTTTGGCGTCTGGAAAAATTTGGCCGGGTTGATCGGCTGATGCGGTTAGGGCAGGGCGGTAGATGCCCGGCTTTCAACCGGTAATTTGAATTGCCTGACTGGGGTGGGATGTGACTGCGACAAAGGTGACTAATATGGGCGCACGTGCCACGGCGACGCTCCTCGCGGGGACCATCCTTTCCGGGATGTGCCTGAGCGGGGCTGCAATCGCGCAAACCGCCCCGGCGGCCGCTCCCGCTCCGGTGGCGCAGGAAGCCGCGCCGGTGGCGCCGCAGGAAGTCCGCACGATCAAAACGCTTCGGGTCGAAGGCTCGCAGCGTATCGAGCCCGATACGGTGCTGTCTTACACCCGGCTTCGCGTTGGTACGGAGTACACCAACGAAGTCGTCGATCAGGCGATCAAGGACCTGCTCGCATCCGAACTGCTCGCCGATGTGCAGATCGAAGGCGTCGATACCGGTAATCTGGTGATCCGCATTCGTGAGAACCCGGTGATCAACCGCGTGATCTTCGAGGGCAATAAGCGCCTGAAGCAGGAAAAGATCGACAAGGAGGTCAAGCTCCGCCCGCGCCAGATCTTCACCCGCACCTCGGTTCGCGCCGACGTTGCCCGCATCATCGAGCTGTATCGCCGCCAGGGCCGCTTCGCCGCGAACGTCGAGCCGAAGATGGTCAGCCTCGATCAGAACCGCGTCGACGTGGTGTTCGAGATCAACGAAGGTCCGAAGTCCAAGGTTCGCCAGATCAACATCATCGGCAACGAGGTGTTCTCTGATGGCAAGCTGCGCGGCGAGATGGCGACCAAGCAGGCACGCATCCAGTCGATCTTCAGCTCGAACACGTCATACGATCAGGATCGCCTGGCCTATGACCAGCAGAAGCTGCGCCAATTCTACCTGACCGAAGGTTATGCCGATTTCCGCGTGATCTCCGCGGTTGCCGAGCTGACCCCGGACAAGAAGGACTTCATCATCACCTATGTGGTGGAAGAAGGCCCGCGTTATAAGTTCGGACCGGTCACGGTCGACAGCGCAATCCGCGATTTCGACGACAAGAAGCTCGCCGAAGCCGTGCCGATCAAGGAAGGCCAATGGTATAACGCCAAGGCAGTCGAGGACACGGTCGAGCAGCTGAGCGAGACCGCCGGTATCTTCGGTTACGCCTTTGCCGACGTTCGCCCGGACTTCCAGCGCGACAAGGAAGCGCTGACGATGACGATGAACTTCCGCATCGCGGAAGCCAATCGCACCTATATCGAGCGCATCGAAATCACCGGTAACCGTCAGACGCAGGACAAGGTTATCCGCCGCGAATTCCGCGTGGCAGAGGGCGATGCGTTCAACACCTTCCTCGTCAAGCGTTCGCAGGATCGCATCAACTCGCTGGGCTATTTCCAGGACAAGTTCGAGATCGAGCGCAAGGACGGCTCCGCGCCGGACCGCATCGTGCTTGCCGCGAACGTCGAGGAAAAGGCGAACGGCGAACTGACGCTGTCGGCCGGTTTCTCCAGCCTTGAGCAGTTCATCCTCCAGGCATCGATCCGCCAGCGCAATTTCCGCGGCAAGGGTCAGACGATCTCGGCGTCGGTCGATTATTCGACCTATTCCAAGTCGCTCGAACTGGGCTTTACCGAACCCTATCTGTTCGACACCAATATCGCGCTCGGCGGCACGATTTTCCGCCGCGATTATAACGCGTTCAACTATATCGGTTCGGATCGCTCGACGACTTACAGCCAGGTTTCGACGGGCTTCCAGCTCGTTGCCGGCGTGCCGCTCACCGAATATTGGACCCTGTCGGGCCGCTATTCGCTGACCCAGGACGACGTGACGCTCGATCGCTCCAGCTTCTTCACGGACACCAACAATAACGGCTCGTTTGATGCGAACGAGTGCGATCCGGTCAAGGCTGGCCGTTATTATTGCGAAGCAGTGGGCAAGCGCATCACTTCGCTGGTTGGTTTGTCGCTGATCTATGACAGCCTCAACAGCCGCCTGCGCCCGACGCGCGGTCAGCGCCTGACCATCGGCACCGATTTTGCCGGTCTGGGTGGCGACGTGAAATATGCACGCGCACGCTTCGACGCCGATAAATATTGGAACGTGGGCAGTGGCTTCATCTTCTCGGTCTCGGCTGAGGGTGGCTATATCCACAGCTTCGAAAAGTCTGCGGGCCCCGGCAGCGATCCGGTTCGCATCACCGATCGTTTCTATCTCGGCGAGCCGCAGTTCCGCGGCTTCGACATTCGCGGCGTTGGACCGCGCGTTCAGCGCATCGCCTATACCGGCGATCCGCTGGCCGGCACGCAGCTTCTGGTCACCGACAAGGAGCAGATCATCGACGACGCCATCGGCGGCCGCGCGTATTACCTGACCAAGGCCGAGCTCGAGATTCCGCTGGGCGCCGGTGCTGCCGAAATGGGCCTGCGCCCGTCGATCTTCGTGATGGCGGGCAGCCTGTTCCGCATCAACCGTCCGGGCAAGACGATCGCATTCGATCAGGCGCGCGATACGAGCGGTGGCCTCCTCTACAACACAGACGGTTCGCCGACCTTGTTGTTCAAGGACAACTTCATCAACGATGCCAGCGGCAACCCCTATTATGTGGTAAGCGGCACCGACACGACCAATGGGGGCGCGCTGACGACCTGCACGGTCGGCTTCTCCGCCGCCGCGGGCGGCCCATGCGTTGGCACCTCGATCAATACCCGGTATAATATTCCCACTGCGCCGTTCTTCGAGCGCTTTGTGGGTGATAGCGCGAAGCCGCGTCTTTCGATCGGCTTCGGCGTCAACTGGAACTCGCCGTTCGGACCTTTGCGGATCGATGTCGCGAAAGCGCTTATTTCGGCCAAGGGCGATGACACCAAGCTCGTAACTTTCAACGTAGGGACTCAGTTCTAATGATTATCAAGAAGCGCATTATCGCAGCGTTGCTGGCAGCGCCCGCCACGCTCGCGTTTGCGGCGCCCGCCACGGCTCAGACCGCCAGCGGCATCGCTTTCGCCAACCCGACCTCGGTTGTCGGCAACTCGAAGGCGTTTGCCGCCGCCAACACGCAGATCTCGACGACGTACAAGGCGTCGTTCGACCAGATCGCCCAGCGCCGCGCGGCGATGCAGAAGGAGCTCGAACCGCTTCTGACGCAACTCGACACCAACAAGGACAAGAATCTCGACGATAACGAGATCAAGGCTGCGCAGAACGCGAAGAGCCCGGTCCTCGACCGGATCAAGGTTGCGCAGGACAACGCCCAGAACGAAATCGGTCGTATCAGCAACCCGGCCGCTCGTGCCGAGCTGTTCGCGATCGAATCGATCCTGCTCAAGTACGGTGCCGCGCAGATGGCGGTTGTGAACGCCAAGAAGATCTCCGTCGTCCTTTCGCCGGAAGTATTCATGTACGCGCCCGAATCGGCTGACATCAGCGCCGCGATCACCGCAGAGATCGACAAAACCACCCCGACCGTCGGCATCGCGCCGCCGGCCGATTGGCAGCCAAGCCGCGAGACGATGCAGATTCAGCAGCAGCTGGTCCAGGTCGCGCAGATGCGGGCATATCAGCAGCAGCAGCAGGGCGCAGCACCTGCTCCGGCCGCGGCCGGTGCGAAGCCTGCGCCTGGGAAGCCCGCTCCCGCAAAGCCCGCCGAGCCCCGGTGAGCGAAGCCGAAACCGGGGGCGTGAACATCGGCCCGCTCGATATCGGGCGGGTGATGGCAGCGCTTCCACATCGTTATCCGATGCTGCTGGTCGACCGGGTTGAAGAACTCGTCATCGATCAGCGCATCGTGGCGATCAAAGCCGTCAGCATGAATGAAGAGTTTTTCCAGGGGCATTTCCCCGGAAGGCCGATCATGCCCGGCGTGCTCCAGGTCGAGGCGCTGGCACAGGCTGCCGGCGTTCTCGCCGTGGAGAGCCTTGGCCTCGCGGGCACGGGGAAGCTGGTTTATTTCATGTCGATTGACGGCGTGAAGTTTCGCAAGCCAGTGATGCCGGGCTGCCTGCTGCGCCTTGAGGTGGAATTCGTCCAGAAGCGCTCGCGCGTCTGCAAGTTCGCCGGCAAGGCGATGCTCGATGGCGAAGTCGCCACCGAGTGCGAATTCACCGCGATGATCGCGGACCCGCCCAAGTAACGATGGACGTGCTCACGGCCTTCGGGCTGTTCGCGGTCACCACGATGCTGGTCACCTATGCGCTGGAGGCGCGCTCGCACTGGTTCGTGCTCGCGTTTGCTGGCGCGTGCCTGCTCGGCTCGGCCTATGGCTTCCTGCAGGGAGCGTGGCCGTTTGGCGTGGTCGAGGCGATCTGGGCGGGAATTGCCGCAGATCGCTGGCGGCGTAGAGACAAAACGGGCGACCCGCTTGCCTGAGCGGCTGCGTTCTGTTAGGCGCGCGGCCTTCGTCAGCCGGTCGGAACCGGCGGCTTATGCAAGGAATTCGACGTGAAGGCTGATACGCACCCCGATTATCACATGATCAAGGTCCAGATGACCGACGGCACCGTCTTTGAGACGCGTTCGACGTGGGGCAAGGAAGGCGATCTGATGACGCTCGATATCGATCCGCTTGCGCATCCGGCATGGACCGGCGGTCGTGGCCAGCTTCTCGATCAGGGCGGCCAGGTCGCGCGCTTCAACAAGCGCTTCGGTGGCCTCAGCCTCGCCAAGAAATAATCGGGCGGCCCGCCACCGGGCCCCGTTTTTCGACAAGAAGCCGCTCGGGAAACCGGGCGGCTTCTTGCTGTCTGGCGTATCTACGGGAATGCCCGCTGCGCAATTCTCCGGATGTCGTTAACGCAGCGTTAGCCACGGGCGCGTAGCTTTCCCTTATGCAAGTCGCCAAGAGCCCGTCCTTCGCCGCCGAATATGAGCCAGCCGAGAGCCTCGGCCGCCGCCGTAGCCCGCGTGCGCCGGTCTCGCTTGACGCGAAGATCGGTCGTGGCGGCCTCGATCGCACGCTTTGCAAGGTTACCGATGTCTCGATCCACGGTGCGGGTATCCAAACCTATTCGGAGCTCCGGTTGGGCAACATGATCTGGCTGGCGCTGCCGAAGGTTGGGCATGTCGCCGCAAAAGTGGTGTGGGTCGGCGATTTCGAAGCAGGTGTGGAGTTCCAGGAGCCGCTGACAACCGAAGCTTTCGAGACACTTACGGCACTGTGAAACTATTTCGCGGCGGTCCGATCGCGGCTGCGTTGCTTTAAGTACGCACCTAAGCCATCCTTCCCTGGCTCACGGTTGGGGGACGGTGATGATCAGGGCTGTAATTTTCTGTGCGACTGCATGCGTTCTTGCTGTGCCTGCGATGGCGGGCGAGCGCTACGCCGCTTTGCCTAGGCCGACTGCGCTTTCGGCGCCGAGCCTCCCGGTCTCCGCGCGATTCCCGGGTTTCGATGGCGCGCTGACGATTCGCGGCGATGTCGTCGTGCGGCTTCGCAGCATGCCCATGCCCACCCTTGCTATTGCCGCGTTTGAGCGCCGCCCCACGCCGGATTTCGACATCACACCCCCCGATATCATCCAGCCGATCACGCTGGTCTCGCCCTATGCGACAACTGATTTGCAGGCGCTAAAATCGTGGCGCGTGACCGATCGGCTGGGTGTGACTACCAAGAGCGCGAGCGGCTTTTACGCAGTGCGCGATGTGCTGATGGATCATCGCAAACCGCGCGTTTTCCGCCCATCGGCGTTCAGCACGATGCTGATCCTGCGTATCGACGGCAAGGACGAGAGTCCGGCGTTCAGCGTGGGCGGCGGTGGGGTGGCTGCAGCTGTGTGGAAAGCGATGCCGCGGTAGATGTCATCGCGGCCACCGCGCCGGTCGGGAATCGCATGATGCAGAGCGGTGTGTGCGATAGTGAATCGCCGCGATTGCAGGCAGGGAAGCGGGATGGCCGCCATTCCTCTCAATCGCAGCAATATCGGCCAGCTTCCTGAAGGCATTTCCCCGCCGTCTTACGATCCTGCGGATGTAACGCCCGGCATTGTCCATCTCGGCCCCGGCGGGTTCCACCGCGCCCATATGGCGCGGTACGCCCATGATCTGATGGAGATGGATCGCGCGACGCTCGGCTGGGGCATTACCGGCGCAGGGCTGGTCGAGAATGACCGCGCGATGCTTACCGACCTCGAGGCGCAGGACGGGCTGTACACGCTGGTCGAGCGGGGCGGGGGCACCGAAACCTCCACGGTGATCGGATCGCTGGCGGGGCTGATCTTTGCCGCCGATGACAGCGCGGCGCTGCTGGTGGCCATCCGCGGGGCCCGCATCGTCAGCCTGACGATCACTGAACACGGTTATTGCCTCGATCGCGCCACCCGCACGCTCGATTTCGGCCATCCGCTGATCGCGCACGACCTCGCCGAGCCGGGGAACCCGCGCAGCGCTGTGGGCATATTGGTCGAAGCCTATCGCCAGCGCATGGCCCAAAGCGCGCCAGCTTTCTCCGCAATGAGCTGCGACAACATCCAGCATAATGGCGCGGTGCTGCGTGGCGCGGTTCTGGCACTGGCCGGGCGCCTCAATCCCGTGTTGGCTGCGTGGATCGCGAAACATGCGCGCTTTCCCGGCACGATGGTCGATCGCATCACCCCGGTCACGCAAACCACCGATGTGGAGGCCTTCGTGCAGAGCCACGGCGTCACCGATCGCCGCCCGATCTTTTGCGAGTCGTTCCGCCAATGGGTGATCGAGGACGATTTTGCGGATGGTCGCCCCGATTGGGACCGCGTCGGCGCGCAGTTCGTGGCCGACGTCGAACCCTATGAGTTCATGAAGCTCCGTATCCTCAATGCCACCCATCTGGCGGTGTCCGGGCCGGGCCGGCTGATCGGGCACGAGACCATCGGCGACACGATGGCGGATCCGGCACTGCGCGGTTACGCCGAGGCACTGATGGAGCGTGAGACCGGCCCCACGCTCAAGCCGGTGCCCGGCGTGGATCTGGCCGAGTATAAGCGCCAGATCATCGAGCGCTTCGCAAACCCCGCGATCGTGGACCCTGTCGAGCGCGTGAATACCGACGCTGCGCTAAACTACCTTCTCGATCCGATCCGCGACCGTCTCGTCACCGGCGAATCGATCGAGTTGCTCGCATTCGCCGTCGCCGCCTGGCTCCGCCGCGTGCGCGGCATTGATGAACAGGGGGCACCGATAGACATTCGCCACCCGCTAGCCGCGCAACTCCGCGAAAAAGCGGAAGAGGGCGGCCCGGACCCGCGCCCGCTGCTGGCAATGGAAGCCCTGTTCGGCGATCTTGGCCGGAATCGGGCATTTGTCGAGCCCGTCGCTCGCCACCTCGCTTCGCTGTACGCAAAGGGCGCGGCAGCCACGCTGGCCGCGCTGGAGATCTGACGCCAAAGCCCTGAACGGCAAGCCCAGCGAGCCGGAGCGCACATAGAGAAGAGGCGCGCAGCTTCGTCGTCCAAGCTATTCAGGTATCAAGGAGACTTCACGGTGCAGGCAATAGCGGAAACGAGCACGGGCAAGGTTCAGGGCGTTAGCGAAGGCGGCGTCACGCGCTTTCTCGGCGTGCCCTATGCGGCGGCGCCCGTCGGCGCGCTGCGCTTTGCCAAGCCCGAGCCGCATCCCGGCTGGAACGATGTGCGCGACGCGACCCAACCCGGCGCCACCGCACCTTATCGCGTCCGCGACTTCCCCGGCCTCGATATCGCGCCGCTCGTCGGCGGCGGCTGGATTCAGGGCGACGAGTATCTCAACCTCAATATCTGGACCCCCGACACCGCGGCCATAGGCCTGCCGGTGATGGTGTTTATCCATGGCGGCGGTTTCGTCGGCGGGAGCAACAACGTCGCGGTCCATGACGGCACCGGCTTTGCCCGCTCGGGCGTAGTCAGTATCGCGATCAATTACCGGATGGGGGTGGACGGCTTCCTGCCGATACCCGGCGTGCCGACCAACCTCGGCCTGCGCGATCAGCTCGAAGCGCTGAAATGGGTGCGCGCGAACGTTGCGGGGTTCGGCGGCGATCCGGACAATGTCACTGTGTTCGGCGAATCCGCCGGCGCGATGTCGATCGGCGATCTGATCGCCTCGCCGCTCGCCAGGGGGCTCTTCAAGCGCGCGATCATCCAGTCCGGTCATGCCGGCATGACCCGCGATATCAAGGTCGTGCGGAAACTGGTGACCAGGATCGCCCAATGGCTGAAGATCACGCCCGATGCCGCCGGTTTCCGCAGCACCAGCTTTGAGCAGGCGATGGACACGGTCGAGCATGTTTCAAAGCCCGGCTTCCGCGTCGATCTGCGCGGTCCCGATGGGCGCGAGCCGGTGTTCGGCATCTCCAAATTTGCGCCGGTACACGGCGATGACGTGCTCCCCGAAAAGCCATTGGAGGCGCTCAAAAAGGGCGCGGGCAGGGACGTGGACGTCCTGATCGGCAGCAACGCGGAAGAGATGAACCTCTATTTCGTGCCCACCGGCGTGCGCGAAAAGCTTGGGAAATTGCTGGCATGGTTCATCCTCAGCCGTGTCCAGCCCGATGCGCGCAAGATCCTGAAGGCATATAGCTCGAAGAGCGCCAAGCCCGGCCAGGTCTTCACCAGCGCGATGCATGATCTGGTATTCCGCTGGCCCGCGCGCCGCTTCGCCGAGGAGCATCAGGGCCGCACGCATGTCTATGAGTTCGAATGGCGTTCGCCAGCATTTGGCGGAGAGCTAGGCGCGGCGCACGGCATGGAATTGCCCTTCGTATTTGACACACTCGCCTGCGCCACCGGCCCAATCGGCATCCTCGGCGAGAATCCGCCGCAAGAGCTGGCCGACCGCACGCATAAGATCTGGGTCGATTTCGCCCGTGACGGCAGCTTGCCCTGGGCGCCCTTTGATCGCGAGACACGCCAGGTCTACCAACTCGGCAAAGGCGAAGCCGTACGCGAAGAGCCGATGCCTGCCGCACCCTTCCTGCCCTGATCCCGATCCGGTCAATCAAGCCTGTGCCCCGAACGGCACAGCGGGCCTACCTTTCAGATAGGTGGCTGGTGCGCTAGACAATCAGCGGGTTTCCGCGAGAAGCGGGCCGTGTCAGGAGGGGTTTATGTCCGCAGTCCACGCCATCATGGAGCGCAAGACGCTCTCGGAGCAGTTCCTGGGCGAGCTGGCCGCGATCTTCGGCGATCGCCTCAAGCTGGGCGAAGCGGTCCGCAGCCAGCATGGCCAGAGCGAGACCCATTATGACACTGTCCTGCCCGACGCCGTAGTCTATGCCCATTCGACCGAAGAGGTCGTCGCGCTGGTAAAGGCGTGCTCCGCACATGAAATCCCGGTCGTTCCGTTCGGCGCCGGCACGTCGCTGGAGGGCAACACGCTGGCGGTGCGCGGGGGCGTGACCGTGGATTTCAGTGAAATGAACCAGATCCTTTCGGTCAACGCCGAAGATTTGGATTGTACCGTCCAGGCCGGCGTCCGCCGCGAAGAACTCAACGCATGGATCCGCGATCAGGGGCTCTTTTTTCCGATCGATCCGGGTGCCAACGCCACCATCGGCGGCATGGCCTCCACCCGCGCTTCGGGCACCAATGCGGTGCGCTATGGCACGATGCGCGAGGCGATCCTGTCTCTGCGCGTCGTCACGCCCGATGGCCGCGACATCCGCACTGCGCGCCGTGCCCGCAAATCGGCTGCCGGCTATGATCTCACCCGCCTGATGATCGGCTCGGAGGGTACGCTCGGCATCATCACCGAAATCACCCTGCGGCTTCATGGCATCCCCGAAGTCATCTCATCGGCGGTCTGCTCGTTCGAGACGGTCGGCGGTGCGGTGAATACGGTGGTCCAGGCGATCCAGCTTGGTATCCCGCTCGCCCGGGTGGAGATCCTCGACGACATGCAGATCAGGGCCTGCAATCGCTGGTCGAAACTCGATTATCCCGAACTCACCACGCTTTTCTTCGAATTCCACGGCTCACCGCTTCATGTCGAGGAGCAGATCGCGCTGACCCGCGAGATTGCCGGCATGAATGGCGGCGGCGAGTTCAAATGGTCGAATCTGCCCGAGGAACGCTCGAAGCTGTGGAAGGCGCGGCACGAAGCCTATTACGCGGCCGTCAATGTTCGCTCCGGCGCGGTCGGTTTCTCTACGGACGTGTGCGTGCCGATCAGCCGCCTCGCGCAATGCATCGTCGAAACCAAACAGGATCTCGAAAATTGCAGCGTGCCGGGATCGATCGTCGGCCATGTCGGCGACGGCAATTTCCACGTCATCTTCTCGATCGATCCGAACAAGCCCGAGGAAATGGCTGAGGTCGATGCGTTCAACAAGGAACTGATCGCCCGTGCGCTCGCGATGGATGGCACTTGCACCGGCGAACACGGCATTGGCCTGGGCAAGCAGGAGGCGTTGCTTGATGAACTTGGTGATGCAGTAGGGCTGATGCGCCAGATCAAGGTGGCACTCGATCCGAAAGATCTGTTCAACCCCGGCAAGATTTTCCAGCTGTGAGCGCCGAGAGGAACGAGCCGTCGTTCGCCCGATTGCTGCCGGCGCTGATCCTGTTCGCATTGGTCGTGGCGCTTAGTCAGCAGGCGCTCAACCAGTTCAGCGTTGTGCAGGAGGCTGCCCGCGCGCAATTGGGCTTCAATGATATCCAGCTCAGCCTGATCCAGGGGCTGGGGGCGGCGATCCCGATGGTGGTGCTATCGATTCCGATCGGCATCCTGGTCGATCGCACCAATCGTATACGGCTGATGATCGTCCTTGCCGGCATCTGGACGCTCGGTACGTTGGGCACCGCTTTTGCCACCGATTTCACCACCCTGACGATCGCGCGCATGGCCGCCGGTGTCGGCGCCACGAGTGCCGCGACTTGCGCGATCTCGCTCGCCGCCGATCTGTGCGCACCTGCGCAGCGTGGCCGCTCGATGTTGATTCTCACCCTTGGCAAGTCCGCCGGCATCGCCGCAGCTCTGGGGATAGGAGGTTGGTTGCTTGGTGTCTTCACGCCGAATGGCCTGTGGGGCATGGCGGCATGGCGCGGCGTGCATATCGTCCTCGCCATCGCCAGCGCGGCGGTTGTCGTGGCGCTCCTGTTCCTGCGCGAACCAGCCCGACGCGAAGTGGTGGCCGGGCCGAATGCCCCGCTCAAGACAATATTTCTCGAACTATGGCAGCGTCGCAGCTTCCTCATACCACTCTTCGTCGGCCAGATTGGCGTCGTAATGGCAGACGCCTCGGCCGTTTTCCTCACCAGCCCTGTGCTCGAGCGCAGCTATGGCGTGCGCCCGGAACAGGCGACCTGGGTCGGCGGCGTATTGTTCGTCACCGGCGTGCTCGGTTCGATCGCTGGCGGAGCGATGGCAGATATCGGCCACAAGAGCGGCAGGCGCGGCGGCATCCTGATCGGTGCGGTCGCAATGGCCGGGCTGGCCATTCCCGCTGCACTCTATCCGCTCGCGCCCGGCGTGAATCTGTTCGGGGCGGGGCTGGGGCTGCTGATGTTCTGTGGGACGATCACCGGGCTGATCACCGCCGTGGTACTCACGGTGCTATTGCCCAACGAAATGCGCGGGCTGTGCATCGGTGCATTCCTGGCGCTGGCCGGGCTGATCGGCTTTGGATTTGCGCCCGTGCTGGTTGCCTGGCTCGGCACCTTGCTTGGCGGTCCGCAGCATCTCGGCACCGCGCTCGCAATCGTCGGCGTTATCGTCAGCACACTCGCATTCTTTGCTTTCATCATCGCAATGCGCCGCGCGCCCCTGAGCGCCACCGAAGAACCTGTCTGATAGCTATTGCCAAACCTGTCTGAAAGGTCCAGACCTATCCGATAGCCCGCACAGGGATTCGGAGAGGACGCAATGACTGACGCCGTGATGGACCGCATCCAGGTTTCGCCCGAGATGGTGACGCACTTTGGAGTGGGGCAGGTGGGTGAGGCCGATTGGCCTGCCAACAATGTCGCCTTCGTCTTCGATTTCGCCGCCGCGAACTTCGTCTATCATGCGCGGCCGACGGCGAAGCTGCTCGACCGCGAAGCCGAACGCGCGCGCCTTACGCTGATCGTGGCCCGCGATGCCGTCACGCGCCTGCTCGGCTGCAAGCTCGACATGGAGGATAATCAGCGCTTCCACATTCCGTCGGCTTTGCGCAGCGTCGTCTTTGCCGTCCGCGACTGCACATTCCACGAGGCAGCCCGTGTTGTTTATCGCGGCGCCAAGAGCATCGAGGCGCTGTGCGAGCTGCTCAGCCTCCACCAGAATGACGATCTTATGCCCTTCGGTGCGGCAGGTACGGTCTCGCTGGCAGATAGCGAACGGCTGATGGTCGCGCGCCGTTTGATCGAGGATCGTTGGTCCGAAAAGCTCACGCTCGATACCATCGCGCGCGCCTCCGGCCTCAATCGCGCCAAGCTAACCCGCGGTTTCCGTGATCTCTTTTCGTGCAGCGTTGCCGACGCTATCGTCCAGCAGCGGCTGGGGGAGGCCAGGCAAATGCTGTTGGTGACTGACTTGCCGGTCTCGTCGATAGGGTATCGTTGCGGCTATCTGAACAATGCGAGCTTCGCGCGCGCATTCTCGCGCCATTATGGCGTCGCACCGACACAGTATCGCGCAACCCGGCTCGCAGCATGAACCTCCACACCGCATCCGATGGCTCAAGCCTCGTCCACCAGGCCGTTCAGGCTGTTCGCGCGCATATCCGCGACAATGATCTGAAGGCCGGCGACTCGCTGCCGGGTGAAAGCCACTTCGCCGGCAATCTGGGTGTCAGCCGCGCCGTGATGCGCGAAGCGTTCGGCGCGCTTGCCGCACTTCGACAGATCGACGTCGCCAATGGCCGCCGCGCACGCGTCGCGGCGATCGATGGCTCGGTGATGGCCGCGTCGCTCGATCACGCCGTCGCGACTGCGCAGATCAGCTTTGCCGAAGTCTGGGACGTCCGCCGCACGATCGAATTGCGCATCGTCGAACTTGCCGCCGTGCGCCGCAGCCCGGAACAGGCCGCGCGCATCGTGTCGCTAGCGGATGCCATGGCCGACAGCGGCGACGACCTGCCACGACTGACCGCGCTCGATATCCAGTTTCATCAGGCCATCGCCGAGGCATCGGGCAACGCATTGTTCAGCCAGATGGTTCGTTCGTATGCGGCATTGATGGAAGTCGCCGTACCCCAGGCGTGGAGCACCCGCCAGACCGACGAGCAGCAAGTCTCGACGCTGGAGCGCCACCAGTCGCTCGCCCGGGCCATCGCCGATGGCGACGTGGCGGCATCGGTTGCGGGCATGGAAGCGCATTTCGATCGCTCGATCCAGGATCTGGTCGGTGATCATCTGGGCTGAGAAGCTGTGCTTCCTCATGATAGGGAAGCGTTCGAGTGGATTGGAAAGGGCCGGGGGCGATCCTCCGGCCCTTTTCTATTTGTGCGCCCATATTCTTTGAGCGCAAAAAAAGGGGACCGGCCGAAGCCGATCCCCCCTTTCCAGATCGCATAAGTAAAATCAGAACTTGAGCGCGATCTCCGCACCGATCGTGCGCGGGGTGATCACTGCCTTTGCAAACGGATTGCCACCCGGCGCCGTGGTCTGCGAGGCCAGCGCCATCACGCCGCGTGCGTCGGTCAGGTTCTTGGCGAACAGCGACAGGCTCCAGCCCTTATAGTCGATGCCGGCGTTCAGGTTGATCGTCGTGAAGTCGTCGACCACCTTCGGCGCCTTGCCCGAATAGTTCGAGACGCGCTCGCCCGTGTGGTTGATCGAGCCGCCGATATTGGCGCCCAGATCGCCGCCGAGCGAGAAGCTGTAATTGCCGTTCAGCGAGCCCGACCAATCGGGCACGAACGGCAGGCGATCGCCTTTTACGCCGCCGAGTGCAACTGCGGTCTCGGTAAGGTGCGAGTCTGTGTAAGCAACGTTCAGGCCGAAGCTCAGGCCACGCATCGGGTTGTAGCGGACGCTGGCTTCGGCACCCTGGCTCAGCGCATCGCCGCCATTGACGATATAGTTGAAGCCACCCGCGCTGGTCTGTGCCTGCACGTCCTTCCAGTCCGTATAGAAAGCCGCAACGTCGAAGCCGAGCTTGCCGTCCATCGCGCTCGCCTTGAAGCCGACTTCGTAGCTGGTCAGGCTGTCCGAGTTGAAGGTTAGCGGAGCCCCGGGCGCCAGTGCGTTCGGTCCCCCTGGACGATAGCCCGATGCCACGCGGGCATAGATCATCGCATCGTCCGAAATCTTGAAGCGCGGCGAGACCAGGAACGTGAATTTATCGGCGCTGTCGGTGTTGTGATAGATGCTCGAAAGCGATCCGGTGGTGAGCAGGATCAGCGTGCCACGATAGTTGTGGTCATAAGTCTGGTCCGCCTTCGAATAGCGGCCGCCAAACAGCACGTCGAACTTGTCGCCGATATGCACCGTCGCGTTGGCGAAGGCCGAATATTCCTTGTAGGTCGAGACGATCGAAGCGATTGCAAACGGCACGGCGGGCGTGAGCGCCGCGCCGGTCGCCAGGCTGAACGTACCGAAATAAGGGATGCGGTTCGAGCCGTCTTCGTGCGTGTAATAGCCGCCGACCTGCAAATCGAGGAAGCCGTTGGCCAGCCCCGATGCTGTCGCGCGGATTTCCTGCGAGAAGCGCGCGATGCGGGTTTCCTGGTTCGACTGGACCGCCACCGGCCCGGTGCCGAACGACACGAAGCCCACCGTCGGGCCGAAGCCAATCGTGCTGTCGCCGTGGGTGTAGGCCTTCACGATCTGGTAGGTCGTCGACGAGACGAGATCGATCCCGCCCAGCTCAGCCTTGATCACACCGTTGTAGAGGCGGTGGTTGGTCTGGCCGGGCTCGCGCACCTGACGAACTGCCTTCAGGTCGCCCGAGATCGGGGCGAGGGTGGTGGCATTGACGTCATAGGCGTTGAGGCCGCCGGTCTTGATGTCCTGCGCGATTGCCTGAAGCTGGATTTCCACCGAGCTGCCAAGCTTGGCGCCGAGCATCGCGCGGCCGCCGGTCACGTCGACCCAATTGACGTCATTTCCCTTGGCCAGCCCGCCGACGATATCGATATAGCCACCGTCGCGGCGCTTATAGGCGCTGGCGCGGATCGCGAGCTTGTCGACGATGATCGGCACGTTGACGGCGCCGCGGAACGAATAGCCGTTATCGCCCTCATTGACTGTGCTCGCGCCAGCCGAGATGCGGCCGGTCACGTCGGTATAGTTCGGCTCTGCGATCACATATTTCACCAGGCCGCCCATCGCGTTCGCGCCATAGAGCGTGCCCTGCGGACCCTTCAGAACTTCGATCTGCGCCAGATCGCTGGGGTCCAGATCGAGCGTGGTGCTGCTGCCGCCCGAATAAGCGTTGACCGAACCGATCGGCGCCTCGCCGAGGTAGAAGCCGGTTGCCGCAGCCGACTGGGCCGGGCCGGTGGTGATGCCGCGAAGCGCAACCTGGGTCTTGCCGGCGCTCGCGGACGAGAGCGACAGGCCGGGAACGCGTGCCGCGTAATCCTCGAACTTGGTGATGCCCTGATCGGTCAGCTTCTCGGCATTCAGCACGGATACCGATGCGGGAACGTCCTGCAGGCGCTCGGTGCGCTTCTGCGCGGTGACAACGATCTCGTCCTCGCCCTGCGGCGCTGCGTCCTGCGCGAATGCAGGCGTTGCTGCGGCTAGAAGCGCGCCGCTGGCGAGCAACGCCGCTCGGCGGATCGAACGGCTGTTCGAGAAATTCATGAGACACTCTCCCTGGAAACTACGGCTTTTTGTTCGAACCGTACCTATCAGACAGGATTGGTTTTGCGCGTGTCGTCCGTTTGCCGATCCGCATGATCGCTATGCGTGATGGAGTGCCGCCGGAACACTCCGGAAGCTTACTTCTTTTGCGCGCCTGTCTTGTCCCAGAATGCCCGCAATTCAGGCTCGGGATTGGCGATTACGCTGGGCGGATCGTTGAAAATGAAGGTCGCGCGCTGCGTAATATCGTAGCGCGGCCAGGCCGGAAAACCCTTCACATTCGGGTTACCGGTGCGCGCGAAATTGGCGAACGATGTGCGCATCAGCTCAGTCATCCGCGCCTGCGATTCGCCATTGCCGACAAGTCTGTCGTTCGGCCGCAGCGAATCGAACACGAAAGGGATCTCGATCCCGTGCCCCGCGCGCAGTTCGCCCTCCAGCACCGGCGAGCGCCAATCGACGCGATATTTATAGACCGGCGCTTTCTGCGCAGACTTGGCATCCGCAAGCACGGCCGAGGTCTGGCTAAACATCTTGTCGGTCATGATCCGCGATATGATCTGCCGTGCCGGCTCACCCGGCATGTGCTTCTTGTAGAGCGCCATCGCCTCTGCCGCATATTCCGGCCCCGTCAGCATCATCGCCATCATGCCCGCCTTGGCGTCGTCGATTTGCTTGAAGCTCGGATCGGTCGCCAGCACCGAATTGCCTTCGTCGCGCGTGGTGCCGACCAGCAGCGCCACATCGCCCGAAACCGGATTGGCGACACGGTCATATGGCTGGGTGGGGACTATCGCACCATCGACATAAGGCCAGTAGCTGAGCACGCCGACCTTGGAGAAAATCTCGACCAATTTCTCCATCGGAAGGTCGCGCAGCTTGAGCGCTTCGCCGGGCTTAAGCCCGGCAGCGGCCAGCACCTTGTCGCGAACCTCGATCGCCTCCTGCGGCGTGCGGATGCGCGGATCCGATCCACTCTCGATGATCGCCTTGGCGAACAGCCCCTTGGCCGCGGGCATCGCCATCAGCACCGAAATCTTGCCGCCGCCGCCCGACTGGCCAAACACCGTGACATTCTTCGGGTCGCCGCCAAACTTCGCGATATTGGCGCGCACCCATTGCAGCGCGAGCACGATATCCTGCACGCCGATATTGGCATCGAACTGCCCTGCCGCTTCGGGTCCCAGGTTCAGATAGCCAAAGCCGTTCAGGCGATGGTTGATCGAAACCAGCACCACGCCTTCCTTCTTCGCCAGGTTGGTCCCGTCATAATAAGGATCCGCAGAGCTGCCGAAGCCGTATCCGCCACCATGCAGCCAAACCATCACGGGGCGCTTCTTGGCCTTGGCAGGCGCCCACACATTGAGGTTCAGGCAATCCTCGCTCACCGGCAGGTTTGCAAAGCGGATCAGCGAATTGGGCTTGTCGATCACCGGCTGCGGGCACCGCTTGCCGAATTCAGTCGCGGGCAGGGTGGTCGCCCAGTCGGCAGCGGGCTTCGCCTTGCGGAAGCGGTTTTCGCCGCCCGTATCCGCGCCGTAAGGTATGCCGAGGAAGCGATTGACGCCATCGCTGCTGGTGCCGCTGACCGGACCGTGGCGCGTCGTCACTGTCTGCGCGGTGGCGGGGAGCGCGCCCAGCGTCAGCGCCGCTATCAGCATGGTCTGCGTCTTCATGGGGGGCTCCTATTGCCGGCAACTCAGCCCCGGATACAGCAGAGCGGATGCCCGTAGAGGTCCAAGCGTTTGCCGATCAGCATGGAGGCTGTGCCTTGCCCTGCAATCGCCGATCCGGCTGGCCACAATTGGAAGGCGCGCCACGACGAGTCAGAAATCCACGGGTTTTCTGAGTGCAATTGTCCTTGCGATGCCCGGCGCGACCGTTGAACGCCATCCCTGACACCATGGCGTTCCGCTCAAGCGAAACCGATTGAGCGGCTTGCTTCGCTGTGCTGAGACTGTGCCATGACCTTCATGCAGTTGCTCAAGTCGCTCGACGATCTGCTTTTCGAGATCATGGGCTGGCTCATTTTCTATCCGATCACTTTTTGGCGGACGGTCCGGCATCCGTGGCGAATGATGGATTATGCCAGCCGCGAACTCAGCGCGGAGGAAGAGAAGCAATATGACGACACGCTCAGCCCGCCGCTGTTCCTGCTGCTGACGCTGCTTTTGAGCCACGCCATAGAATTGTCGCTGGTGGGCCAGAGTATGCTGGTCGGCAGCAAGCGCGGGCTGGCCGCGCTGGTCAACGACGACACCAGCCTGTTGCTGCTCCGCTTGCTGGTTTTCAGCATCTTCCCGCTTATCATGGCGGTTCGGCTCGTGCGTAGGCAGAAGAGCGGGCTGAGCCGCGTGACGCTACGCCGACCGTTCTACGCACAATGCTTTCTGGCGGGGCCGTTCGCGTTGCTGGTCGGACTGGGCGGCTTGATCAGCCAGCTTCACTGGAGCTGGGCGTCGGGCGCCGGGTGGGCGATGATGGTGCTCGCCTTCCTCTGGTATGGCGGATTTCAGGCGCGCTGGTTCGCACGCAAACTGCATATCTCCATCGGGCGCGGTTTCTGGATCGCATCGTTGGGGATGGTCGAATGCGTGATCGCGATCCTGGTGGTGGCGCCGCTACTGACCTGAAGTCAGGCAGCGGCGCCGGTTATAAGGTCAGAACTGTCCCGCGCCCCCGCGCCAGTTGCCGGCTTCGCAGCGGCCATTGAACGGTTGGGGCCCCCGGATCGAGATCGCACCGGTACGGCGATTGATCGTCAATGTCGGGCGGTTGAGGCCGTTGAGCCGATAGCGCGCGGTAATCTGATCGCGGCCCATCACCAGATCGGTCAGGTCCCACCAGCCATTGTCGCCCCGCGTGTTCAGCGGGGGCACCATGTTGCCGCCCAGATGGATTCGGCCCCGGCCATGCCAGATCTCGATCTGGATGTCCGACTGATAACCCTGCCGGCCGATCCCGGTCTCCGAATAGGGCTCGAACTTGTGGCTATCGTAATTGTAGCGATAGCCCGAGCGGTAGTCGGGCACTACCTTCGTGCCGCCGCCGAAGCAGATCAGAGTGAGCGAGTTGTCGCCATTGTCGCCATAACCGCCGCCCGGGCCAATATCCGGCCGACCTGGGCCGGGGCCGTAATCGGGACGACCGGGGCCAGGACCATAATCGGGACTGCCGCCGCCCTGAGGTGGGCGATTGCCGCCCTGCTGGGTGCAATTGGCATCGGGCGCGCGACTGATGCTGGCATAACGACCGTCACGCGTGGAGATGCTTACGCAGGTGCGGCCGTTCCACCAGAACGTCCAGCTTGCGCCGCCCGCCTGCGAAGCAGCTACGTTCCGATAGCCGCGCGATTGCATCTGGGTTTCGCCACCGGCGGCGCGCGCGCCAACCAAATCCGCCAGTTCGGGTGGCGTCTGCGAGGATTGCGCAAGCGCCGGAGTGATGCTGAACGCCGCGAGCAGCACGGCGGCGGACAACGTAGCTTCGAACGACTTGACCATTTTTTCCTCCCGAAGTCGGTACGCGCACCAGATCGGCGCAACGCCGAAACTAACACAGATTTGTGACGAGGAGAATCGTACTGGCTGCATCCAAACACCAATTTACCACGATGATTTCGTACGCCGGATCATGCCTGTGCGGCATCGCCTCACTCCCGTAAGGGCGCCGGAACCGCCGCATCCGGGATAGTCATCCGCTTGAGTGGGCCCGCCCCGACCGGCGACGGTGTAACAAGGATGGTCGCGCCGATCAGCATTGAGGCTGTGCCTGTCCTGCAGTCTCCGATAGGACCGGCCCGAATTGGAGCTGCGCCATGACAAGTCGGAAATCGAAATATCTTCTGAGTACAATTGCCCTGGCGATGGCCATTCCGGTTGCTGCGCACGATCAAAGCGCTTCGCAGCCATCGTCATTCGCCGCCACAGCAGCCGCCTTTTCCAATTGCCTCCAGCAAACCGTCAAAATGGGAATGACGACGAAAATGGATCCAGCCAAATTCAAGGAGGGGTTCGCGAAAAGCTGCAAAGCCGAAGAAGCGCAGTTCCGCATCGAAGCGATAAAAGAAGCGGTGCGGCAGGGTCGGACCGAGGCGGAAGCGGGTACCGAAATCGATGGAAACATCGCCAATGGGCGTCGCATTTTCGCAGCTGATCAAGAAAGCTACATCTCGACAGGGCGCGTTCCCCGTTGAATTGCCTCTGGCTGCGGAGTCGCGTGTCATAGGGCAGCCGCGCGGGCCGAATTCAAACCCAGGCGCATAGGCCGGCAGGCCGGAGCGCCAACAACGAACCGTGGGCTGGCGATACGACGCTGATAAAACAGGGCGCTCTATTCAGGCTCGTTGGCGGAGAGGGTGGGATTCGAACCCACGGTGAGCTTCCACCCACGGCGGTTTTCAAGACCGCTGCCTTAAACCACTCGGCCACCTCTCCGCGCAATGCCCCGCTAACGCGACCTGCGCCGATGTGCCAGAAAATGTTGGTGAATGGCGGCAAATGGGGATTCACGCGCCTGCATCGCTGTGGCACTGTCTGCCACATGAAGGGTTTGCGCAACGTATCGAGCTGGGGTTTGGCGCTGGTGGCGGCAATCGTCCTGGCATCGCCCGCAGCGGGTCCCGCAGTGGCGCAGGATGAGCAGGGCTTTCAGGGGTATCTGCAGCAACTGGGGCGTGAAGCGCGCGCGCAGGGCGTTAGCCAGCGTGCCATTGATTCGGTGCTGCCTGGCCTCACGTACAACGCCCGCGTGGTCGAGTTGGACCGCCAGCAGCCCGAGAGTCGCCCGAACGCGCCGATTGCCGCCTTCGAGCCCTATCGTCGCACCCATGTCGATGCCGCGCGCATCTCGATGGGGCGCGCCGCCTATCAGCGTCAGCGTCCGCGGCTTGAGCGGATCGAGCGCGAGAGCGGTGTGCCCGAATCGATCATGGTCGCGATCTGGGGGCATGAAACGAATTACGGGCGCGTGATGGGCAATTTCGATCTGCCCCGCGCGCTTGCCAGCCTTGCCTATGAAGGGCGCCGCCGCGAGCTTTTCTCGGGTGAGTTCATTGCCACGCTCAAGATGATCGATCGCGGCGTGCCGCGCGAGAAACTGGTCGGCAGCTGGGCAGGGGCCTTTGGTGGCCCGCAATTCCTGCCTTCGGTCTATCTGCGCCTTGCCCGCGATGGCGATGGCGATGGCATGGCCGATATCTGGACCAGCGAGGCCGACACCCTGGCTTCGATCGCCAATTACTTCACCAATTCCGGCTGGCGCGCCGGCCAGCCCTGGGGCTTTGCGGTGAGTGTCCCCGCCAGCCTCGACCGCAATGCCATCAGGGCGCGCACCAGCAGCCCGCGCTGCCCGCGCGTCCACGATCGCCACAGCCAGTGGAAAACGATGGCCGAATGGCGCGCGCTTGGCCTGCTGCCCACCGGGCGCGCCTGGCCCGCTGACGGCATGCAGGCCAGCCTGCTTGAGCCCGACGGTCCCGGGAAGACTGCTTATCTGCTCACCGGCAATTACCGCGTGATCCTCGATTATAATTGCTCGAATTTCTACGCGCTCTCGGTGGGCCTGCTGGCGGACGAGGTCGAGCACTAGGAACATAGCGGCGGCGCTGTCCTACATCGCCGCGCCATCCTATGGTCGCGCGATGTTTGCCCAGGCGCTCGTTAGGCCCAATTCCGTGTCGGTAACATTGTTGCGCTGGCGAGCAATGAAGTTTCACGATTCGCGTGAAAAGTGTGAAGCTAAGCCACAGTCTGCCTACTCCATCGGCGGAATTGCCCGAATTTTTACGCTTTGCGGCTAACCCTCCTCCTCGATGATCTGGAAAACTAGCCTTGTTGCTGCTCTCAGCCTGACCCTTGCCGCATGCGGCGGGGGCCGGAGCTATGCCGATTACGGCCCCGAAACCGCTGGCGGACCTGGTTCCGTCGCGGCGCAAAGCTGGGGAGGGGCAGGCGGCGAACGCGTTCGTGAGCCAGAACCTGCGCGCGCACCGCAGGGCGATATGGTCCAGCCGCAATATCGCAACGATGGCCAGCCCG
>JAZKJE010000050.1:28550-58397 GCA_040384525.1 Pseudomonadota bacterium
GCCTATCCGCAGCAGCAGCCGCAGCGTCAGGCCTATGCACCAGCGCCGCAGCGCGAGGCGTATCGAGCGCCTGATCCCGCCCCGCAGGATTATATCGATCCCGCTGCCGGCGCTGAAGGCCCCAGCGGCTCCTCGCGTGAGAAGCGTTACGATGAAGTCGGTTTCGCCGGCATTCGTCCGGTCTCTGGTGGCGGTGCTGCGGATACTGCCGTGGTCGCGGTCCATCGCTCGCTTCCCGCCAACAGCTTTGTCGAAGTCACGTCGCTCGATACCGGCAAGACCATCCTTGTGCTGATCACCGGATCGATGGGGCCCGGCACAGATCATGCGATCGATCTGTCCGCAGGTGCTGCGCGGCAGCTTGGTTATGACAGCCCGCAGACTATTGCTGTCCGCGTCCGCGCCGTGAATCCCACGCCGGTGGATCAGGCTGCGCTCAATCAGGGCCGCCCCGCGACTCAGCGCCCCGATACGCCGCCGGTGTTGCTCAATGCGCTGCGCAAGCACGTTCCCGCAGGCGGATATGCCACCGCGCAGCCGGTGCAGCCCAGCTACGCCGCACCCAATCGCACCGTCACGACAACGCGTGCACCCACGCGTGCCCCTGCGGGCAGCGGCCTGATTGTGCAGGTCGCCGCACTTTCCAACGCAGCAAACGCGCAATCGCTTGCCCAAAGCCTTGGAGGGTTCGTAAAGCCGGGTGGCGGATTCTATCGCGTCCAGCTCGGACCCTTCGCCACGCGGGCGCAGGCCGATGCGGCGCGGCAGCGAGCCGCTGGTGCGGGCTATGGAGATGCTCGCATTATAAACTGAATGGACGGAGCCCCATGAAGAAGCTGATCGCCGCCTCGATTCTCGCGATTGCAGTCGCAGCCGTACCGACGAACGCGGCGAACCCGCCCTTCGATACGCCTGCGCCGATCGCCTATATGGAGGATCTGTCCTCCGGCGCGGTGCTCTACGCCAAGGACGCAGACCGCCGCATCCCGCCCGCTTCGATGGCGAAGATGATGACGGTCTATGTCGCCTTCGATCTGATCAAGCAGGGCAAGCTCAAGCTCGACCAGAAATTCGCTGTCGCACCGGAGACCTGGAGGCGCTGGCATGGCCCCGCCGCGGGATCGACCATGTTCCTCGAGACCGGCGAGCAGGTCAGCGTTCAGGATCTGCTCTACGGCATCGTCACGCTCTCCGGCAACGATGCCTGCGTCGTGCTGGCAGAGGGGATTGCCGGCACCGAGCCTGCCTTCGTCAATCTGATGAACCTGGCTGCCAAGAAGATCGGCCTCGCCAACAGCCAGTTCGGCACTTCGAACGGCTGGCCCGATGAGGGCAAAACCTTCGTGACTGCGCGCGATCTCGCCAAGCTGGCCCGCTCGACGATCGAGGAGCATCCGGCCCTCTACAAGCAGTTCTACAGCCAGCATAACTACACCCGCACGCTGAGCACCGGTCAGGTGATCAAGCAGGACAATCGCGATCCGCTGCTCGGCAAGGTCGCCGGCGCCGACGGTCTCAAGACGGGCCACACCGACGAAGCCGGCTATGGCTTCACCGGATCGGCCGAGCAAAGCGGACGCCGCCTGGTGATGGTGGTCGCTGGCCTGGACAGCTATGGCGGCCGTGCCGATGAATCGGTCAAGTTCATGAACTGGGGCTTCCGCGCCTGGTCGCCGCGCCCGATCGTGGGCAAGGGCAAGCCGGTCGGCGATGTCGAGGTTCAGGGCGGCGGTTCGAGCACCGTCTCGGTCATCGCCCCGCGCGATCTCGCCGCGACCGTGCCGGCAGGCACTTCGCCCGAAATGCAGGGAAAGATCGTCTATCAGGGCCCGGTCAAGGCGCCGATCAAGGCTGGCGACCATATCGCCGACCTCGTCATCGATTCGCCCGGCATGCCCACGCAGATTTTGCCGCTGGTCGCAGCTGCGGATGTTGGCGAGGCCGGCTTCTTCCGCCGCGCCTGGCTGGGCCTCTGGAGCCTTGTCGGCCTCTAAGAGCCCATGCAGATCGGCAACGATTCCGCCCGTGAGGCGCTGGCGGCAGCGATGGCGAGCGGTGCGCTGCACCACGCCTGGCTGATCGCGGGGCCGCACGGCGTGGGGAAGGGGACGTTCGCCCGGCAGGCGGCGCTGCGCATGCTGGCGGAGGCCGCCGAGCCCGACACGCTTGCGCCCGGCTGGGACGTGCCCGAATCGACCCGTACCGCGCATTACGCATCCTCGGGCGCACACCCCGATTATCGCGAGCTGGCCCGCCTGCCGAAGGACGCCGACAAGCCCGACGAAGCGCTCGCCCGCTCCATCACCATTGCGCAGGTCCGCAGTCTGCAGGCGATGTTCGCCAACAAGCCCTCGCTCTCCTCGCGCCGCGTGATCGTGATCGACGCGATCGACGATCTGGAACGCGCGGGCGCCAACGCGTTGCTCAAGAGCTTGGAGGAGCCGCCACAGGGCACGATCTTCCTGCTCGTCAGCCATTCGCCTGGCCGCCTGCTCCCCACGATCCGCTCGCGCTGCCGCCTGCTGCGGTTCGAGGCGCTCGCCCCCAGCCAGGTCGCGCCGATTGTCCGCCAACATCTCCCCGAAGCCACCAATGCCGAGATTGATGCACTCGTCCGTGCTGGCGAAGGTTCCCCCGGCCGGGCGCTGGGCTTCGCTGGCCTCGATCTGGCCGCGCTCGAGGCGGAGATGAACGCGCTGGCAGACACAGGCGACGCCAGCAACGTCATCCGCTCGCGCCTCTCCAAGCAACTGGGCCTCAAGGCCGCGCAACCGCGGTACGAAGCGTTCCTGGACCGCGCACCCACCTTCATCGCCGAACGCGCCCGCGTGGCGAATGGGGAGGGGCTGCGCACCGCACTGGACGCCTACGCCGCAGCCCGCGAACTCACCGCAAGCGCGCTCGGCCTCTCGCTGGACGCGAGCGGAACGGTGTTCGAAATGTCCGGCCTCATCGCGCGGCTGGCGCCCCGCATCTAACCCCGCTTTTTGCTTCGACGCGTTCAAGCAAGCCGCCGCGCAAACCCCGCCGAACGCGGCGTACCGATGTCCGAGCGCATCTTCGACGTCCGGCCCGCGCTGAATTCGTTCATTCGCCGTATCACTACGGCCACTTAGAGGTTTCGAACCAACCATTTTGGAGTCGAAACGATATGCGTCTGATTCTCGCCAGCCTTGCCGCGACCGTTCTGCTTTCCGGCACCGTTCAGGCGCAGGATGCGCCGGCACGGGCACCCATCGTCGGCGGTTGGAGCGCGAGCACCGTGACGCCGCAAGTTTCGAGCGCCGCAACCTTCGCACTGGCCGAGCTTAAGCTCCCCGCCGAGTCTCTGGATCGCATCGAGAAGGTCGAGCGACAGGTGGTCGCCGGCATGAACTATCGGTTCGTCCTGGTGCTAAAGGATAAGCGCAAACTGAGCGTCACCGTCTGGAGCAAGCTCGACGGCAGCCATGAACTGACCGAAAGCAAGGAAATCCACGCGCATTGATCGAATGAAGGCCCTCCTGCTCGGAGGGCCTTCACCCTAGGGGCGCATTCGCCTAAAGGCCGCGCATGGCCGATCCCTATTACATCTCCACCGCGATCCATTACCCCAACGGCCGCCCGCATATCGGGCATGCGTATGAGATGATCGCCGCCGATGCGATTGCGCGCTTCCAGCGCCAGCAGGGGCGCGACGTGTTCTTCCAGACCGGCACCGACGAGCACGGCCTCAAGATGGTCAAGACTGCGCGCGAGCGCGACATGACCGCACGCGAACTCGCTGACGAAATGTCAGCTTATTTCAGCGAGATGGCCGAAGTTCTCGATATCTCGTGCGACCGTTTTATCCGCACATCAGAGCCTGCCCATTACAAGGCCAGCCAGACGATCTGGCAGGCAATGGCCGATGCCGGCGACCTCTACATGGATCGCTACGAGGGCTGGTATTCGGTCCGCGACGAAGCCTTTTACGAGGAAAAGGAGCTGACCGGGGAGGGCGATGACCGCCTCTCGCCACAGGGCACGCCGGTCGAGTGGACCGTCGAGGAAACCTGGTTCTTCCGCCTCTCCAAATATCAACAGCCCTTGCTCGATCTCTACAATGCACAGCCCGATTTCATTCGGCCGGAATCGCGCCGCAACGAGATCATGCGCTTCGTCGAGGGCGGGCTGATCGATCTTTCGGTAAGCCGTACCAGCTTCGATTGGGGTGTGCCGGTGCCCGGTTCACCGGGGCACGTCATGTACGTGTGGGTCGATGCGCTGACCAACTACATCACCGGCGCCGGCTATCCCGACGATCCCGAGCGCTTCGCCAAATATTGGCCAGCAGACCTGCATCTGATCGGCAAGGACATTGTCCGCTTCCACGCAGTCTATTGGCCTGCTTTCCTTATGTCTGCGAACCTGCCGCTGCCAAAGCAGGTCTTCGGCCACGGCTTCCTGCTCAATCGGGGGGAGAAAATGTCGAAGTCGGTCGGCAACGTCGTCGATCCGATGGAATTGGCCGAGCTCTACGGCAAGGATGCGCTGCGCTATTTCCTGTTGCGCGACGTCAGCTTCGGTAACGACGGCACGTTCAGCGACGAAGCCATCGTCACCCGCGCCAATGCCGATCTGTCGAACAGCTTCGGCAACCTCGCCCAGCGCGTGCTCGCGTTCATCGCCAAGAATCTCGAAGGCAAGGTCGAAGCGGGAAGGGCGGACCCGGCCGATGACGCGCTGCACGCCGAAGTCGATGCCGCTTGCAATGGCTTTACCGCGGCCTTCACCGATCTCGCGCTCAGCCAGGGGCTTGAAGCCTGGATGGCCGGCGTCTTCGCTTGCAACCAATATATCGACGTTCAGGCACCTTGGGCGCTGCGCAAAACCGATCCCGAGCGGATGCATGCCGTGCTGCGCACGCTGCTCGGCGCGATCCGCAAGCTGGCGATGACGATCCAGCCGGTCGTGCCGACTTCCGCGGCGGTATTGCTCGCCCAACTCGGCCCCGAAAACGATCCGGACTTCCGCATTGCCCCGCCAACTCCCATCTTCCCCAGACTGGAACTGAAGGAAGCGACGCAAGCGTGAGATTGGCCGATAGCCACTGCCACCTGATTTATAAGGGCCTTGGCGAGCAGCAGCCCGAGGTGCTGGCGCGCGCCCGCGATGCCGGCGTGGTGGCCATGCTCAACATCTCGACGCGCGAGAATGAATGGGATCAGGTGATCGCGGTGGCGGAGCGCGAGGCCGATGTCTGGGCCTCGGTAGGCATCCACCCGCACGAAGCGGACACGCATGAGCATGTCGACACCGCCAAGCTCGTAGCCCGCGCGCAGCATCCCCGCGTCGTCGGCATCGGCGAAAGCGGCCTGGACTATTATTACGACCACAGCGATCGCGAGCGCCAGCGCACGAGCTTCCGCGCGCACATCGCGGCATCGCGCGAAACCCAGCTGCCGATCATCGTCCACACCCGCGACGCCGAGGCCGACACCGCCGAAATCCTGCGCGAAGAGATGGGGAAGGGCGCCTTTCCCGGCGTGATCCACTGCTTCACCGCCAGCAGCGAATTTGCCGATATCGCGCTGGAACTGGGCTTCTACATCTCGATCTCGGGCATCGTGACGTTCAAAAACGCCAGGGATCTGCAGGAAACCGCCGCACGACTGCCGCTCGACCGCCTTCTGATCGAAACCGACGCGCCCTTCCTTGCGCCAGTGCCCCATCGCGGCAAAACCGGCGAACCCGCCTTCGTAGCCGATACCTGCCGCTTCCTCGCGAACCTGCGCGGTCAGGACGCCGATGAACTGGCGGACACGACGCGCGCTAACTTCCACGCTCTGTTTTCCAAGACGCTCGCGTGAAAATCCGCATTTTGGGCTCTGGCACGTCCTCCGGCGTCCCCCGGATTGGGAATGATTGGGGCGATTGCGACCCAGCGAATCCAAAAAACCGGCGCACGCGCGCTTCGGTAATGGTCTCCACCGAAACCACCCGCATCTTGATCGACACCAGCCCGGACATGCGGGAGCAGTTGCTCTCAGCGGACGTAAGCGACTTTGACGCAGTGATCTGGACCCACGACCATGCCGATCACTGCCACGGCATCGATGATCTTCGCCAGGTCATGCACGCCCGGAATGGCGAGCCGGTCCGCGGTCTGGCGCGGCCCTTCACGCTCGAACAGCTCGATATCCGATTCTATTACGCCTTTCACGGACGCGCGCTCTATCGGCCGACCGTGAAGATTGAGCCATTGCCGGACTCCATCCAGATTGGCGACATCCGCGTCACCACTGTCGATCAGCCGCATGGCGGCATCACATCGGCCGGTTTGCGTTTCGATAGTAACGACAAATCAATAGGTTACGCTACAGACTTCCACGAGATGACGAACGATATGCGTTCGCTATATGTGGGTCTTGACCTGTGGGTGGTTGATGCGCTGCGCCGTGCGCCGCACCCCACGCACCCCAATCTGGATTCGGTATTGGGCTGGGTAGGGAAGTTGGCCCCGCGTCGTACCGCGCTCGTTCATATGGATCACAGCATGGACTATGCCGAGCTGGCGGCTACGCTGCCCACGGGTGTCGAGCCGGGATATGACGGGATGGAATTTGAGGTATGAGCGACGATCTGTTGAGCGGGGTGCTGCTGTTGGGCGTGCTGGTGCTCGCTGCGCGCGCGATGCTTACCCGCCGTGCTTCGTTCGCAACTGTGCTTGGCAGCATCTTCTCCTGGGCCGCCATCGGGCTGGTTTTGTTTCTCGGCTTCAATCATCGCGCGCAGATCGATTCATTCTTCGCGCGCATCGGCGGCTATGAGGAGCAGCGCGCCGAAGGTGGCATTGTCCGCATCCGCATGGCGCGTGACGGCCATTTCTGGGCCAATGTGAAGCTCAACGGCACCGATCGCCGCATGCTGATCGACAGTGGCGCCACGGTGATCGCTCTATCGACCGAGACGGCAAAGGCCGCCGGAATCGATCCGGACCCCGGTAAAAGGGTGATGATCGAGACTGCCAACGGCACGGTCGAGGCCGGATCGGGCAATCTCCAGAAGCTCGAGATCGGGCCGCTCAGCGCCGAGGATCTCGATGTGACGATCTCGGACAATCTGGGTGAAGTCGATCTGCTCGGCATGAACTTCCTGTCGCGGCTCAAATCGTGGCGCGTCCAGGGTGATGAACTGATCCTAGAGCCCGATGGCGCCATCGGCGCGATCGAAGCTGCACCTGAACAGCGCGTCGATCCCCCGGCGCAAACGCGTGGCGGTGAGCGCAAATTGCCCAATAGCGAACGGAATCGCCCGACAATCACCGTCGAAAAGATCCCCGCCACACAGGAATAGATTTTACATAATGTATATTATCGTTCTTATGGATGGCGCGGAAAAGGCGCCCCTCGCGTGACTTTGGCGAATGTCGAGCGTCTGGTCCGGATCATGGAACGCCTGCGCGATCCAAAGACCGGCTGCGAATGGGATACCGTCCAGACCTTTGAGAGCATCGCGCCCTACACCATCGAAGAAGCTTACGAAGTCGCCGACGCTATCCAGCGCGCCGACATGGCCGATCTCAAGGACGAACTCGGCGATCTGCTGCTCCAGGTAATCTTCCACAGCCGCATCGCCGAAGAATCTGGCCTGTTTGACCTATCCGACGTTGCCGCGACAATCTCTGACAAGATGGAACGCCGCCACCCGCATATTTTCCTCGGCGCTGCTGAGGGTGGTCATTACCTGTGGGAACAAATCAAGTCCGCAGAGCGGGGGGCTAAGGGGGCGAAGGGGGCATTGGACGGTGTGGCGATTGCCCTCCCCGCCCTTCTCCGTGCGGAAAAGCTTCAGAAGCGCGCGGCGCGCACAGGCTTCGACTGGCCCGATCCCAGCGGCGCCCGGGCCAAGATCGACGAGGAACTGGCCGAGGTTGAAGCCGCTGAGAGCGACGCAGAGCGCGAGGAAGAGTTTGGCGATCTGATCTTCGCAGTAGTGAATTGGGCGCGAAAGCATGGCGTCGATCCCGAAGCCGCACTCCGAGCCGGCAACGCCAAATTCGAGCGCCGTTTCAAGGCGATGGAAGCCGAAGCCGGTGAAACATTCCTAAGTCTCGATCTGGATGCGAAAGAAGCACTCTGGCTCGCCGCCAAGTCGCGCGAATAGCCTTTAGATCCCGCAGATGGTCGCACGCCGGGCAGCGTCGATTTCCGCAAAGCGCGCTTTGTCCGCGATCAGTATCCGCACCAATGCGATGCCGCGCGTTCCGGATACGCGCACTGGCGTATATCCAGCAGGCGCAACCTGTCCCGGCCCGACGATCGCCACACGGAATGGTGCTGCTGCTGCGTCAACAGCATTGCGGACAAACACCGCATCGGTCTGCGCATCGAACACGGAGAGCGACCAATATGGCGCCGCCGTCACGGGCACCGCGTCAATCCGCAGCGGTCCTTCGCTCAGATCAAACGGGCAGCTCGAATAGGCCAGATCGGGGCTCGGCCGCACGATTGCGCGCGATTTGTCGTCGGCTAGCGGCGAATGGGTGAAGCGATTGGGTCCGCCAAATTTCTCGATGCGGCTCATGGCCAGCCCCATAAGCACCCGCGGCGCTACAACCAGCGCCACCTGATAGGCGATGAGCGCCGTCACCAGCCCGATCAGCAGCGGAATGCCCCAGCGGCGCATCATGCGCAGCCCTCCCGCACGATCCGGGGCAGTTCATCACGGGTGAAATCGCGCTTCCCCGCGCCCTCGGGCAGATAGGCGCGCAATGTGAGTTCGAAATGTGCCGCGCCACCGGTCGGCAGCCAATGTCCGTCCTGCGGTTCGGGCGCCGCGACGATCGCCCAATTTGCCTGCTCGGCGATGGCCAGTCGCGCGCTGTTGATCGCGTAGATGCGCGCCGGATTGGCCACCAGATATCCTGTGCGGTCATAGAGCGTTACGCTCCACCAACGTGCAGGCAAGGCGCCGCCGCTGATCCGATACCGGCATTTGCCCTCGAGCGGAGCACCGGCATCGTCCATCGCAGCGTTGTAATAGCGCGCCTCACGCGCCGGCAGCGCGAGCAAACCGCGCAGCGCGACCACCGCGCGGGTCTTTGCACCCGCCTCCGCCGATCCGTAATCACTGCCGGTGGTCCATGCCCCGATCGGTGCGCCCGTCGTCATGGCGCCCGAACGCACTGTCATCACCGCTCCGCTTATTCCGACCACAGCCCCGACAAGCAGGCACAACATGGTCCGGACGGCGAAGCCCAGCCTCATCCCCGCATCCCAAACCGCTCATAATCGCGCGGTGCCATCCGCACTTCGTACACAGCGCGGTCTTCTTCCACGCGCTGCTCGATCACCTCGCCATGCTGGTGCAGCCATGCAGCCCCCGCCCCGTCACCGGCGTCCAGCGTAATCGTGTAACGCCGATGACCCTCGGTCAGCCGCGATGCGACAGTTTCAATCAGAAGCGCGACCCCTTCCCCGGTCCAGGCGGAAAGCGCCACTACATCCTCGCGCCTGGTCGCATCGGCGAGCGCGACTTCGCGGCGCTCATCGTCGAGCAGGTCGAGCTTGTTCCAGGCCTCGAAGCGCGGGGTTTCCAGCGATACGCCGATCTCGTTCAGCACTTTCTCGACATCTGCACGCTGCGCTTCGCTGTCCGGGTGCGCGATGTCGCGAACGTGGATCAGCAGATCGGCCGAGATGACTTCCTCGAGCGTAGCCTTGAACGCCGCGACCAACTGCGTCGGCAGTTCAGACACGAAGCCCACCGTGTCGGACAGGATAGCCTTGTCGATGCCGGGCAAGTGAATCTGCCGCAGAGTCGGATCCAGCGTGGCAAAGAGGAGGTTCTCCGCCATGACGTCAGAGCCCGTCAGGCGATTGAAAAGTGTGGATTTTCCGGCGTTAGTATAGCCGACCAGTGCGATCACCGGCCACGGGGTACGCTGCCGTCGATCCCGGTGCAGGCCGCGCGTCCGGCTGACCTGATCGAGCTCCTTCTTGAGCCGGGCCATCCGATCGCGGATCAGGCGACGATCGGCTTCGATCTGGGTTTCACCCGGGCCACCCAGGAAGCCGAAGCCACCGCGCTGCCGCTCAAGGTGGGTCCAACTGCGCACCAGCCGGCCCGCCTGATAATCGAGATGCGCGAGTTCGACCTGCAACCGCCCCTCGGCAGTGCGCGCACGTTCGCCGAAGATTTCGAGGATGAGGCCGGTGCGATCGATCACCTTGCAGCCCAGCCCGGTTTCCAGATTGCGCTGCTGCACGGGCGTCAGCGACGCATCGAACACCGCGACTTCGATCGCCTTGTCGCGCACGCTCTCGGCCAGCGCTTCTACCTGACCTGATCCGATCAGCGTGCCCGGCTTGGGCTGGCGCAGGCGAAAACTGGTCTTCTCGATAACATCGAGCCCGATCGCCAGCGCGAGGCCAGCGGTCTCTTCCAGACGCGCGTCCGCGTCGCGCGAAGAGCCGCCGGTGTCCGGATAGACAACGACGGCTTTCGCGCCGCGCGTAAACTCGCTGGCGTCGCGTTCGAAACCGGTGCTCATGGGAGTTTAATCGTCGTCGGCCTCGTTCGTTTCCTCGGCCAGGTTCAGCGGATGCGCCGGCTGGATCGTGGAAACCGCGTGCTTGTAGACAAGCTGCGCCATGCCTTCGCGCTGGAGCAGCATGCAGAACAGATCGAATGCCGCAATCTGCCCCTGCAGCATCACGCCATTGACCAGGAACATGGTCACGCTTTCCTGCTGCTTGCGCACGGCGTTGAGGAAAATTTCCTGCAACACCGGATTCTTGGACTGATGTTCTCCAAGCAAATCCAGGAATTGCGTCATATCCATCGGGCCCGCAGGCATGATCGTGGAGATCGCATGCTTGTAAATAAGCTGCGATTGACCGTCACGGCGCAACAGCACCGAGAAATTGTCGAACCAGGTGACGATCCCCTGGAGCTTCACGCCCTTGACGAGGAACATTGTGACCGGCGTTTTGGACCGGCGGAGCGAATTGAGGAACAGGTCCTGCAGCGAAGTCTGCTTCTCGGCCATTTGTCCGCATTCCCTTGTATTATTGGCAGGATTTTTCCCGCTTGAGCGCCGTTTCCCGGCGTCGGAGTGCAGGTCGTATCGGCCTGCTCGCAAATCAATTTAGGGATTCGTTTGTCTAAGTCCAGCAGCCGAGCGGTTATTCGTCGCGGCTCTCGCTGATGCCGAGCAGCTTCAATTTGCGGTGCAGCGCGGATCGCTCCATTCCGATGAAGCTAGCGGTTCGCGAGATATTGCCCGAGAAGCGGCGGATCTGAACGCGCAGATATTCGCGCTCGAAACTCTCCCGCGCTTCCTTCAACGGCGCGCCCATGATGGCGCTGGAGCCCATGCCACCTCCATTGTCGCTTGGCTTGCCCAGCACTTCGGCGGGCAGGAGATCGAGCTCGATCCGCCCGATCCGATCGCCCGGAGCCAGGATCACGGTACGCTCGACGATGTTGCGCAGCTGGCGGACGTTGCCGGGCCATTCGTAGCTCTGCAGCGCCACCATGGCATCGGCGGCAACCTCTGGCGTCGGCACGCGGCGCCCGCTGGCATAATGGGCCACGAAATGCTCGATCAGCACCGGAATGTCTTCGCGGCGTTCGGTCAACGGCGGGATGGTCACCGGCACCACATTGAGCCGGTAATAGAGATCCTCGCGGAAGCGGCCCTCGGCAATCTCATTCTGCAGATCGCGCGCGGTGGCGGAGACGACGCGAACGTCAACCTTGACCACGCGGGTGCCGCCCACACGACTGAAGCTTTGATCGGTGAGCACCCGCAGAATGCGGCCCTGCGTGGCGATCGGCATATCCGCGATCTCGTCGAGGAAGATCGTCCCGCCATGCGCCTGTTCGAGCAGGCCGGGGCGGATCAGGTCGCCGCCCTCCTCCACGCCGAACAATTCCTCCTCGACGCGCTCGGGCTGCATCCGTGCGCAGCTCACGATAACGAACGGCGCCGCCGCACGCTGGCTCCAGCCATGGAGCAGCCGCGCCGCGACTTCCTTGCCCACACCCGCGCCGCCGCTGATCAGCACGCGGCTGCCCGTAGAGGCGACACGCTTGAGGGTCGCGCGCACGCCGTTGATCGAGCCCGAAGTTCCGGTCAGATCCTCTTCGCGGCCCACCGATGCGCGCAACGAAGCGATTTCCCGCTTCAGCCGCTCGGTCTCGGTCGCGCGCTCGACCATGAGCAACAGTCGCTCAGCTTCGAACGGCTTTTCGATAAAGTCCGCTGCACCGCGCCGGATCGCCGCCACCGCGGTATCCAGATTGCCGTGCCCTGAAATCACGAGCACCGGGATCGAGGCGTCGCGCCGCTTGATCTCATCGAGCAGTTCGAGCCCGTCGAGCTTCGATCCCTGCAACCACACATCGAGCAGCACCAGGCTCGGGCGGCGATCCGCAATTGCCTCAAGCGCCGCATCGCTGTCGCCCGCGCCACGGGTTGCATAGCCTTCGTCTTCAAGGACGCCGGCTACCAGCTCTCGGATGTCGCGCTCATCGTCGACGACCAGAATATCGAGGCTCATGACTTGGCTTTTCCAGTACGCGTTAAAACTATGGGCCGCGGCTCGGCGTCGTCATCGTCGGGCGCGTCGGCCATGTTGGCGAGCAGATCCGTATCGAAGCAGATCGTGACCAGCGTGCCGCCGCCGGGGCGATCCGAGAAGGCAATCGTGCCAAAATGCTCCTCGACGATCTTCTTGACGATCGCGAGGCCCAGCCCGGTGCCCCCGGTGCGCGTCGTCATATAGGGCTCGACGATGCGGTTGCGCTCAACCGGCAAGCCAACGCCATTATCCGAAAGCGTCAGCAATACGCGCTGATCGCTGCCATGCTCGATGGTCAGGTGAACGCGGCCCTGCGGCAGTGCCTCCCCTTCCCCGCGACCGTCGATGGCCTCGACGGCGTTCTTGACGATATTGGTCAGCGCCTGACCGATCTGGCGACGGTCGCAGATGATCGCCGGCGCAGGATCGGGCGCGTCCAGCTCGAAATGGATCGTCGGATGGGCAACTTCGTGGAGGAACATCGCCTGTCGCGCGATATCCAGCAGCGATTCCTGCCGGAACAGTGGCTTCGGCATCCGCGCAAAGGACGAGAATTCATCGACCATGCGCCGCAGATCGCCCACCTGACGCACAATCGTGGCAGTCAGCTTGGTGAAGGTGCCGTCGTCATTCTCGATCTTCTTGCCATAGCGGCGCTGGAGTCGCTCGGCGGCGAGCTGGATCGGGGTGAGCGGGTTCTTGATTTCATGCGCGATACGGCGCGCTACGTCAGACCATGCCGCACGGCGCTGATCGTTCAATTGCTCGGTAATATCGTCGAAGGTGAGCACCTGCCCCGCTTCGTCGCGGGTTATCTTCACCGCGAGGGTCAGCGCTTCGCCGCCGGTGGTGATCTGCACTACCGCTTCATGCTCGCTACCATCGAGCATCGCATCCAGCTCGGGCGCGATCTTCTTGAGCGGGCGTCCCACCGGATCCGAATCGCCTTGCCGCAGCAGCGCACGTGCCGGTGCGTTGATCAACCGCACCTTGCGGTCTGCTGCAATCGAGATGACGCCGGCAGACACGCCGGACATCACTGCTTCGATCAGCGCGCGACGGCTCTCGGATTCCGCGTTGGCGGTGACAAGCTCGGTGCGCTGGTCGTCCAGCCTGCCGGTCATGGTGTTGAACGCGCGGGCCAATGTGCCGATTTCGTCCTGCACCTTGGGCTCGGGCACGCGCACCGCGAGATCGCCGCCTGCAACGTCACGTGCCGCGCCAACCAGTTCGCTTATCGGCCGCACCAGCCTGTCGGCTACAGCAATCGCCACCCACACCGCTGCACCGACGATCAGCAGCGATAGCAGCAGCAACGCGCCGTTGAACTGAAGCTGGAGCGAACGCGAGCGCTGCACCAGCGCGCGATAATCCGCGAGCACCGCCTGCGCGCGCCGCGTCTGCGAACTCATCTCGCCTACGTTGGAGAGACGTCCGGCATAGACGTAGAGATTCTCCGCGCCGGGAAGCTGGGCAATCGAGCGAATGCGGTCGCCCGAAGCGGTGGTCGAGGATTCGTGGTCGGCCTTGATCTTGGCGAGCAAGGCCGGATCAATTTCCTTGGCGAGATCGCGCTCATAGGGATTGACCAACGCGACCGTGTCGATCGAGCCGTTGGGCTGGACCGTAAAGATCACTGCTTCGCTGAGGCTGCGATAATAAACCTGGCGCGCGAAGAACTCGCGAAAGGCGAGGCTGTCGATCGGCGCGTCACGCAGGCCGGCGGCAAGATCGCCCGACATTGCGGTGGTGTGATTACCGACATCGCCGAGCAACTGCTGATACGAGGATTGCGCGAGCGAACTGGCATTCTCCAGCATCCCGCGTGCACGATCCGAGAACCAGAATTCGACGCCATATTGAAACAGCAGCGACGACACGAGGGTGACCAACAGCACCGGCACTGCGGCCAGCACCGAGAAGATCGCGACGAGACGAACGTGGAGCCCGCTGCCGCCGCCCATCCCTGCCCGCGCCGAACGGCTACGCGCGATTCGCCGTCCGATCAGCACCAGAAGCGCGACTCCGGGCACCAGATTCGCGACGAGCAGCAGGGCGACGATCGGCGGAGTCAGCAGCCGCTGCGACGCGCTTTCGCCGGCGATCGTGAAGTAAGTGACGGCGGCAAAAGTGACCGCCAATGCGATCACACCCAGTTCGACAACCGGCGTGACACCAATGCGCCGCTTACGCGGCGTTGTTTCGGCTAACGGCTCCAGATCGGCAGTCATCGTGTCCTGGGTACAACAAGATTGTGGCCGAAAGAACACACAAATTCTGTCAACTGTCGCTAATTGGTACCATTCGGGCGATTTCCGGTCGCATCGATCCCCAACGTATCGAGTCGCTTGCGCAGCGTGTTGCGATTGATCCCCAGGGCTCGGGCGGCGCGAAGCTGGTTGTACTGGTGCCGCGCCAGCATGGCTTCGATCAGCGGGCGCTCGACCTCGCCGATGATGCGATCATAGAGGCTGCCATCGTCCAACGTGCGCGGTTCTTCGATTGCGATCCGATCGAGCCTTGCACGCACGGCGGCTTCGATCCCGGCATCCCCCGGCGTGCCTTGAACTTGGCTGGCCTCACCCAGCGCGAGGCGGATGCTGTCTGCGTCGATCCATTCGTCGCGGCTAAGCGCGGCGATGCGGCGCATCAGGTTCTCAAGCTCGCGGACATTGCCGGGCCAGTCATAGGTCTCCAGCACCGTGATGGCGGAGGCATCGAGTTGCTTGCGGGGCAAGCCATCTTCGGCCGCCCGGTCCAGGAAATGGCGGGCCAGCAGCGGCACATCCTGACGCCGCTCGCGCAAGCTTGGCAGCGCCACGGGCACCACGTTGAGCCGATAGAACAGATCCTCGCGGAACTGCCCGGTCTGGACGAGCGCGCCGAGATCCTTGTTGGTCGCAGCCACGATCCGGACATCCGCCTTGATCGTGCGGGCGCCGCCAACGGTGGTGAACTCGCCCGATTGCAGCACGCGCAGCAGCCGGGTCTGCGCGTCCATTGGCATGTCACCGATTTCATCAAGGAACAGCGTGCCACCCGCAGCTTGCTCAAACTTGCCTGCCACGCGGGTTGCGGCGCCCGTGAAGGCACCACGCTCGTGCCCGAACAATTCGGCCTCGATCAGCTCGCGCGGGATCGCAGCCATGTTGAGCGCCACGAAGGGCGAACGGCGACGGGGCCCGAGATCATGGACCGCCTTGGCGACCAATTCCTTGCCGGTGCCGCTCTCTCCCATGATCAAAACGGTCAGGTCGTTGGAGACGACGCGCGCGATGACGCGGTAGACCTCCTGCATCGCCGGCGAGCGACCGATCAGCGAGCCCCCCGCCCCGGCGTCCTCGGGCGCATCGATCGGCCCACGGCGCCCCTTCGCGATGGCGCCGCGCACCGCCTGGCCGAGCACATCCAGATCGAACGGCTTGGGCAGATAGTCGAACGCGCCGACTTCGGTGGCACGCACTGCTGTCGCCAGCGTGTTCTGTGCCGAGAAGACGATCACCGGCAGTGCCGGATGCTCGGCCATCAATGACGCGACCAGATCCAGGCCGTTGCCGTCCGGAAGGATCACGTCGGTCACCAGCACATCGGGCAATCCGCCCGCCAGCGCGCGGTGCAGATCTGCGATGCACGCGGCAGTGGTTACCGAATGCCCCTCTCGCCGGAGTGCTGCGGCAACCACGGTGCGGATCGCAGCATCGTCATCGACGACCAGAACGACTCCGGGCGCGTTCATCGCGGTGCTCGCGGCAGCAATATGCGGAATATAGTCACTTCTGGCTCCCGCTCGCGCGCATATTGAACAATCCCGCCCATATCGCGGACCAATTTCTCGACGAGAGGGAGCCCCAGCCCCTTCCCCTCCGGTTTGCCCGAGATGAAGGGCTCGAACAGATGCTCGGCAATGTCTTCGGGCGCGCCGGGGCCGTTATCAATCACCAGCAGTTCGATTGGCAGCGGGCGCAACGGAAGCCCCGAACCGGCGCTGACCGACATGCCGTGGCGATATGCCGTTGCCAGCGTAATCCGCGGTTCCGCTACATCGCGCACCGCTTCTGCGGCGTTCTTGAGCAGGTTGAGCATCACTTGCAGGAAGGCATCGGGATCGATCAGCACGGGCGGAAGCGACGGATCGAAGCGCTCCTCAATAGGAATTTCGCGCGAAAAGCCCGACAAAGCGACGCGACGGGCATGATCGAGCAACGGGTAGACGTTGTTCGACACGAGCTTGAGCGGGCGGCTGTCGGTGAAATCCTCCATCCGGTCGATCAGGGCGACGATGCGATCGACTTCGGTGGTGATCAGCCGCGTCAGCTCGCCATCGGGATCGCCGCCGGTGCCGATGAGCTGCGCCGCACCCCGGATACCGGAAAGCGGGTTCTTGATCTCATGCGCGAGCATTGCTGCAGCACCCTCGGCAGCTCTCGCGCCCGCGCTGCGATCGCCGCCGCTGCCGATGCGATGAGCGTGCGGCACATGATGGAGCGTCACGATCCGCCAGCCGGGATGATCGGCGATCATCGTTTCGATCAGATCAACCTTGATCTTGGCGCTGCGGGTCGGCTCGATTTCGATGCCGAACGCAGCAAAGCCATGCCCTTCGCGCCGGTTGCGATATTCCTTGGGCGGCGATAGCACGGTTTCGAACAGCTGCCCCACCATCGCGCGCTCGCTATGGTTCAGCAGATGCTCGCAGGCGGTGTTGGCGCGGGCGATGCGGCCCCGCGAATCGAGTACCAGCGTTGCCACCGGCAAGCCGACGAACAGGTCGCCCAGATCCGGCTCACCGGCCTCTGGAGGCGGCCTTACGCCGCTTCGCGCGAACGGCACGGTGCGTAGAATTCGTCGAGCATCTCCAGCACCCTTTTGGGGTCCGAGATCTTGTTGACGTTGTTGCGGAATTCGGCCGAGCCGTGAATGCCCTTGGTGTACCAGCCGATATGCTTGCGCATCATGTTGACGCCGACTTCGTCGCCATAATGTTCGAGCGTGTCGAGGTAATGCGTTAGGATTACGCGATATTGCTCTTCCAGCGTTGGATCGGGGCGCTCTTCTTTGCCGGAGAGCGCGTCCATCACCTGGCTGAGGAACCACGGCTTTCCGTAAGACCCGCGCCCGATCATCACGCCATCCGCGCCCGATTGGCGCAGCGCCTCACGCGCATCCGCCACCGTATTGACGTCGCCATTGGCGATCACGGGTATCGAGACTGCGTCCTTCACGGTGCGGATAAAGCCCCAATCCGCCGAGCCCTTATACATCTGGTTGCGGGTACGGCCGTGGACGGTGATCATCTTCGCGCCGATATCCTCGGCGATATGCGCCAGCTCAGGTGCGTTGAGGCTGTCATGGCACCAGCCCATGCGCATCTTGACCGTGACCGGCACGCTGACGGCTTTCACGCACGCCTCGATCAGGGCAGCAGCCAGCTTCAGGTCGCGCATCAGCGCCGAACCGGCATCGCCGCTGGTTACCTTGCGGACTGGGCAACCCATATTGATGTCGACAATCGCTGCGCCGCGCTCTTCGCTGAGCTTGGCGGCCTCTGCCATTTCATGCGGGGTGCAGCCGACAAGCTGCATCGAGACGGGGTCTTCGATCGGATCCCATGCGAATTTTTGGAGCGACTGTCGCGTCTCGCGGATTGCGGCCTGGCTGGCGACCATCTCGGTAACGTTGAGCCCCGAGCCATATTTGCGCACGACCCGGCGAAACGGGAGATCGGTCACCCCGGTCATCGGCGCGAGCAGCACCGGCTGGTCGATCCGCACGGGACCGATCTGGATAGGAGAGAGAACGCTCATGATCTGCCTGAAAAATAGGCACGAGCGCCTAGCTGCGTAACCGGTGATTGGCAAGCGCGGTGTCGCGCGGTAGCGCGGGAGCATGAAGACCGCCGCCATCATCGTCGCCGCCGGCCAGGGCGTTCGCGCGGGCAGTATTATCCCCAAGCAATTCGCAATGCTCGCGGGCAAGCCCATGCTGGCGCACAGCTTTGCAGCGCTGTCCTCGCACCCGGCGATCGACACTGTGTTGGTGGTAATCGGCGAAGGGCAGCAAGCGATGCTGGCCGATGCTCTCCGCGATGCGCGCTTTGTGATTGGCGGAGCGTCGCGGCGGGAGTCGGTGGCCAATGGGCTGGCAGCGATCGATGCAGACCGCGTGCTGATCCACGATGCCGCCCGGCCTTTCCTGTCGCACGCCGTGATCGACCGGCTGCTCGCAGCGCTGGACACGCATAAGGGCGCGATTCCGGGCCTTCCGGTGGCCGATACCCTGGTGTCGGCGACAGGCAATCCGGTTTCGCGCGACGGATTGACGCGGGTGCAGACGCCGCAAGCTTTCCAGATTGACGCTATCCGCGCGGCGCATGCGGCCTGGCCCGAGGATCGAGAAGCTACCGACGACGCGCAGATGGTGCGTGCGCTGGGGCATGAGGTTGCGATTGTCGACGGAGATACGGCGCTGGAAAAGGTAACCCACCCCGCTGATTTCTCGGCCGCTGAGGCGCGTCATACCGCTAGCATGCACGTCCGCACAGCACAGGGCTTCGACGTGCATCGCTTCGCCGAGGGTGAGGAATTGTGGCTGGGCGGTGTGCTGATCCCGCACAGCCACGGTCTTTCCGGGCATAGCGACGCCGATGTCGCGCTTCATGCGATCACTGATGCGCTGCTCGGCACGATTGGCGCGGGCGATATCGGCATGCATTTCCCCCCGAGCGATCCGCAGTGGCGCGGGGCGGCATCGGGGCGCTTCCTGGAGCATGCCGCCAGTCTGGTGGCCGCCGAGGGTGGCGTGATCGACTTTATCGACCTGACACTCATCTGCGAGGCGCCGAAGATCGGGCCGCACCGCGATGCGATCCGAACCAGTATCGCGGCGCTGTTGCGGCTGCCGGCAGGGCGGATTAGCGTCAAGGCAACGACGACCGAGCGGCTGGGCTTCACCGGACGCGGCGAAGGCATGGCGGCACAAGCCGTCGCGACAATCAGGATCAGGGAGACGGGGGAATGAGGACGGTATTTCGCGCTGGGCTGGCGGCGGCTCTCGGGCTGGTCGCGACAACGAGCCATGCAGCGCAGACGGTGGCGCAGGATGCATGCCTTACACAGGCCGAGGCGACCGCGCTGTTCCTGACGGTTGCGCCCACCATTTTGAAATCGGTGTCGGGGAAATGCATCAAGGTGCTGCCCGAGAGCGCATATTTGCGCATCAACGGTGAAGCGTTGATTGCCCGCTATGCCGGGCCATCAGCGGCAGCCAAGCCGGCAGCAATTGCGGCCTTCAACAAGATTTCTGGCGAGGCGAAGCTAGATGAATCGATGTTCGAGATGATGACCGGCGAAATCCTTGGCGAGATCGTGGCGGGCGACGTCAAGCCGGACGAATGCATGAAGTTTGATCGGATCGCAGGCTTGCTCGATCCGATGCCCCCGGAAAATATCGCCGGGTTGCTCATCGCCTTCGTCGAATTTGCCGACGAGAAGGGTGGCGACAAGGAGAAGAAGAAGGCCGGGCCTTTCTCGATCTGCAAGGCGGCGTGAGCCGAACGGACTCGCCTAAGCCGCAATCCGGTGGCAGAGGCGCGATCCTGATGGATACGATTCTCCCGGCCAAGCTGATCGACATGGCGCGTAAGGTGCTTGAGGCAAACCGTGCGCTGGGCCGCCGCATCGCTGTGGCGGAAAGCTGCACGGGCGGTCTGGTCAGCGCCGCACTCACCGAAATACCCGGCTCGTCTGACGTGTTCGACGCAGGCTTCGTTACCTATTCGAACGAAGCAAAGACCGAGGTGCTGAAGGTCAGCAGTGACGTGCTGGAGACTTTTGGCTCGGTTTCAATCGCGGTTGCCTGGAGCATGGCACAGGGCGCGCTTCGCCGATCGAACGCCGATGTCGCGGTGGCGATCACCGGGATTGCCGGCCCCGATGGCGGCACCGAGAAGAAGCCGGTGGGCACTGTGGTGTTCGCACAGGACGTGCGCGGCGCCGATCCACAGCACATCGTGGCGGATTCCCGGTTGATCGAGAATAATGGCCGTGGCGGTGTTCGCCTTCAGGCGGCGTTGTGTGCGCTCGAATTGCTGATGCCGGACGCAGTCGATGAGGTCGAAGAATCGGCGTAAAGTTTCGCGGCGCGCTCTTCGAATGCGCCGATCATCTTGCGTAGCGCGCGATCGAACACCTGCCCCGCCAGCATTTCGAACATGCGGCTCTTGAATGCAAAATCGACGCAGAAATCGACGAGGCAACCGCCCTTCCCGTCCGGGCGGAATTTCCAGTCATTGTTGAGGTGCTTGAGCGGCCCCTCGAGATAATCGACATGGATGTGGTGCGGGTGCTGTTTCTCGACCTTCGAGGTAAAGGTCTCACGCAGCCCTTTGAAGCCCACGATCACGTCCGCGACCATTTCCGTGTCGCTGTTTGAGCGGACACGAACGGCGGTAACCCATGGCAGGAATTCGGCATAGTGAGCGACGTCTGCCACCAGCGCGAACATCTGCTCGGGGGTGTACGGAAGCTGGCGGGTTTCCTGGTGTTTAGGCAATTACGCCGTGACCTTCGCCAGCTTCGCCTCGCGATTGGCGCGCATCTTCTCGAAATCGTCGCCGGCATGATAGCTCGAACGCGTCAGCGGCGAGGATGCGACCAGCAGGAAGCCCTTTGCGCGGGCGATCGAGCCGTATGAGTTGAACTGTGCGGGTGTCACGAATTCCTGCACCTTGGCGTGGCGCGGGGTGGGCTGGAGATACTGGCCCAACGTCAGGAAATCGACGTCGGCGCAGCGCATGTCGTCCATCACCTGATGGATCTCGAGGCGCTCCTCGCCGAGGCCGAGCATGACGCCGGACTTGGTGAAGATCGAAGGGTCGAGCTTCTTCACCGTCTCGAGCAGGCGTAGCGACGCGTAATAGCGCGCACCCGGGCGGATCGTCGGATAGAGCCTCGGCACGGTCTCTAGATTGTGATTGTACACATCGGGCCGCGCCGCGACGATCATCTCGACTGCCTGCTCGTGCTTGTTGCGGAAATCCGGCGTCAGGATCTCGATCGTCGTCACGGGGTTCGATTTGCGGATCGCTTCGATCACCTTGACGAACTGCTTTGCGCCGCCGTCAGGCAAATCGTCGCGATCGACCGAGGTGATGACGATGTGCGCGAGGCCCATCTGCGCCGCGGCATCGGCCACGTTGTTCGGCTCCATCGGATCGACGGCGCGGGGCATGCCGGTTTTGACGTTGCAGAACGCGCAGGCGCGGGTGCAGGTGTCGCCCAGAATCATCACGGTCGCATGCTTTTTCGACCAGCATTCGCCGATATTCGGGCAGGCTGCTTCCTCGCACACCGTGGTCAGGCTCTTCGAGCGCATCAGCGCGCGCGTGGCGGCGAAGCCTTCGGAGGTGGGAGCCTTCACCCGAATCCAGTCCGGCTTGCGGACGCGCCCTTCAGGAGCATTGGCAGGGCGCGGAAGCGGCGAAATTTCGTTCATGAGGGCCAGATAGCCATGCATGTGTAATGACACAACCGCGGCGCGCTTCTAAGGAGCGGGACATGACCGATTTCACCGACCTGCTCGACGGCTATCAGCGCTTCCGGCTCAGCGAATATCGCCGCCACCGCGAGCGCTGGACCGAACTCTCCGAGGGGCAGAGCCCCAAGGTGATGGTCATCGCCTGTTCGGACAGTCGAGTCGATCCCGCCCAGATCTTCGATACCTCGCCCGGCGAAATCTTCGTGGTGCGCAATATCGCCAATCTGGTGCCGCCGTTCGAGAATGATAACGGCCGACATGGTGTCTCCGCCGCGCTGGAATTCGCGGTGCGGGTGCTGGAAGTGAGCGAGATCGTGGTGCTGGGGCATGGCGCATGCGGCGGCGTGCACGCTGCGCTGTCGCAGAAATTCCACGGTGCGCCCAACGGAGCGGGCGGGTTTATCGGGCATTGGGTGGATATGCTCGATGAGGCGCGTGAGCGCGTGATTGCCGAATATGGCGATGGTCCCGAAGCGATCCACGCGCTGGAGCTGGAGACGGTGCGCGTCTCGATTGCCAATATCCGCACCTTCCCCTGCATTCCCGAGCACGAAGCATCGGGGCGGCTCAAGCTGGTCGGCGCCTATTTCGCGATTGCGGACGGCGTGCTGCATGTGATGGGTGACGAAGGGACGTTTGCCCCGGCCTGATCCAGCCCCCGCCTAATCTGGCGTGGTCAGCCCAGATTTAGCGTCAACGTCACGGTGACGCGATCGTCGCCCCAATCGAAAGCGATTTCCCCGCGGCGCGCGCGCATGATGCGCTCCATAAGCCGCAGGCCTTGCCCCCCTGCCCGCGTTACGCTGCTAAGCCGCGTTGCCATATGTTCGGTCCATTGGATTGTGAGGACCTGGTCTGCGGAATGCCAGTCGACCTGGATATCGCCGCCCTTGGCGATTGCGCCGTGTTTCGACGAGTTGACCGCCAGTTCGCCAACCACCAGCGCGATTGCGTCGGCCTGGCCCTGATCGACATGGATTGCTTCGCTGCCGTTTATCTTCACCGGGCATGCCGGGTTGTTGAACGGCGTGAGCAACGCGGGGATCAACACACCGATCGTGCAGGAGGCTTCCTTGGATACGAACAATGCCTGCGCGGTGCTGAGTGCGACCAGGCGTTCCGCCATTTCGCTGGCATAGGTTTCGCGCGCGGCATCGCCGCGGGCAAAGCTCATCAGCAGGCTGCTGATCATCGTATAAGTATTCTTTAGCCGATGCCGCATCTCGTCGGCAGCGATCGCCAGCGCCTCGATAGCGGTCTCATCCTCGGTCATGTCGCGAGAGATCGAGAGATAGCCGGCATGATCCCCGGCAGCGTTGGTCACTGCCGATACAGACACGTCCCACCAGCGCGGCGATCCCTTTGCCGTCGGGCAAAAGGCGCGAAACCGGACGGACTTTCCACCGGCGGAAGTCTCCAGCGAATCCAGAACCGTCTGGCGCGAATCTTCCGGCCACAGATCTGCCCATTGCAGACCCCGGATGGCGTTGAAGTCGTCGACTTCCATCGCGCACAGGCCATTGGCGTTCATATACTGAACTTCGCCATCCAGCCCGATCAGCTTCACGCAATCGACGCTCTGATCCAGTACTGACGCAAGCGCGACTGGGGATAGCGAGCCGACTGCGGCCGCAACGATGGTGGTCTGGTCGGTCATGAAGGCATTCCCCGGTATCCGGGTGTTAGCCCAAACCGTGAGACTAACCTAGCGCTTCCCGTGCGACCCGCTCCACCTCTGGATCGAGCTTGGGTGGCTCCATCGAGACATTCGCCTCCAGCACATCCGCGATGGCTGTAAGCGCCGCGATGCGCGCGGTCTTTTTGTCATTGCCGTCGATGATGATCCACGGCGCCCCCGCCGTGTTCGTGCGGGCGAACATCTCGTCCATCGCAACAAGGTAATCGGCGCGGCGGGCGCGATTGCGGTAATCGTCCAGGCCGGTCTTCCAGCGCTTCCATTTGTGGGTCAGGCGGTCGCGGAAGCGCTGGTCCTGTGATTTCTGGGTGATGTGGACGAAGACTTTGACGAGCGTGGTGCCGGCATCGATCTGTTCGGCTTCGAAGGCATTGATCTCGTCAAAGCCGCGCTTCCATTCCTCGACCTTCGCATATTCTTCGACGCGCTCGACCAGCACGCGACCGTACCAACTACGGTCAAAGATCGCGATTTCCTTGCTGGCAGGCAGGCGTTTGCGAAAGCGCCAGAGGAAGTCGTGCTTCTTTTCGGCAGTGCTCGGCGCCGAGATCGGCCAGACATGGAAGAAGCGCGGATCCCAGCCCGCGGTGAGCCGCTCGATGATGCCGCCCTTCCCCGCCGCATCCCACCCTTCGAACATCACGATGGAACGGTGGCCGTGGATGATATGGGCGTAATGGATGTGCGCGAGGCGCTTCTGGAGCTTTTCCAGTTGCTTGCGGTAGCTGCCCTTGAGCGCCTTGCCCGATTCATAGTTGGTGAGATCAATCATCGCGCGATTAACGCAGCATCGACGCGATGGATCAATGGCCGCCCGGCTTCGGCGTCTGCCACGCTTTGCAAGGTCGTCGTGGCGATCGCGCTCAGCGCTTCCTCAGTGAGGAATGCCTGGTGGCCGGTGACCAGCACGTTGGGGAAGGTCAGTAGCCGCTGGAACACGTCGTCGCCGATGATCTCGTTCGACAGATCTTCGAAGAAGAGATCGGCTTCCTGCTCATAGACGTCGAGCGCGACGCCGCCGATCTTGCGCGACTTGAGGCCCTGGATCAGCGCGGAAGTGTCGATCAGCGCGCCGCGGCTGGTGTTGACGATGACGAGACCGTCGCGGGCGCTCTCGATCGCGGGGGCATCGATCAGGTGACGGGTCTCGGGGGTCAGCGGGCAATGCAGCGTGACGATCGCGCTTTCGGCGAGCAATTGCGCAGGCGGCACATAGCGCACGCCGATCTCGGCGAGCTCGGGATCGGGAAAGGGATCGCTGGCGAGCACGTCGCAGCCGAAGCCGAGCTTGAGCGCGCGGGCGACCAATGCGCCGATCTTGCCGGTGCCGACCACGCCCGCGACGCGGCCATGCAGATTGCGCCCGATCAGCCCGTCGAGCGCAAAGTTGTTTTCGCGGACGCGCGACCATGCGCGGGGGATGTTGCGATCGAGCGCGAGCAGCAGCCCGATGGTGAATTCGGAGACGGCGTGCGGCGAATAGGCCGGCACGCGCACCACTGAAATGCCCAGCCGTTCGGAGACGACCAGATCGACATTATTGAACCCGGCGCAGCGCAACGCGACCAGCCGGCAGCCGGCAGCCGCCAGCGTTTCGAGCACGGCGGCATCCAGACTATCGTTGACGAACACGCACACTGCCTCGCAGCCCGACGCGAGCGGCGCGGTGGTGGCGTCGAGCCGCGCTTCGAGAAACCGGAGCTCGTGTCCGAAGCTGACGTTCGCCATATCCAGGAACCGACGATCGTATGCCTTGGTCCCGAATATGGCGATACGCATGGCCTCAACCCGCCTTTGGTCCGTCTACCGTGAGCTTGATCGACAATTCCTTGAGCTGTTTCGCCGAGACCGCCGACGGGGCCTGCATCATCAGATCCTCGGCCTTCTGGTTCATCGGGAAGACGATGACTTCGCGGATGTTCGGCTCGTCCGCCAGCAGCATGACGATGCGATCGACGCCGGGAGCCGAGCCGCCATGCGGCGGGGCGCCGAACTTGAAGGCGTTGATCATACCCGCGAAGTTGGTGTCGACATCAGCCTGCGTGTAGCCGGCGATTTCGAAGGCCTTGTACATGATTTCGGGACGATGGTTCCGGATCGCGCCCGAAGACAACTCCACGCCGTTGCAGACGATGTCGTACTGGAAGGCGAGGATATCCAAGGGGTCCATGGTGTTCAGCGCTTCGAGCTCGCCCTGCGGCATGCTGAAGGGGTTGTGGCTGAAATCGACCTTCTTGGCGTCTTCGTCATATTCGAACATCGGGAAATCGACGATCCAGCAGAATTCGAAGCGGGTCTTGTCGATCAGCTCCAGCTGCTCGGCGGCGCGGGTGCGGGCGAGGCCGGCGAGCTTGGCGGCCTGTGCTTCCTTGCCGGCGGCGAAGAAGATGCCGTCGTTGGGGCCGAGGCCCATCGCGTCGGCGATTGCCTTCATGCCTTCCTGGCCGTGGTTGTTAGCAATGGGCCCGCCGAACACGCCGTCCTTCTGGGTAGCGTAGCCCAAGCCCGGAAAGCCTTCGCTCTGGGCCCAACTGTTCATGTCGTCGAAGAATTTGCGGCTCTTCTCATGCGTGTTCGGTGCGGCGAGCGCGCGGACGACATTGCCTTCGTCCACCATCGAGGCAAAGCGGCTGAAGCCCGAGCCCTTGAACAGTTCGGACACGTCGGTGATCAGGATCGGGTTGCGCAGGTCGGGCTTGTCGTTGCCGTACTTGAGCATCGATTCCTTGTACGGGATGCGCGCGAAGGGGAGCGAGGAGACGCTGCGGCCCTTCCCTTCCCAATCGGCGAATTCCTCGAACACGCCGTGAAGCACCGGCTCGATCGCCGCAAAAACATCGTCTTGCGTGACATAGCTCATTTCGAAATCGAGCTGGTAGAACTCACCCGGCGAGCGATCGGCGCGAGCGTCTTCGTCGCGGAAGCACGGCGCGATCTGGAAGTAGCGGTCGAAACCGGCGACCATCAGCAGCTGCTTGAACATCTGCGGCGCCTGCGGGAGCGCGTAGAACTTGCCGGGATGAACGCGCGACGGGACGAGATAGTCGCGGGCGCCTTCGGGGCTGCTTGCAGTCAGGATCGGCGTCTGGAATTCGGTGAAGCCCTGATCGATCATCCGTCGGCGGAGCGACGCGATGACGTTCGAGCGCAGGACGATATTCTTGTGGAGGCGTTCGCGGCGCAGATCGAGGAAGCGGTTCCGCAGGCGAATATCTTCGGGATATTCGGCATCGCCGAACACGGGCAGCGGCAATTCCTGTGCGTGGCTCTGCACGACAACCTGATCGGCGATCACTTCGATCTCACCGGTGGGGAGATTGGGGTTGGTCGCATCGGCGCCGCGCGCGACGACTTCGCCGGTGACCGTGATCACCGACTCGACCCGCAGGCTGTCGAGCAGCCGCAGCGTATCGGTGTCTGCCTTCGCGACAATCTGGGTGATTCCATAATGATCGCGCAGATCGACGAACAATACGCCGCCATGATCGCGCTTGCGATGGATCCAACCGGAGACACGGACTTGCTGCCCGACGTCAGTGGAGCGGAGCTGGGTGCAGGTGTGGGTGCGGTATGCGTGCATCGTTCTTCTTCGAATAAATTGATTGGGCTGGCGCTTTCCCCTCAGACACCCTTTTGTCAACCCGAAGGACAGTCTATGGGCCCGTGATGCATATCCATGGCCTGATCGAGGACTCTGCCGCCCTCGCTAATCTCTGCGCACGTTTTGCCACCAAGCCGTACATCTGTGTGGACACTGAGTTCATGCGTGAAAACAGCTATTGGCCCGAACTCTGCCTGATCCAGATCGCCGACGATGAGGAGGCGGCTGCGGTCGATCCGATGGGCGGGATCGACATGACGCCCCTGTTGGAGTTGATGACCAACAATGAGGACGTCCTCAAGATTTTCCATGCCGGTGGGCAGGATATCGAAATTGTCTACAATCTGACCGGCAAGACACCGCATCCGCTGTTCGATACCCAGGTTGCCGCCATGGCGCTGGGTCAGGGCGAGCAGATCGGCTATTCGAACCTGGTCGATACCTATCTGGGCATCACCGTGGATAAAGGCGCACGGTTCACCGATTGGGCGCGTCGCCCGCTCGACAAGCGCCAGATCGATTATGCGATCTGTGACGTCACCTATCTCTCCGAAATCTTCCCCAAGATGCTGGAGCGGTTGAAGAAGACCGGTCGTGGCGCATGGCTCGATCAGGAGATGGAGCGGCTCGCCGATCCTGAGAATTACCATAACGATCCCGATCAATCGTGGCAGCGCGTGCGCATTTCCAGCCGCAAGCCGGAAGTGCTGGGCCGGCTGAAGGCGCTCGCCCGCTGGCGCGAGCTGGAGGCGCAGGGCAAGGATCTGCCGCGCGGCCGCATCGTCAAGGATGAGACGCTCGCCGATCTGGCAGGCAATCCGCCGCGCAAGCAGAGTGATCTGGGCAAGGTGCGCGGACTCTCCGCCGCATGGGCCGGTAACGATATCGGCGGGCGCATGATGGATGCGTTGGCGAGTGCCGAGCCGATGAGCACCGAGGAACTGCCTTCGCGCGACGATCGCAAGCCGGCTTTGGGCAAGGACGGGGCTTTGGTCGCCGATCTGCTCAAGCTGCTGCTCAAGATCCGCGCCAAGGAAATCAACGTCGCCGCGCGCTTGCTGGCGCGTTCGGAGGATCTGGAGGCTCTGGCCGCCGGGCAACGCGAAGGTCTCTCAATCCTTCAAGGGTGGCGCTATGAACAATTCGGCCGCGACGCGGTTGAACTGGTCGAGGGTCAGCTTGGGTTCACCGTGAAGAACGGAAAGCTCAAAATGACCCGTACAGAGGCAGAGGAACCCGCCGAATGATCCGCTTCGCCCTCCCGCTGATCGCTCTGGCCGTTGTCGGCTGCAAGAGCGATGCTCGTCCGGAAACGCCCGTTGCTCCGGCGCCAGGTGTCGAGTGCAATTCGAATGGGCTGGAGAGCCTGATCGGCAAGACCCAGAGCGTTGAGACAAGCGCCGAAGCCAAGCGGCTCTCGGGCGCGAATATGGTGCGCTATCTGACGCCGGGAATGATGGTCACGATGGAGTTTCGCTCGGATCGACTGAATCTGCATCTGGGCACCGATGGCAAAATCGGATCCGCCCGCTGCGGGTGATTACTCGCCAGTAAGACAAAGCGGTTCCCTGGCGAAGGGCGGCGAGCCGTTTAGGTGTCAGGGAGCTTTCATCCCGAGCCCCATCGCGTTCGCCAGCGCCTTATGCCTTTTCTCGACCGCTTCGCTGTAGAGCGCCGTGTCATGGCCCTTCAGGCGCACCGCCAAGGCCGTACCCTGGATTTCCAGCCGCGAGCGCTTTATCGGGCCAGCCACGCCGCCGCTCATGCGCTGGCCGAGGCGGATCGCCAGACCCCATAAACGCGCGCGGTGCAGCGCCTCAGGGCCCGCCAGCAGCCCCAGCGGGTCCGGAGCCGCCATGGCGCCACCCAGCGCCGTGTACAGCGTCTGCGCGATGATCGCGCGGCCGCTGGCATCGATCCCCACCCAATGGCCATGCAGCGCCACCTCCACGCCGCGTTCGGCGCGGAATTCGGGGTTGGCGTGCCAGCCCACATCGGCGAGCAGGCATGCGGCATGCCGAAGGCGTGCCATATCGGGCTCGTCGTCGAACAGAGGAGCGATCCAGTCGTCGAGCAGATCGCCATGCTCAGCGAAACGGCCCAGCCGCTCGCCCTCCTCGCGGGCGGCGGCGATGAGCGGGTCTTCGCGGCGTTGTTCCGGCGCTAGGCGCGAGAAGAGCAGGCCTTCGCGCAGGCCGAAAGAGGATACGATCGTCTCGGTGCTGCCGAGCGCAGCGAGGACCTGGAGCAGCAGCGTCGTGGCGTCATCGAGCGTCGGCAGGCGCGCGCTCGAAAGATCGGGGATCGCCTTGAGCTCGGCCTTGGACAAGCCGGCGAGCGTACGACCCAGCTCGGCGACGCGCTCCAGCGACAAGGAATATTGGTGGGCGACGGGGAGCGGATACCCCGAGAGATGGATATCGAGGCGGGCGAGCGAACGCCACGAGCCACCTACCAGATAGAAA